>CAIZIT010000076.1 GCA_903933115.1 uncultured Burkholderiales bacterium
CTTGTCCTCTGCATCAAACTCCATACTTACCTTGTAGCCTTTATATTCCATTACATTTGCAATCATGGCTTAATCTCCAATTTATCCAAAAAATCTCTAACGCTTTTAACTCTGTATCTCAATGAATCACGATTGGGGTGGGGTCGATGTACATTAAGTCGTATTGAATTCATTTCAATTGTTATTGCCGAACCTCCAGAACTTACAACAGTACAACCAATAGCAATTAAAAAAGATTCAATTTGATCCCAAGGTATTGAGCCCTGAAGTGGATCCTTATAAATCAAAAGAAATGTTTTTTTATGTTTACTATTCATTTTAGGATGATATCACTTTTTAAAAATATGCAATCATAAAAAATCAACTTCTGTTGTATCAGAATGATACAAAATTGTTAATTACACAGTTTATTACACAGTCGTGTTTTTTGGCTTTAAGCTATTGATTTATATTAATATTTGGGGAGCCTGGATTCCTGTTAATGCGTAACTCCCTGGCTTGATCCCAGGTTGAGGCGCCAAAAATCAATGCCACATATTAAATAGCTGTAGTTTTTTTCGTTTAATTTTCAACCTAAAAATACTGACGAATGCGATTCTTTTACCTTGCAAGCTAAACAGATAATGTTCTACACTAGCCATTTAAACAAACACGAAGCTTTGTTAAAAAATAGATTTTGATGATGAATACAAAAAATTTAGACTTATCAGCTTTGACGAATGCCCTGAATAGACTTATTGAAGGCAATGACCGTTATCTAAAAGACATCAACGATACCCAAATCCAAGATGGACTAATACAACGGTATGAGTTTACTTATGAAATTAGCCATAAAATTCTTAAAAGGTACTTAGAACTAAGCTCTCCTAACCCAACTTTTTTTGATTCAATGGCTTTTTCAGATTTAATCAGAACTGGCAATGAACAATCTCTCCTCAAGAGTGACTGGACCAAATGGAAAATTTTTCGAGAAATGCGGGCCAAAAGTAGTCACACATATGATGAACAAATAGCGAAAGAAGTCGTTTCAATAATTCCCGACTTTATCGATGAAGCTAAATTTTTGCTTACAAAATTAGAAAATAAAAATGTTTAGCGCCCATATCCCTATTGATGTAAAACCAATTGAATGGGAAATTATTAAAAATATCCTCTCGCAAATTATTCCCGAAAGACAGGTCTGGGCCTTTGGATCTAGGGTAAATGGAAATAAAAAAGAATTCTCCGATCTGGATATCGTTGTATTGGGAGAAGAATCTTTGGCACCAGAAAAGGAAGTAGATCTCCACAATGCATTTATTAATTCAGACTTGCCCTTTAAGATAGACATTGTTATTTGGTCACGTACATCTGATAACTTTAAATCAATAATCAATCAATCGTACAAGGTCATTCAAGAAATTTAATACTCTGCCAAAGTGATTGACTTGAAAAAAGTGAAATCACTCCCCTTACCCAGCTTGTAGAGTAATGACAGAATCTCAATTACACGATCAATTACACAGTGGATTTTGGGTCTGTGAGTTGCTGATTATTAAAGATGTTAAAGAATCCAAAATTTCTATGGATACTATATTCCGATCATTTACTGGATCCTATGTTGCGATCCGTGAAACTTGGGAGTTCTAAGCGGCCAATGCTTTTGGAGCAACTAAAGGATTGTTTTTGAACTTCATTTCAGCTGCCCAAAGATCAACGGCTACTTGCATCCGTAACCAACTTTCGGGCGTACCACCCACTGCTCTTGAAATGCGAATTGCCATCTCAGCTGTAACAGCCTTTTTCTCATGCAATAAGTCTGACACTGTTTGTCGACTAACCATGAGCCTTAAAGCAAATTCACCTTGAGTCCAATTCAATTGAGGCAGGATATCTTCTCGAAGTATGGCACCAGGGTGGATGGGCTTGCGATTAGGATTTCTTAATGATCGCATCAGTGATAGTCCTCTAAGTCAACGTTGGTAGCATCTTCGCCTTTAAATTCGAATGTGATTCGCCAATTTCCTGTGCTTGATACTGCAAACTCACATTTTCGTTCACCCTTCAATGAATGAAATTTATAGTCAGGCAAGTCCATATCCCGCGCTTCAATTGATGAATCCAAACGATCCAAGATCCTCTCAATTCTTGCACCATATTGAGCTGGTATACCTTTAAAGCTTCCCCTCGTAAAGAAAAGCTCTAAGCCTTTATGCTTGAACGAAATGATCATTTTTTATTGTAAACACTATATTTACATTGTCAACTTATAGTTGACATTAAGGTAATTTATTGAATTCACATCCACTAACAATTTTTATGTTTTAAAACTTTAACTATCCCACAACTTGTAACAAGTTGATAAAACAGCGAATTTCACAGTTTATTTAACAGTCTTACTTTTCGAATTTAAAGTATTGATTTCAAATGATATTTCACGAACCTCGTTGCTATTAATCCGCAGATCCCTCATTCGAACCAACAGGTGTGGTAGTTTGAATGCAATGGCTTGAGTCCGAGCGCATCATATTTGATCATCAAGCATTAACTACGCCAGTTTTTCCAGCCATTGGCACGCAAAACACAAGCGGGACATGATCCACAGCCATAACCCCAATGGTGGCGATGTACGCGGTCGCCCAAATAGCAAGTATGCGAATGCTCTACAATGATTTGCACCAAGGCTTCACCGCCACCGGCTTGCGCACGTTCGCCCAAATCATGGGCAAGCTGCCACGTTTGCATTTTATCTATCCACATCAGTGGCGTTTCGATTAACAAGCGCCTATCCATGCCAAGCGATAAAGCAATTTGCATGGCCTTCATGGTGTCGTCACGACAATCGGGGTAGCCCGAAAAATCGGTTTCACATACGCCCGTCACGATGACATCTAAACCACGACGGTATGCCAAGGCAGCGGCCAGGGTAAGGAACAATAAATTGCGCCCGGGCACAAAGGTGTTGGGCAAGCCCGAACTCTCCATTTGAAATGCCATATCGCGCGTGAGAGAGGTTTCACTGACTTGACCGAGCACCGCCAAGTCCAGCATGTGATCATCCCCCAATTTGCGGGTCCACTGCGGAAACTGCTCTCTGATGGCCTGCAGCACATTCAAACGTGCCTGTAACTCCACGTGGTGACGTTGGCGATAGTCAAACGCCAAGGTTTCGACGCGCTCATATTGCGTCAAAGCATGAGCCAAACAAGTGGTGGAATCTTGTCCCCCCGAAAACAAAACGAGGGCATTTCGGTGAATCAATGGTTTCATCTTACTATTTAGTTTTAGGGGTGAATTGAAGAAACATGGGGTAGCGACGATCCATCAAGGGACTGTCAAAACCCCAACTCATTCAGCGCCCCAAATAGGTTTTGGGGCTTGGTAGTCATCAAAAACAAAGGTCTTTGTAACAGTCTGAAATGCAATCTTCGGCTTATGAGGCTGGATTTTATGCAGCCATTCAAAGAGAGGCTATGGCCGCAAAAGAATTAGCAATAGAAAGGAATAAAAGCTTCATTTGAATCAGACCCTATACCACTGAGCCGCCGTCATAACTCAAGTTTTGCAAGTTTATTCAAATTGAATTATTTTTATCAAAAAATCAATAAAGTCCTGAACCAGGATAAGTAGGAAAGTTACTTTTTCTCATTAGTCTTGAACAAGAGTTATTCAAAACTAAAGATCAAGCCATCCTGACACCTTTGATATAGTTTTCCAAAAACTCAATTTGATTGCCTTGAATTTGAATTATATTTTTAACAATATCCCCAATTGAAATCACACCAATAAGCTGCTGATTCTCCAAAACTGGTAGGTGGCGAATGTGCTTATGAACCATAATCGCCATACATTCTTCCAATGAGTTATCAGGTGTAACAGTAAGCGGATTGGGGGTCATGATCTGAGACACCATAACTTCTTTTGCACTCAAATTGGGGAGTAAAACTTTGATGGCGCAATCACCTTGAGAAACAATACCGACCAATTTTTTATTGTCAACGACCATCACTGAGCGAACTCTGTGCTCACGCATCAGGGTGAGAACAAGCTCAACCTTATCGTTAGGAGCAACTGAAATGATAGAAGATTTTTTTTGATCGATGATTTTTTTTACTTGGGTCATGGTTATTTCTCGAATAATTATTGGCTATTATGGTTGATTTAATCGATAAAAAAATTAACTTTCAAATCCGAAATCTTTTGATTTGCAATTCAAAAGCTCGCGAAAGATTTGAAACCTTCTGTTGAACATATCCCAATAAAAAGATTACTACATTTGTATTAACTTAATCCCAATAAGGGCGAAACTCCACGATTAGGCGGTTCAGGCCTTGTGGCCTTCACTCTGTTTTGTCACACACAAGTGATAACGGCTGTGAAAAAGCAGAAAAAGGAAATCATTACTGCAAATGAAATGGGCCGTGAAGTTCAAAGGCCGAAGTGTCCTTCTAGCCTTGAAGCAATAGATCATTTCATCAAAATTTGAAGTCACCAACGCCAATGGCAATGAAATCACCCAAAAGCCAATTTTAAAAATAGTGAGAACACATGAAGTCGCAGGGCAATAGATGACTTTAAACCGCTACAACCTCCTTAAGAGGATTGACAGTCTTGTATTTTAAAAAGTTCTCCCGGTGTCTTCTGTAGTACAAAAGGCCCTCTGGAATGCTGCTGACACTGGCGCCAGCTGCCAACATCATGTCCCAAAGTCTCCAATCCTCTTGAGAGTGCGTGTTGGGGTCCGCAAACCTTTTTTCATATCGCACACGCTTTCCAAGAGAAGTTCTGTACATCATAGAGCCGTGGTGCTTATTGTCACGACACCAATAATGATCCCCATTCACTTCCTGGGATTCACCAGGAACACGAGAAAGTATTTCATCTTTTAATTCACCAGTGACCACAATGTCGTAGGTCACAATGTCTGCATTTTCAGCTGACAGCAATTTGATGGTATCGGACCTGAGCCAATTGTCAGCGCCAAGGAACATCACATACTCTGTTTCTACACGAGAGAGCATGTCTTGAAAATTAGCAACCGTTCCTAAATTTTCCGGCCTCAATACGAATTCAATTTCAGGGTAGAGACTTTGTAGATGCTCACAGTCCCCTACCCCGTCGTCAACAAACAAGACTCTATGAGGTGAAACCGATTGAGACAAAATGGACTCAATACAATGCGCTGCAAGGTGCCCATAGCCATAAGAGGCAATTACGATGGTGATCATTGATTTTATAAAAAGTAAAAAGGCACCGAGTAAAGATGACTCGGTGAGTGAGGTTGACACTGCTGGTAATTGTCTAACTTTGCAGTGACCGTTTTATTTCAATTTCAAGCAATGGCCTAAATTGACTATGGATGTTGTATCCAAAATAAATTTGTCTTTGGCCGCAACTCAGTTGCACTAAATTTTTTTTATCAGATGGCAATATCCTGGTCAGGCTTCTTGATAAGGTCTCACGACGCAAACCGAGGCCAAATTTCGATTCAAAATAAATATTTTCAGCGTCGAACCTTAAAAGCTCATAGTCGGTCGCATGAAAAGCGTTGTATAAAAAAGCAATACTAAGTGCGCCTGCTTCAATGAAAGAAAAAGGCAATATTAATTTTGCGCCCAAAAAATAAAAAACAACCCCAATCAACAAAGAAACCGAAGCCAGTGCTAAAAAAATAAACGCCAGACTTGAGGGGGAAATAGAGCAATTGCGCTTTAGACGAAACTCATAACCATCTTTGGTCTTATGGCCAAATTTTTCATGCATACGCAAATACTTTTTTTAATGTATGTTAAAAACCAATAACAGTGCAATTAAAGAAATTTTCAGCCCACAAGGCATCTTTCAATTCCAATGAATCTGATTCAATTCATTGGGCATTCCTTGAAACGAAAAAGGCATTGGGATCAAAAAAAGAGACTTGATGATACGCTAAGTTGAATAACACTTTTAACTTATGGTCATTCGAGTGATTTCATGAACCAAGCATTGAAATGAACATCTAGAGTGCAAATCGAAACGGTCAAGTAAAACCCTTTGCGCCAAGCTCATCCCATGGTCATCGATTCAACCGCTTCAAATCTGGCCGACCCAACTGAACTTCGCTGCCATCAAGTCTTCAAAGAGGTTCAGACTTTTCCGAATGGAGCTTGAACTCAATTGAAAACAGTGACCATCAATCGATCAAAGACAAGTGCTCTCTTTATTTCATGCCGTTTGAATTTTATTGGCATTTATTTTGCTAGATGCTTAGAAGGAGGATGAGCGTCAAACAGATCAGCACAAGATATCAGTCAACACAGACAGCTAGGGTTCCGGAACTGTAATCACAGTTTGGCTGGTCCAAGAGCGGTCGACCGCAATCGCATGCGGTTTCACGGAGGGACAAAAGCCCGGGAGATCACGGCTCATGCTGACGGTTATCCCTCGACCTTATGTTCACTTTGGAGTTTGAATTGACGAAGTCTTTATCTGGCCATTCACCCGCCCCTCCCCGACCTAGCATTTGGGGGATTGCAGCCCGCATCACACGCACTCAATATTGGTTGTTTGCAAGCTTGGGTTTGATTTTGCCCTTGCTGGCATGGGCTTGGCTGCACAATTCTGGATGGGTTGATCCGATTTTTCTACCCGGCCCCGTGGAAGTTTTGACCCGATTGGGCAGTTGGGTCACAGAAGACGATCTTTGGGGCGACACCATGATCAGCATGTACCGAGTCATTGCAGGCTTTGCAATTTCGGCCATCATCGCTCTTCCTTTAGGCCTTTTGATCGGTGCATTTAAACCCGTGGAAGCGCTCCTTGAACCGTTGACAGATTTCATCCGCTACATGCCTGCTGTGGCCTTCATTCCCTTGGTGATGCTTTGGTTGGGCATTGGTGAGAGCGCCAAGATTTCCATCATTTTCATAGGCACCTTCTTTCAAATGGTCTTGATGGTGGCGGAGAACGTGCGGCTCGTGCCCATCGCGCAGATTGAAGCGGCCCAAACCATGGGGGCCACCCGCAGTGAAATCATTCAATTGGTCCTCTTTCAGTCCGCTAAACCCGCCATTTTGGACACCCTGCGATTGACCATGGGGTGGGCCTGGACTTATTTAGTGGTCGCTGAGTTGGTGGCAGCGAATTCAGGTTTGGGTTACTCCATCTTAAAAGCACAGCGGTTTTTAAAAACAGACACGATTTTCTGCGGAATCATTTTGATTGGCCTGATCGGTTTGCTGATGGACCAAGCATTTCGCTGGTTACACCGCCGCTCTTTCCCTTGGCTGCACTCTGAAAGCTGAAACATGTCAAATATTCTTATTCGTCAGTTGGGTAAAGTTTTTGGTGCACAAAGCACCAATTCGGTGCCCGCCTTAGAGAATGTCGACTTGATGATCGAAAATGGTGAATTCGTCACCCTGGTCGGCGCCTCGGGTTGCGGCAAATCCACCCTTTTGCGCATTCTGGCTGGGCTCGAACACCACACCAGTGGCCAAGTGCAATGCAATGGCACTGACATCTCGGGCCCCAGTGCTGATCGAGCCATGGTCTTTCAGCACTACAGCTTGTACCCTTGGCTCAACGTCATCGACAACATCAAGTTCAGTCGCAGCTTGAAGGTCAAACGCGAAAACATCACCTCAGCCGATGTGGAGGCTGCATCGGGGCGTGCGGATGCCTTATTGGACCTCATTGGCTTGAGCAAATTTGCCAAGGCCTATCCCAACCAATTATCTGGCGGTATGCAGCAACGTGTTGCCATTGCGCGGGCCTTGATGGGAAAACCCGCCATGCTGCTGATGGACGAGCCCTTTGGCGCATTGGATGCTCAAACTCGAGAGGTGATGCATGACTTGATCTTGCACATTCACCGGATTGAAAAAACCACCATCGTCTTTGTCACCCACGATGTAGATGAGGCCATCTATCTCGGTCAACGGGTGGTTTTGATGCAACCACGCCCTGGTCGCATCCACAGCATTTATCCCGTGCCGTTGCCAACACAACGCGATCAAGAGATGAAGTACTCGACGCCATTTCGTGCCCTAAAGGCCGAAATATTGAACCGCATTCGTGAGAGCTCAGGCATGGTCACTGACCAAGACTTGCTGAACAAACTCAACCACACACCCGATCTGGCTTCAACCGAACAACTCTAACCCTTTCAAGTTCTATGGAAAATCAAACCCCTTTGGCCCTTGCCGCAGTGCCGCCACAAGTCACCCCTTTTGATCCTTCGCTTTTACTTTGGAGCCACACCCTGCCCGCTGGCAGTGCTTGGTCAGGCGTGATTCGCCGGGGTAACACGATGCGCTTTACAGATACACACGGTCGGGGAAACGTCTCGATTTTGTTCTACAACGCCGCCAATCCTAGCGAACGCTACAACATGCCTGACACCTTGAAGGCCCAACACACGGCCTACCTCACTAAGGGCCATGTTTGCTACTCTGACATGGGACGGGTGCTGTGCTCAGTCGCCGATGACTCTTGTGGTTGGCATGACACCGTAGGCGGCACCACACAGGCCACAAACGTCCTCGCGCGCCATGGCGAGGCACGCTTTGGCTCACATCGCAACAACATGCACCGCAACGGACAAGACAACATCCAAGTTGAACTCGAAAAATGGGGCATGGGCAAACGTGATGTGGTGGCCAACCTCAATTTATTCAGCAAGCTCAGCACGGACTCCACAGGTGCCTTGCATTTCCAAACCGATCACCGCGCACCCGGTCAATACATTGACCTCAGGTGTGAGATGGATCTGCTGGTGGTCTTGTCCACCACGCCACATCCTTTTGATCCCAACCCGATTTATGCCCCTGAAGAGATTGAGTTGAGCGTGTGGCGCTCAGGCACAGCCAGCGCAAACGACATCTGCCGCTTACATTGCCCAGAGAACGCTCGCGGCTTACTCAACACTGAACGCCATTACCTCTGAATTGAAGGCCCAGCCATGCAAACCCTAGAAAGCACACTTTCCCCTTCCACTGCCAGCTTCGAAGTAGTGATTCCCTCTGGCGAACCTTGGATGCACACCCTACGCAAAGGACAGATCTTTCGCATCGTTGACCTTGAGGGCAACCAAGCCGTGGACACTTTGTTTTACAACGCCAAGGACATCAGTGAGCGCTACAGCGCCACCCATACCCTTCAGTCCCAAGCCGCGCTCTACCTGGGTGTGGGCACGAGAATCATGTCCAGTGAAGGCCGTCCCATGCTCACCATCGTGGCCGACACCTGCGGGCGGCATGACACCCTAGGGGGAGCATGCTCTTGCGAGAGCAACACGGTGCGCTACGCACTTGAGAAGCGTCACATGCACAGCTGCCGAGACAACTTCATGTTGGCCATCGCGCGCTACGGGCAAACCCATCCCGATGGACCCTTCTTCAGCAAGCGTGATGTGGTGAGCAACATCAATTTCTTCATGAATGTGCCCGTTACTCCAGAGGGTCAACTCACTTTCGAAGACGGCATCTCTGCGCCCGGGAAGTATGTTGAAATGCGCGCCGAGATGGATGTGATCGTGCTGATCTCTAATTGTCCGCAATTGAACAACCCTTGCAACGCCTACAACCCCACGCCTGTGCAATGTTTGATTTGGGAGGGCGCTTGAATGTTTTCCAAAGTCTTAATTGCCAACCGTGGGGCGATTGCTTGTCGAATCATTCGCACACTTGATCGCTTGGGTATTGCTTCAGTGGCCGTTTACTCTGAAGCAGACGCCGCTGCCATGCACGTGGCCATGGCCTGCGAATCGGTCTGCATCGGCCCAGCGGCACCTGCGCTGAGCTATCTCTCCATTCCCAAAATCATCGATGCCGCCTTGGCCACAGGTGCCCAAGCGATTCACCCTGGTTATGGCTTTTTATCTGAAAACCCAGCCTTTGTTCAAGCCTGCGAAGCAGCAGGCTTGGTGTTCTTGGGCCCAACGTCTGAGCAAATGAAGGTGTTTGGTCTCAAGCACACGGCCCGAGCCTTGGCCACCCAAGCTCAAGTTCAACTCTTGCCAGGCACTGGCTTACTCTCGAGCGCATCCGAAGCCTTGAGTGCCGCCCAGACCATTGGCTACCCCGTCATGCTCAAAAGCAGTGCGGGTGGAGGGGGTATAGGCATGCAAATGTGCCAAAACGCAGAGGAACTCAGCGCTGCATTCCAAACGGTGAGTCGATTGGCGCAATCGAATTTTTCGGATGCGGGTGTCTTCTTAGAACGCTTCATCCCCAATGCTCGACACATTGAAGTGCAAGTGTTTGGCAATGGCGCAGGACAGGTCATGATCCTGGGTGAGCGAGACTGCTCACTTCAACGAAGAAACCAAAAGGTGGTGGAAGAAACCCCTGCACCACACCTTCGTGCCGAGGTGCGCCAAGCACTTCATGCCACTGCACAAAGGTTGACCCAAGCGGTGAATTACCGCTCGGCGGGTACCGTTGAATTTGTGGTCGATCAAAGCACACAAGACTTCTACTTTCTCGAGGTCAATGCTCGCTTGCAAGTCGAGCACGGTGTGACCGAGGCGGTCACAGGCGTGGACATTGTCGAGTGGATGGTCAAGTTGCCCAGCGGTGACTTGCCAGACCTCTCTACCCTTAAAGTCACCCCTAAAGGCCACTCCATCCAAGCGCGTATATATGCCGAAGATCCCTACAACAACTTCCAACCCGCTACAGGTGTGCTGACCGAGGTCGTCTTGCCCAGTGACGTGCGTGTAGACACTTGGATTGAAAGAGGCAGCGAAGTGGGGGCCTCTTACGACCCTCTCTTGGCCAAGTTGATTGTGCACGGCAGCGACAGAGCCGATGCGATGCATCAGCTCGAGCGTGCGCTCTCAAGCACCCGCATCGCTGGGCTAGAGTGCAACCTTCATTACCTCCAAGCACTGATGCAATTCGAGCCTTTTGTGAGGGGTGAACACACCACCCGCAGCTTGAATGGTTTTGTTTTTGCCAACCACGCCATCGATGTGCTCGCTGGTGGCGTCCACACCATGGTTCAAGACTGGCCTGGTCGCACAGGCTACTGGGATGTGGGCGTGCCACCCAGCGGTCCCATGGATGCGTTGGCCTTGCGTGCTGCCAATGCGATTGTTGGCAATGCAGCTGGCATGGCCGCACTCGAGATCACCGCAGCGGGCCCCAGTTTACGCTTTCGAAGCGCCATGCGCATAGCGGTTTGCGGGGCGCCTGTGGAGATGAGCTTAGATGGTGAACCCGTCTCAACTTGGCAAGCGATTGAGGTTCTACCCACACAGGTGCTCAAAATCGGCCGGATCTCAAAGGACGGCTGTCGAGCTTACCTGGCTGTTCTGGGTGGCTTTGATGTGCCGGATTACTTGGGCAGCAAGTCCACCTTCACCTTGGGTCAGTTTGGTGGGCATGGCGGTCGCGTATTGAGAACGGGTGATGTGCTGCATATTGGACCCACTTCGCCAGCAGGAAATCTCGCAAATCTCGAAACTCTTGCACCTCTGACTCCAAAACAAATCGAGGCGATCAAGCCCAACTACGCCTCACACTGGGACATTGCTGTCTTGGAGGGCCCTCACGGTGCGCCTGACTTCTTTACCCCAGAGGACATGCAAATGCTCTGGGCAACACGCTGGGAGGTGCACTACAACTCGAGCCGCACTGGGGTTCGATTGATTGGCCCCAAACCAACTTGGGCACGAAGCGACGGCGGAGAAGCGGGTTTGCACCCGAGCAACATCCATGACAACGCCTACGCCATTGGAGCGATCGATTTCACCGGTGACATGCCTGTGATTTTGGGACCCGATGGTCCAAGCTTGGGTGGTTTTGTGTGCCCTGCCACAGTGATCCGTGCCGAGCTCTGGAAACTGGGCCAACTCGCCCCCGGTCATACGGTTCGATTTGTACCGGTGTCCCTGGAAGTGGCCAATGCCATGGCGAAGACACAAAACGCCTTGCTCCAAGGGTTGAGCGTCTCCAAGGACCATGCCAAGAGCTCGGTTGAGCCCTCCACCACTGATCTCCATCTTCCCAATGCAGCGGTCTTGCTGACTTTGCCAGGTGGCGAAGGGGGCGTTGAGGTGGTGATGCGGCGCTCGGGCGACTGCAATTTACTGATCGAGTTGGGTCCCTTGCAGCTCGACTTGGTGATGCGGTTTCATGTCCACACTTTGATGACTCAGTTGGAACAACGGCGTGCACAAGGCCAGTTGCCTGGCATCATTGACCTGACACCAGGCATCAGATCGCTGCAAGTGCATTTTGATCCCGATGTGATTGAGCTGAGCGCTTTGGTGAAAGTGGTGATGGATGCACAACCGGGTGTCACCAGCTCCTCTGGTGCAGACATCAAGGTGCCCAGTCGCACCGTTTGGTTACCTCTTTCTTGGGATGATGCCTCCACTCAGCTCGCCATCGAAAAGTACATGCAATCGGTCCGAGCAGATGCACCATGGTGCCCAAGCAACATCGAATTCATTCGCCGCATCAATGGCTTACCCAATTGGCAAGCCGTACAAAACGTGGTGTTTGAAGCCAGTTACTTGGTCCTGGGCCTGGGAGATGTCTACTTGGGAGCGCCAGTTGCAACACCCATCGATCCTCGTCACCGTTTGGTGACCACCAAATACAACCCCGCTCGCACTTGGACCCCAGAGAATGCAGTGGGCATTGGGGGCGCTTACATGTGCGTCTACGGTATGGAGGGCCCAGGGGGTTACCAATTTGTGGGGCGAACAGTCCAGATGTGGAATCGCTGGCGTGATGAACGCAACGGAGCGAAAGACTTTCAAACGGGAAAGCCTTGGCTGCTGAGGTTTTTTGACCAAATCCGCTTTTATCCTGTGAGCGCGCAAGAGTTGGCTCAATGGCGACTGGACTTTCCGGCAGGTCGAGTCCAATTGCGTATCGAGGAAGGTGAATTCAGCTTGTCAGCTTACCAAGCTTTTTTGAGCGACAACGCACCATCGATTGCCGCCTTCAAACACACCCAGCAAGGTGCATTTGAGGCCGAAAGAGAGCGTTGGGCTGCAGCAGGATTACTGGAATCAAGCGCTCAAGAGGCTCCAGCAGAAAGAGAAGAAAATGCAGCCTTGCTCGAATCGTTTGACGGCGAAGTGGTCTCCTCACAAATATCAGGTGGTATCTGGACCGTCTTGGTGAATGAGGGTGAGCAAGTGAGCGCTGGCCAAACCCTCTTGGTGATCGAGTCCATGAAAATGGAAGTCTCGGTGAGCTCAAACTCTGCAGGACGAGTCCACAAACTCCTATGCCAAGCGGGTCAATCGGTGCAAGCCGGCCAAGCCTTGGTGTTGATCAACTGAACAAACATAGAAACTGAATTGGAGCATTCATGAGACCCAACCTCTCCATCCCTCACCTTCGTGAGCGCTTTCTGAGCGGCGAGCTCACACCCAGTACCTTGGTCGAACTCATCTGCGCACAGATGGATGCCGAGGAGGCTTTAACGAATCGCCATGTGTGGATCAGCCGGTTGTCGCGTGAGCAGATGATGGCCTATGCAGTGGCTTTAGAAGGCCTTGATCCCAAGAGCATGCCTCTATATGGCATCCCCTTCGCCATCAAGGACAACATCGACTTGGCAGGCATCCCCACCACTGCCGCTTGCCCCGAATATGCGTATATCCCAAAAGAGAGTGCCACAGTGGTTCAACGCTTGATCGATGCAGGTGCAATTCCGGTGGGC
>CAIZIT010000077.1 GCA_903933115.1 uncultured Burkholderiales bacterium
GAGCAGTAGAGCGCTTGGCCTATTTCAAATCAGCAGAAGACTTGAATTTGTCAAAGTAACAATGCTCAAAGGCTTTTTTTATTGGGGTATTGGCGGAGGTTGCAGTCAACGTCGAACTTGTCAACCGTGTTTGATAAATGCCCATACCCGTTAATTGGGTAGAGCCCCTTAATTGGGCAGAGCCAAAAAAAATACCCTGTGAAACAGGGTATTGGCGGAGAGAGCGGGATTCGAACCCGCGGAGGGCTATTAACCCTCACACGCTTTCCAGGCGTGCGACTTAAACCGCTCATCCATCTCTCCGAATATTTATATTCTAACAGGCTCTGAACAGGGTAAACTCGCACGGGTCAGATTTATGCGCTTTTTTCTTCTGTTTTTGGGGTCTTCTCTATGAAATTTCGTTTTCCTATCGTGATCATTGATGAGGACTTTCGCTCAGAAAACACCTCCGGCTTTGGCATTCGGGCTTTGGCCCAGGCCATTGAGGGTGAGGGCTATGAGGTGATGGGCGTCACCAGCTATGGCGATTTGAGCCAATTTGCCCAGCAGCAGTCACGTGCAAGCGCATTCATTTTGTCCATCGATGACGAAGAGTTCACACCCGGTCCAGATCTTGACCCTGCAGTGCTCAATTTGAGGAACTTCATTGAAGAGGTTCGCTTCAAGAACACCGATGTGCCCATCTACATCTACGGAGAGACCAAAACCTCAAGGCATCTGCCCAACGACATCTTGAGAGAGTTGCATGGCTTCATTCACATGTTTGAAGACACGCCTGAGTTTGTTGCGCGTCACATCATACGAGAAGCGAAAACCTATTTAGAAGGTCTTCAGCCGCCATTTTTCAAGGCCTTGCTCGATTATGCGGAGGACGGCTCCTACTCATGGCACTGCCCAGGACACTCCGGAGGCGTTGCCTTCTTAAAAAGTCCAGTGGGTCAAATGTTTCACCAGTTCTTTGGTGAAAACATGCTCAGAGCCGACGTTTGTAACGCTGTGGATGAGTTGGGCCAGTTGCTCGACCACACTGGCCCTGTGGCCGCATCTGAGCGCAATGCGGCCCGAATTTTCAACGCCGATCACTGCTTTTTCGTGACCAACGGCACCAGCACCAGCAACAAAATGGTCTGGCATCACACGGTCGCCCCAGGAGATGTGGTCGTGGTTGATAGAAACTGTCACAAATCAGTCCTTCATGCCATCATCATGACAGGCTCCATTCCCGTCTTTTTAAAACCCACACGAAATCACTTTGGCATCATTGGCCCCATTCCCAAAAGTGAATTTGAGCCCGCTGCCATTCAAGCCAAAATTCGAGCCAATCCATTGCTCAAAGGCGTCGACAGCAAAAAGGTTCAACCCCGCGTGATGACGATCACGCAGTCCACCTACGACGGCGTGCTCTACAACACAGAGACCATCAAGGGCATGCTCGATGGCTACATTCCCAACTTGCACTTTGATGAGGCTTGGTTGCCCCATGCCGCTTTCCATCCTTTTTACGGCCCTTACCATGCCATGGGCAAAAAGCGTGAGCGGCCCAAGCACTCTGTGGTCTATGCCACTCAATCCATTCACAAACTTTTGGCCGGTATCAGTCAAGCCTCACACGTCTTGGTGCAGGACTCTCAAAACACCAAACTCGACAGGCAGCTCTTCAATGAGGCTTACCTGATGCACACCAGCACTTCGCCCCAGTACGCCATCATTGCCAGTTGCGATGTGGCCGCAGCGATGATGGAGCCTCCCGGAGGCACCGCTTTGGTCGAGGAGAGCATTGCTGAAGCTTTGGACTTTAGACGTGCCATGCGCAAAGTCGATGAAGAATACGGCAAAGACTGGTGGTTCAAGGTCTGGGGACCCGACAAAATGGTCGATGAGGGCATTGGGCGCGCAGACAATTGGATCATTCAAGCCGACGGCAAACGCAGCAAATGGCATGGATTTGGGAATTTGGCCAGTGGCTTTAACATGCTGGACCCGATCAAGGCCACTTTGGTCACGCCAGGCCTGGATTTGAATGGTAAGTTTGCCGAAACGGGTATCCCTGCAAGCATCGTGACCAAGTTCTTGTCCGAGCACGGCGTGATCGTTGAAAAAACAGGTCTCTACAGCTTCTTTATCATGTTCACCATCGGGATCACGAAAGGGCGCTGGAACACGCTGTTGACCGCTTTACAGCAATTCAAAGACGATTACGACAAGAACCACCCGCTGTGGCGCATCATGCCTGAGTTCTGTGCCCAGCACCCCAAGTACGAACGCATGGGGCTCAAAGATTTGTGCCAATTCATCCACCAACTCTACGCCAAGTACGACATCGCTCGCTTGACCACAGAGATGTATTTGAGCGACTTGACGCCAGCCATGAAGCCCTCTGACGCTTTTGCTCAAATCGCCAGAAGAAACACGGAACGCGTCTCCATCGACCATTTGATTGGTCGCATCACGACCTCCTTGGTCACCCCTTACCCACCAGGAATTCCTTTGTTGATTCCGGGCGAGGTGTTCAATAAAAAGATCGTGGATTACTTGCTCTTTGCACGTGAGTTCAATTTGTTGTGCCCAGGATTTGAGACCGATATCCACGGCTTGGTGGAGGTTGTGGGCGATGATGGGGTTGTGTCCTATTTCGCCGACTGTGTTCGCGAGGCCTGAAGGGGCCCCAAAAATGGGGGTTGAGGGTGCAAAAAGATTTGTAAATCCCTCCAACCCTGCATTGACAAGACTTCAGTTCGGGCCTTAACATCCGATTCATTCAAGGTCTGCTTCTTTACAGGCGCTTGTCCTGATCGTCTTCAGACAAGGGTGAGCTCTACAGAGGATTGCCCCCTTCAGTCATCAAAGGTGCTTTGAAATTCATCATGAGTAACTCCAAGGTTTCAGTCTTGAGCGTCAAATCGGCCACGCAACTCACTGCGGGGCAAACCTACACCGCGACCTCCAGCGATACCAGCATTTCGGGCTCAACGGGTGTGGAGACGGTTGTGTTGCCGGACAATGCCTTGGCGGTGACTTTGACCAACTCGATTGAAAATTTAAACCTCTCGAAGGGTATTTTCAATTACGGCTTCATCTCCAATGGTGCAGGTGGCGCCTATCTTTACAGCAACAGCGCAGGCCTGTTGGCCAATATTGCATCCAGCACCATGGGTATTCATGTCAATTTCAGTGACAAAAGCACCTTGACCCTCTACACCACGGCTCAAGGTTATGCGCAGATTCACTACGACAAAGCTCAACTGATCCCCAACGTGTCCGTGACCCTGCCCAACGGAGACATCACCCTTTGGGGCTCAACAGGCAATGAAACGGTCAATGTGCCCTTTGGGATTGCACATGTGGTTTGTGACACGGCCATTGACACCGTCAACGTGGGCTTGAATTACGATCCCAGCTTGTTGAGCCTTGGCAAGGGCACGGTGTCCGTGGTCGATGCGTCTCAAAACAAGATCTTGGACTGGGCGGTGAGCACCACGTCTCCTCATTCGCTCGGTTTCAACAATGCCATCGGCAACGTGAGTGTCAACACGACGGGC
Source organism: uncultured Burkholderiales bacterium (assembly GCA_903933115.1). GTDB lineage: Bacteria > Pseudomonadota > Gammaproteobacteria > Burkholderiales > Burkholderiaceae_C > Limnohabitans. Next base: position 3,543 of record CAIZIT010000077.1, read on the forward strand.
CAGGATGTTTTCACGCTCACCGACTTGCTCTTGAACGCCTCTCAAACCTACACCAGCACCCTCAGCAATTTGAATCTCTACGGAGCAAGTGGCAATGAAACTGTGGTTTTAGCGCCTGGAGTGCATTTTGACAGCATCGACTCCAAGATCGAAAAAGTGGTTTTGCCCTCTGCTTTGTCCAAATACACTTGGACCACTCAGGGTTCGAGCTTGACGCTTTTTGACAGCACCAACACCCAAGTGGTTTTGATCAATGTGGAGCGCACGAGCACCGGAACGGCTTTGCAGTTCAACGATCAAACGCTCAATGCCGTCATCAACGCCAGCGGCGTCCATGTCTACACCCCCAGTGGACAAGTCGTCAACAGTGGCAGCATGTCTCAGCCAAGCTCTTCAGGCATTACCCCCATCGGGGGTTCGAGCAGCTCTACAGCCTCTAGCCCCTCCAGTGCATCCCACTTTCAGTACACCCTGGATTTCAGCGCTTTTTCAGGCTACAGCACTCAGCAAAGCGCTGTTCAAGCTTGTCTGGTGGCCGCACTTGGCAAAATTGGCTCCTTTTTGAATGCAAAGGGCAGCTTGGACATCCAAGTGATTCCTGAGAGCACGTCCTCCAACGTTTTGGCTGAAGCTTCGGGTGCTTTGGTCAATGTGCCCAGCACTTTGAGCACCAGCCATGGCGCCAATTACACCACCGCCTTTTTAGCAGAGAGTCAAACGGGTGTGGATGCAAACGGCACCCAAGCCGATGCCAAGGTTTACATCAACATGAACGATTGGTCCTTGTTCAATACCAATCCTGCTGCACTTCCCTCTAAAACTCAATACGATCTGACCACCGTTTTGACCCATGAGATGTTTCATGCATTGGGTTTTGATGGTCTGTATCCGAATTCAAATGGTTTTCAAACCACCTACGACACCTTCATTCAAATGCAAAATGGGCAACCTTATTTCACGGGCCCCAAAGCTGAGGCCGTTTATGGTGGGCCTGTTCCATTGGATCCTGCCTCAGCCGGTGCAGGTTCGGCCTATTACCATGTGAAGGTGGCCTCAGACATGATGTCCGACGCCATTTCTGCGGGTACGGTCAGGTCCATCTCCAATCTCGACATCGCCATGATGCAAGACTTGGGTGCGCCAGTGCTGGTCGGTGTCTCATCCGCTTGATCGGTTTTTTTGCTTAACCACATCAAGCTGCTGGGGCCTTCAAAAAAAGGAGACGCCCCAAGCGCTGATGAACCCATTGAGAACACAAAATGAAAAAACGATCCTTGTTTTTGATCCTCTCTTTCATCTTAACCCTCACGGCATGTAGCACCGTGCATGGGGTGGGGGAGGACCTTGAGAAAGCATCGGACTGGACCAAGTCGAAGTTGCCCAAGTAAAAAAGGGGGCCTGTATTTCAGCGGTTCAGTGTGAGAATGGATCAAGCGTCCATTCTCAAAGTGCTGAAGGAGATCTCTCCCCTGCGACGCACTTTATTCCTCGTTCATGCCCCCCATGACGTGACTGAAACCCCCATCCACATAGGTGATCTCAGCGCTCACGCCAGCCGCCAAGTCACTCATCAAGAAGGCGGCCACATTGCCCACGTCCTCAATGGTCACGTTTCGTCTGATGGGTGCGGTGTTTTCCACGACACTCAGGATCTTTCCAAAACCCTTGATGCCACTGGCTGCCAAGGTCTTGATGGGACCCGCACTGATGCCATTGGCTCTGAAGCCTCGCCCCTTTGAGCCCAGTGACTCCGCCAAATAACGAACGGAAGCTTCCAAAGAAGCTTTGGCCAATCCCATGGTGTTGTAGTTGGGGACATTTCTCATGGAGCCCAAATAGGTGAGCGTTAAAAGGGCTGCATTGTCGTTCAAATAGGGCAATGCGGCCTTGGCCATGGCCGGAAAGCTGTAAGCGCTGATGTCATGCGCAATCTTGAACCCCTCGCGACTCAGTCCGTCAAGAAAGTCTCCAGAGATGGACTCTCGAGTGGCGTAACCAATGCTGTGAACAAATCCATCGAAATGCCCCCAGGATTTGGCCAAATCGGAGAACATGGCCTCGATTTGATCGTCTTGGCCGACATCACAGTCAAAAATCAACTCGGACTCAAACTCTTTGGCAAAATCAGTGATCCGGTCCTTGAATCTTTCGCCCACATAGCTGAATGCCAACTCTGCGCCTTGGTTGAAACAAGCTTTGGCAATGCCATAGGCGATGGAGCGGTTGGAGAGCACGCCTGTGATCAAAAGCTTCTTGCCACTTAAAAATCCTGTTCTCTGAGCCATTTGGTGTCCTGTTGTTTGAATCAATGGGCTTTATTTTCTCATAGGTTGGACCTTGATTTTTGAGCCCTCCCATCGGCCTGGTCGCATTCAGTTGGCTGAACCAAGAAAAAAACACACCTTTTTTGAGTAGGCGATCAATTTTCGGTAATATCAACCAGTTGGCGGCTTCTTCTCTCTCATCTCATTGTGGAGGTTCGGATTTGGTTTTCCTTTTTGATCCCTTTAAACGGCATTCAGTTGCCTTGCTGATGGCGCTTGTCTTGCAAGCGCCCAATGCCTTCAGTTTCAATGGGAATATCAACACCCCAAACGCCGCCCCTTCAACACCTTCTCCTAGGTCTTGGATGACTCGGGGGGACAGCTTTGAACTCCAAGAAAAGCCCAACTCTGATGCACAGCCTGCTTCCAAAAAGGAAGACGCCACCAAGGCACCTGCCATCAAAGGCAATTTGGCATCCCTCAAACCCTTTGACGAAGTGACCAAGGAGGCCGAGCACAAGGCCGGTTTTTTTGATTTTTACTTTAGGGAAGAAAAAGTCTGGATCGCCATCAAGCCCGAGCTACTTGAGCA
>CAIZIT010000078.1 GCA_903933115.1 uncultured Burkholderiales bacterium
ATCTTGCCCAGACATGGACTCGACGTTCAAGACCCGTACGCGGTCATTGGGGTGTTCATCCAAAGCCTTTGGGCGCCCAAAGCCCTCGACCCAAAGAATCACCAAGCCCCCAAGAATGAAGGTGCTCGCCACCACCCAAGGGGTGAACAAATGGTCCTTGATCCAGTGACCCAACAAGAGACCCAAGATCACGGCGGGCAAAAATGCAATGGCAATGTTGAGGCTCAGATGTCTTGCTGCTCTTGAATGGGGCAAAGCCAAGAGTGTGTCTTGAATTTTTCTCCAAAAGACCAACACCACTGCAAAGATAGCACCCGATTGAATGGCGATATCAAACACCTTCGCACGCGCATCGTCGAACTCAATCAAAGACCCCACCAAGACCAAATGTCCCGTGGAGGAGATGGGTAAGAATTCGGTCAACCCCTCCACCACGCCCATCAGCGCTGCTTTTAATAAAAGTATCACATCAAAGTCCACGTACAGTCCTTGAAAAAAAGTCTCTATGTCATAGGGAGCACGATAGGCTCCAAGCGTTGCAATTATCCTTTGCAAGTGTGGGCTTTGATGCATCCATGCAAAAAAATATGCTTTTAAGGCGCTTGGAGTCACTTGTCGCACCAAGACACGCCTAAAATCGACCCATGAGCGCTAAAGACCCATCGACACCCACTGACATCAAGAGCCCTAAGCCCACCACGGCAACCACTCCTGGATTGGAAAAACCCAGTAATTTTTTGCGTCAAATCATTGAACAAGATTTGGCCAAAGGCGAATACAAGAACAGAAAGTGGGCTGGCTCACCCGGGCCCAAAGCTCACCAAGACCAAGGGGCCCTGGATGTGGCCGCCATTCGCACGCGTTTTCCCCCAGAGCCCAACGGCTACTTGCATGTTGGACACGCCAAGAGCATCTGTATCAATTTTGGTTTGGCGCAGGACTACAACGGCATTTGTCATATGCGCTTTGATGACACCAACCCTGAGAAAGAAGACACCGAATACGTGAATTCGATCTTGGACGCGGTCAAGTGGTTGGGATTTGACTGGGATCAAGAGGTCAATGGCCAAAAGGTCTCGCACTTGTATGAGGCGAGCAATTATTTTGACTTCATGTTTGAAGCGGCTCTGGCACTGATTCGCTCAGGACACGCGTATGTCGATGAGCAAAGCCCCGAGCAAATGAGGGCCACCAGGGGAGACTTCTCCACCCCTGGGACCAACAGCCCCTTCAGAGACCGAACGCCAGAGGAAAATCTCTCTCGCTTCATGGCCATGAAAAACGGCGAACTTCCCGATGGCAGTGCGGTTTTGAGGGCCAAGATTGATATGGCCTCAGCCAATTTGAACATGCGCGACCCAGCGATCTACCGCATCCGCCGTGCACACCACCACCGAACAGGGGATCAATGGTGCATTTACCCCATGTACACCTTTGCGCACCCAATTGAAGATGCGCTCGAGCAAATCACCCACAGCTTTTGCACCTTGGAGTTTGAGGATCAAAGACCTTTTTACGATTGGCTCTTGAACCAATTGATCGAAGCCGGTCTCCTGAGTGCCCCCCCTCCTAGGCAGTATGAATTTGCGCGATTGAATTTGACCTATGTGATCACCAGCAAAAGAAAATTGGCGCAATTGGTCCATGAAGGTCATGTGAGTGGGTGGGACGACCCGAGAATGCCCACCATTGTGGGCCTCAGAAGAAGGGGCTACACCCCACAAAGCATTCGCAATTTCGTTGAACGCATTGGCGTGACCAAAAGCGACAGCTGGATCGATTACAGCACCCTTGAGGGTTGTCTCAGAGAGGACTTGGAGGACAAGGCCCCCAGGGCGATGGCGGTTTTGGAGCCCTTGAGGCTCACGCTGACCAATTGGCATGACGTCATGCCTGACGAGGACAGCATCACTGTCCACGCCCCCATGCACCCCAGTCACCCTGAGCTTGGCCAAAGGGCGTTTTTATTCTCTCCCGATCTGTGGATCGAGAAGTCCGATTTTGCTCAAACGCCGCCCAAGGGTTTCTTTAGGCTTTTTCCTGGCAACAAAGTTCGTTTGAAATACGGCTATGTGATCGAGTGTGAGGGATGCATCACCAACGAAGAAGGTGACGTGACCGAGGTCTTGGCCAAGCTCATCGCTGACACCAAAAGTGGAACCCCTGGCGCCAACAGCGTCAAGGTCAAAGGTGTGATCACTTGGGTGAGCCAAAGGGATGCGCTGGATGCACAGGTGCGGATCTATGATCGCCTCTTCAGTGACCCACAACCCGATGCAGGGGGCAAAGACTTCTTGGCAGCCATCAACCCAGAGAGCTTGAAGACGGTACAAGCCAAGCTGGAGCCCAGCTTGAAGAGCGCAGCGCCTGACATGGGGTTTCAGTTTGAGAGACATGGCTACTTTGTGACCGACCGCGTGGACCACGCGGGCGAACATCCTGTTTTCAATCGCATCACGGGATTGAAGGACTCTTGGAGTCCGGGTCAGTAAAGCCCCCCCATGGTGTGGGCCAGGACTTGATGGCACTTTAAAACGCTTTCAATCGATGAGATGGGACGCCTACAACGGCACGTATTGCGGCCTTGGCTAGGGTTGCTACTTTTGATTCGGCAATTGCCTCAACAATTGCCTCAACGCTTAAACCAAGCTCTTTTCTTCTTCTCTTGACTTCTGTCAAGTCCCAAAGCACACCTAGAGGGTAAATTGAAAACCTCAGATCGCTTTGAAAGCAAAAGATGAAAAAAACGTCCGCTGCCCTTCGATATTGCCCCAGTGCCAAGGCCCATGTGCGAGCTCAAGATGGCTTTGAGACCTGCGCCTCAGAGCACGAATGCTACAGCGACGATCCTTGCCCATTGCTCCATGGGTTTTTGCAGCACGACTTGCAGGCCCCATCGCCCTCAAGGGCCACAAGCAAGCCCCACTCAAGACCCGACTCAAAGCCCCCATTGAATCCCCATTGAGCTTTGCATCATTCATTGTGATGAGCGGCACACCCCTAAGAGAGCTGCAGCTCCATCGTCACAAGCAAAAGGACTATGCTTTATTGCCAGATCCATGTCCTGAGTTTGCAGCGCTCTGCCCACTGAACCCTTTAAGAGGGGCATGTGAACTCGGACTTGATCTGAAGCTTTTCACGGCTTTAAGTCCACCGAGCACAAGACCACGTTAATTAAAATATACTGAGCGTTTACTTTTGACGCCTAGAGTTCTATGGGGACCTTGGTTTTTATTTGAGGCTCTGCACGCTTTGTCTATTTTGAAGTTGCATATGATGTTGCATATGATGTTGCATATGATGTTGCATATGATGTTGCATATGATGTTGCGTATCAAGTTGCTTAGAAAGTTACTTAGTAAGTTCCTGTGGGTCAGCACTTTGATCGTGTTGAACGTCTTGAGTGTTCAAAGCGCTTTGGCGCAAAACCAACCCATTGCCACAGAGCACACCTGGGTGGCCAAAGATTTCAAATTCCATACGGGTGAGGTGTTCAAAGAGCTCCGAATCGGCTACCAAACCCTTGGAGCCCCTGGTGGCGAGCCGGTGCTGATTTTGCATGGCACCGCAGGCAGCTCAAAGACCTTGATGAACCCCAACTTTGCTGGCGAGTTGTTCGGCCCCGGACAAGTGCTCGATGCCAACAAGTACTTCATCGTGATCCCTGACAGCATTGGTACAGGACGCTCGAGCAAACCCTCTGATGGCCTCAAAAGGCAGTTTCCCCGCTACAACTACGATGACATGGTGAGCGCGCAATACCGCTTGGTGAGCGAAGGCCTGGGGCTGTCGCATTTGCGCATGGTACTGGGCAACTCCATGGGGGGCATGCAGACTTGGCTATGGGGGGAGCGATACCCTGACTTCATGGATCTATTGGTGCCCATGGCTTCGAGCCCGAGTGCCATGTCCGGAAGAAACTGGATGATGCGAAGGCTCATCATTGATGCCATTCAAAATGATCCCACTTGGAATCAAGGCAACTACACCGAGCAACCCAAGAGCTTGCAATTCGCCTCGGCCTTCTTCTCCATCGCCACGAGTGGGGGAAGCCAGGCGCTGCAAAGATTGGGGTCTAGCAAGGACAAGGCCGATGCCTTCGTCAACGCCAAACTCAAAGACAATGCACAGGCCGATGCCAATGACAATTTGTACCAATGGGAGTCCTCTGCAGACTTTGATCCCGAACCCCGTTTGAAAAATATCAAAGCCCGGATGCTGATCATCAATGCGGCCGATGACGAGAGAAATCCGCCTGAGCTTGGACACATGGAAAGAGCCCTCAAAATCCTTCCCCACGCACGCCTCTTTTTGATTCCCGCCTCCGATCAAACGGCAGGCCACAGCACCACGGGGTTGGCCAAGTGGTGGAGCGATGAGTTGAGAAAAGAGTTGAGCACGACGGCTCAGGCAACACAGCGCTGAATCCAAAAAACAAACTTTCAGGCTTCCTCTAAGGTGAGCTTTAGGGCAGGTTTTGATGCAAGTTTTAAGGCAAACTTTTCACGAGATTTTTTGTCCAGTTTTTAAATCCACTTTTTGATCAACACATTCAGCATGACCCCACCACCTCTGTCTAGGACCTCTTCAGTGTTCAATCTTTGCCTCGATCTTTCTCTATATTTTTTTCGCAAACTGCAGCCATTGGGCACTTGGCGAGCTTGTTTAGGGTATGCACTGTCTGGGCTCATCGGGGTTCAACTGAGCCTTCTTTCATCCGTGTCTTGGGCGCAAAGCGAAGCCAACTGGCCCAACAAACCCCTCAAGATGATTGTTCCCTTTCCTGCGGCAGGTGGAACCGATGCAGTGGCCAGGGCCTTGGCCAACAAACTGGGACAACAATTGGGTCAAGCCGTGATCGTAGAAAACAAAGCCGGAGCCAATGGTGTGATTGGGGCCGATTATGTGGCCCATGCGCCTGCAGATGGTCTCACCATTTTGTTGACCATTGCCTCTCACGCCATTGCACCTGCTATTTATAAAACACTGCCCTACAACACCGATCAAGACTTCACACCCGTGAGCTTGGTGGCACTCTACCCCTATCTCTTCACGGTCCCCAGCAGCCTGCCCATCCACACCTTCAAAGACTTCATTGAATACGCCAAACACAATCCAGGCAAATTGAGCTACGCCTCCTCAGGCACGGGCAGTGGCCCGCACTTGGGCATGGAGTTGCTCCAACAAGTCACGGGCATCGAGCTCATCCACGTCCCCTACAAAGGCGCAGCACCTGCCAACAACGACTTGATCAGTGGACAAGTGGAGGCGATGCTCAACAACCTTTTGGCCGGGGGTGCTTTGATTCGAGCGCAAAAGTTAAAGGTCTTGGCCGTCACCAGCGAGCACCGCTCCAAGGTGCTCCCCGATGTGCCCACCGTCAAAGAGTTGGGCTACCCCAAATACCAAGTCGATGGTTGGTACGGCGTCTTTTTGCCCGCCAAAACACCTGCTGTGATCGTGAACAAGTTGTCACTCGAAGTGGCCAAGGCCTTAAAGGACGCTGAAGTGCTCAACCGGCTCAGCAAAGACGGCGCCATTGCGGTGGGCAGCAGCCCCAAAGAGTTCTCAGATTTTTTCAATCGCGATAAAAAGCAGTGGTTGGAACTGACTCAAAAAGTAAAAATCACCCTGGATTAAGAACATGCCAAGATTACAAGTTGCACCCAATATCGATATTTTTTACCGTGAAGATGATTTCACAGATCCCTGGGTCAAGCGCCCAACTCTTTTGCTCCAACATGGCAATGGTCGCAGTGGAGAATTTTGGTACCGCTGGATCCCCTACCTCAGCAGACACTTCAAAATCATTCGAGCCGATATGCGAGGCGTTGGTCAATCTTCCCCCGTGCATGACACCGAGCGAGACATCTCGATCGAGCACTGTGTGGCGGACTTGGTCCAACTCATTGAACACGTCTCGGACGGCCCGATTTATTATTGTGGCGAATCGATGGGGGGGATTTTGGGACTCGCCTTGGCAAGCGCTCACCCAGAGTGGGTCAAGGCATTGATTTTGGTGGCGACACCCGTCTACATCAGTGACACCATGAAGCAGCGCTACGCCATGGGTCACGGCTCAAGGCTAGACGCCATGAAAAAAATGGGCATCAAAAACTGGGTTCGAGAAACAAGCGTTCTCACTCGCTTTGCACCACACAGCGACCCGAAGTTGATTGACTGGTATGTCGATGAGTTTGCAAAAGGAAAACCCGAGGTCTTGGTGCGTTACTCGGAGCTGGTGAACGCTGCCAATGCCAGCGCTTTCTTGCCCCAAATTCAATGTCCAACTCTTGCGATCATGCCAAGCAATGGTCAAATCACTGACGCCGATCAAGAGGCCTTGATTCAAACCCACATCCAAAACGTTCGCATCCAACACATTCCCTCGCCCTATCACATGATCCACTTGACCCATGTTCAAGCGTGTACTGACGAAGTGCTCCATTTTCTAGGCACGATGGAAAACACCTCATTCAAGGGATAGGAAGAAGCAATGGGCTTTCAAAGCTTCGCACTCAATTTATGAGCCTTGAGTTTTGAATTTTGAATTTTGATTTTTGATTTTTAAGTTTAAAACTTTGAATCTCTCTCACCGCTGGCCCTTGATCAAACGGTGGCCAATGGCGTGACCGGAGAACCCGCGGCCCCTGGGAGCCGCAAAGGTGGCGCGCTCAATAGGAATCGACTCCGATGGTGTTCATGCAGCCATGTTGCGAGTTCACTCAAATACCAAAGCTCCCCCAAGTGAACGCCAAGCTTGAACAAACAGTGCTCATGGAGCGGCAGCACCGCACCTTTGTCTCCGAGACCATGCCTTACACCTAAGGTGGAAGAGGCTTCAATGGCCAAATTGTCGGAAGCGATCGCACTCAAACCCGACTGGGTGATCCAGTTGAGAAGCCTCTCATCCTCACCATCTAAAACTGCACAAGCGGTTTTGATGGAGGCATCCGGACCCGTTGAAGGGCTCTTCAAAATCAAATCGTCCAGTCCCGTGTGAAAGCAAACCATATCGCCTTCTTCCACTTGCACACCGTCTTGGTCCATGACAGATAGGAGCATCTCCAAATTCACGTGCACACGCTGTTCACCAAAATGGCGAAACAAATCGATCATGACCCCTCGTCCTTGAACACCTTTTTGAGCCATGTTGGCAATGGACAAGGTCCTCGCACCGAGTTCACCTTGTAAGCCCTGCCCTTGGCTGTCCACAATGTCCCAGCCGTTGTAAAACACTTTTTTGGGCTTGCCCGACCCATCCACATCGAACCAAGACCCCTTGTGAGAAAAGCTGTCCCACTGCGTGGAGTACTGGCTGTACAAGATCACCGCCTCATCGCTTGAAACATCGGTCAAGCGTTGATCGAGTTCGTTCAAGGCAAAATTGAAAATCTTGTGCCCTTGGGCATTGGTCACGGGCTTGAAGACCGGTGCACATCGGTGTCCATTCAAGACTTGTCCGCCGGGTTTATCCAGGGGCAAGCTCAAACAAAAAATCTCACCCGTTTGCACCTCCTTCATGGCTTGCAGTCTTCTTTGGGGGGTGAGCAAATTCATGCGGCCGAATTGATCGTCTTCACCAAATTCACCCCAATTGGACCCCTCGGGTCTCACTGTCCATCGCTTTGTCATGACGCTCTCGCCTCCTCTTGCTATGATTTTCCCTAAGCAAATTGACCTGCCATCCAAGCTGGGTGACGGTATTTATTTCTACAATAGAAGAGCCAAGAATATATCCCCAAAATTGTCTGCACTGGAGCCCCACCGGAAATATTCCCTAATCGATTGCATTTCATCTGCCCTGGGTGTTTTTCTGAACGGTGGACCCTTTTAACCCATTGATTTAATTTTGATTTAATTTTGATTCACTTTCGACCCTCCCTAACACTCTACAGTCCCCAAGTCTTTTCTTATTGCAGCTTGACTTGACCTCTGCTCTAAAAATGCACCTCCCCAAATATGACCTCTTTGCACTATTTTGCCCCGCATCTCAATATCAGTGATCGAGACCACCCTCAGCGTCCACTGCAAATACGCCTTGGCGCCTTGCTCAAAGTCGCCCTGCTTTTCAACTCTCGGGGCAACGTGTTTATCCATTCACTGGTCAGCTTCGTCTGCCTCCTATCTTTTGCGGCACTCATCCCTAGCACCTCCCAAGCCAACCCCTACCCCGATCACCCCGTGCACGTGATCACCCCCTTTCCCGCTGGAGGGGCTGCCGATGTGGTGCTGAGGTTGGTCACGCAAAAATTATCGGAAGGTCTGGGCGTGCCCTTTGTGGTGGAGAACAAGGCTGGTGCGGGGGGCGGTATTGGTAGCCTCTTTGTGGCAAAGGCAGAAGCGGATGGCTACACCCTCCTCTTGACCTCCAGCAGCGCCATGTCCATCAACCCCTTGCTCGCAGAAAAGTCTCTCTACAACCCCTTCACCGACTTCACACCCATTGTCTTGATCGGCTCCTCGCCCAATGTCTTGGTGGTCAACACCAAAGAGCCCATCAATTCTTTGAGCGACTTGATCACGCAAGCCAAAGCCAAGCCCGCACAGTTCAGCTTTGCCTCGAACGGGGCAGGCACCTTAAGCCACTTGACCGGTGAGCTCTTTAACCAATACGCAGGCGTGAGCATGCTTCACGTGCCCTACAAGGGGGCAGCCCCTGCAGTAGCGGACACCATAGGAGGACAGGTGAACGCACTCTTTGCGGCCTATGCCAGCGTGAGCGGCATGGTCAAGGCCGGGAAACTCAAAATGATTGGCGTGACCAGCCTGAATCGTTTGGAAATCGCCCCCGAGACGCCAACCCTGTCGGAGAGCGGCCTCAAAGGCTTTGAGTCCAATCAGTGGTGGGGCCTTTATGGCCCCCCTCATTTGAGTGGCGCTGTGGTGAGTAAACTCAACGCCGAGATGAACAAAATCTTGTCCAACAAAGAAAATAAAAAACGCTTTGCCGAAGAGTCCATCGAATTGATGGGCGGCACACCTGCCCAACTTACACAGTACCTCAGAGCCGATTACAGCAAATGGGAAAAAGTCATTAAAAATGCCAACATCAAAAACCAATAACTCCGCGCAGGCCTCCTTGGGCGCCACCCATGCCTTGGCCCAATTTGGGCATGATTTGCAGTGGCAAAACGTGCCCGAGCACGTCAAAAACATCTTGCACGTGTTGATGGTTGATATCTTTCGAGCCACGGTGGGTGGAATCGATCGTCCATGGACCCAAGACATATTGGCGCTCTACAAACACCACCGCTCTGAGCAGTGCGCCCAAGTCATGCTCCATGATCTCGAAGTGGATGTGGCCAAAGCCGCCTTCATCAACGCCACGGCCTGTGGCAGCTTGGATTGGGATGACTCGCATGTGGCCGCCATCATTCACCCAGGGATTTGTGTCTGGCCTGCAGCCATTGCAATGGCTCAAGTCACCAAGGCCAGCGGCAAGGCCCTTCTTGAGGCTTGCTTGGTAGGCTATGAAACCGCCATTCGCATTGGCATGTCCATACAACCCGAACACTCCTTGAGGGGTTTTCAAGGCACGCCCACTTGTGGCGCCTTTGGTGCAGCCGCTGCCTGCGCCAAGCTTTTGGGCCTGAGCGTTGAGCAGCACCGCAACGCCTTGGGCATTGCCGCCACCTTTGCCTGTGGCATTTCTCAATTCTTCGTCTCAGGCTCTGACATCAAACGCTTTCATGCAGGCAAGGCCGCCATGAATGGCGTAGAGGCGGCCCTCTTGGCAGCTCAAGGTCTGTCGGGCCCCAAAGATGCCATCGAGGGGGTTCAGGGCTTTGCAAGAGCATTCTCCAATCGCTTTGATGAAGCCACTGTGATCGATCGCTTGGGCAGTTACTATGAAATCGAGAAGATTTCCTTAAAGCCTCATGCTGGGAGTGTTCGCATGCAAAGCGCCATTGAATGCGCGTTGCGCTTGGCCAAGGCGCACCATATCCACATGGACCAAATTGAATCGGTGAGCATTGGTGTTCATCCCGCGATGGTGGGCAAACTGACAGCCAATCAGCCCGTGGATCACCAACAAGCGCAACTCAGTACGCCCTTTGCCGTGGCATTGGCTTTTGATTTGAGCACCAAGCGCACAGGCCCCATCTCTTTGTCCATCGATGACTTTGCGAAAGCCTTTGGAGAACAAGAGGTGATGGCCCTAGCGGCCAAAATCCATTGCGTGGTTGACGAGGAGGTGGAACGCAAAACCACCCAGGAGTCGGTCGCCGCACGCGTTCGAGTTCACCTTAAAAATGCCGCTCCAGTGGAGACCTTCATCGAGCATCCCTTGGGCTGCCCGGCCAACCCCATGGGTCTGAGCGATGTCTCTGCTCGATTCGTCTCTTTGTCCCAAGACCGACTTGGACAAGAGGCCTGCTTGGACTGGCTCTCAACGACGAAAGATGTCTCCCAAATGAGCACCATTGAACCCTTGATGAAGTTGAGACTCCTCTCATGATGAATGCCCCCACCCTTGAATTGTCTCAATTCGTTGCAAGGCTCAAGTACACCGATGCCCCTGCATCGATTCAGTCTCAATTGATCTCATGCCTTTTGGACTATTACCGAGTGGCCTCCATTGGCCAAAGAATGCCTTGGAGTCGCTGGAGTGAGGACTTCACGGCCAAGACCAGCCACAGTGGGCTCAGTCGTGTGCTCTTTAGCGACATTCAACTCGATGCGATCAGCAGCACTTTTTTAAACACCATTTACTCGGGCAGCGTTGACGCCGATGATGTGCATGTGGGCGCAATGCTCCATCCTGGCTGTGTGGTCATCTCCGCCGCGCTGGCCATCGCACAAGAGCGCCATAAAACAGGGCAAGAAACACTGGATGCCATTTTGGCGGGCTACGAATGCATGATCCGTCTAGGACTGGCCATCCAACCCGGTCACTTTCAACGCGGCTTTCAAAGCACAGCGACTTGCGGCGTCTTGGGCGCCGCGGTGACCGCTGCCAAGTTGATTTTTGAGGGACCTCAGTGCGCTCAAAAAGTCGCTCAAACCCTAGGCGTTGCCGCATCGTTTTGCGGCGGTCTGACACAATTTTTTCACGCTGGCTCCACAGTCAAAAGACTCCATGCGGCTCAAGCAGCCAGCTCCGGGGTCAAAGCCGCCTTGCTGGTCGAGGCAGGCTTTGATGGCCCCTTGGATATTTTGGAAGGGCAAGATGGGTTTTTTAAAGCCTATTCGGACACGGTCCATGTGGAGCGCTTGCTCAGCGGCCTAGGAACGCATTTTGAGACATCGGGAGTCTCCATCAAGCCCCACGCAAGCTCTGCCCGGGTGCTATCGGCCATTGAAGCGGCGGGTCGCTTCGTTGAGCTTGAAGGTTTTGACGCCCTCAACATTGAGAGCATGGACCTGGGCGTACCCAAAGTGATTTTGGGTCGACTGACCTCTACAAGCCCCAAGGACGTTCAAGCCGCACAAATGTCCGCACCCTTTTGCGTCGCGTTGGCACTTTACTTGAAAAAAACCACCCAACAATCGATCAACATCGATGACTTTGAGGCACATATTGATCACCCCATGGTGAGAGCCCTTTGTGCAAAAGTTCATTGTCATTTGGACGATGAAGTGGAGGCAACGAGCACACAAGAGTCGGTGAGTGCGAAACTCTCCATCACGCTCAAGGACCACAGTGCACGAAGCGAATTCATCCCTGCACCCATGGGCAGTGCATCCAGGCCCTATGGGCTTGAAGACCATGTGGACAAGTTGCGCCAAGAGCTCTCAACTCGCATGAGCCAAGACCAAGTTCAGCACTTCATCGACCGAGTGCTCCAATTGGGGCAAGCTCAAACACTTTAGGACAAGGTTCAATGGACGCATGCATCAAAGATGAGTTCTTGATGAATGGCCACCGCAATGAAGAGCACGCCTGATCAGGCCAGTGCATTGCGGAGGATTGAGCGGTGAGTTGAGAAAGTGCGCTTCAATATGCGAGCGTTAGCCTGCAAGACATCTCAATCGGCCCGGATCTCGCTTTCACGAACCACACGGCGCCACTTGATCAACTCGGCCTTGAAGAAGGTGTTGAACTCGGCTTGCGAGGTGACCACAGGCTCCAATCCATTGCTTTTGATCAACCGATCCACATCCACCGATTGGCTCAATCGGTTGATCTCTTGATGCAGCATTTGAGAGGTGGATGCGGGCACGTCTTTGTGCACAAAAAAGCCATACCAACCACTGGCCTCGTAAGAGGGCAAAGACTCGGCAATGGCAGGCACATCGGGTAAAGCATTGATACGCTTGGATGCAGTCACCCCAAGTGCCACCAAGCGTTGCGCTTTGATATACGGCAAAGCGGAGACCACGCTGTCAAACATCAAATTGACTTGGCCCGACAACAAATCGGAGGTGGCGGGGGCTGCCCCCTTATAAGGAATGTGCGTCATCTTGGCCCCCGATAAGGCGTTGAAGAGCTCGCCAGCCAAATGAGGCACTCCACCCACGCTCGCGGAGGCAAAATTCACTTCACCAGGATGCCTCTTGGCGTAAGCGATCAAGTCGGATAAATTTTTTAAACCCAACTGAGGATGAGCCACCAAAACAAAGGGCGCTTGGGCAATCCACGCAAGAGGCAACAAATCGAGCCCCGTGTCGTAGGGTAACTTTTGCAACAAACTCGGAATGATGGCAATGGTGACGGGTGCCAAAAGCAAATCATGTCCATCCCCCGGGGCTTTGAGCATCTGATCGGCCGCCATGGAGCCACTTGCGCCAGGTCTGTTTTCAACGATCACGGGTTGAGAAAGATTTTTGGACATTCTCAAACCATAAATTCTCGCCAACACATCCACAGGTCCGCCGGGCGGATAACCCACCCAAATTTTCAAAGGCTTATGGGGGAAACTGACTTGGGCATTCAAAGCGGTCAAGCCCAAGCAAGCCCAAAGCCATAAAAAAATCAAACGCAACAACAGCTTCACTTAAACTTTCGAAGCATGTTTATCCATGAAGTCCAAACAAATGCTTGTGCACAGATCTGGATACGCCCCTGCAGCATGCCAAGCATCGCCTTCGATGATGGACAAGGTGGAGTTGTTCATGGTGGCATGCCATGCTTTGACACTCTCTACACTCCTCAAACCACTGCCGGTGGTGGTGATGACCAAAGACGGAGGGGTGATGCGTTGAATACTTTCTTTGATGTCTAGACTGGGTATCCAAGACAAATACCCCAGCAGTGAGGCTTTTGATGTTTGCCCTTGAACACATTGGACCCACCAATCGATTTCTTGCTGACTCACTTTTGAACCCAGTCGACCGCGCATGGTCTTTGCCGCCCAAGCTTGAACGCCCAAAGCTTCAATCTCATCAATCCAAGTTTGTACCCCTTGAGCGGCAACAACGGGCGGGGTGACGGCCATCACCGTTTGGATTGCCTTTGGAAAACGACTTGCGTACTCCAAAGCAAACGTTCCACCGCTTTTTGCACCCAAAAGATGAATGGGCTCAGAAGTGAGGGATGAGATGAAGGCATTCAAATCGTCCATCACGACTTGCATGGACCAGGGGAACGATTGGGCCATAGGTGTGGAGCGACCAAAGCCACGCAGATCCAAACTCACAACTTTAAAACGTTGGGCAAGCCTAGGAATCCATGCTCGCCAAGCCAGCCGACTCTCTGCAAACCCGTGAACCAATACCATCACAGGTGCATGGATCCAGGGGTCTGTGAAATCATGGGTCTCGTGGTGCAGCTCGCAACCATCAGCGAGTCGGAAAATGGCGTCCAATGGTAGAACTCGATTTATTTGGCGCCTTGGCCTTCTTCCAAATTGGCGGCCTCTTGTGCTCGAATGTCGGTGGTCAAAACTCTACCGCTCTCAAGTGTCATTTTTTTGAGTGCTCCACCCTTCTTGCCGTTGCGAAGAGGACTGAAAGCCACCACAACTTTGTCTCCCACTTTGGCTGAATTGCGCGTCCAATTGCTCACACGTGTTAAGTTCCCTGGGCTCGTCATCTCCATCAACCAAACGGTGGGCTCCTCATCCTTGATGGCACCAGAAATGAAAATCGCAACGTGTGGATTGGTCCACTGAACCTCTTTGATCACACCCGTGATGGTCACACTTTGAGCATGATCGAACATGGTGGTGGAATGGTGCGCAAACGTGTTTTGCAAGGGCGCCATGCCACCAAGCAAAGCCAAAGAAAGGGATATGTTTTGGGTGATGTTTTTCATCTGGGATCCTTTAAGGTTTACTGAGGAGGAATTCGGTTGCCACCAATATCCATGGGGATAGGTTCGTAGATGTCAAATCCTTTGGCGTCCTTGGCGGGCTTGAAACTGCCCTCTAAACAAACACCCTCAATGATGTCAAACTTTTGAGCACGCTGCCTGAAAGAAATGCGAGTGGTCTTCCAAGGTTTGGTCAAAAGGTGAGGCGCTGTGATCAACAACTCATCGTGCAACTCATCTTTGCCCACCAAACGAATTCTCTCTGTGATGTGAATATCTCCGTTATGGGGAACACCTGCGGCCTCGCTGATGGCAAAAATCGCTTGAGGCAAAATGCCCACTGTATCGACCACCAAGGTGTCACCTTCCCAGTGACCAATGGAGTGGCCGTGGAAGGTGGGATCTGGATCCTCTGGGTGCTTGCGTCCATCGGTGTAGATGCGACGCAATCGATTTCCATCCGATTCACCCAGCATGGTCACTCGTCCTGGGGTGAACAACACTTCCATAGAGTTGTGTGAAATCAACATCCATGCGGGCATGCCCTCGGGTAAACAATTGACAAAAAGTGGCGTGGGTCGGCCTGCTTTTTCCTCCGCCAACTGAAATTTAATGATCTCAGCAACCTCTGGCTTCCAAGGGGGCATGTTGGTCTTGATTTGCTGATCTTGATCTGTGATTTTGGGGTTCCATGTTCCGCTCCAATCGGGCAACTTGGCCAAATCTTGCCAATCCTTGGCAGAGGGTGTCACGTTGTAGCCCGGTTTACTGCCGACTTGCGAGTGCGTGAGTGTAGAGACACCCAAGATCAGTATGCTCAAAAAAGTCACACCAAGCAAATGTTGAACATTCTTCATTCATGAACCCTTTATTTTCAATTGGCCAAAACAGGTTCAATGGTGAACCCAATCCAGCGACCACACAACACCACACCGATCCATAAACTCAAAGAGATCAGCCCAGCCCATCTTGCAGAATTTGGAATTTGAGACTGCTGGGACCAACGGTGATGGTCTTGACTGATGAGCCGCTGAAAAATCAACATGTTCAAACCGGCCAACAAAAGCAATGCGATTTTGAATTGAAAGAATGAGTTTGCTGCGTAATTGACCGCACTGGAGATGAACAACAAAGCACCACTGATCACTGCAAAGAAAAATGCAACCCAGGTGAAAGGGAGCAACTCTGAGGAAACCTTGGTGAACTGGCTTCGCTTAAAGGTCACACCCAACAAATGCAAGTCCACCATCGCAATTGAGCCAAAAACCACTGCATCAGCCAAAACATGCAAGGACTCAATACTGGGAAATAAATAATCGTTTTCTCGAATGGTCACCCCGAGATGGGAGTCGTTGAGAAATTGAAACAAGCCACTCAATTCATTCATAGTTTTCACTCAAAGATAAGCAATCCAACGACCCGCAAAAATAATCGAGATCCACATCAAGATGGAAAGGGCTGCAAGCAGCTTATTGGCTACACTCAAATGGTGGCTTGAAGCTGGAAAATCTGTTTGGGTCGAAACACAACTCAACAAGTGCCTGTACAAAAGCAAGACCAACACCAACAAAATCATCTTCAACTGAAAAGCATCATTGGCCAAAGATCTGGCGGGCTCTGCGATGATCAAAAAAATACCGGTGACCAACAACACGGGCAAACTGATCAGGGCGTTGTACTTAAAGCCACTCAAGTAAGCGCCATCATGAAAGCGATTGCTCAGTACGCGAATGTTGAAAACAAGCATCGCAATAAAAAGTGCGGATAGCGCCACGATGTGAAAGCTTTGCAAGAGTGCGATCAAATCGGAGCTGTTTTGAATCGTTTGACTCAACTCTGTGTCTTGCAAGGATTCACAAAATGCGAGGAGGGCTGGAGGTCTCACGTAGATGTTTCTTTGGGTGGAACAATTTTTTCATTGTAAGACTTCACCAAAACCTTGTTAGCCCAAGAGGCTCGGTGAATACCCTTAAATCCTTCGACCTGCTCGAGAGACGCTTACTCTCCAAAGATTGAAGGCTCCCAGGACGCTGGGGATCACGATTAGAATCATTTCTTGAACGACAAGCATGGAGCCTTCATGCTCCTTTCATCTCATGGCTATGCCTTGACCCCTTTCTTTTTGCAAGACCTCTTGCATCTTCAGCATTTTTTGCGTATTCCATCATGAACTCCTCCAGCGCCAACTCCACGCCACTCATCAAAGCCCTCGATGTATTGAAACTCTACAAGCCTCACGACTTCACCCTCTTTGGGGCTTTGTGCAGCCGACTGGAAAAGGATCCTCAAAAGGTTTTTTGCTTGCATGCAGGTCAAACCTACACCTGGCAGCAGTTTCATGACGACGTGAACAAGACGGCCATCTTGTTTCACGCCAAAGGCATCAAAAAGGGGGATCGCTTTGGGGTCATGGCAAGAAACCAGTATGCACACATTGTGATGCTTTTTGCTCTGTCCAAACTCTCGGCCATCATGGTGCCCATCAATCCGGATTTTTCAGTGGCTGAGGCCAGTTATGTGATTGGGCATGCTGACCTCTTTGGATTGGCAGTGGATGAGCATGGCGTAGATCATGCTTTACTCGCGCTTGAAGAAAAAAACCTAAAGCCCTGGTTGCTGTCTTTGATTCAAAACGACAAGGTGCCACTTGTAGAGATGGCGAAGTGGACCGATTTGTGCAAAGACCTCGACCCTCAATCGGCACCCACAGGACAAGTCTCGGCACAAGACACTTGCATCATCATCTACACCTCTGGGACAACGGGTTTTCCCAAAGGGGTCATGCACAGTCAGCGCAGCTTCATCCTGGCGGGCGAAGCCTTTGTAGAACGTGTCTATCTCCAACCCAACGACCGGGTCATGATTGTGTTGCCCATGTTCCACATGAACGCTTTGTTTTACTCTGCCTCAGGTGTGATGGCCAGTGGAAGCACCATGATCATTCAGTCGCGTTTTTCTGCATCCGAGTTTTGGAATCAAGCCGCAGATCTCAAAGCCACCGTTGTGAACTTGATTGAAGCGGCATCGAACATCTTGAAGGCGCGGTCCAGAAGTGAATTCAGACCCGACCATCAACTGCGCTGTGCTTATGGCGTTCGTCAAAGTGCACAAGCTGCATTTCGAGACGAATTCAAGGTACCCTACTTCGTGAGCGGTTACGGCATGACTGAAATCCCAGGCGTGACTTGCAGCCCCTACGGCGGGCTGCAAAAACCAGGCACGATGGGGCCCGAAGGCAAACACCCTGATCCCGCCCAAGCTTGGGCAAAATGCAAGGTGGTGGACGATCAGGGCCAAGCACTGGGACCAGGGGAGGTGGGGGAGTTGATCGTTCAAACCCCCATCGTGACACAAGGCTATTTCAGAGATGAAGTGCAAACCGCTCAAGCCTTCAGGGACGGTTGGTTCCTCACCGGCGACTTGGTCACCAAAGATACCGATGGCTACTACACCTTTGTCTCGAGAAAGAAGGACATCATCAGGAAACGAGGAGAGAACATTGCGGGTGCTGAGCTCGATCGGGTGGTCTCTGAGCACCCCAGTGTTGCTGAGGTGGCGACCATTGCTGTTGCAGCTGAGCTCGGGGAGGATGAAATTTTAGTGGCTGTGGTCCTCAAAAAGGACCACACAATGAGCCACCAAGAGGTCGCTGATTGGTGCGCCCAAAGACTCTCCGCCATCAAAGTGCCTCGCTTCGTGATTTTCTTGGAGGCTTTGCCCTACACCCCGACCAATAAAATTGCAAAAGCTCAACTGCGAGCAGATCCAACGATCCGAGAAAGAGCCGTTGACTTGCAGCCCTCTAAAAAATAATATTGACTTTTAGGCACCCGATGTCAAGAAGCTTGGGCGCCCAAGAGGATGGTTGCTTGGCTGGAGAGCACTCCCCCATTGCCGTGCGCTAGAGCCACCTCACAATGTTTGACTTGACGCTCTGCACACTCGCCACGAATTTGTCGGGTTGCCTCAATCAAGAGCATCAAGCCATACATACCTGGGTGACAATAAGACAAGCCCCCGCCATTGGTATTCACCGGACAAGCGCCACCTGGAGAAATGCGCCCGCCTTCAACAAAACGCCCGCCCTCCCCTTTGGGACAAAAGCCTAAATCCTCAAGAAACAAAATGGTGTTGATGCTAAAGGCATCGTAGAGCATGGCCACATCCACATCCTTGACGCCTAAGCCGGCCATCTGAAAGGCCATAGGGCCCGAACGGCTGGCAGCCGTGACGGTCAAGTCAGGCATGTTGGAGATGTTCAGGTGTGAGAGCGCCTCTCCAACTCCCAAGACATAAGCAGGCTTTTTTCTCAAGTCGCGCGCTCTCTCGCTCAAGGTCAAGATGATGGCCCCCCCCCCGTCCGAGACCAAACAGCAGTCTCGCACCGTCAATGGATAGCTCACCATCTTGGAGCTGAGCACTTCGTCAATGCTCAAGGGCAACTTCTCCCAGGCGACTGGATTTTTAAGGGCCCACTCTCTTGCAGAGACGGCCACTTGCGCCAAATGCTCCCGCTTGGTGCCGTATTGATGCATGTGTCTGGCAGCAGCCATGGCATAAGCTGCAGAGGGCAAAAAAGGACTGTAGGGCGTTTCATAGGGGTTGTGTTCTCTTGGAGAGGCGGCGGCACGGCTCACCGACCTTTGCGTGCTGCCATAGGTCACCAGGGCCACTTTACACAAACCCAGCTCCAAGGCCATCATGGCATGGGCCACATGCGTCATGAAGGAGGCCCCTCCAATATGGGAGTTGTCGTGGTACGTGGGCTCAATGCCCAAGTACTCTTTCAAGGCCAAGGTGGGGTAACGGGTTTGTGTAGATGCTGAAAAAATGGCATCGATGTCCGAGACCTTGAGTCCACAGTCCTCAAGCGCTCGCAAAGTGGCTTGAGCCATCAAATCAATAGGACTTGTTCCAGGCGCACACAAGCCCAGATCGGACTCAGCAGCACCAACAATGGCCACACTGCCTCGCTTTAATCCGCTCATTGAATGTCTCCCTTTACAAAGACAGGCAAAGCTTTGCCGTCCTTGTCTTTGCTCATTTTTAACTTGACCCGCATGCCAATGCTCACCTCATAGGGAGCTATCTCCTCGACTCGGCTCATCATTCGAAAACCTTCATCCAAATCAATCAAAGCCACGTTGTAGGGATCTAGCCCTTTGGCATGGATCACCGTGCTTGAGTACACTTGGCCCTCCCCCTTCGAGATGCGCCAAGTCAGGGTCTCACCCGTTAGAGGCGCCACCACACGAGGAAAGAATACAGCTTGTCCAGAAGGGGTGACTTGATAGGCCAACTTCCCCTCTTCACAAAACTGTTGATAAACACCCCAAGGGGACTCGGTGTGTAAATTAAATGCGCTCATCTTAAAGGACTCCTGTAAAGACAATGAGGACGTGGAGTTGGGGGCCGATGAAAGGCTTTACTCGGTGGTATCGCATTCAAATGACCGTTGAAGACTTGGTGGACTCGCGAATGTCATCGAGCTGATTTTTAGCATGCGCTATGAGCTTGTCCAAGCATCGATCAAACACCACTCTTTCTGGGGTTGTCAAGACAGTCAACAACGCATCATTGCGCTCCACCGCACTTGGAAACGCGAGCTCAAAGGTGGCTTGTCCCTTGGGTGTGAGGGAGAGCAAAATACCTCTGGCATCCTTGGCATCGATCACCCGCTTCAAATAGCCGCGTTCAATCAAAGACGAGACCATTCTGCTGGCTTGACTTTTGTCCACATCCACTTCCAAGGCCAAACGCTGAAGGGACACTTGCTCCAATTGCCCCAGTAAGCCAATCAAACGCCACTCTCTAGGCGCCAATTGGAACTCAACTTGATTGACAAGAGATGCGATTTTGCTGGACAAGTGTGCGAGCACATTGAGCCGATACGTCAACAAATCTTTAAATTTTTTTGCGGTCATAGGTTATGAATGGTTGAACTCTTTTGAGGTGCGCTTTTTAAGCGCTCTTTTGCAAATCCCACAATTCAATGGCGTGATCTCGTAATTTATTCTTCTGGACCTTGGAGCTTCCTGTCATGCCAATGAGCTCAAATGAATCCACAAAGGCCAAGTATTTAGGAACCTTGAAATTCGCACATCTGTCTTTGCACCATGCGATCAAATCTTCAGCGCTCACCGCATGCGCATCGTTGGGGATCACAAATGCAGCACACACCTCACCCAGGCGTTGATCGGGCACACCCACCACCTGAGATTGTTGAACACCGGGATGTGCATGCAAGACCTCCTCCACATCGGATGGCGCCACATTCTCGCCCCCTACTCTGAAGATGTCTTTGAGGCGGCCCACCATTCGAACTCGACCCTCTGGGTCATATTCACCCAAGTCCCCCGACTTTAACCATCCATCTTGGGTGAATGCTTTGGCTGTTTCTTGGGGCATGTTGTAGTAGCCCTTCATGACGTTCCAGCCCTTGACCTGAATTTCACCCGTGTCTGGATACAAAACAGGTTGATCACTGAGCGCATTGGCCAAGCGAACGTCGACACCAGGCAAAGGACTGGCAAAGCCTGATTTTCTCAACTCAAAGGGCTCTTCACAATCGGAGAAGAGTACATTGGGAGAGGCCTCAGATTGACCGTATGCGTTGCAAACGGTTGTGAGCCCCATCTCGTCGTGAATTTTTTGCATGACCCCCGGATCCACTGCGGCCCACCCCCCCGTCAAGTACAGGCGACGGACATCGAAATCTTCATCGCCCAGCAAGGAGAGAAAGATGGTGTCGTTGCCCGAAATGAGTGTGCATTTTTCTTCGAAGAGCACCCTCAAATTTTCTTTGACATCAAATTTAGGCAAGGTCAGCAAGCAGCATCCCGAATTGAGACTCACCAAAATGGACAATGTACTGCCAGAGACGTGAAAGTAAGGACGGATGCTGAAATACCGATCTGCGCTGCTCACCCGCATTCGCTGGGCCACCTCGCGTGCATTCAAGAGCATGTTGGTGTGTGTCAGCATCACCCCTTTGGGAAATGAGGTGGTCCCAGACGTGAATTGAATCAAGAGCACATCACTGGGCAAGACGCTTTCAGTTTGAAGCCTCAACAAAGACTCGTCCACCGAATCGCCCATGGATAAAAAATCTTCCCACCCCAATGAGCCCTTCAGTGTGCTTTTTTCTGAAGTCGAAATACAATGCCTCAAGTGGGGCAATTTCAAACCCGGCAGGCAAGTCGCTACAGCAGGCTCGATGTCTTGAATCATGCCGGCGAAATCGATGTTCAAAAATTGTTCGCTCATGAAGAGCACTTTGACATCGGACTGCTTCAAACAATACTCAAGCTCCCCTTTTTTGAATCGGGTATTGATGGGGACTGTCACCGCACCAATGAGCGCACAAGCGTAAAAAATCTCAATCCACTGCGCACAATTGCCCAGTAAAACACCGACATGGTCTGCCTTTTGCACATCCAGAGCCAACAACGATTTGGCAATGGCGTGACTGCGCGCTGAGGTCTCTCGCCACGTTCTTCTGGCATCGGGCCCAACGTAGGACTCGTGGTCGGGGTATTGACTTACTGCTTGAGCAAGGACTTGAGAGAGCACGAGACGGGTCTTGGGCTCCTCATCCAAAGGTTGAAAGACGGACTGGTTCATGGCTTTTTTTGGTTACCACTGAACTGAGAAATAGCGGCCTTCCAGTCGGTCTTTTGTAAATTTTCTTGAATGGCCAAAAGCTCAACAGCCATGGCGCCCTCCCTAGTGGTCTCGAGCCCTTGATCAATGCATTTTTTGGTCAATCGCACTGTCAATGGATTGCATTGACTGATGTGTTGAGCGAGTTGATGGGCTTGATTTGAGAGTTCCTCCTCACCGTATACATGGTTCACCAAACCAAGGCTCAACGCTTCTTGAGCGTCAAAGGTTCTAGAAGTGAACAACAGCTCTTTGGCCATGCGACGACCCACAATTCGTGGCAACCTTTGTGTGGCACCCACGGTGCCCCAGCCCACCTCGGGGTATTTGAACTTTGCAGCGTGAGAGGCGATGATCCAATCGCTTGCAGCGGCGATTTCACAACCTGAACCAAACGCAGCCCCTTGAACGACACAAATGACAGGCATTTGCAAGGCCTCGATACTGGCATAGGCGGTAAAACCTGCAACCCTTCGAGCAACAATCTCTTGCTCGTTCATCTGCGGACGCTCCTTGAGATCTGCGCCAGCACAAAACACATTGCCCCGTGCATTGATGATGACCACATGCACGCCCGGGTCATCGTTAAGCAAGTGGCAAGCCTGGGTGAGCTCCAAACACATTTTTAGATTCAATGCATTTTTGCTCTCTGGTCGATTGAGTGTGAGAGTGGCAATGTGCTGCTCGATGATGAGCTCGATGGTTTCAAAATTCATTCAAAAGTCTCCAATGAGCTCAATCGAGCAACTTCATACCCGTGGACTTGATCAAGTCTTGCATTGCTTTGGCGTCGTCTTGAAGAAACTTAGATGTCTCTGCTCGGTTCAAGTAAATGATCTCGCCATTTTGTAGGGTCATCGCAGCTTGAAATTCAGCGCTGTTTTGCACAGCTGCAAAGGCTTTGGCCAATTTATCAATCACGGCTGAGGGCGTGTTCGCAGGTGCAGCGAGGCTGTACCAACTGCCAGAGACAAAACCGGGGAGACCTGCCTCTGTGAAGGTGGGCACATCTGGAAGTGTCGGCGACCTCTTGGAACTGGCGTAAGCCAAAGCTTTTAATTGTCCATTTTTAACGTACTGTTGAACAACAGAAATGTTGAGCATGCCAACCGGCACGGATCCAGCAATCATGTCGGTAATGGCAGGACCAGCACCGCGGTATGGAATGTGGGTCATCTCAATACCCGCCTTGTACTTGAACATCTCGGCACCAATGTGAGGTGAGCTGCCCATACCGGCAGAGCCATAGCTCAAGAGCCCGGGCTTGGACTTGGCCAAGGCCACGAAGTCTTTGAGGTTGTCGACTTTGACACTGGGGTGCACGGTCAAGATATTGGGCACATTGCAAATGATGCCAATGAATTCAAAACTCTTCAAGCCGTCATAGGGCACGGAAGTGGCCATGGGAGTCACCACATGTGCGGCGGATGTCCCCATCAACAAGGTATAGCCATCGGGGGGGGCTTTTGCCACAAAACTCGCTCCAATGGAGGCGCCTCCCCCCGCTTTATTTTCAACGATGACACTTTGACCGAGTTGATCGCTCAATCCCCTGGCCATGACCCGGCTGATCAAATCGGTGGGCCCACCTGGTGCGTAAGGGTTGATCAAGACCAAGGGCTTGATCGGGTAATTGGACTGTGCCCAAGACAGTGAACAGGTGCTCAGGACAAGACTGACAACGCTGGCCAGTTGGATGATTTTTTTCATGATGTTCTCCTTGATGGTAATAGATGCTTAATGTTTATATGGCGTTGGCACTTCTCAATGCCTCAATTTGCTGCTCACTGAGCCCCAAGTACTCTTTGAGCACTTGATGGGTGTGCTCACCGAGTAAAGGGGGCGAGGAGGCTTCAACCGCATCAAAGCCTTCGAATTGAAAGGGCACCTTCAGGTAGGGAAAGCGTCCAATGAGCGGATGTTCAAATTCACCCACCATCTGCCTTGCTGCCACGTGTTCGTTGGCCAAAATTTCATCAACTTGCAAAATGGGGCCAGCGGGTACACCCACGGCATCACAGCGGCGACACATTTCATCGCGATCGAGCAAGGAGATCGCTTTGGCCAATCCACTCAATACCTCAGCTCGCCTTTGTATACGATCAGAGTTTTTAGCAAGTGTTGGATCCTTGGCCCAAGCCTCCAACCCTAATAAATTGCAAAGAGGCTCCCAGTGTTGATCAGCACCCGTGATTTGTACCCACTTGCCATCAGCACAAACGAAGGCTGAGGAGGGGATACGGCCTGGGTGCTCAGTGCCCATTCTCTCGGGCACTTCCGCCAAGGTGAAATAACGCGCTGCAGCCAACGAGAGGAGTCCGACTTGACCATCCAGCATAGAGAAGTCAACATGAGCGCCCCGATGCGTTCCAAGGCGCCCAATGATGGTGCTGAGCACCGCAATACAAAGCCAAAGACCTGAGGTGAGATCCGCCACAGGCAAGCCAGGTTTCACAGGCCCGCCACCCCTCTCACCCGTCAAACTCATGATCCCGCCCATGGCCTGAAAGACGGTGTCGTAGCCTTTTCTGGACGCATAGGGGCCCGTTTCACCAAAGCCTGTGCAAGAGATGTAGAGCAGCTGTGGGTTGATGTCTTTCAGCCGGGCATAATCCAAGCCATATTTGGCCAGCGTTCCTACAGGAAAATTCTCAAGCACCACATCCACTTTTGAGGACAGGTCCTTGATCAGAGCCTGTCCTTCGGGATGTCTTAAATTCACGGTGATCGATCTTTTGGAGCGGTTGAACGCCATGAAGTAGGCAGAGACTTTCTCCTTGGGTCCTCGAACAAAGGGCTCATAGCCTCTCGTTTCATCGCCTTGCTGAGGCTGCTCGACTTTGATGACCTCAGCCCCCAACTCCGCCAAAATCATGCTGGCGAAGGGCCCGGCCAAGACTCTGGAGAGGTCCAATATTTTGATGCCTTGGAGAGGTTTCATGATGAAGTGGTCTTTGGTTGAAGAGGAGGAAAGCGTGAAAGCGGGCTGCTCAGGAGTGGTTTTTGGCCAACTGAAAACCCCGCATCATGATGTTGGCGTCTCGTCCCACCTCAAGGGCTTGGGACAAACTCAAATCCATCGCACGGTAAAACGTTCTTTTGGTGGTGGCCATCGCCATCGGACTCCATGCAGCCAAACTCTTCGCAAGAGCCATGGCAGTGGGCAACACCTCAGGTGTGGGGACCACTTGATTGACCAAACCCAACTCCTGGGCTTTGAAACCATTGATCGGGCTGGCACTGGAGACCAACTCAAAAGCTTTCTTGGGCCCCATTTGTCGAACCAAATTGGCCAATACAACGGCCGCCACAATACCGTGCTTGAGTTCGGGATAACCGAATTTCGCATCTTCAGCCATCACCACCATATCGCAAGCTAGCGCCAATCCTGCCCCCCCTCCCAGAGCGTTGCCGGTGACGGCAGCAATCACGGGTTTTGAAATTTTAGAAAACGACAAATGCAGCGCCATGGTCAAGTCTGCCCTGGCTTGAACGGCCTGGGGATCTTGAGGGGTGAGGGAAGAAAATTCTGTGGTGTCGGCCCCTGCGCAAAAGGAGGGTGACTGGCCCACCAACACCAAAGCACGCACTTCGGGATCCAACTCTGAGGAGGTGATGGCATCCAAGAGCTGCTGAGTGAGATCGGTGTTCAAAGCATTGTGCTTTTGCGGGCGATTCATGGTCAAGACCAAAACACCATCTTTTTTTTCACTGAGGAGTACCGTCATTGTCTATTTTCCCTTTGTCATATGATTTTCATCTGAAGCACGCATGTTGCACATTCTCTGTACCGCCTCATCGAGCTCAGACACCAATTGGGCCATCAAGGCCTCAACACTCAACACTTCATCAATCAATCCCGCACTTTGACCCATCTCCACTTTGCCCCACTG
Organism: uncultured Burkholderiales bacterium; assembly: GCA_903933115.1. Classification (GTDB taxonomy): domain Bacteria; phylum Pseudomonadota; class Gammaproteobacteria; order Burkholderiales; family Burkholderiaceae_C; genus Limnohabitans. Next base: position 25,753 of record CAIZIT010000078.1, read on the forward strand.
CATGTCGCCTAGCAATGCCGCTTTCTTTAAGGTCCCTTCTTTAAAGAGCTCCAACTTTTGATCATCCGCCAGACCACACTTTTCTGCCTCGAGCACGGCTTTGGCAAAATCGTTATGGATCATGCGAACAGGTTGCATGCTGCGTCCCACCATCAAAGTCTCATCCACCTGGGTCTTCAAAACTTGTTGCTTGTAGTTCTCGTGAACCCAAGCCTCTTGGGTCATTAAAAAGCGAGTTCCCAGTTGTACAGCCTGTGCGCCCAAAGCCAAGAGCGCAGCAATCCCCCAGCCATCCGCAACACCACCACCAGCAATGACGGGGATGCTCAGATGCTTTAAGACATGGCGCACATTGATCAAAGTGCTGACATCGTTGCCGGGTGGGTGACCCCCAGCCTCAGCACCGACCACCACCACAGCATCCACGCCTGCATCCTGAGCCTTCAATGCGTGCTCCAAGGAAGCCACCACATGGAACCATAAAATGCCTTGGTCTTTGAACGCTTGAAGGTGCGCTTTGGGTCCACCTTGGGAGGCGATCACCACCGGAACACGATGCTTGAGAGCCAAAGACAAGAACTCTTTGGACTTGGGGCTGTAGAGGGGAATGTTCAGACCAAAGGGGTTTGGGGTTGCTTGCTTCATGGCGAGCAACTCTCGCTCCAGATCCTCCACATACAAAGGGCCTGCAGCCAAAACACCCAATCCCCCGGCGTTGGAGACTGCGCCCGGAAGGGCTGCACTGGAGGAAGCCCAACTCATTCCGGCTTGAATGATGGGGTGCTTGATGCCGATCAATTGTGTGAGGAGCGTTTGCATCAAGACATTATGCATAGATAGTTGACTTTCGCAACTAATTCTTACCCTAAGAGGCCTCCCCTGGCCCAGATCATGAAGAGACGAATCCAGTCGACACCAGGCGAATGCTCTCGGTGCTGGACCTAGGTAAGATCCCTGAAGGAAAAGTGCTCAGGCTCGGGCATGATCCCAACTGGGTGTTTTTTTTATGAGCCCCGACCAGCCAGAGCGCGTGAGAGAAAAACGGAGAACTTTCGCCTTTTGAGAGACGACCACCCTCCTTTTCAAAATTGACTTGTCTTTGGTGCGGGCGTTCAACTTTTGGGGTGCAGTTCACAAGTGCCTTCCCTTTTTATTCAGCGACTCCTTCCTTATGAAAAAATTGATCCTTCAAATTCTTGGCCTTTTGAGCGCCTCAATGCTCCTCACGAGCACCCTCTTTGCCCAAGACAATTGGCCCGATCGACCCGTCAAATTGATTGTCTCCTCTTCAGCAGGAGGAGGCACAGACATGTATGCCCGCATGCTGGCACAGTCTTTAAGCGAAGCCTTCAAGCAGCAATTCATTGTGGACAATCGCCCAGGTGCCAGTGGCAACATCGGAGCGAGTGCTGTGGCCAAGTCGCCTGCAGATGGTTACACCTTCTTGGTCTCTGCCAACACATCCTTGACGATCAATGGCGCGCTTTATAAAAACTTGAACTACGATGCGGAAAAAGACTTCACACCCATTGTGAGAGCCCTAGGACCCTTGGTGATCGTTGTACACCCGAGCTCAAAAATTAGAACCTTGCAAGAGCTGATCGAAATGGGAAAGAAAGAGCCCAACAAACTTTCTTTTGGCTCCGCTGGAACGGGCAGCACCACGTACCTGGGCGTTCGAATGCTGGAGGAGAAAACAGGCGCCAAATTCCTCCATGTGCCCTACAAAGGGGTTGCCCCTGCCTACCAAGACTTGCTGGCAGGACAGATTCAATTCATGATGCCCGATTTGGCCTCGTCCCTTCAACTGATCAAGTCCGGTAAAGTCATCCCCATCGTGAGTGAATACAAAACAGCCCTGATCCCAGGCCTTGCGAGCATGAGCGATGCAGGATACAGCGATGTGAATACGAACAGCTCCTTTAGTCTTGTTGCGCCCAGTGGCACGCCAAACACCATTGTTGAAAAGCTTCACAAGGAATTGATGATGATCACGAAATCTGCAAGCTTTACCAATAAGCTTGAAGCACAAGGACTCATTGCTGAGACCGACTCCCTCAATGCCTTGTACTTGTCCATGAAAAAAGAGCGTGACAACTATGCGGCCTTCATCAAACGCAATTCAATTGTCCCGTCCGATTGAAAAATGAGGGCTCACGCCCTGTCTGCTCACCCAACGAATCTGTCGTGTTCAAGGACCGGTGCCTTTCAAGTGTTCTCCAACACCAAGCGCTGCTCTTGACCCGAATTGAACACCAAAGAAAAAGAAAAGGTCAACCATGCCATACCGAACCAACGTGTTGAACTTCAAAAAATGGTGCGCCCTCACCGCCCTCTTGATCGCAAGCACCATGAGTTGGGCCGCCAACAATTCGGCAGGCGCCTTCAACGACTACCCTAAGAAGCCAATCAAATGGATCGTTCCCACAGCGCCAGGCGCTGGAACAGATTTCACAGCTAGAAAATTTGCTCAAATGGCGAGCGACATCTGGCAACAAGGGGTTGTGGTAGACAATCGGCCTGGTGCATCGGGCATGATTGGACTGGACTTGATCGCTCAAGCCAGCAATGATGGCTACACCCTTGGCTTTATCAGCGTGTCTCAGTTCATTGACGCACTGCTGCTACAAAGATTCAGCTTTGATGCAAGCAAAGACTTCACCCCCATCAGCCTGCTCGCCTCCACCCCATTGGTTCTGGTGGTGAACAGCAACTCTGGCTTCAACTCTTTGGCGTCTTTGCTCTCTTATGCCAAGTCGCACCCCGGCCAACTCAGCTATTCCTCAGGAGGAAGTGGTGGTCTGACCCACTTGGCCATGGAGCTTTTTTTGAGCAAGGCAGGCATCCAAGCTGTTCACATCCCTTACAAAGGCTCCGGTCCTGCTTTGGTTGACCTCTTGGCCTCACGCGTTCAAATGACCTTCTCCACCCCGCCCGCGGTCATGCAGCACATCAAAACGAATCGACTCAAGGCTTTGGCCATGGCCACCAACACCCGATCGGCGTTGATCCATGATGTTCCCACCTTCGCCGAGCAAGGCGTTTCAGGTGTGGTGATCGGGACATGGTACGGTTTAATTGGGCCCGCCAATATGCCCGCAGAGTTGGTACAACATATCTCGAAATCACTTGCACAAGCAAGTCGCGACAGTACCTCAAAAGACCAACTTCAATCTCAAGGTATCGAACCCCAAATCAGCACGCCCGATGAGTTCTCGAAACTCTTGAATTTAGAGAAAAATCAATGGTCTGAGATTGTGAAGAATGTTGGATTTAAAAGAGAACCATAAATCCTGAACAAACTTTGAGTCATGGTCTAGGCCTGGCCAATTCACCTGCATGAGTGAGGATGAAGACCCAAGTTCAAGAAAATGCGTGATCTCTTTGATCCGTAAATCTTTTAAGAACAAACGCCCCACGCCCCATTGAACCGCGCAGTGAGCGCTCAGAAAAAGCTTGAAGATTTTTGAGGATGCCTGAGCACCAAGCTCACTGAATGGGGCCTTTTAAAGCCGAGGGGATGATCAATGGCATCACAGGAATACCTTCCTCCAATAGCTCCATGGACTCTTCGGCGCTGACTTGGCCCCGAATGTTCCTCTCTTGCGTTTCACCGTAATGCATTTTGCGCGCCTCATCCGCAAATTGAGTACCCACATCATCGGTGTTGGCAATGACTTCTTTGACCATTTTGAGCCAATTGGCCTGAAGTTGCAGCTGCATGTTTTGAGCGTTGGCGTCATGAGCCAACGCCAGCTCACCAGAAGCAGACTCTTGTGAGGAGACCGATGGAACTTCAGTGGGGCTCAGATCGCGATCAACCTCGTGGGGCTGCAATTTGGGCTGAGCCATTGACAAGCCCTCGGTGCGCGAAGTCTTTGAAGACAAGAGGTTGAGTCTTGGCGCACTCAGGCGTTTAGAAACATCGACTTGCCCACACATGGGACACTCCACCAAACCCTTCGACAATTGACTTTGAAAATCATCCTCAGACGCAAACCAACCTTCAAATTGGTGCGCTTGAGAGCATTGGAGATCTAGGACTTTCATGCGCAAATTATGACTGAAAAATGACACCCACGCCAGTGGCAGGACTTTATTGGCAGCAAGGGCAAGGAACGACGCTAGAGGAATTGAACCCTCAGTGATCCACTCGAAGACATGTGCTTAGCGCAGCTCGACTTAGCCCAATGATTGCAAGATGGCTTGAGCGCACAAGTTCATCAGTCCACCAGGAAAAAGACCTGTCGCCAAGACCAAGAGTCCATTGAGCGTCAACAACCAACGCACTTCCCAAGATGCTGATACCGTTGTGGCTGTCAGGGGTTGATCAAAATACATGACCTTGATCACGCGCAAATAATAAAAAGCGGCCAACAAAGACATGACCAAAGCAAAGATCACCAAATAGATAGAACCCGCCAATTGAGAGGCCAACAAGGCTTGTAGAACCGATAATTTGGCATAAAAACCAACCAAGGGTGGAATGCCAGCCAGAGAGAACAGACAAATGGCCATCACACCGGCATACAAGGGGCTGCGTTGGTTCAAACCCGCGAGATCTGAGATCTCTTCGCTTTCAAAGCCTTCTCTTGCAAGCAACAAAATCACACCAAAAGCAGCCAGAGTCGTCAACACATACGTGATCACATAAAACATGGCAGAGCTGTAAGCGTTCGCGGCATCGGCACTGTTGCCCTGAAAGACCCCACAATACAAGCCAATCAAAACAAAACCCATCTGGGAGATGGTTGAAAAGGCGAACATGCGTTTGAGGTTGGTCTGTGCAATAGCGGCCAAATTACCAACGGCCAAAGAGCACACACTCAAGATGATCAGCATTTGTTGCCAGTCTTGAGCCATCGGCAAGAGACCACTCACCAAGAGGCGAATGGTGATGGCGAATGCAGCCAACTTTGGAGCACCCGCAATCATCAACGTCACTGTCGTGGGCGCGCCTTGATAAACATCAGGGACCCACATGTGAAAAGGCACCACACTCAACTTGAAGGCCAAAGCACAAACCACAAACACCAGGCCCAGCACCAAAACTTGGGGCTGAATTTGTCCTGTAGAGATGCTCTCAAAAACGCGACTGATGTCCAAAGAGCCTGTCGCACCGTACAACATGGATAGACCATAGAGCAAGAAACCACTGGCCAAGGCGCCCAAAACAAAGTACTTCATTGCAGCTTCCGTAGATGCTGCATGGTCTCTTCTCAAAGCCACCAGGGCATAGCTGCAAAGGGTGAGCATTTCAAGGCCGAGGTAGATCACCAAGAAATGGTTGCCTGAAATCATCACCATCATGCCCAGTAGAGCAAAAAGGCCCAGGGTGAACAACTCACCACCTTTGAGCATTCCCCGGTCTGCGGCGTAGGGGCGTCCATAGACGAAAGTTGTCAATACGGCCAAGCCCGAAAAGGCCTTCAACCAGTGACCCATGGGGTCAAAGACGACCATGTGAGAAAAACCAAAGCTCACACTGCCCTCATTGGCCAGCATGATCTCCATGATGCTCACCACCAGCAGTGTCAAAAGTGTCAACACAAAAGTCAAGGTTCTCTTGGGCGTTTGAACGCCAAGGTCGATCAAAGAGATGATGCAGGTCATCACCAACAAAACAACCTCAGGACTGATGCTGATCCAACTTGAAACGTCGATCATGTTAGTTTTCCACTCTTAGAATAATTGATGTTTGAAAGAAATTTCATGACGCAATCTTGCTCGTTGCAGCCAACTTGAGCAACTCAGTGACCGAGTTGCCCATGACATCCGTAAAGGGCTTAGGGTCCACCCCCATGGCAATGACGGCCAATGCGAGCAAGAGCAGCATGACAAATTCTCTGGAGTTGATGTCCTCCAACTCAGCCACCTCAGGCTTGGTGACTGGACCAAGATAGACGCGTTTGACCATCCACAGCGTATAGGCCGCGCCAAAAATCAGGGCCGTAGCCGCACCAAGACCTAACCATAAATTCTCTTTGACACTGGCCAAAATGACCATCCACTCACCCACAAAACCTGCAGTACCTGGCAGTCCACAGTTGGCCATGGCAAACAAAAGAGCAAATGCGGCAAACTTGGGCATGGTGTTGATCACACCGCCGTATGAGGAAATTTCTCTTGAATGAACTCGGTCATACAAGACGCCAATGCACAAGAACATGGCACCGGAGACAAAACCGTGGGCAATCATCTGTACCAATGCCCCTTCAAGCCCCAAGGGGGTGAAGAGAAAAATACCCAGACTCACAAAACCCATGTGGGCCACTGACGAATAGGCCACCAATTTCTTCATGTCCTCTTGCACCAAGGCCACCAACCCTACATAGATCACAGCCACCAAGGACAAGCCCAGCAACAAGGGAGCCCACATGTGAGAGGCATCGGGCAAGATGGGCAATGAAAAACGGATGAAACCGTAGGCACCCAATTTCAGCATGATGGCCGCCAAAATGGCTGAGCCACCTGTTGGCGCCTCAACGTGCACGTCGGGGAGCCAAGTGTGCACGGGCCACATTGGAACCTTGACCGCAAATGCGGCAAAGAAAGCAAAGAAAAGCAAGGTCTGCGCTTGTGAAGACAGTGGCAACTGGTACCAACGGGTGAGCTCAAAGCTCCCCCCCGATTGGACATACAAATAGATCAAACCCACCAACATCAACACAGAACCCAAAAGGGTATACAAAAAGAATTTGAAGGCGGCATAAATTTTTCGAGGCCCCCCCCAAACACCAATGATCAAATACATGGGGATCAAAGTGGCTTCAAAAAACACATAAAAAAGCAAGGCATCCAATGCTGCAAACACGCCCATCATGAGTCCACTCAAGACGAGAAATGCACCCATGTACTGATGGACTCGCTCAGTGATCACTTCCCAAGCAGCAATGACGACAATCAAGGTGATGAAGGCCGTGAGCAAAATAAACCAAATGGAAATGCCATCAATGCCCAAGTGATAAAACACATTGAATCGCTCGATCCATGAGACATTTTCCACAAACTGCATTTGTCCCTGTGTGGCATCAAAATGGGTGTAGAGCGGAATCGTTGCCAAAAGGCTGAACAAAGCCCCAATCAGTGCCACCCAACGAACAACCTTGGCATGCTGATCGCGTCCAAAAAGAAGCAAGACCAAACCGAAGATGATCGGTGTCCAGATCGCTATGCTTAACAGTCCCATGTTGTTTCGATTCTCTCTATTTTTACAATTTCAATGACGAGTTCAGAATGACGGCTTGAGCCATACAAACCAAGACATCAACAAAAACACGCCCAGTATCATGACCAAAGCATAATGGTATAAAAATCCACTTTGCAAGGGACGTATCCACACGGCCAACTTGCCCATCAAGCGCCATGTACCGTTGACCAACCAGCCGTCAATGATGCGTTGGTCAGCGGTTTTCCAAAGTACTCCGCCCAATAAACGCCCACCTCGAGCAAGCACGTTTTCATTGAACCAGTCGAGGTAATATTTATTCTCAAGGATATTTTGTAGCCACGACAATCGGGCCTTGAACCAAGCCGGAATGGCTGGATTAACCATGTAGAAGTAAAATGCACTGAAGACTCCGCCAAGAGCCAACCAAAACGGCACCGTGCTCCAAGCCAGAGCACCCATTGCAAAGGGACCTTCAAAATGCTCTGCCAACTCGTGCATCACAGGGTGATGCTCGTTTTGGATGCGAATGGCGTCACTCAAAAAGTCTGAGTACAAAACACCTTCAACCGTGAAGTAGCCAATGAGGACCGAAGGAATGGCCAGCAAAATCAATGGCAAGGTCACCACCCAGGGGGACTCATGGGGATGATCATCATGGCCGTGGCCATGACCGTGATCATCGTGATGCGCATCTGGGTTCAAGTGATAGCGCTCCTCTCCATGAAAGACCAAGAAGTACATTCTGAAAGAGTAAAAGGCTGTGACGAACACACCCGCTAAAACGGCAAAGTAAGCAAAGCTCGATCCTGGGAGGTGACTTTCGGCCACAGCCTCAATGATGCTGTCTTTGGAGTAAAAACCTGAAAAGAACGGCGTGCCGATCAAGGCCAAAGAACCGAGTAAAGAAGTGATCCAAGTGATGGGCATGTACTTTCTGAGCCCCCCCATCCAACGGATGTCTTGATTGTGATGCACGCCCATGATGACAGAGCCAGCTGCCAAGAACAACAAGGCTTTGAAAAACGCATGGGTCATCAAATGGAAGATGGACACAGGGTATGCTGAAACACCCAAAGCCACCGTCATATAGCCCAATTGCGAGAGCGTTGAATAGGCAACCACTCTTTTGATGTCGTTTTGAATGATGCCCAAAAAGCCCATGAACAAAGCGGTGATGGAGCCAATCACCAACACAAAATTCAAAGCGACATCGCTCATCTCAAAAATCATAGACATGCGAGAGACCATGAAGATACCAGCCGTCACCATCGTGGCCGCATGAATCAACGCAGAGATGGGTGTAGGACCTTCCATGGAGTCTGGCAACCAAACATGCAAAGGAAACTGTGCACTTTTACCCATGGCGCCGATGAAGAGACAAATGGAGATGACCGTGACCAGCAGCCAATCGGTTCCGGGCAGTAGGGTCTGAGATTGAGAGGCGATTTTGTCAAAGACTTCCACGTAGTTCAAACTACCCGTGTAGGCCGCAATGAGGCCAATGCCCAAGATGAATCCAAAGTCACCCACACGGTTGACCAAGAAGGCTTTCATGTTTGCAAAAATAGCACTGGGCTTGTTGAACCAAAAACCGATCAACAAATACGACACCAAACCCACACCCTCCCAACCAAAGAAGAGTTGCAACAAATTGTTGCTCATCACCAGCATCAACATGGCGAAGGTAAAGAGCGAGATGTAGGAGAAGAATCGGTTGTACCCCTCATCTTCGTGCATGTAGCCAATGGTGTAGATGTGAACCATCAAGGAAACAAAGGTCACGACACACATCATGAGTGCAGTGAGTCCATCGATCAAAAAGCCCACTTCCATCTTCAAGTCGCCCACTTGCATCCAGTTGTAGAGCGTTCCCTCAAAGCGAGCCCCATCCATCGCCACACTTTGAAGTGTTAAGGCGGACAAGACAAAGGCAATGAAAACACCCAGTATCGTCACCCCATGACTGGCGCGACGCCCAATGACGTTTCCACCCATGTGAGTTCCCAACACACCTGAGAGAATGGAGCCTAGCAAAGGCGCCAAAGGAATCATTGTGAGGGTTGTGAGATTAAGCGTTTGACTCATGAATTCAATGTATGTTTAGTGAAATGACTCAATCAACCTTTAAGCGTATTGAGTTCATCAACGTTGATGCTGGATCGGTTTCTGAATAAAAGTACCAAAATGGCCAATCCAATCGCCGACTCTGCGGCAGCGACTGTCAAAATAAAGAAGACAAACACTTGTCCTTGGATGTCGTTGAGATAGTGCGAAAAGGCAATGAAATTCATATTCACTGCCAAGAGCATCAACTCAATGGCCATCAATAGCACAATGATATTTTTACGGTTTAAAAAGATGCCTGTGACCGAGAGCGCAAATAAAATGGCGCCCAGGGTCAAGTAGTGTCCAAGAGTTACGGTCATTTCTTTGGCTCCGAATCTTTGTTTTGCCCGAGTGCAGCATTGTCTTGCGCCTCAGGCACCACCACCTCATCAGCAACGGCTTTGACAGCCTGCATCTTCACAATACTCAGGCGGTCTGATGCTCGCACACGGACTTGCTCGGATGGGTTTTGGTACTTGCTGTCCTTTCTGCCCCTGAGCGTCAATGCAATGGCTGCAATGATCGCCACCAATAAAATAACCGCAGCAAGCTCCAAGGGGTACAAGTACTCAGTGTACAAAGACACGCCCAGCAATTGTGTGTTGGAGTACTGTGAGCCACTGAGCACATCCGCACCCAATTGCTTGGCGGGCTGACTCAATCTGAATCCCCCCATCAAGACCGCAGCCAATTCCAGGGCAATGACCGAACCGATTGTGGCAGCGAGTGGGAAATTGTTCCAAAACCCTCTTCTCAACGCTTCGACATCAATATCGAGCATCATCACCACGAAAAGAAACAGCACCATCACTGCGCCCACATAAACCAACACCAGAGTGATGGATAGAAACTCCGCCTCTAAGAGCATCCAAATTCCAGATGCTTGAAAGAAACTGAGCACCAAAAAAAGTGCTGCATGAACGGGGTTGCTCACCGTGATCACGCGAAACGCAGCCACCAAAAGAATGGCTGAAAAGACATAAAAAAGAGCTGACTGAGGATCCATATGTTTTGATGAGGTTTGTCGTGTTTTTTTATGAAAACGTAAGATCAACGGTAAATGGCATCAGCCGCCTTGTTTTTGGCGATTTCGGGTTCGTAACGATCCCCGACGGCCAAAAGCATTTCTTTGGTGAAGTACAAGTCACCTCTTTTTTCACCGTGGTACTCAAAGATGTGGGTCTCTACGATTGAGTCAACGGGGCAACTCTCTTCACAAAATCCACAAAAAATGCATTTGGTCAAATCAATGTCGTAACGACTCGTTCTTCTTGAGCCATCTTCTCTCACATCGGACTCAATGGTGATGGCCATGGCAGGACAGACCGCCTCACACAATTTACAAGCAATGCAACGCTCCTCGCCGTTTTCATACCTTCTCAAAGCGTGCAGGCCTCTGAAGCGAGGGCTGGCTGGTGTTTTTTCTTCTGGAAACTGAATGGTGATCTTTCGGGCGAAAAGATATCTGCCAGTCAATGCCATGCCCTTGAACAACTCGAGCAGCAAAAAGCTGGACAAGAAATCCTTCCAAGAAAAAGCGGATCGATCGGTACTGATAGAAAGCGTGGTCATCTCAATTTACTCCAGACTTATTAGTTCCAGATGTTCCATGGTGTTTGCATCCAAAGGCCAACCACCACCAACCACACCAAAGTGATCGGTATAAAGATTTTCCAGCCCAAGCGCATGATTTGATCGTATCTAAAGCGTGGGAAAGTCGCCCTCACCCACAAAAACATGGTGACCACGACAAAGGTCTTCGCAGCCATCCAGATCCAACCGGGGATCCAAGCCAACAGTTCCGACTCAACGGGCGGAAGCCATCCACCAAGGAACATGATGACCGACATGGTCGAGACCAATATCATGTTGGCATACTCTGCCAAAAAGAACATGGCGAAAGACATACCTGAGTATTCGATCATGTGGCCAGCCACAATTTCAGACTCGCCCTCAACCACGTCAAAGGGGTGTCTATTGGTCTCTGCCAAACCAGCGATGAAGTAAACAACAAAGATGGGCAGCAGTGGTAGCCAATTCCAAGACAAGAACCCCAAGCCCATGGAGGCGAACGTTCCTTTGTTTTGTCCCATCACGATTTCAGACATGTTCAATGAACCCGTGACCATCAACACCACCACCAAACAAAAGCCCATCGCAATTTCATAGCTCACCATCTGAGCCGACGCCCGCATGGCACCTAAAAATGCGTACTTGGAGTTGGAGGCCCAACCCGCGATGATCACGCCATAAACCTCAAGCGATGTGATGGCCATCAAGAAAAGCAATCCTGCATTGACATTGGCCAAGGCCACCTCAGGACCAAAGGGCACCACTGCCCAAGCTGCCAAAGCAGGCATGATGGTCATGATCGGACCCAACAAAAACAAGCCAGAGTGGGCCTGTGTAGGCATGATGATCTCTTTGGTCAAAAGTTTGAGCGCATCGGCAATGGGCTGCAAAAGACCAAAAGGACCCGTTCGGTTGGGGCCCACACGAATTTGCGTAAAACCAATCGCTTTTCTCTCCCAAAGGGTGAGGTAAGCAACGCAAAGCATCAAAGGGAGCAAAAGCGCAACGATTTTTAACAAAGTCCACACAACGGGCCAAGCCATTTGCGCCCACCAAGACTCGGAGATCAAACCCAGGCCCCAATTGAAAATCAAATCCACCATGGCCTTATCTCCCCATCCTGGCATCTGCAGTCAATTGCAATGAAGATGAACGGCGCACCAACGCGTCGAGCTGATAGCTGGCACTCACGCAAGGGCTCTCCTCGCTCGCCACCAACTTGATCGCACCGTGTGTCTTGTTGGACAGAACACTCTCGATAGCGGGCAAACTGGCCTTCATCTTCAGCCTCACATCCTCAACGCTCTCGTATTCAAAACCAGGTAAATCAAGCACATTGGCCAAAACACGCAAAACCTTCCAAGCCGGCCGGGTCTCGGCCAAGGGCCTCACCACGGCATGGAACGTTTGAGCACGTCCCTCTGTATTCACAAAGGTACCTGGCGTTTCGCTGAACGGCGCAATGGGCAAAAGCACATCGCTGAATTCCAAGTTCGTCTTAAAGGGTGAGAGGCTCACAACCAAATCCATTTGCTTTAAGGCCTCAATGGCTTGATCTGAATGAGCACAATCAAATTGGGGCTCCACATTCAAAAGTACCGCCGCCTTCAAGGCCCCGGGCTTGAACATCTCTTGAACATTCAGGCCCCTTGAGTTTAAAGCGGGTCTAGCGCCAACATACTGTGCACCCACCGTGTTCGCGCTCTCGCCTAAGAAGCCAAATGTTGAAGAAACCGCTTGAGCGATCCAGTCCACCAGCGCCAACAAAGCACTTGAATTGGGGTGATGCGCAAAGGCGTTACCCAACAAAATGCACTTATGGCCTTGGATCTCTGTCAATGATTTTGCAATTCTTGAGATCGTGGCTTGATCGCCTGAACCCGTCATGCCTTGAATCTCAGCGGGAAGCGTGCTGGAAGTGATTTTGGCAACCTCGTGGCAAAGCATGACGAGCGCATCACCCCAGTCTTGACTGGGTACGTTCAAAGACTCTTGGACGGACATGGCCCAATCGGGATTGAAAGCGTTGAGACTCATGACCTTGCCACCGAGTTTGCTGGCTTGGCGTACACGCTGGGCAAGCAAGGGGTGGTCTTTGCGAATATTCGATCCAATGACCAATACGCGTTGCATCTGATTCAAAGAGGCTATGGATGTGCCCAGCCAATGAACCTGTCCATCGTGATGGAAATCTGCCGCTCGCAACCTGGAGTCCACATTTTCACTGCCCAATGCGCGAGTCAACTCACTGCCCAAGTACAACTCTTCCAGGGTGCTAGAAGGCCCCATCAACGTGCCAATGCTCTGTGCACCATGACGAGCTTTCACATCCTTTAAGCCGTGAGCGATGAAGTTCAAAGCCGTTTGCCAATCCACCTCGCTCCAAACACCTGCTTGTTTGATCATGGGCGTCTTCAATCGATCAGCCGAACTCAAAGCCTCGTAGGAGAAACGATCCCGATCAGCAATCCAGCACTCATTGACCGCTTCATTTTCAAGGGGTACGACCCGTAAGACTTGATGGTTCTTAACTTGTACGACCAAGTTCGCACCGGTGGCATCATGGGGGCTGATGGACTTGCGACGGCTCAGCTCCCAAGTTCTTGCTTGATAGCGAAACGGCTTACTGGTCAATGCACCCACAGGGCAGATGTCAATCATGTTGCCAGAGAGCTCAGAGTCAACGCTCGAGCCGACAAAACTCTCAATCTCAGAATGCTCACCTCGGTGAGTCATCCCCAACTCCATCACGCCCGCAATTTCTTGACCAAAGCGCACACATCTTGTGCAATGAATGCAGCGGCTCATCTCCTGCATGCTGATCAAAGGACCTACATCCTTATGAAAAACAACTCGTTTTTCTTCTTCATATCTTGAGGAGGATCCTCCATACCCAACGGCCAAATCTTGAAGCTGACACTCACCGCCTTGATCGCAAATAGGGCAATCCAAAGGGTGATTGATCAGCAAAAACTCCATGACCGACTTTTGTGCCTTGGTGGCTTTGTCAGACTGGGTTCTCACGATCATGCCTTGGGTGACCGGTGTGGCACATGCGGGCATGGGTTTAGGAGCCTTCTCGACATCGACCAAACACATCCTGCAATTCGCTGCAATGCTTAACTTTTTATGGTAACAAAAGTGCGGAATGTAGTTGCCAGCTTTTTCAGCGGCGTGCATCACCATGCTGCCTTCCAGCACTTCAATTTTCTTACCGTCAAGTTCAATTTCAACCATGATTTACTTGTTACCTTATACGGTGGACTGAACGGCACAACATTTGTGCTCGATGTGGTGCTCAAATTCTGAACGGAAATGTTTGAGCATTCCTCTGACAGGCATTGCCGCAGCATCTCCTAAAGCACAAATGGTGCGGCCCATGATGTTCTCTGCCACGTTATCCAACATGTCTAAATCGCTTTGACGACCTTGGCCATTTTCAATTCGATCGACCATCCTCCAAAGCCAGCCCGTACCCTCACGACAGGGTGTGCATTGGCCACAGGATTCGTGCATGTAGAAGTAACTCAAGCGCTGCAGACTCTCAACCATACAACGGGTCTCGTCCATGACGATCACCGCACCAGAGCCCAACATCGACCCTGCTTTGGCAATCGAATCGTAGTCCATGGTGATCTCCATTGCCACTGAGGCAGGAAGCACCGGGGCCGAAGAGCCTCCAGGAATCACAGCCTTCAGAGCACGACCACCTCGAACACCACCAGCGAGTTCAAGCAACTTCGAAAAGGGTGTGCCCATTGGAATTTCATAGTTCCCGGGACGCTCCACATCTCCACTCACCGAGAAAATCTTTGTGCCACCATTGTTGGGCTTGCCACAGGCCAGATAGGCAGCACCACCATTGCGAATGATCCAAGGCACTGCAGCAAAGGTCTCCGTGTTGTTGATGGTGGTGGGTTTTCCGTACAAGCCAAAACTGGCTGGAAAGGGAGGCTTAAAGCGAGGCTGTCCCTTTTTGCCCTCCAAGGACTCCAAGAGCGCTGTTTCCTCTCCGCAAATGTATGCACCAAAACCATGGGCCGCATGCAACTGGAAAGAAAAACTGCTGCCCAGAATGTTTTGACCCAAATAGCCATGTGCCCTCGCCTCTTCAAGCGCCGCTTCAAAGCGCTCATAGGACTGGAAAATCTCTCCATGGATGTAGTTGTATCCGACCGTGATCCCCATAGCGTAAGCTGCAATGGCCATCCCCTCAATCACGATATGGGGGTTGAACTCAAGAATGTCACGATCTTTGCATGTACCAGGCTCACCCTCATCGGAGTTACACACCAAGTACTTTTGACCTGGAAACTGACGAGGCATGAAGCTCCACTTCAGTCCCGTTGGAAAGCCAGCGCCTCCGCGACCACGAAGACCCGACTCTTTGACCGTGGCAATGACTTGGTCTTGCGTCATGGGCTCAGAACCATCCAGACCCAAAATCTTTTTCAAGGCTTGATAACCACCACGGGCTTCATAATCCTTGATGGACCAATTTTTACCATTCAAGCCCGCATAGATTTGCGGATTGATGTGTCTATCGTGAAAGCAAGTCTCCAAGCCCGTGGCTTGAAACTCTTTGAGCAACGACTCCAAACTCATGATTGAGCCTCTTGTTTTAAACCTTCAATAAGCCGATCAATTTTGTCGTGCTCCATGAAACTGCACATGTTCACGTCATTGACCAGCAATACGGGTGCATCTGCACAAGCGCCCATGCACTCTGCCGGCTGCAAAGTGATCAACCCATCTTGGGTCGTCTGGCCCGGCTCAATGGACAGCTTGTCGCACAAATGCTTCAAGGCCTCATTGCCGCCTCTCAACTGGCAAGGCAAGTTGGTGCACACATTGATCTTGAAGCGACCAACAGGCTCTTGGTTGTACATGTTGTAAAAAGTCGTGACCTCATGCACAGCAATTGCAGGTATGCCCAAATACTCAGCCAAAGCCCTCTCACTGGGAGGACTCACATGGCCGTAAGCTTTTTGAATCAAGGTGAGGCAAGCCATCACGGCAGACTGCCTTTGCTCTTGAGGGTATTTGGCCGTTTCGCGATCAAAGGCGCTGACCAACTCCAAGCTGAACACGGTTTTGTCTGGTGATGCGCTCATCGATCAATCTCTCCAAAAACAATGTCCATGGTTCCAATGATGGCCACCGCATCAGCGATCATGTGTCCACGTGCCATCTCATCCATAGCAGCCAAATGCGCAAAACCAGGTGCACGAATCTTCATGCGATAAGGCTTGTTGGCCCCGTCACTGATCAAGTAAATACCGAACTCGCCCTTGGGGTGCTCGACCGCTGCGTAAGCCTCGCCCTCAGGCACGTGAAAACCTTCCGTGAAGAGCTTGAAGTGATGAATCAACTCTTCCATGCTGGACTTCATGGCCACACGACTAGGAGGGGCAACCTTGTGGTTGCTGGTGATCACAGGACCAGGATTGTTCTTCAGCCAAGCAATACACTGCTGAATGATTTTGTTGGACTGGCGCATTTCTTCAACGCGAACCAAGTAGCGGTCATAGCAATCGCCAGTTTTGCCAACAGGAATGTCAAAATCCAATTGCCCATAAACATCGTAAGGCTGGTGCTTTCTCAAATCCCAAGCAATGCCTGAACCGCGAAGCATGGCCCCTGTAAAGCCCATGTTCTTGGCTCTCTCAGGAGTGACCACACCCACACCAACTGTTCTTTGCTTCCAAATTCTGTTGTCAGTCAACAGCGTCTCATACTCATCCACCAACTTGGGAAAACGATTGGTGAAATCTTCAATAAAGTCAAGCAATGAGCCCTGTCTATTTTCATTGAGTCTGGCGATGGTTTTGGCATTCTTGATCTTACTGACCTTGTACTGCGGCATTTCTGCAGGCAAGTCTCTGTAGACACCACCAGGCCTGAAATAGGCGGCATGCATACGTGCACCAGAGACCGCCTCATACATGTCAAAGAGATCTTCACGCTCTCTGAAACAGTAAATCAAAATGTTCATCGCGCCACAGTCAAAGCCATGACAGCCCAACCAGAGCAAATGATTCAAAAGCCTTGTGATTTCAGCAAACATCACACGGATGTATTGCGCACGAACAGGAACCTCTAGACCCAACATGCGCTCAATGGCCAAACAATAAGCATGCTCATTGCTCATCATGGACACATAGTCCAATCGATCCATATAAGGCAAGGATTGAATATAGGTCTTGCTTTCCGCCAACTTCTCTGTCGCACGATGGAGCAATCCGATGTGCGGATCTGCACGCTGAACCACCTCTCCATCAAGCTCCAGCACCAAACGCAAAACCCCGTGAGCAGCTGGGTGCTGAGGTCCTAGGTTGAGGGTGTAATTTTTAATTTCGGCCATTTTGTTCTCTTATCACAAGCCACCGTAATGCTCTTCACGAATGATGCGTGGCGTATTTTCGCGAGGCTCAATCGTGACAGCTTGGTAAACCACTCTTGACTGCTCAGCGTCGTATCGCATCTCGACATGACCTGACAGGGGAAAGTCTTTTCTGAAGGGATGACCGATAAAGCCATAATCAGTCAAAATTCGACGCAAGTCTTCATGACCCTCAAAAATCACTCCATAGAGATCGAACGCCTCTCTCTCAAACCAATTGACCGACGACCAAATGGAACAAACTGAAGGCAAAATGGGCATCTCATCATCGGGCGCAAAAACCCTTAAACGGATGCGCCAATTGTGAACAATCGACAACAAGTGAGAGACCGCTGCAAAGCGAGGCGCTGAAGAGAAAGCGCTCTCTTGACCTTGTTTGTAATCTGAGTAATCCACCCCACACAAATCAAGCAATTGCTCAAAAGCCAACTCAGGGTGAGTTTTTAAAGTTTGCGCAACTTCCAAATAGTCTTGGGCCTTGACCGTCAAGGTCACCTCATTCAATGCGTAACGGAGGTCTTGCACTTTGTCACCAAAGATTTGGGTGACCAATGTGCAAAGTTGTTGGTTGGGTGAGCTCATGGATGTTTTACCTTTGACTCATCTGGCGATCGTATTTTCGCGACGAATTTTTGTTTGCAACTGAAGGACCCCATACAAAAGAGCCTCTGCTGTCGGAGGGCATCCAGGGACATAGACATCCACAGGAACGATCCTGTCGCAGCCACGAACCACGGAATAACTGTAGTGGTAGTAACCACCGCCATTGGCGCATGAGCCCATCGAAAGCACCCAACGGGGCTCCGACATTTGGTCATAAACTTTTCGCAGAGCAGGGGCCATTTTGTTGCACAAGGTGCCAGCCACAATCATCAAATCCGATTGCCTAGGACTCGGACGAAAAAGCATACCGAAGCGATCAATGTCGTACCTGGCAGCGCCAGCATGCATCATCTCCACAGCACAACAAGCCAGACCAAAGGTCATGGGCCACAACGAACCCGTTTTGGCCCAATTGACCACAGAGTCAACCGACGTTGTGATGAAGCCCTCTTTGATTACACCATCCATAGACATGTTTTTATTCCCAGTCGAGTGCGCCTTTTTTCCACTCATAGGCAAAACCAACCACCAAAATACCCAAAAACACCATCATGGCCCAAAAGCCGACAGCGCCAATTTGTTTCAGTGAAACCGCCCAGGGGAAAAGAAAAGCAATTTCCAAATCAAAAAGAATGAACAAGATCGCAACCAAATAGTAGCGAACATCAAACTTCATGCGGGCATCTTCGAAAGCCTCAAAGCCGCATTCATAAGGGGAGTTTTTGGAAGCATAGGGCCGCTTGGGACCCAGGAGATAACCGAGAACTTGGGGCACTACACCAACAGCGAGGCCCACAATGATGAAAAGTAAAACCGGCAAGTAAGAATTTAGGCTCATCTCAATCTCGAGTTATGACTGCTTGATCAACCTGGAGTGTGCACCAACTGGTTGACACCAGGGTTACAAATACTTCATTTGGTGCCGTCGGCGAGACTCGAACTCGCACAGCTTTCGCCACTACCCCCTCAAGATAGCGTGTCTACCAATTTCACCACGACGGCCAAATATTCATGAAAACTCAATCAATCAAGAGGTTAAGACAGATCAAGTTAGCCAGCAATTTTAACTCTAAAACACAATATTAACTGCTCAAACATTGGTTTTTTTTATTTTTTTCCGATCACTTGGATGATGGTGAGCCACCAGAACCTGCAGACTTGCTGACAGGCATGGTGGGCACTGACGCGTCTGATTGCGAACCGACGTTGGACTTGACTGCGTCGTTTGCACCAGGGATTTGTGAAGCCGCAGAAGCGGGCTTGTCACTGGGCGCACTTTGGAGTTGAACGCTCTCTAAAACGCTGCCTGAGGGCACGTCCTTTTTAGCTCCACCCAAATAAGCCAAAGCCAGTGTCGAGACGAAGAAAATTCCCGCTAAAACAGCAGTGCTTCTTGAGAGAAAATTCGCACCTCCCGTTGCCCCAAACAAGCTCCCAGAGCTGCCTGAACCAAAGGCTGCCCCCATATCAGCGCCCTTACCGTGTTGGATCAGTATCAAGCCAATCATGGCCAAAGCAGAGAGAACTTGAACCAATAAAATGATGTTGGTGATCATTGCCATAGTGACTTTACTCCGTAATTTCTTTGTTAATTTCTAAAATAGTTCAATTGCACTCAGCGTTTGCACTGGTGATGATTTTTGCAAAATCTTCTGCCAACAACGATGCCCCACCGATCAGGCCCCCATCAACATCGGGAAGACTCAAAAGTGAAGATGCATTTTGCGCATTCATGCTGCCACCGTAGAGAATTTTTAAATCCTGAGCGTGACGTGTTTTGGTGGCCAAAAGTCCTCGAATGAATGCATGAACCTCTTGCGCTTGCTCAGGTGTTGCAGTGAGCCCCGTCCCAATGGCCCAGACAGGCTCATAAGCCACCACCAGACGCTCAAAGTCTTGCTCCAAGGCGTCCATGACCGCGCTCAACTGAGATTGAATCACGTCGTTCGTTTGGCCCGACTGTCTTTGCTCTTGTGTCTCGCCCAAGCACACGATGGGTGTGATGGATGAAGACATGCAAGCCTTGACCTTTTGTGCAACCACACTGTCGCTCTCACCATGGTAAGCACGACGCTCAGAATGCCCAATGATGACCCCTTGAACGCCCACATCCAAAAGCATCCCCAGTGAGACCTCTCCTGTGTAAGCACCCTTGGCGTGCGCGCTGACGTCTTGAGCACCCAAAGCAACGGGAGTGTTCTCCAGCAAGCCCGCCATTTGCGATAGGTAAGGAGTTGGCACACAAACCATGATCTCCGCATTTTGGCTCGGACCCATGGCAGCCAAAGCCGCATGAATCGATTTCACCCAGCCCTCGTTAAAGGACTTAGAGCCATTCATTTTCCAGTTGCCTGCAATTAATTTTTTTCGCATTTCTTTTGCCTCATGCCCACAAAAGCACCAGTTTACCCATGTGTTGATTGGACTCCATCAAAGTGTGGGCCAACGCACCAGACTCTGGCAAGTGAGCATCAAACGTTTTATAAATAACAGGCTTGATCTGACCACTCTCCAAGAGGGGCCAAATGTGAGCCCTCAGGGCTTGAGCGATTTGCGACTTGAAGGCGACCGAACGAGGTCTGAGGGTTGAACCTGTGATATTCAAGCGCTTTCTCAAAACCAAACCGGCGTTGAATTTGGACTCAATACCACCTTGAACCGCAATGATCACCAAACGACCATCTTCCGCCAGCAATTCAACCTCTTTGGCCACATAGTCACCCGCCACCATGTCCAAAATAACATGAACACCTTTCGCTGGGCCCAGTCGTTTGACCTCGGCTGCAAAATCGTGTGTTTTGTAATTGATGGCAATATCAGCGCCCAGCTCCAAACAAGCCTTGCACTTTTCTTCAGATCCCGCGGTCGCGATCACTTGCGCACCAAAAGCCTTTGCCATTTGGATGGCTGTGACACCAATTCCACTGGTGCCGCCTTGAATCAAAATTGTCTCACCCGCTTTAAGCTGTCCACGATCGAAGACGTTGCTCCAAACGGTGAAAAAGGTCTCAGGCAAGCTCGCAGCCTCTACATCCGACAGGGACTGAGGAATGGGCAAACACTGCTCAACAGGAGCCACGCACCACTGCGCATAACCCCCTCCAGCGATCAAAGCGCAGACTCGATCTCCCAACTTCAAGCCCGCAGCGGCCAAAGCCCGCTCATCTCCCGCCTCAATCACACCTGCCACCTCAAGGCCTGGCAGCTCGGAGGCGCCTGGCGGGACGGGGTAATGCCCCTTCCTTTGAATGACATCGGGTCGGTTCACGCCACTTGCGCTCACACGAATCAAAGCCTCACCCGTAGAAGGGAGAGGCTTGTCTTTATCGACCAAATGAAGGACCTCAGGCCCTCCATAAGATGAAATTTCAATGGCTTTCATGACTTCAATTTTGTTGGCGGTTTTAGACCACAAAGCGGTGCCGTTTCATCCAACAGCTGCCAACCGCTTTGTGTGTCTGATCAACCGATTCAGTGCTGGTGCTCTGAACCTTCTTCAGGAGCTTGGGGGCGATCGAGCAAGGCCTTCATGGACAACTTGACACGTCCCTTCTCATCGGTCTCCAGCACTTTGACTCTGACGATTTGACCTTCGGCCAAAACGTCAGTGACTTTCGCAATACGCTCGTGGCTGATTTGACTGATGTGCAACAAACCATCCTTGCCTGGCAACAAATTAACCAAAGCACCAAAATCCAAAATTTTGGTGATGGGGCCTTCGTAGATTTTGCCAATCTCGACTTCTGCCGTGATTTGCTCAATGCGACGCTTGGCTTCCTCAGCCTTGGCGCCATCGGTCGAGGCGATGGTGATTGTTCCGTCTTCAGAAATGTCGATTTGTGTACCGGTTTCTTCGGTCAACGCACGAATGGTTGCGCCGCCCTTACCGATCACATCACGAATTTTCTCAGGATTGATCTTCATGGTGTAAAGACGTGGAGCAAAGTTACTGACATCCGTTTTCGCCTCACCCATCACCTCTTGCATTTTGCCCAAAATGTGCATGCGTGCTTCCTTGGCTTGAGCCAATGCGACTTGCATGATCTCTTTGGTGATACCTTGGATTTTGATATCCATTTGTAAAGCAGTGATCCCGTTGGTGGTACCTGCCACCTTGAAGTCCATGTCGCCCAAATGATCCTCATCACCCAAGATGTCGGTCAGAACGGCAAAACGGTTGTCTTCTTTGATCAAGCCCATGGCAATACCCGCCACATGAGCTTTCATGGGAACACCCGCATCCATCAAAGACAAACAGCCTCCGCATACGGAAGCCATGGAAGAGGAACCATTGGATTCAGTGATCTCAGAGACCACACGCATGGTGTAGGGGAAATCCGCTTTATCAGGCAAACAAGCCGCCAAAGCACGTTTGGCCAAACGTCCGTGACCAATTTCTCTTCTCTTGGTGCTGCCCATACGACCCACCTCACCTGTCGCAAAGGGAGGCATGTTGTAGTGGAACATGAAGCGGTCTTCAAATTCACCCGCCAAGGCGTCAATCCTTTGAGCATCCCGATCTGTGCCCAAGGTGGTCACGACCAAAGCTTGCGTTTCACCACGGGTGAACAGGGCTGAACCATGGGTTCTTGGCAAAACACCGTTTCTGATCTCAATGGGACGCACGGTTCGTGTGTCGCGTCCATCGATGCGGGGCTCACCAGCCAAAATTTGTGAACGAACAATTTTGGCTTCAATATCAAACAGTAAACCTTCGACTTTAACGGCATCGAACTCAACACCCTGCGCGGTAAGACCCGCCAAAGTTGCTGCATAGGTCTCACGGCATGCTTGTGTTCTTTGTTGCTTGTTGCGAATTTGATAAGCCGCTCTTAAAGGACCTTCAGCCAATTCACCCACCTTGGCAATCAAGGGTTCGTTCTTTGCTTCTGCCTTCCAGTCCCAAACGGGGTGACCCGCCTCTTTGACCAACTCATGAATAGCGTCGATGGCCACTTTGCCTTGGTCGTGACCGAAAACCACCGCGCCAAGCATGATTTCTTCGCTCAACTGCAAAGCCTCTGACTCCACCATCAAAACGGCCGCTTCAGTTCCTGCAACCACCAAATCCATGATGCTGTCTTTTCTCTGTGTTTGTCCAGGATTTAAGACATACTCACCATTGATATAACCCACTCTAGCCGCACCAATGGGGCCGTTAAAGGGGATTCCTGAAATGCTGAGTGCAGCACTAGAAGCAATCATTGCAGCAATATCAGCATCCACCTCTGGATTCAACGACAAGGTGTGAATGACCAAGTGCACTTCATTGAAAAACCCTTCAGGAAACAAAGGACGAATGGGGCGATCGATCAATCTGCTGGTAAGGGTCTCCAACTCAGAGGGCTTGGCTTCACGCTTGAAAAAACTTCCAGGAATTTTTCCTGCAGCATAGGTTTTCTCAATGTAGTCCACCGTCAAGGGGAAGAAGTCTTGACCAGGCTTTGCCGACTTCGAAGCAACCACAGTTGCAAGAACAACTGTGTCATCGATGTTGACCAAAACTGCACCAGTGGCTTGACGAGCAATCTCGCCTGTCTCCATGGTAACCGTGTGTTGACCCCATTGAAAGGTCTTCGTGACTTTCTTAAAAAGTGACATGTTTTAACTCCATTTTGTTTTGGGGCATGAGGGCCATGCCACCTGAGCCTGGAGGGTTGTCATAGAACAGAATGCCATTCCATCAAAGTCGTATCGCCTGGGCTTGGACACGCATTTGGTGGAATGACACAGCTTCGATCCACAATCAAACTCTCCGTTGTTGAGGGCCTGAGAAAAATCTCTGATCCTCAAGATGCATAAAGGCGTCTGAGCTAAGGGTATAACTCAGACGCCTTTGGCAAAAGAATACCAATTACTTGCGTAAACCGAGCTTGGCAATCAAAGCTGAATAACGGTTCAAGTCCTTAGATTTCAAGTAATCCAACAATTTACGACGACGGCTGACCATGCGCAAAAGTCCACGACGACCGTGGTGATCTTTGGCATGCGTCTTGAAATGGGGGGTCAACTCGTTGATACGAGCTGTCAAAAGTGCCACTTGGACTTCAGGACTACCTGTGTCGTTTGCAGCGCGAGCATTTTGCGCAATAACTTGCGCGATCGTTGTAGATAACATTTTAAATTCCTTGATGATTGATTTTTCAACTTGCGCGATCTCTTGGAAGTAAAGAGATGCGTGTGCATGCACTCCTTTGGAAGCGCAAAGCCTTATAAGTATAACCGATTGAATCCCAAACCTGGGCCCTATTCAAAGCCCCCTTGCAGGAGTCAGCCCTCGGGTGCATGGAAATACCAACAATGGCTCAAAATAGAATACTAATGTACTCAAAAAAACATTTAATTTGACCGCTATGGACTTCAAATGACGCTTTCATCCTGGACATCAGAGAAGCCTCTTGACGTATCTTCTGGGATGCCCAAATGACTTTGGCCAAAAAAATCCGCTGATATTGGGTCAAATTGAAGCATTTCAATACGTCTAGAAAATAAAGCAGGATCTTTCATTTTGAGCCTTGAAATCGCAGTTCTAGACCTCCATGTCTGATCCATCGGTGAGCATTTTCGCTCCTGTGATTCAACAGCAACTTTGGAGAAACCCATGCTATTTGCCCCTTTATCTGTTTCCATCAATCCCGCTCAAAAGCGCCCTTCCATCCAAGCCTTCGAGAGGTTTCTTGGGGATGTGGTGAAAACACCTTCTAAGATCAGCAACTTCGCCGAGACTGTTAGCGCCTACACCTTGGAAATTGATGTACCAGGCGTGAGCAAAAGCGATTTGATGATCAAAATCGAAGACCAAATCGTGCGTATTGAGACCCAAGAACAAGCGGCCAGAAAATACAATTTGAGCTTTGAGTTGCCCTTGGCCATTGATCCTTCTTTGAGTCAAGCCAAGCTAGAAAATGGTGTATTGAGTCTCAGCTTGTCCAAAAAACAAATCGCAAGCAATGTCTCTACGCTAGAAGTTCAGTAATAGGCTTGAGAACAATCAAATGGGTTTGAAGTCAAACCACTCCGTCCAAATCCACCCCTTGCTGGGAGGGGCTTGGACTGGGCCTTCAGCGAGGCAAGTCTCCTAAGGCCCACCGGGGTTTGACGTCAAAAGCGTAGGATTTAGACCCCTGCTCAATGCCGTACTGAACCCTCATGGCCGCCGCCAAAGCAATCATGGCCCCGTTGTCTGTACACAAATGCATCTCGGGAAAATGGACCTTTGCGCCCAAACGCGCGCACTCCTCCTTCAAGTTCTTTCTGAGGGATTGATTCGCGCCAACTCCCCCTGCGACAACCAGCGTTTTGAGACCGGTCAACTTCAAAGCAGCTACGGATTTTTTGACCAAAACCTCCACAATGGCCGCTTGGACGGAGGCAGCCAAGTCATGCTTAGAGGCTTCAATCTCTGAATCGGACATTTTCTTGACCTGTGTGAGCACCGAGGTCTTTAAACCAGCAAAGGAAAAATCAAGCTTGCCGCTATGTAACAGGGGTCGAGGAAATTGATAGGCTTTGTCGTTACCCGTTTGGGCCAATTTTGACAACTCGGCTCCACCAGGGTAATCCAAACCCATGAGCTTTGCGGATTTATCAAAAGCCTCTCCCGCCGCATCGTCCACACTCTCACCCAAGAGCTCATATTGACCCATGCTTTGCACACGCATCAGTTGAGTATGCCCACCTGAGACCAGCAAACACACAAAAGGAAAGCTCGGAGGATCTTCACTGAGAAACGGCGACAACAAGTGCCCCTCCAAATGGTGTATCCCCATGAGAGGCAGATCCATGGACGAAGCCAGGCAAGCCGCCACACCTGCACCCACCAGCAATGCACCAGCTAAACCAGGTCCCTTGGTATAAGCCACCAAATCGACTTGGTGGATATCCACTCCAGAGGTTTGCAAAACTTGCTTCAACAAAGGAATGATTCTTTGAATGTGGTCTCGACTGGCCAGCTCTGGAACCACGCCTCCGTAGGGCTGGTGCATCTCGATTTGAGTGTGCAAAGCATGGGCGAGCAGTTGAGGCAACTCGATCTTCTCAACCTTGGTAGCCGATTGAACTTGAGACGAAAGCGGTGGGTCAATTTTGACCAACGCCACGCCGCTTTCATCACAAGAGGACTCTATTCCTAAAATAAACACAACTTTTCCATATCGATATGAGGGAGTCGGATGACCCATCCATGTGTCCCCCTATTATCTTCCATCATCACCAAATAATGCCTGAGGCTCTCGCAAATTCAGCGAGAATATGGCCATGAGCATCAGTCATTACATCAAAGAGATCGGTCGCGGCAAGCAAGGGGCCAGGCATTTAAGCACCGAGCAAGCCCGTAACCTGATGGAAAACATCTTGAGCGACCAAGTGAGCGAGCTGGAGTTGGGCGCTTTTTGCATTGCCATGAGAATCAAGGGCGAAACGCCCGAGGAGATGGTTGGTTTTTTGCAAGCCATGGAGTCACATATGGAAAAGTTGACGCCCAGCCTCCAACCCAAGGTCAACACAATGAGCGGTCAACTGGCCAAGCCCGTGATCGTGATTCCGAGTTACAACGGCGCAAGAAAACTACCCAATTTGACCCCTCTTTTGGCGGGTGCTTTGGCACTCCAACACTACCCAGTCCTTGTGCATGGATATACCACCGAAGACAAAAGGGTCAGCACCGAGGAGATTTTCAAACATTTAAATTGGAGGGTTGCTGGTGACAACACCTCTGTAGAAGGCGTGAAACTTCAAGAGGGTGAGGCCTTGTACATCTCGATGAAACACTTGTCACCAAAAATCACGGATTTATTGGATATTCGAAAAGTCATTGGCCTCAGAAATTCAAGCCACAGTTTGGTCAAAATTCTCAACCCCATTCAAGAGGGCTGGCCCGTCTTGCAACTGTCCAGTTACACCCACCCCGAGTACTTGGAGTCGATGTCCAAAACATTTGAGCTTTTGGGTAAAAACGTGCTGTTTTTGAGAGGTACCGAGGGTGAAGCGGTGGCCGACCCCAGAAGAACGCCCAAAATGACAGGCTTTGTGAATGGCCAGGCCAAAACTTTGGTCGAGCAACGCCAAGGGACTGTCGAATCCCTCAACGAACTTCCCCCAACCAATGACCCCAAAGAAACCTCTCAATACATTCAAGACGTTTTACAAGGTGCAGTGGAGATGCCCTCCTCAATCAGCGCGCAAATCAGCGCCATTGAGGAATTGAGCCGCCAAATTTGTACACCGATCACCCAAGATTGAATCATGTCTAGATTGAATGCCCCTGATGACAAAAATTCTAGCGATTGGCCCGTGGTGAAATTGGTGGGTGCGGGTCCTGGTGACCCTGAGCTTTTGACCCTGAAGGCCCTCAAAGCCATTCAAGCAGCCAGTGTGGTTTTGGTAGACGACTTGGTTTCCCCTGAAATTTGTGCGCTCATCCCCATTGAGTGCAGGCAAATCTTTGTCGGCAAAAGGGGGGGGTGCAAATCCACGCCCCAAGCTTACATTGAAGAGTTGATGATTCAATGTGCCAAGGAAGGGGAAAGGGTTGTTCGGCTCAAGGGAGGCGACCCCTGCATTTTTGGGCGTGGAGGAGAGGAAATTGAAGCCCTTCGTGCACACCATGTCAATGCCGAAGTGATCAATGGCATCACATCAGGCCTCGCAGCGATGAGCTCGCTTGGGCTTTCCTTGACGCACCGTCACCATGCCCATGGCGTTGTTTTCGTCACGGGACATGCCAAGGAAGGACAAGAAGGGGTCAATTGGACCGAACTCGGTCGTGTGTCACACAGCTCAAAATTGACACTGATTGTCTACATGGGCATGAGCTTAACGAGAGAAATACAGCAAGGTTTGCTTGAAGGACTACCGGGCCACACACCCGTTGCAGTGATCGAGCGAGCAAGCTCAAAAGACCAACGCCATCTCATCACCAGCTTAGAGCAATTGATCCAAGACATCAAAACCCAAGGCTTCAAAAGCCCCTCAGTGATTGTGATTGGTGACGTTATTCGGGGCCTCGAAGCCCTGGAGTCTCAGGCCCCTATGTCGCTACCCAAGGCACCCTAGGATTCGCCGATTTTGCCCAACACCTTTGCTGCTAGGCACCAGAACCCTTGAGTTTCTATCTACAGGCGGTCTCTAAGCCGGGGAAAGGCTTCCTTTTTTGATCTAATTTCCCCTTTAACTAGGGCAATACCGCATGGAGAGCACCTCTATCGTGCGAAAATAGCCGCTTCGGGTCAATGGGCCACCCCATGCCTGCCCTTCCCAATCACTTTAGAGCTCAGCTATAGGAATTTTCACATGGACGCAGAACGTGCCAACTTGATCGGTTCAACCTTATCGAACCTTCAGACCAGAACCCTTGATCTTCGGGGGTATCTTTGACTACGATGCCAAATCGGAACGTCTAAGAACAGTCAATGCGTCCCTTGAGGACCCCAGCGTTTGGAATGAACCCAAAAAAGCTCAAGAGTTGAGCAAAGAAAAGAAATCCCTCGAAGATGTGGTCGTTGTCTTGTCAAAACTTGAGCAAGAGATCGCTGACAATTTAGAACTCTTTGAGATGGTCAAGTCAGAAGACGATGACAATGCTTTGGTGGACATTGAGCTTGAAACGGCCAATTTGAACCAAAGCATTGAAAAGTTGGAATTCAGAAGAATGTTCAACAACCCTGCTGATCCTTGCAATGCTTTTTTGGACATCCAAGCAGGTGCAGGCGGCACGGAAGCTTGCGACTGGGCCAGTATGCTGCTCAGGCAGTACTTGAGATACGCTGAGCGAAAAAACTTCAAAGCCACACTGGAAGATGAGTCGGCGGGAGATGTGGCAGGCATCAAGAGCGCAACCATTAAAATTGAAGGCGAATATGCCTTTGGTCTTTTGAGAACAGAGACCGGTGTACACCGCTTGGTGAGGAAATCACCCTTTGACTCATCCGGTGGCAGACACACCAGCTTCGCCAGTGTGTTTGTCTACCCTGAAGTCGATGATTCCATCGAAATTGACATCAACCCCGCTGACGTTCGGGTCGACACCTTCAGAGCCAGCGGAGCAGGTGGACAGCACATCAACAAAACCGATTCAGCCGTTCGCTTGACCCACATGCCGACAGGCATTGTGGTGCAGTGCCAAGACGGCAGGAGCCAACACAGCAACAGAGATGTGGCTTGGAAGCGTCTTCGCAGCAGGCTCTATGACTTCGAGATGAGAAAACGCATGGAAGAGCAACAAAAGCTTGAAGACACCAAAACCGATGTGGGCTGGGGTCATCAAATTCGATCCTATGTTTTAGACCAAAGTCGAATCAAAGACCTCAGGACCTCGGTCGAAATCTCCAACACTCAAAAAGTGTTGGATGGAGACTTGGACGCTTTCATTGAGGCATCCCTCAAGCAAGGCGTTTGAGATCTCGCTGTTCGACTCAAGTCACCCCAAAAGTTCCACCACTTTAACCGTCTTCATGCGGGTCAATAGACCGTAAAACAAAAGAAAATTCGAGGAGCCAACGTGCAAGTAGATCATTCCAGTCCCCTTGTTCTCAGACAAGACTACCAAGCCAGCGCTTTTTTCATTGACCGAGTTGACCTGACCTTTGACTTGGATGCGGTGAAAACTCGTGTGCTGAACAAAATGCAAGTGCGTCGCAACCCTGAGGTCGACCCCAGTGCCTTGAGGCTTCACGGTGAAGAGTTGAACTTGGCCCGAGTGCTTGTGAATGGGCAAGGCACGTCTTTCAAAATGGAAGGTTCTGTCTTGGTGCTGGAGAATTTGCCAGAGGGACATGAGCCCTTTGAGTTGGAGATTTTCACCACCTGCAACCCCAGCAAAAACACCAAACTGATGGGCTTGTACGTGAGCCAAGGCTCTTTCTTCACGCAGTGTGAGGCTGAAGGATTCAGGAGAATTACTTATTTCCTCGATCGCCCAGATGTAATGTCTTCTTATACAGTTCTGTTAAAAGCTGACAAATCACTCTACCCCGTTTTACTCTCCAACGGCAATTTGGTGGAGAGCGGTGTTTTAGAGGATGGGCGTCATTTTGCCAAGTGGTCTGACCCCCATAAAAAACCGTGTTACCTTTTTGCATTGGTGGCAGGACAATTGGTGTGTAGAGAGCAACGCATCACATCGCAAAAGGGCACAGAGCACTTGTTGCAAATTTATGTACGCCCGGGCGACTTGGATAAGACAGAACACGCCATGAATTCGCTAATGGCCAGCATCGCTTGGGATGAGGCACGCTTTAATTTAAGCTTGGATCTTGAGCGCTTCATGATTGTTGCCACCTCCGACTTCAACATGGGTGCCATGGAGAACAAGGGCCTTAACATCTTCAACACCAAATTTGTATTGGCCAACTCACAAACGGCAACCGACTCGGACTTTGCCAACATCGAAAGTGTGGTGGCCCATGAGTATTTTCACAACTGGACAGGTAACCGTGTCACTTGCAGGGACTGGTTCCAACTGTCATTGAAGGAAGGCTTGACTGTTTTTAGAGATCAAGAGTTTTCTCAAGACATTGCTCATAAACCCTCTGCTCGGGCGGTCAAAAGAATTGAAGATGTGAGGCTTTTGAGGACCGTGCAATTTGCTGAAGACGCAGGCCCCATGTCTCACCCCGTGAGGCCTGATCAGTATCTCGAGATCAACAATTTCTACACCGTCACCATCTATGAAAAGGGTGCTGAAGTCGTTCGCATGATGCAGACCCTGGTGGGCAAAGAAGGCTTTAAAGCCGGAATGGCACTTTACTTTGAGCGCCATGATGGACAAGCGGTCACTTGTGATGACTTTGCACAAGCCATTGCAGATGCCAATCCACAATCTGCGCTGAAGGAGCACTTGGACATCTTTAAGCGTTGGTACTCCCAAGCGGGCACGCCTATTTTGAGAGCACATGGAGAATACGATGAGGCTCTAAAGCGCTATACGCTGCATTTGAACCAAATGCCCCCAAGCAATCATGCCAGCAATGAGCCTTATTTGATTCCCGTGGAGGTGGGGCTGTTGAATGCCTCAGGTCAAGAGACGCACGCCACCCAACTCTTGGTGTTGCACGAGTCGAGTGCTTCCTTTGTTTTTGAAAACGTGTCCAGCAAGCCCATCGCTTCCGTCTTGCGTCAATTCAGTGCGCCCGTTGTGTTGGAGCAACCCCTATCACAAAGTGAACTGTTGAATTTGATGGCGTTTGATACGGATCCTTTCAACCAATGGGATGCAGCTCAAAAGATTTGTCTCCAAGCTGCACTTGAAGCTTATGAGAAAAAAATCAAGGGAGATCTTGAATTCAACGACCCCCTCTCTGCGGAACTCATGAATGCCTTGCGACAAATTCTTCGCAACCCCAATCTGGACAATGCATTCAAAGAATTGGTCCTCACTTTACCCAGTGAGTCCTATATTGCTGAGCAATTGACAGAGGTGGACCCAGCCTTGATCCATCAAATCAGAGAGCAAATGAAATCTCAATTGGCCAAGGACTTGTTTGAAGACTGGGAGTGGATTTATCAAAATAACCAACTTCTTGGTGCCTACAAAGCTGAGCCCTTTGACATGGGACAAAGGGCCATCACATCCATGGCTTTGCAGTATCTGTGCTTGCAAGCCACCCAAACTGGCGACAAGGTTTGGCCAGGCATCACTTACCAAAAGTTCAAAGATGCGCACAACATGACCGAGCGTTTTGCGGCCATGAGTGCCTTGGTCAATGCGGGACATGAACTCGGCGACAAAGCCTTGGCTCATTTTCACACCCTGTTTGCCAATGAGGCTTTGGTTTTGGACAAATGGTTTGCTCTGCAAGCCAGCGCCTGTGAGAGGCAAACACCGATATTGACCAAGGTCAAACAACTCACGCAGCACCCTGACTTTCACATTAAAAATCCCAACCGAGCAAGAAGCTTGATCTTCAGCTACTGCATGTCCAATCCCGGAGCCTTCCACAAAGCGGATGCATCCGGATATGTGTTTTGGGCTGAGAAAGTTCTTGAAATTGATGCCATCAACCCTCAAGTGGCTGCAAGACTGGCCAGAGCTTTGGACCGATACAGAAAATTGGCTCAACCCTACCAAAATGCTGCGCACGAGGCGATCAAACGCGTTGCAGCCAAGGCCGACTTGAGCAACGATGTAAGAGAAGTCATCTCTAGAGCCCTAGGAGAGTCAAAATGAGTATTTCATTGAGCAGGTATTTGGTCGAAGAACAAAGAGCCAAGGGCCACATTCCACCTGAACTTCGTCTTTTGCTAGAGGTCGTGGCACGCGCTTGTAAAGGCATCAGTCACGCGGTCAACAAAGGTGCTTTAGGCGGCGTTTTGGGATCGGCTCACACAGAAAACATCCAAGGAGAAGTCCAAAAGAAATTGGACATCATTGCCAACGATGTTTTGATCGAGGCCAACGAGTGGGGAGGCCACCTGGCAGCAATGGCCTCTGAGGAAATGGATGACATTTACTGCGTGCCCAACCGCTATCCACAGGGGGAGTACTTGCTGCTCTTTGATCCACTGGATGGGTCAAGCAATATTGATGTCAATGTGAGCATTGGTACTATTTTTAGTGTTTTGAAAAAGAACACCTCTGCAACCAATGTGAACAAAGAGGATTTCCTCCAAAAGGGAAGCCAACAAGTGGCCGCTGGCTACTGCGTTTACGGACCGCAAACCACACTGGTGCTGACGGTGGGTGACGGAGTTGCCATGTTCACACTCGACCGAGAACAAGGCTCTTTTGTGTTGACGCAAGATCATGTTCAAATTCCTGTGGATACCAAAGAATTCGCCATCAACATGAGCAACATGCGCCACTGGGATGCGCCTGTCAAAAAATACATTGATGAGTGTTTGCTCGGCAAAGAGGGCCCCAGAGGCAAAGACTTCAACATGCGATGGATTGCATCCATGGTGGCTGACGTTCACAGAATTTTGACACGGGGTGGCGTTTTTATGTACCCATGGGACAAACGTGAGCCCCATAAGCCCGGGAAATTGCGTCTGATGTACGAGGCCAACCCCATGAGTTGGATCGTGGAGCAAGCCGGCGGAGCCTCCACCAATGGCAAAA
Source organism: uncultured Burkholderiales bacterium (assembly GCA_903933115.1). Taxonomy (GTDB): domain Bacteria; phylum Pseudomonadota; class Gammaproteobacteria; order Burkholderiales; family Burkholderiaceae_C; genus Limnohabitans. The sequence continues at coordinate 58,663 of CAIZIT010000078.1, forward strand.
TGCGCATCATGGACATTGAGCCCCATGACCTGCATGAACGTGTGAGCGTGATTTTGGGCTCTAAAAATGAGGTCGATCGCGTGACCCAGTACCATTTGAGCGCATAAAGATTTAAAAATCACTTCACTTGAAGTAAGCCCTCCACGCTTGAAAAAGGCCTGGGGGGCTTAATTTTGAGTGATCGATGGCCATGGGCAGGGCCATTCAAGCTCATTTGCATGCAATCAAAGACGACGCGTGTAGGGTCTACCCCTTTGATCATGGTAAGTTCTATATTGGATGCTGACAAAAAGAACTACTATTGTTTTTTTTCGGACATGGCTTGATTTGAAAGCCCTCCATGGACTTTGGCACTTCAAACGAAAAACACCAAAGCCCACACACCGATGTTACGCATGACCCACACTCTTTTTTTATCCCCTTGGCACCGAGCCCTTTTGCTGTGGATCTTGTTGGCTGCACTCATGGGCAAAGGCCTAGCTCAATCAGACTACCCCAACCGTCCGATCAAACTCATCTGTGTTCATGCAGCAGGAGGCAGTGCTGACGCCTTGTCCAGAGTTCTTGCAGATCGCTTGTCCAAACAACTCTCACAATCGGTGATTGTGGAGAACAAGCCCGGAGCGGGCACCATGCTTGGTGCCACCCAAGTGGCCAATTCGCCAGCCGATGGCTATACCCTTTTGATGGCCAGTGTCACCACCCTCTCCATCAATCCGAGTCTATATGCCCAGATGAGCTACCAGCCTTTGAAGGATTTCGCCCCGGTCGCACTGGTGGCCCAAACGCCTTCTGTCTTGGCCGTCTCGCCCTCGGTGAACGCTAAAAACCTTAAAGAATTGCTCGATCTCTTGAAGGCCAATCCTGGTAAATTCAATTACAGCTCTCCTGGGCAAGGGACCTCTGCGCATTTGGCTGGAGCACTCTTTACTTCGATGGCCAAAGTGGACGTCGTTCATATTCCCTACAAAGCCAGCGCATCGGCCGTACTGAGTTTGATGTCAGGTGAAGTGCAAATGACTTTTGAGAACAGTTTGGTCCCCTTTAGCAAAAGTGGAAAACTCAGACCCATTGGCATTGCCAGTCTTAAGCGCTCCATCTCTTGGCCAGAGTTGCCAACCCTTGCTGAGCAAGGCCTAAGCGGCTACGAATCCACGGTTTGGTACGGGGTTGTTGCCCCAAGCGCAACGCCCGTTGAAATCGTCAAAAAGCTCAATGAAAACATCAATGTGGTCCTAACACAAAAGGAAATGCTCGACAAAATCAAGTCGCTCTCAGGTGACCCCGTTGGAGGGACGCCGGAAGCGTTCACCGAACGCATCAAATCTGACACCCACAAATGGGCTCAAGTGATCAAAACAGCTGGTGTCACGAGCGAATAACTTATACCCATCTTTTATCAAATACTCTGCAATGCCATGACTTCGAATTCAAATCAACCCCACATCGCCATCATTGGAGCAGGCATTGGAGGCGTGGCTTGCGCCAGTGCTTTGGCCAAGTTTGGCATCAAAGCTCACATTTACGAACAAACCCACCAATTTTCAAGAGTAGGTGCAGGCATTCAAATGGGCCCCAATGCGACTCAAGTTTTACATGGACTTGGACTCAAGGAGCATTTGGCACAAAGTGCATTTCAACCCAAGACCAATCTCAACAGGGTTTGGGACTCCGGAGAGGTCAGCAACGACTACCCTTTGTCAGAACACGTGATCGCCAAGTACGGATCCCCCTTTTATGCCTTGCACCGAGGCGACTTGCATGAAGCCTTGACCCGCTTGGTGCCAAGTGAACAAATTCATTTGGGCAAGAAATTGACGGCCTTACACCAAGATGAAAACGGCGTGCAACTCGATTTTGCAGACGGTACCAAGGTGCAGGCCGATGCCGTCATTGGTGCAGATGGAGTCCATTCTCTGACTCGAGAAATTCTCCTTGGCCCTGAGGCCCCAAGATTCACAGGTCGCATTGCCTACAGAACCACATACCCCGCATCACGCCTGAAAGGGGTTGACATTGGTGAATCAAGAACCAAATGGTGGGGACCCGATCGTCACATTGTGATTTATTACGTCACCAAGAAAAGAGATGAAATCTACTTTGTGACGAGCCAACCAGAGGACGCCTCATGGACCACCAAAGAGTCATGGTCCTCAAAGGGCGATCTCAAAACTCTTCAAGAGGCTTATTCTGGCTTTCACCCCGACGTGCAAGCGGTCATTGCAGCGTGCCCCGAGGTGCATAAATGGGCGCTATTTGAACGCGATCCTTTGAGCACATGGGTTCAGGGTCGAGTCCTCTTGCTGGGAGACTCTTGTCACCCCATGACGCCCTATATGGCTCAAGGTGCGGCAATGGCACTGGAGGACTCTGTGGTGTTGGCGAGATGCTTGGATGCCCATCAAGGCGAGGATCTGAACACCACCTTTAACCTCTTTGAGGCCTTGCGTAAGCCCCGTACATCAGAGATTCAAAAAGCTTCAGGCGCCAATCAATGGATGCAAAATAAAACCAACCCTGACTGGGTTTATGGCTACAACGCATGGACCACGCCCTTGGAGCTTTAGTCCTGACTCAAAACCGTCAGCCAAGCCCCATCAAGAGACCTCAATTGCGATCTTGCCTGTTTGACCATTGCTCATCAAATAGGCTTGAGCCGCATCGAGCTCACTCAGTTGAAAGCTCCGGTCCAAGATCACTTTGATGGACCCATTGGCAACGCCTAGGGCACAGTCCTCATCAAAACGCCTGGTGCACTCTTGAGTCTGTGACACGGTCCGCGTTCTAAAGGTTCGGCCAATGACACTTGCGTTTTTTCTGGCCAATTCATCCAAGTTGAGATGGGCCATGCTTCCTGCGTTTCGCCCCACAGTGATCAAACGTCCGCCCAACGCCAAGGCTTTCATATTGGCATCAAAGAGGCTCGATCCGACTTGATCCATGATCAAGTCCACCCCTTGGCCTTCGGTCATGGCAAGGAGTTGATCCACCCATTGAGTGTCTTCGGTGTTGAAAACGGCGCTTGCACCCAAAGTTTTCAGAGAAGCCACTTTGTGATCAGAACGCGTCGTTGCAAAAACCTGCTCAACCCCCAAATACCGGGCCATTTGAATACCTGTGACGCCCACACCGGAAGAACCCGCGGTGACCAACACACGCTTGGCTGACTTGATGTCTCCAGCCGTCACCAAAGCATCGTGAGCAGTGATGAACACATTGGGGATGCAGCCCGCCTCGAGCCAAGAGACACTGCTCGGTTTTTTCATGAGAGACTTCTCTGGAGCGATGGCAAACTGGGCAAAACCAGCTGGTGATCTGGTCATCACCTCATCGCCCACCTTCCAGCCTTGAACCCCTTCACCCACTGCACAAATGACACCAGCAAACTCAATGCCCGTGACCAAGGGTTTTGCTGAAGGATCTTTGTGCTTTAAAACCGACTGCGTTTCTCCTCGGTTGACCGATGAGGACTTGACTTGGACCAGCACTTCGTGAGGACCAGGTGTGGGGATCTTGACCTCTGTGGCTTGGTACCGTCCTCCCTCAGGGGTAGGCAAAACCAACATTTGTACCATGGTGGTTGGAGTCATAAAATCCCGCACTTTCTTTAGAGAGTCCCTTTCAATGGGACGGTATTGGAGCAATGGAAGACCTTGAATCGATTATTATAGAAAGACTTGAGATGAACTCTGAATCTTTCTGATCTATTGTCCCGAGCGAATTCTCTCATGCTACTTAGAAAGCCCATCATGTCAGACAATGAACAAGGCATCATGCGCCAGGCCATCGAAGAGGAGCTGGCTTCGAATCAAATCAACGCTGTCCTTTGGAACAAAGCCAAGATGATGTCAAAAGGGCAAGAGGAAAAAAGGCGTGAGTTCTACATTGAACTTCGTTTGCAAGCCATGCAAGAGAACGTCAAAAGTCATGTCCTCAAGGAAATCAAGGCGGAGTTTGCACGTCAACATGCAAAACCCGCAGATTTTTTAAGTGCGAAGGATTTGTTCAAAACAAAATGACTATTCTGGGCAAACAAGGACCCATCTCGTCTTAAGAATGACGCTTATTGTTTGTCCAAAACAAGGCCAGCACAGTGAACACAAAGCCACTGATGACCGTGGCCGTTGGGAGATCCAGACCCGACCCCCCTTTTTCTGCACTCTTGGCCAGCCAATCTCCAACATCTGTGCCAGCAACCCTAGCCCATGCGACACCGAGCCAATACAGAGGCGTCAAAATCAAAAAATTCTTGTAGCCCAACAAGACCAAGACCATCATACCGAGAGTCAACACTTGTGCGCTCGCGCTCAGTCCGTACTCATCAGCAACATGGTCACCCAAGACAGTACCCAAAACACCCGCCACCATCATCATGAGCCAATACATGGCATGGGTTTGTGGCACAAATTGAGGATCAATGGGTTGGGCTCTCGATTGCTGCCATCTCCAAGCCAAGACGCCCAGTAAGGCGACCAAAACCCAAGAGCATCGCAAAGGGTCAAAATGCAAATCTCCAGCGAGCATGTCTGCAATGTTGGTCGCAGCTGTTCGGATGACCAAGATGACCGACCAGAAATAGAGCTCCGTTTTGTCTCCATCTCTTTTCTCGAGAACGTAGAGGAGGCCTAAAAGGCAAAGCAGTATGGGCAAGGGGCCGGCATGCCTCAACCCCCAAAGCCCCTCAACAGGAAAAATACCCGATATTTTGCACAGCCGGACCGCCAAGTCCCCTGTATTCGTGCCAAAGACACTGGCCAAAAAAATCAAGATCCAATACCTAAAATTGATGATGGGGTTATGGATTTGCTGCATGTGATCGCATTCAAGAGTTCAATTCACCATGGTATGGCAATATTGTGAAGCTATCATGACGAATGAGAGAAACGTTCACTTCGTCTCCAAGAACCTCCACCTCATGCCCAGGCGCCTTTGATCTCCATCCGATCAAGGTCCACTTAAGGGGTTCGTGGATCAGGGGTTCGTGGATCAGGTGTTTTTCGCTCCGGTGTAGCACGAACTTGATCGATTCGTCGACCCTCCAAAGACTCCACTTTGAAGACCCAGCCCGCACATGTGAATTGATCCCCAACCAAAGCCAATTGACCTTTCAAAAACAAAATCAATCCTGCCAATGTGTTGTAGTGCCCCAGGTCTTCTTGGGGCAAATCAGCCTGAATGTTCAAGCGGTCTTTCAATTCGTTCACAGAAATGAGCCCACTCAACATCACAGATCCGTCGGGCATGGTCTTCACGCCTTCTTGAGACTGCTCGAGGGCGATCATCCATGCGCCTGTAATGGCCTCTAAAAGATCTCTAGGCGTGAGTAAACCTTGAACGTCTCCATACTCATCGACCACCAAAACAATTCTTGACGCCGTGGAATGTTGAGAGTGCATGAGACGATCAGGTCTTTTGAATTGCTCTAACAAATCGAGTCCACTGAGTGTCTCAGGCACAAAGGAGGCTGGAACCATCAAATCGGCCAATGTGAGCATCAAGTTGTCTGCGTGAAGCAACTGTCCTAAGCTCACCACTCCAGCAATTTGATTCAAGTCCCCTCTGCAAACCGGATACCAAGAGTGCGCATCCAGTGTTTTGAGTTGCGCCAAACTCTCTTTGACATCCATTTCAATGGACAGCCAAACGATCTCGGACCTTGGAACCATCATCGACTTTAAGGGGCGATCGTCCAAATCAAATACGTTTTTAACCATCTCGTGTTCTTGCTGCTCAATCAAGCCAGCCTTCACGCCCTCGCTCAAACTGGCACTGATCTCCTCTTGCGTCACACTGGAGGCCATCGAGGAGTTGATACCGATCAAACGCAAAATGGCAAACGTTGTCCAAGAAAGCGTAAAGACCAAGGGTTTGGCAATGTAAGCGAGCCAAACCATCAAAGGCGCAGTCCACCTTGCCACCGTTTCGGGGTAGAGTTGACCGATGCGTTTGGGCACCAACTCTCCAAAAATCAAAGTCATGAAAGTGATCAAAAACACCACCATCGCTGTGGCCACCACATCGGCCACATGATGTACGACCCCTTGCTGCTGAAGCCAACCAGCGACCTCATGGCTGTAAGCTGCATCGCCTAAAATACCGTTCAATATGCCAATGCCCGTGATCCCGATTTGGACCGTGGATAAAAACCGAGTGGGGTTCTCCATCAACTCAAGAGCTGATCTTGCCCCCCCATCGCCCGCATCCAGCCAAACTTTCAAACGGGGTTTTCTGCTCGAAGCCAGTGCCATCTCGGACATGGCAAACAGCCCATTGATCAGAGTGAGTATGATGATGACCAATAAATTCATTGATTTTCCTTTTGATGGCGTATGAACTCCAACACCGACAAAACTTAAAGCGTCTTCAAAAATAATCTTCAACCCAAGACATGGCAAATTACCTCATCGGCGACATCCAAGGCTGCAACTTGACATTGGGCAAGCTGCTTGAACTCGTTGATTTTTCACCGAGCAAGGACACCATCTACTTGCTGGGCGATTTGATCAATCGCGGCCCAGACAATGTGGGGGTCCTCAGAAGGCTCCTCTCTTTAGGCTCCAGTGCAAAGTCTATCTTAGGTAACCACGATATCCATTTTTTATCTGTAGAAAAAGGCCTGAAGAACCCCAAAAATGGCGACACCATTCAAGACATTTTGGATGCCAAGGACCGCAAAGAACTCACCCTTTGGCTCCGATCACAGCCTTTGGCGCTTTTGGCCCATCGATACTTGATGGTTCATGCAGGCGTTCACCCTTTGTGGGATACAGCAAAAACCATGGCCTTGGCCCGAGAGGCTGAGAGCGTGATCGGCGGGCCTGATTATGAAGAGTTTTTGAAAAACATGTATGGCAACGAGCCAGACGCTTGGAGTGAGAATTTAAAGGGCATGGACAGGATCCGATTCATCGTCAACGTTCTCACACGCATGCGCTTTTGCAGCCCAACAGGCACCCTCAACTTCACGGCCAAGTCCTCTCTCAGCGCAGGCCCTGTGGGGTTCTCACCTTGGTTTGAAATCGAAAACAGAAAAACCAAAGATCAATTGATCGGCTTTGGTCATTGGTCCACGGCAGGCGGGACCCAAAAAAACAATGTGGTCTGTCTCGATACGGGCTGCGTGTGGGGCCGAGGGCTCTCGGCCTATCGGTTGGCTGAAGAAGGACTTGAGCAACCGAGCGAACATCCAACCCAGCGACAAGGTCAATGGTTCACTCAAGAAACCCTTGAACCACCGGTTGCCTTCTTGGAGTGAGGAGACACCTCTAGAGAACAGGGTCTAGGGGCTTATAAAGCGCTTGAAAGACTCAAAGCTTCCTGGTGCTCAGGTGGATTCTTGGGTCTCTGCTTTGAAGAGCGCGGCCACTTTTCTCTTGGGCTTGATGTTGGCAGAAATGGACCTGGTGGTGGGTCTTGCCGTGGCCTCCCAAGAGGGCGTTTGCTCTGGGGGTGCACTGGGTTCGTAAGGTTTTTCAAAGAAGGGGTCCAGAGGAGCCGCTTTCTTTTCATAGGAGCGATGGCCCCAAGAAGATGAACCTGAAGTGGATGAGCCTCTGTCGTGCCCTTCTTTGCCATCTCTGGTGTTTCGGCGTGGTCGGGAGTCAAAACCCTCTCTGGCACTTCTAGACTCTCCCCTAGAGTCACTGTAAGCATCTGGACGCCTAGAAGAGTAGCCATCTTCAAACTCGACCGTCTCGAGCTCTACTTTTGTTTTGATCAACTTCTCAATGTCTCCAATGAGCTTTGCGTCAGTGGCGGAGACAAAACTGATGGCCAAACCTGAGGCCCCTGCACGTCCAGTTCGACCAATGCGGTGCACATAATCTTCAGCGTTATAGGGCACATCAAAATTAAAGACCGCTGGCACATCCTTGATGTCCAAGCCCCTAGCCGCGACGTCGGTACAGATCAACAAATCGACCTCACCACTCTTGAACGCATCAAGAGCCTTCAAGCGCTCATCTTGACTCTTGTCGCCATGCAGGGCACTGGTTTTTAAACCCTCTCGCTCAAGAGACCTGGCCAGTCTTGCACAACCCAATTTGCTGTTGACAAAGACAAAGGCTTGGGTGATGCCATTTTTGACAATCAAATGCTTTAATGCACGTCTTTTGTCGTCATCGACAACGCTGTAAAAATGTTGACTGACGGTAGAAGCCGTCTCGTTGGGCCTGGCCACCTCAATGATGACTGGATTTTGCAAATAACTCGATGCCAGTCTTTTGATCTCTGGAGAGAACGTGGCAGAGAACAAGAGCGTTGTTCTTTGCTTGGGCAAGAAGCTCAAAATTCTTTGCAAATCAGGTAAAAACCCAATATCGAGCATTCGGTCAGCTTCATCGAGCACCACGTACTCCACCTGATTGAGAACCACGTTCTTGGCTTCGATGTGATCCAACAGCCTTCCAGGTGTCGCCACCAAGACCTCTACACCCTTTTTAAGCTCAATGGTTTGTGGCTTCATGTCCATGCCACCAAAGACCACGGCACTTCGAACTTGAGAGTATTTGGCGTAGAGCTTGACTTGCTGAGCCACTTGATCGGCCAACTCCCTGGTTGGCAATAAAACCAAAGCCCTGACCGGGTGTCTTGCAGGGGACGTGGAAGAGTTTTCGTGCTTGAGGATGCGCTGCAACAAGGGCAGAGAAAAAGCAGCGGTCTTGCCCGTACCCGTCTGAGCGGCTCCCATCACGTCTTGGCCGGTCAACACCACAGGAATGGCCTGGGCTTGAATGGGGGTCATGGACTCGTAACCCATTTCGGCTACGGCGCGTGCCAGCACGGGGGCCAGCTGAATATTTGAAAATGAACTCATGTAGGACTGCTATTGTCTCACCGATAGCCCTTGGAAGATAGGAGACTTCACGTTTTTGGCAACGTCACACCGCTTTGACCCTGATATTTACCACCGCGGTCCCTGTAACTGGTTTCACAAACCTCGTCGCTTTCAAAAAACAAGACCTGCGCACAACCTTCTCCAGCATAGATTTTGGCTGGCAAGGGGGTCGTGTTGCTGAATTCGAGCGTGACATAACCCTCCCACTCGGGCTCAAAGGGCGTCACATTGACGATGATCCCGCAGCGCGCGTAAGTGCTCTTGCCCAAACAAATCGTTAAAACGTTTCTTGGGATTCGGAAATACTCCACCGTTCTGGCCAATGCAAAGCTGTTGGGTGGAATGATGCAAACATCAGACTCGATGTCCACAAAACTTCTCTCATCAAAGTTCTTGGGATCCACAACCGTGCTGTAAATGTTGGTAAACACCTTGAACTCAGGCGCACACCTGATGTCGTAGCCATAGCTGCTTGTGCCATAACTCACGATCTTTTGTCCATCGTGCATGCGAACTTGACCAGGCTCAAACGGCTCAATCATGCCGTGATCCTTGGCCATTTGGCGTATCCATTTGTCTGATTTAATGCTCATGGGCTCATTTTAGCAGGATGCGAGTCGCTCACATCAAAATGACCAAATCATCAAACGGTCCACCAAAAAGGGCAAAGAAGATCCCTCTTTGCCCTTTTGACCCCTCACAGGGGCGTTCTCAATTTCAACAAAAAGGACTTAATTGGCCTTGGGCAATGGGGTCAATACCCCATCCAGCAAGTAATTCATTTGTTGGACTTGATCATCGCTCAAGACGGCGCCTTCTTTGGCGACCACTTTGGCATCTTGTGTGAGCATAGGCCCCTTGAAAACCACCGTTTTACCTTGAATGATTTGATTTTTGACCGCTTCAACCTCTTTTTTGATGGCTGTTGGAACCTTGTCGTTCCAAGCGCTGATGTCGACCATGCCGTCTTTCAAACCACCCCAGGTGTCTTTGCTCTTCCAAGAGCCTTCAAGCAGGGCCCTGACGCGTGAAACATCGTATTTCTCCCAGTGATGGGTTACCGCTAGAAGTTGTGTGGTGAAGCCCATGGCACTCAAGTCAGAGTGGTACGCAACGGCCCAAACGCCCCTTTCTTGAGCGACTTGCATGATGGAGTGCGTACCTGTATGGTAGGCCAAGACATCAGCGCCTTGATTGACCAAAGTCTCTGCAGCATCACGCTCCAATGTGGGATTGAACCAAGAATTGACCCACACGACCTTGATTTGAGCTTTGGGATCCACGCTTTTCATGCCCAGCATGAAGGCATTGATGCCTTGTAAAACCTCTGGGATGGGGAATGCAGCAACATAGCCTGCCAAATGGTTTTTAGACATCTTGGCTGCAGCCACACCCGCCAAATAGCGCCCCTCGTAATATCGGGCATTGGAGGTCGCCACGTTTTGTGCCCTTTTGTACCCCGTGACCGACTCAAAACGCACTTGAGGAAACTCTTGGGCCACCTGCATGGTGGGCTCCATGTAACCAAAACTTGGGGTGAAGATCAATTGATTGCCTGCTTTGGCCAAGTCTCTGATCACACGCTCAGCATCTGGACCTTCTGAAACACTTTCGACAAAGCTGGTTTTGACCAAAGCTCTCTTGTTGGGCTTGTTAAAAGCCTGCTCAATGGCTTGACGGCCCAAATCGTGTTGATAAACCCAACCGGCGCTGGAGATGGGGCTGATGTAAACAAATGCGACTTTGAGGGGGTCTTGCGCCTTGGCAAGAAGACTGAAAAAAGAAAAAAGCAATACAGCAACGCACTTTGCGCTGAGGTTTTTATACATGGTGTTCCTCGACATGACCATTTCTGGTGTGATAAATAAAGAAAAAAGTGAAAATCGGTCCTTAAAACCGCAAAAAAAAAGCCAAAACCTCCTCGTTCAAAAAAAAAGCACCTAAATGGTGCTCGGATATATTATATCTATAGTTAACATTTAAATAGCCCAATTCCACATCCGAGGATGGGAATTCAAATCTAAGCCACACTACAATCTTCGTTTACCCTAATGGATGATGTGAACGAGGTACTTTGTCCTTCACAACTGCGTTTTTGTTGTTCATCCAGCATCAAGTCCTCATTGAATCCCGCCAGAAGAAACCATCAACTCATGAAAACTCGTTTCAATTTGAATCCGACCCCCAGCTTAGTGGCATGGGCTGCCATGGTGTGCTTGCTCTCGTCTTGTGCGAGCTCTGTCAATCTTGCCAATGAGGGATTTCAAGAAAGCGCAGATCCCAAAGCTTTGGTTGAAAGCAGCACCAAAGGACTGGCTCAAAACGCCTACTCCTTGGCAACAAGCGGCACCCAAGGCCTTCAGAACTTGAGCGCTTCGAGTGAGCAGCATTTGGCTTGGAACTTGGCCACTGATCAAGAATGGTGGAAGAGCTTCAACTCCACAGCCCTGAACCAATTGGTCGAGCAAGCCCTTTTGCACAACCCCAATTTAACCGCAGCCCAGTCCACCTTGGCTCAAGCCAAAGAAAATGCACAGGCCACCTACGGCTCCTTGGCCTTTCCCAACGTCAATGCTCAAGTGGGCGTTAACCGTGAGCGTGCCTCTCAAGCCACCACCAACATCCCAGGGGGCTCCATTTTCAACCTCTACAACACGTCAGTGAATGTGTCCTACACGCTTGACTTGTTTGGAGCCAATCAATTCACCATTGCACAGGCTCAAGCCCAGGCCCAGTACCAGACCTACCAGTGGAGAGCGGCAGAGCTCAGCCTCACAGGCAACGTCATCACAGCAGCCATTCGCTACGCCCAATTGAACGAACAAATCAAGGAAACCAAGAACATCTTGGCCGCCCAAGAAAAGCAACTGCAGATCATGGAAAACCAACTTCAGTTGGGTGCGATCAACAAAGCTTCCGTTTTGACGCAGTCGAGCTTGGTGGCCCAAACACGCTCGACCTTGCCCTCGCTTTACAAGTCCCTTGAGCAGTCTCAGCACCAAATTGCCATCCTTTGTGGCGATTTTCCGGCCCAATCTACTTTTAGAGGGGTCACCATCAAGGATTTGAACATTCCAAAAGAATTGCCCATCAGTTTGCCCTCGGAGCTGGTTAGAAAGCGTCCGGACATCTTGGCGAGCGAGGCCTTGATGAACCAATCAATTGCCGCTTTGGGGGTTGCCAAAGCCAACCTTTACCCTCAGGTGAATTTATCGGCCAATGCCGGCTCATTGGCCACACTGAGCAACAATCTCTTTAGCACGCCTTGGAGTTTTTGGACCCTCAGCACGGGACTGACCGCGCCCATTTTCAATGCTGGCGCATTGAATGCCAAGGTCAAGGCCGCCAGAGCGGGTTATGAAGCGTCCTTTTATGGCTACAAATCCACCGTTTTGGGGGCCTTCCAAAACGTTGCAGATTCATTGGCTGCACTTGAATATGACACCCAGAGCTATCTCCAACAAAGCCAAAACGTTCAGTTGACCAAGGACAATTTGGCCATTGCACAAAGACAGTACGAACTGGGTGCAATCAACTTCATGGTGCTCTTGGATGCGCAGAGAAACTATGCTCAAGCGCAAATTGGATTGATCAATGCACAAGCCAACCGATTGGCCAACACCGTTGCCCTCTATCAATCCATGGGAGGTGGTGCAGCCTCGTCGCCCATGTCCCTGTCCTTGGCCAAACCCCCAAGCATCGCGCAAATTCAATAGCCATGACGGGTGTGAACACACCTCGTCATCAAGACATTCAACTTTTTTTTATTCATCTTTATAAAGCGAGAACTGAAAATGACCAAACGCATGCTCATCATGCTCGGATGTATTTTGGTGCTGATTGCCGGCTTGGCCTTTGGCTTTTACCTCCACATTCAAAAGCTCATCGCCAGCGCACCTAAGCCAGGTGCTCAAACGGTCACCTCCCTCACGGTGAAGTCCTTGGAGTGGAAACCTCAAATTTCCGCCATTGCCAACCTCGCTCCCGTCAAAGGGGTTGACCTGAGCAGTGAGGTCTCAGGACTGGTGAAAGACGTGATGTTCAAATCGGGGCAAGTGGTCAAAGCAGGCGAGCCCTTGATTCAACTCAATGCAGAGTCAGAAGCTGCTCAATACAACGCTGCACAAGCCAGTGCAGATTTGGCAGAGGTCGTCTACCTACGAGACAAGGCCCAACTGGCCGCTCAAGCCATCAGCCAAGCACAGTTGGATTTTGATCTTGCAGACTTGAAAGTCAAACGCGCACAAGCCGCTCTTCAAAAAGCCGCTCTTGATAAAAAAACCATCAAAGCACCCTTTGCGGGAAAGCTGGGTATCACCGCCATCGTTGCTGGACAATACTTGAATCCTGGCGACAAGGTGGTCACCCTCCAAACGCTCAATCCCATCTATGCCGATTTCTTTCAGCCCCAGCAAAAGATCTCTCAGTTGAAGATTGGACAAACTGTCGAATTGAATGTTGATGCCTATCCCGATCAAAAGATCATCGGCCATCTCTCCACTCTCAACCCCAAAGTGGACTCCAACTCGAGAAACATTCAAATCCAAGCCACCTTCAACAACCCCAAGAACGAACTTCTACCCGGCATGTATGCCAAGGTCGTGGTCAACTTGGGACAGGCGCAAAAATACCTGACACTGCCACAAACAGCCATCACCTTCAACCCCTATGGCTCCACAGTCTTTGTGATTGAGGAGCAAGAGGGCAAGACACCTGAAGGCGCACCTGACGGCAAAAAACAAAAAGTGGCTAAACAAGTCTTCGTGACCACAGGTGAGACAAGAGGAGACCAGGTCGCCATTGTCAAAGGCCTCAAAGAGGGGCAAGAGGTGGTGACCACAGGACAGTTGAAATTGAAAAATGGAACGCCTGTTGTGATCGACAACACCATCACGCCAGACAACAACCCAAGCCCCAAGCCCCAAGAACATTGAGACCTCTATGAACTTCACAGATCTCTTTATCAAGCGCCCCGTGCTCGCATCGGTGGTCAGTTTGCTGATCATCGTTTTGGGCCTGCGCTCCATCTTCAATTTGCCAGTCAGCCAATATCCCAAGACTCAAAATGCGGTGGTCACGGTCTCCACCACCTATTTTGGTGCGGATTCACAAACCGTTGCCGGCTTCATCACCCAGCCACTGGAGACCGCCATTGCGCAGGCTCAAGGCATCGACTACATCTCCTCCACCAGCTCCAATGGTGTCTCCACCATCACCGCCACGCTGCGCTTGAACTACGATGCCAATCGTGCTTTGACGGAAATCAACACGCAAGTCGCCTCTGTTAAAAACCAACTCCCCCCCCAAGCACAACAACCGGTTTTAACGGTTCAAATGGGGCAAACCATTGCAGCCATGTACATGGGCTTTTACAGCAACGATTTACCCACCAACAACGTCACCGACTATTTGATTCGAGTGGTCAAACCCAAGATCGATTCGGTTGAAGGCGTTCAAGTTGCTGAGATTTTAGGTGGTCGATTGTTCGCACTTCGAGCATGGCTAGATGCCGACAAGATGACGGCTTTTAACGTCACCGCTGCCGATGTCAGTCAAGCACTGGCAGCCAACAACTTTCTCGCCCCCGTTGGGGTCAGCAAGGGCTCCATGGTCACCATTCCGCTCACAGCGGGAACGGACTTGCACTCGGTTGAAGAGTTCAAAAAACTCAACATCAAGAGCAGCAATGGTGCATTGGTCAAACTCGAAGACATTGCATCCGTCACTTTGGGCTCAGAGAACTACGACTTCAACGTGGCGTTCAGTGGCGAGAGATCGGTCTTTATCGGCATCAAGGTCGCACCCGATGCCAACGTCTTGGATGTTGCCAAACGGGTGAGAACCATGTTTCCAAGCGTCAAAGAGCAACTCCCAAGTGGCTTGACGGGCGCCATTGTCTATGACTCCACCTCTTTCATCAACACCTCTATTTATGAGGTGTTGAAGACCTTGGTGGAAGCGCTGGTGATTGTGACCGTTGTCATCTTTTTATTCCTGGGCAACTTCAAGGCCGTGATGATTCCCGTGATCGCGATGCCCTTGTCACTGGTGGGGACCTTCTTCATCATGTTGGCACTGGGTTACTCCATCAATTTATTGACCCTTTTGGCGCTTGTTTTGGCGATCGGACTGGTGGTGGATGATGCGATCATTGTGGTGGAGAATTTTGATCGCCACATGAAAGACGAAGGCATGAAGTCTTTTGATGCGGCCATCAAGGCGGCAAGGGAATTGGGCAGTCCGATTTTGGCCATGACCGTGGTCTTGATCGCTGTGTATGTGCCCATTGGATTTCAAGGCGGTCTCACAGGCGCACTCTTCACAGAGTTTGCCTTCACCTTGGCGGGATCGGTCGCCGTCTCAGGCATCATCGCCCTCACTTTGTCACCCATGATGTGTTCTGAATTTTTCAAAAATCACGAGCACGACTCTTCTTCATTGGTGGAGAGAATTGATGCTGTTTTTGAGAAAGTTCAATCTTTCTACAAAAGAACACTCCACAGCCTCTTGAACACCTGGCCCGTCCTCATCGTGATGGGGGTGATCTTGTTCGTGCTCTTGGGCTTGATGTTCAAGATGTCTCAATCGGAGTTGGCCCCTCAAGAGGATCAGGGCTTGGTGGCCTCTTTGGTCACTGGAGACCCCACAGCCACTGCAGATCAGATGCAAGTCTATGCCAAGCAAGTCTTTGAAGTTGCGAAATCTGTGCCTGAATACGAGCAGATGTTCCAAATCACGGGGGTACCGACTGTGAATGCAGGCATTGGCGGCGTCATTTTTAAAACATGGGAAGAACGAAAGCGAAGCGCTCTTGAGCTCCAAATGTACCTCCAAGCACAATGGAACAAAATTGCTGGCGTCAAGATTGCCGCCTTCCAGTTCCCTCCTCTACCAGGCTCCTCAGGCCTTCCAGTGCAGTTTGTAATTTCCACGACCGAGCCCTTTCAAAACTTGAATCAAGTGGCTCAACAGGTATTGGACAAAGCGCGTGCTGCCAACAAGTTCTATTTTGTGGACGTGGACTTGAAGATCGACAAACCTCAGGCCACCGTTGAGGTCGATAGGGACAAAATCACCTCCCTGGGACTTACAGAGCAAGATGTGGGCGTGGCTTTGAGCAGTGCACTGGGAGGTGGCTATGTGAACTACTTCTCCATTGCAGGAAGATCCTACAAAGTGATTCCCCAAGTCCAACAGGTGAATCGATTGAACCCCGACGACTTGCTCAATTTCAACATCAAATTGCCCAACAACACCTTGATCAAAGCATCAACCATTGCAAGTTTGAAGTTTGATGTGGTGCCTGAGTCCATCAACCGCTTTCAGCAATTGAACTCGGCAACCATCTCGGGTGTGTCTGGGGCGTCACAAGGTGAGGTGCTCAAATTCCTCAAAGACACCGTTTTGGAAATTGCCCCAAGTGGTTACAGCGTTGATTATTCGGGACAGTCTAGGCAGTACGTCAAAGAGTCTGGTGGCTTTTTAATGACCATGTTCTTTGCCATCATCATTGTGTATCTGGCCCTTGCCGCTCAGTTTGAGAGCTTCAAGGACCCGGTGGTGATTCTCGTGTCTGTGCCTCTGGCCTTGTTTGGTGCCATGATTTTCATCTTCCTTGGCATGGCCAGCGTGAACATCTACACTGAGGTGGGTTTGGTCACCCTCATGGGCTTGATCAGTAAACACGGTATTTTGATTGTCGAGGTGGCCAAACAAATGCAAAGAGCGGGCAAAACCAAGCGAGAGGCGATTGAGGCCGCAGCGGCCATTCGCTTGCGACCGATCTTGATGACCACAGCGGCCATGGTCTTTGGCGTGATCCCCTTGGTCATCGCCTCAGGCGCTGGTGCAGCAGGGCGTCAGGCCATGGGCATCGTGATCTTTGCAGGCTTGTCCATTGGCACCTTGTTCACCCTCTTTGTCGTGCCAGCGATGTATTTGTTCATCGCATCCGATCGTTTGAAGGATGTTAAAACTTCATTGAATTGATTGAAAAGGGATTGAACTCTCGGTCGATTCCCAAAGCCCTCTCAGGAATCAAATTCTTGGAGGGCTTTTTTCATGGACCCACGAAGACTGGGCCGCGGCCTTTGTCCAAGTCCTCAGGGCTTCAAAGAGGATAGGTACTGTGCAAGCATCTCCAACTCCTCGCTCTTGAGGCCTTGTGCTGCAGAGGTCATGGTGCCGTCAAAATCACCTCGTTGAGCGGCTTTGAACAGTTTGAGTTGTTCGAACAAATAGGGTTGATGTTGACCGGCAAGTCTAGGTATGTGCTGCTGCCCCACCAAACTCGCGGTGTGACAGGCCACACAATTGTTTTTCTGTGTGATCTCAAGCCCCTTGCTCATCACTTGGGCATCAATATCTTGGGCAGGAGGATTCAACTTCTGAGTTGAAAAATATTGAGCCAAGTCGTTCAAGTCAGCATTGCTGAGTTTTTCAGCAAACACTTGCATCACATCGCTCTTTCTTCGACCTTCTCTGTACATGTACAAGGCCGTCACGATAAATTGTTTGGGCTGAGCCGCAATGGAGGGGACACTCGGACTCACTGAGTTGCCATCAACACCATGACAAGCGGCACAAACTTGGGATTTGACGCGCCCTTCCTCCACGCCAGCAAAGCTGGTTGAGATCAAAGCATGCAACAAAGCAAGAACGGCAGCCGTTCTAAGGGCTGCCGTCAAGCTCCATGACTTGGCGTGCCATGCGCGCCAATAACAGAGTTGTTTCATAAAGGGTTACTTCGTGGGCTTGGAATAGGAAACTCTGTAGATGATGCCGTTGTAGTCGTCTGAAAAAAGAATAGATCCATCCTTCATTTGCAGTACATCCACAGGCCTACCCCACATGGGTGGATCACCTTTTTCGTTTTCCAAGAATCCATCCACAAACGCATGTTTGGTTGCATGGCCTTTTGAATCCAAACTCACGCGAATGAGGTTATAGCCCTGCTTGGGGTCACGATTCCAAGAGCCGTGCTGAGCAATGATCATGCTGTTTTTGTACTCCGCGGGGAACATCTGGCCTGTATAGAACTTCATGCCCACGGGTGCAATGTGAGCTCCCAATTTGAGCACTGGAGGAGAGAACTCATCACAGGTCCGGTTTTGTCCGTAAACAGGATCAAGCGTATCGCCTTGGTGACAAAAGGGAAAACCAAAATGCTGTCCCTTTTTCTTGGCCACATTCAACTCATCACTTGGCAAATCGGTACCCAGCCAATCACGCCCATGCTCCGTGAACCAAAGATCTTTGCTCACAGGGTGAAAGGCCATGCCCACACTGTTTCTCACGCCTTGGGCAAAATTTTCCATGATTCCAGTTTTGGGATCGACCCGAATGATCGATGCCTCGTTGTAGGTTGGCATGGTGATATTTTGTGGTGAGCCAATGTTGAAGTAGAGCTTTCCATCTGGTCCCATGACCAAATATTTCCAAAAATGTCCCGCCGCATTGTTGGGATCCAAGTTGTCAATGACCACCTTTCCCTCGCCTGGGTTATCCAGTTTGGACTCGACATCATCAAAGCGGGTGATCCTGTTGCGCTCGGCAACAAACAAAGAGCCCTTGTCAAATACAAGTCCATTGGGCGCTTTCAGCCCTTTCAACAAGACTTTGACCTCTCGCTTGCCGGCATTGTCAACGATGGCATAAACATTACTGAGGTTTCTGTTGCTGGCAAAAACCGTTCCCTTGTCTCCTAGTGCCAAAGACCTGGCCTCTGGTACGCCCTCCACCCATACTTCAACTTTAAAACCTGCGGGAACTTTTAACTTTTCAACAGGCAAATCTGAAGCAGGTCTTCCTGTGATGTGGGGCAAGAAAGGATGAAGCGGAGATTGTGCTTGTTCACTGGCCATGCCTTGCTTCCATGAAGGTGGAGCAGCAGGTGCTTGTTGAGCCAAGGCGCTAGAAACGAGTGAAGCGACAACGCTTGCACTCAGAAGAAGTTTATTCAGCATATTTGTCTCTTTCATGGATGTTAGGGTTCTGTGTCTTTGTAAATGTATTCACCAGACTTTTTCATTCTATTTTTTATTGACTGATGCCTTATACGGGTTTGTATTGAGGTGCTTGTCCAAAACACCTATGCAACAATGATCCCCCATCATTTGAAGGCTTTTGAAAAGCCATCTCTACAGCTCAACATAGACGACTTCATGAAAATTGGTGTGTTTGACCATCTGGATACCAGGGACATTGAATTGGCCCAGTTTTATGATGATCGTCTAGAGTTGGTCCGTGCTTATGACCAATGGGGCTTTCATGCCTATCATGTTGCTGAGCATCACTTTACCCCCCTGGGCCTATCACCCTCTCCTTCTGTCTATCTTTCAGCGATTGCTCAAAAAACCCAACGCATCCTCTTTGGCCCCTTGGTCTACACCTTGCCTTTGTACCACCCGCTAAGATTGGCAGACGAGATTTGCATGCTCGATCAAATGAGCAAAGGACGATTGCAGTTGGGCATCGGTCGGGGGGTCTCGCCTTTTGAAGTCGGCTATTTTGGTGTCGATCACGCCGAGTCACAATCGATCTATCTTGAGAGCTTTGAAGTGCTGATGCAGTCCCTCACTCAATCCGTAGTGAACCACCAAGGAGAGCATTTTCAGTTCACTGAAGTGCCCATCGTCCTCAAACCCTTTCAAAAACCTCACCCTCCACTTTGGTATGGGGTGGGACATCCTGAAGGGGTTGACTGGTGCGTTTTGAACCGAGTTCATGCGGTGGTGAATGGCCCTCTTGAGCGCGTGAAGCTCATCACCGATCGTTTCAGAGAGCGTTGGCAAGAGATGCAAGATCCCGACGCCTCGATGTCCCTCATCGGTACATCCAGACATGTCATCGTTTCTGAGTCCGAGCACGAGGCTCAAGAGCTGGGCCAGTTCGCTTATGAAAAATGGTATTCGAGCTTTATGCATCTCTTTGAAGTCCACCAAAGCAAACCCCAATTCAATGCCTTCCCAGCAAGTTTCAAAGAAGCGTCTGCAGCTGGGCTGATCGCAGTTGGAAAACCCGCTGATGTGCTCGAGCGTTTGATGGATGAAATCAAACGCTCGGGCGTGAACTATCTATTGGCTCGGTTTGCGTTTGGAGATCTCACGCTCGCTCAATCTTTGCAGTCGACACGACTCTTTGCCAAATACATCATGCCCACCCTAGAACAATTGAACCCATGAAGTCATGTTGAACATTCATCCTTCCCTCACCCATCATAAAACGCTTGCCTTTTTCCTGGGGCTTGTCCTCAACATGAGCCTTCTCTCCTCAAATGGATACGCTCAAAACTGGCCCAACAAAACGGTTAAATTCATCATGCCCTCAGCCGCAGCCAGCAGCCCCGATCGCCTAACACGCATGGTTGCTGAACAATTGAGTAAAAAATGGGGGCAAAGCGTCATTGTCGAAAATAAACCTGGCGCAACCTCGATGTTGGGTACAGACTATGTCGCCAAGTCGGCACCAGATGGCTACACCTTGCTCTCGACTTTCACCTCCTTTGTTCAAATTCCTGCTCTGTTCAAAAAAATCACTTACAACACAGAACACGATCTGATTCCCATCACCCAATTGGTGGATGTAGAGACCATTTTTTTGGTCAGAGCCGACTCGCCCTATCAAACGCTTGATGACTTTGTCAATGCCGCCAAAGTTGCAAAAATCCCTTTAAGCTTCGGTTCCTTTGGAAGTGGTTCGTCATTTCACATCTATGGGGAAAAGTTGGCCAAAGCCAAAGGCATCACCTTAACGCATGTACCCTACAAGGGAGAGGCCCTCTCAACGCTGGATTTGGTGGGTGGTCAACTTGACTCCTCATTTGCATCCATTGGAACAGCGCTTCCTCACATCAAGTCCGGCAAGTTACGAGCCCTGGGGTTGGTGATGCCGCATCGATCAAAAATACTGCCTGAGGTCCCAACTTTTTTAGAGTTGAATGCGAAACCACCCGATATCTCAGGCTGGTTTGGTGTTTTAGCACCCACAGGTACGCCTCAACCGATCTTGAACAAGATATATACCGATATCAAGGAGATCTTAGAGCGACCAGAGTCTTTAAAGGTGCTTCGTGAGCAAGGCATGGAGCCGGTCTTGAGCACCCCTGAGGTCTTCGCCGCAAAGATCCATGAGGATTTGATCCGTTGGAAAACTTTATTGCCTGAGGTGAATATTCAACCAGGAGATTGATCAAAGACAAGTCAAAAGCAAAAGCGAGTAATGTGCTTTGCCAAGTGTGGTCCCGTGGGGGAGTGGGATTAAGAATTGAAATGCAAGCAAATTTCAATTGAACGATTCATTTTTCAATAGTGGTAGGCTGTGAGTGATTCGAACACCCGACCAATAGATTAAGAGTCTACTGCTCTACCAACTGAGCTAACAGCCAATATTGAAAAACCAAAAATATTATAGTTCAAAATTATTCTAAATCAACCTATCGCTTTTTTCAACGCATGTCTTGTATACAAAGTGATCTAAAGATGTCATTGCATTGAACTACAATTTTTAACATGAAACAAAAATTTGTTTTTTTATGTTTATCACTTTGCTTAATAAGTTGGGCTCAAGCATTTTCATTTGGCGTTCCCAAAGACTTGATCGAGAGCGCTGTTGCGAAGAAGTTTCCAATGGAAAAATACACCATCACGCTGGATCACCCGGTCTTGAGGTTTAAAAAGGTAATTGGAAAAATTGAAATTTGTGGTCTATGGAGCGAAAAAATAACGCGCGCCACAGGTGAATTTTGTCTCGATGCACAGCCGCTTTGGAACAAAGGCAAAGGAGATATCGAGATCGCAAAGCTCAACATCCTAAAAATCAGTGCAAAAGACTATGGTGAATTACCTGCCAATATCAGTCGCACTTTGAATGCGTCTGTTTTGAGTCTCTTGGATGGAACTTCAATTTACCATGTGCCTGATTTGGTAGGTCAACACCTGGAGAACATTCAGATTGAAGAGTCCAGTTTGCGACTGCTGTTTTAAAGCTCTAGAAAGACTCAAAGTCCAAGAACTCTGAAGTTTTTCAATGAACTATTTCACAAGAATGTCTTGTTTATGAGGTGTTCTCTCGAGCTGACTCAGATCAAACCCTCTAGCAACCAATCGAAGCATCAATTGATTCAGCGCGTGGTCGTCTGGCTCTGGTGTTCTTGACAATATCCACAAATACTCTCGCTTGGGCTCGCTGATGGCGACCAATTGATAGGCCTGATCGATATCAATCACCCAGTAATCCCCCCAAACAAAGGGCAAAATAGACATCCACTGCGGTGCAAACCTCACCTTCAACTTGGCCGATTTGGCATCACCCACTTGTACAGCCTCGCCCAACGCATTGGTGACTTGGCCATCCTCTTGGCGGCACAAATTCAAGACAGTCAGATGGCCATCAGCCCTCAATGAATATTGGGCCTTGGTGTCGCTCTTACACTTTTTTTGAAACCAGTTGGGGTATTTGGCAATTTCAAACCACTGCCCCAAATACCGCTGAAGATCCAAGGACTCAATAGAATTCAATCGATGGTCTTTGCTTTCTTGAGCATCTGCCAGGTTGCAAAAGAACACGCTCACCGCCATGTAAGCGAAAAGCAAGACTTTGGACAAGAGCATCATATTGACCCTAAAACGCCATTGCATTGAAAGCGCTCTAGTTCCTTCCAAGCCGAGCGCGTCATATCTGGCCAAGGAGCTCAAATCCAGTTGCTTCTTAGACGGGGTCATAAACAGCAAAGACTTTATTGGAATTGAACACATGCGTTTCAATGAAGGAACTCCAATTGAGCTGTGCTTTAAGTTCATGCATGGCTCCCATGAGGGGACTCCAGTTGAGGATTTCTTGTTGCCCAGAGGTCTCAAACTGCTCTGTGGTTTGCGCTCTCCAGTACTCAAAGTCCCCCTTGACCAAGGCTTCATAGAGTTTCAAATCTGCTGGCGTGTCTGGGTAGAGTCTGTAGTTTTTGTCACATAAAAAGGCATGAGACCAACTCGAAGAAGCAACCAACGCCACTCGCCATGGTGAATCAGCGAGAATTTTGGCTGTTTGAGCCCCCATTTGCATGCACCGCCTTGGCGATGGAGACGGAGGATCCAAAATGAGCTCGTCGTCCATTCTCGTTAAAAACCCTTTGGCAGAGATCACCTTGGAGCCATAACAATTGATGGGCATGGCAATGGTGGGATATTCCCAACCTTGTCGATCGTAGTCCAAATAAAGAATGGCATTGGTGAACGCATGCGCCAAACTTGAGTGATGCAGGGGTTTGTAAGCGTAAGAAACATCGATGTCTGATTTGATCAATCCAGAGATCAGGTGTTTGGCAATATCTCTTCGACCTTTGAGACGGTAGTGCTTGTCAGGCCCCTCGCCCCAAGCATTCGGTTTGCCGTTGTCCACCATAGAGGAGTTCTGTGCGTGTCGCCAAGGGTAGAGATCCATGTCTTCGTAAGCAAAAACCGTAAAGGGCGGGATGATGTCTTCTTTAAAGTTTTCGTACTGATCATCTCCCCAAATCAACACGACATCGGGCTTGAAGTCATCAATAGACTTTCTGACCCTTCTGAACTGATCGACCATCTGTGCACGGTGTTGGGCTGCAGCTTTTACCCCCAAGTCATCAGACCACTCTTGGCGCATAGGCTCGGGCCAATTCTTGGGGTCCTTCGCCTCTTGAGGAATGCTGGCGTCGTTCAAGGTGTAGCGCAAAATCCCCGACATGATGGAGTCGGGAGTTGACAGCGGTGGGTAATGAGAGAGCCCTAAACCAAGTATTTCAGCCATAAGCACCGTCCAAGTTCATTTGAAAAAAATCATTTCACCATTTTACGCTGAAGCCAAGAACGCCAATCATAGCGAATTCACACTAGAAATTGTGATACTCATTGACACATGAATTCACTGCTGAACTGAACGCTAGAGTCTTCACTGAGTTCAACCCCTCCTATCAAATCCAGTTCTTCTGACCTACACGCTCAGCCCATCGCATTTGAAGCATTGAGTTGAAGTGCTGGGATCCTTGGTACACCCAAACATTCCATCTTCATGCGCTAAACGACCAGGATCACTTTTTGATACAGCACCTTGAAGTCATAAGAGAGTCAAGAAAGTGCATGAAAGAGCATGGACATTGCACCAAGTTCAAGGCACATGACACCCGCATTCCCCATCGGTTTAACCCTTATACATTTGATGATACAAAGCATTTCTTGTTGCAAAAAAATGACATGCAGTACAAACCTGATGGTCAATGTCACAGCAGCCCTGTATAAATGTACTCATCGCAATCAAGGAGTTTTCACCTTGTCATTTCACCCCTCAAATTGGCTGCATCTTCTCGCTGTGTTTATCAAAAATTGGTATCTGCAAATGAACAGCAATGCCTCTATGAAATACAACAGCCAGCTCGGGCTTTACTCTTCAAGTTTTCTAGAAAGAGACCACTGGCCAGAGGCAAGCCGCCACCAAAAAATGTATTGATCGGTCAAGGCAATTCTTCACTGCAAATCGATCTTGCAAATCAACACCAACGGCTCAATCGACTCACTCGAAAATTGCAAAAGCACATCAAACGGTACTTGAGTCTAATTGGAGACTTCATGAAGCCGTTCATCACCATCTTTTGCTTGTATGTCTACAGCCTTCTGACCCAAGCGCAGACAGTTCCTGCTCATGCCGAGGGGCTTCAAGAGGAGCTGATCGAAATTCAAATTGATGGTGGGATTCAGCGTGCTGTTCTTTCAAAGCGAAAAGGTCAGGTTGAAGGCTCAAAACTACTTGTGCTGATCCCGGGTTACCCTTCAGTGGTTAGGCCAGAAATGGGAGATGGCTTCATGATGAACAGTCCTCTCATCGGTAACTTTCTTATCAGGGCTCGACGTCACCTTAATTCGGATAAGGTCATGACACTGCTTGTAGACTGCCATTCAAGTGTTGGGGAAATCTGCACTCCTGACTATCAAGCTAGCCGAAATCGTTTTAAGCACATTAAAACTGTCATCGACGCAGCCAAGGCAAAGCTTCCTTCTGTTAAAGAGGTATACCTGCTATCAACCAGTGCTGGAACGATTTCATCTGCTTTCGTCAGTCAATTCGGACAGACTGAGTTCACCGGCGTTATACATACGGCAACTATTGACCCTACAGCGCCACGCTCTTACACTCAACTGAAAGACTTCAACTATGGCGAACTCAAAACTCAACAAGCTTTTATTCACCATGTTGAAGATCCATGTGCGATCACACAGTTCAGCTACATCAGAACAATAGCTGAGAAATTTAAGATCCCGTTGATAACGGTCCGTGGAGGCAGCGATTTTCGCGGCCCCGCTTGTGCCGCATTCACCCAGCACGGATTCCGAAACAAAGAACAAACGGTTGCTCAGCACATCCTTAAGATGCTGGAGAGTTCATCTTGGTTACCAGACGAGATTTGATGGCCATCTGCTCTTGAATGAACTGAGCGAGATGTAGTGCTTCAGACCAGAGTGCCGATTCATCTGACAGGCGGCAAAAAATTGACGCAAAACATATCACAGCTTGATTGATCAAGCGGTGAACACGCTGGCGGTGAAATCAGGATGCAGAAATGAAAAATGCGCCCGAAGGCGCATCTTTACTAGCTTTTGGCGGAGTGGACGGGACTCGAACCCGCGACCCCCGGCGTGACAGGCCGGTATTCTAACCAACTGAACTACCACTCCACGTGGTTGTAATTTTTAAGCATCAGATCCGTGAATCTGATGCGCTCAAGTACTACAAAACTTGGCGACCCTACGGGGATTCGAACCCCGGTACTCACCGTGAAAGGGTGATGTCCTAGGCCTCTAGACGATAGGGTCAAACCTGGAACAATGATATCTTTTGGTGGAGGTAAGCGGGATCGAACCGCTGACCTCTTGCATGCCATGCAAGCGCTCTCCCAGCTGAGCTATACCCCCAAAAGGTATCAAGAGCATTATTATAACCAGAAAATTAGGCTTTTGAAAGCCTTTCTATCACCTCTTTTTGACTAAACAGTGAAATAACTGCATCCAATGATGGAGTTTGCGCTGTACCGACCAATAAAACACGAACAGGCATCGCCAACTGAGGCATTTTTAAACCAGTTTGAGCCAAAACATCCTTGATCTCTTGAGCAATCGTGGACACATCCCAACTTGAAACTTGCGCCAAACGCTCCTTCAATAAAGCAATTGCTGGCTTCGCTGCATCGGTCACGTGCTTGGCCCATTCCTCAGGATGGGGTTCGACCTTCACATAAAAAACACTGACCCATTTGGCCAAAGCCACCAAGGTCTCACAGCGATCCTTCAAAAGATGACACATGGAGGCCAATCGTTCGTCAGCTTTTACGCCTAGTGATGTCAAAAAGGGTTGCACTCTCAGAGCCAACTCTTCTCCACTCAAGGCTTTCAAGTGCTGTGCATTGACCCATTTGAGCTTGGCTTCATCGAATTGCGCTGCACTCTTGCCCAAGTGGTCCAAATCAAACCATGACAAGAACTGCTCAACGCTGAAAATTTCATCGTCTCCATGACTCCAACCCAAGCGGGCCAAATAGTTGATCATGGCTTCGGGTAAATAGCCTTCCGCTTCATAAGCGGTGACGGCCTTGGCACCGTTTCTTTTGCTCAATTTCTCACCTTGCTCATTGAGCACCGTAGGCAAATGCGCATACGTGGGGTGCTCATGACCCAAGGCTTTGAAAATGTTGATTTGTCTGGGCGTGTTGTTCACGTGATCATCGCCTCTGATCACGTGGGTGATCTTCATGTCGATATCGTCCACGACCACACAAAAGTTATAGGTCGGCGTTCCATCGGGCCTTGCAATCACCAAGTCGTCCAACTCCTCGTTGGAAATTTCAATCAACCCCTTGACCTTGTCGGTCCATGAAACAAATCCGTCCTTGGGATTCTTGAACCGCAAGACAGGTTGCACACCGGGGGGAATGGGCGGTAGCGTTTTGCCCTCCTCCGGCCGCCAAGTACCGTCGTACCTGGGCTTTTGTTTGTTTTGTGTTTGTCGCTCTCTTAAAGCATCCAACTCCTCGATGCTCATGTAGCAAGGGTAGACCGCTCCAGAGCTCTTCAACTGCTCGAGCACCTCTTGGTAGCGCTTGATGCGCTGCATTTGGTAAAAAGGCCCCTCATCGGGCGCCATTCCGAGCCACTTCATGCCTTGCAAAATCACATCCACCGCCTCTTGGCTGGAGCGATCGATATCGGTGTCTTCAACTCGCAAAATGAAGACTCCATCATGGGCCTTGGCAAAAGCCCAAGGGTACAAAGCAGAGCGTATATTGCCCAGATGAATAAATCCCGTGGGGGAAGGGGCAAAACGAGTTCTAACGACAGTCATATTCAACACTTATAAAGAATCTAAACCCAAAGCCAAATCGTGCTTCAAATCATCCAAATGTTCAAGCCCTACGGCCACACGGATCAAATGCTGGCGAATACCCGCCTTTAAACGCTGCTCCTCCGTGAGCCTGCCGTGCGAGGTGCTGGCGGGTTGAGTGATGATGGTTTTAACATCTCCCAAATTGGCCGTGACAGACATCACCTTCGTGTGATCAATCACATGGAATGCATTTTTCCTGCCCTCCTCAGGGGTTTGACCAAAGACATCAAAGGCCAACACGGCTCCTCCCATGTTGCGTTGCTGGCGCATGGCCAATTCATGCTGAGGGTGACTTTGCAGTCCGGGGTAATAAACGCGTTCCACTCTCGGGTGGGCTTCAAGCCACTTGGCCAAATCCAGCGCTTGCTCCGATTGCGCCTTCATTCGAATCCCCAAAGTCTCCATGCCTTTCAAAACCACCCATGCATTGAAGGCGGACAAAGTCATGCCCGCACTTCTCATGACCGGTATGAATTTTTCTTTGATGATTTTCTCTGTCCCGCAAATCGCGCCCGCCACCACCCGGCCTTGACCGTCCAAGTACTTGGTACCCGAATGAATGACCAAATCAGCACCATAATCAATGGGGCGCTGCAACACAGGGGTACAAAAACAGTTGTCAACAGCCAAGAGTGCACCACCTGCGTGTGCAATATCGGCCAAAACTTGGATATCACAAACCTCGGTCAAGGGGTTCGTTGGCGTCTCGGCAAAGAGCAATTTGGTCTTGGGACTCATCGCATCTCGCCACTCTTGAGGGTCGGTTTGAGAGACAAAGGTGGTCTCAACACCGAATTTACCAAACTCTGAGGCCAAGAGCTTGATCGTAGAGCCGAACACCGAACGAGAGCAAATGACATGGTCCCCACTCTTTAAAAGCCCCATACAAAGGAGCAACACTGCGGCCATTCCACTGGAAGTGGCAATACAAGCTTCGGCCCCTTCCAGCGCAGCCAAACGCATCTCCATGCTGGCAACGGTGGGGTTGGTAAATCTCGAATAAATGAATCCATCCTCTTCGCCAGAGAAACGCCTTGCCGCGGTTTCACAATCGGGTTGGGTGAAACTGGAGGTCAGGTACAAGGACTCCGAGTTCTCGCCGTATTGAGACTTCTCAACCGCACTTCTCACCGCCAAGGTCTCTAGATGCAAACCCTCTGGCAAGGGTCTGCTGTTGGAATGGTGTTGACTCATTGTAGGAACTCCTTATTCGTCCTTAAAGTTGGGCAATGAAAGCCTTGAGTTGTCTTGAGCATTCTCATCTGCAACGACCCGAGATTGCCCCATGCGAAGAATATCTTCAGCAGCGATATCTCCAGTCACATAAACACCATCAAAGCAAGAGGCATCAAAACCATCGATGGCCCTTGCGCCCGGTTGCTGAGCCGCCAAAATCGCTTTTTTCATGGCATCCACATCTTGGTAAATCAAGGCATCACAACCGATGATTTCTCGAACCTCTTCAACGCTTCGGTCAAAGGCCACCAACTCGGCGCTGGTGGGCATGTCAATGCCGTAGACATTGGGAAAACGCACCGGAGGCGCTGCACTGGCCAAGTAGACCTTGTTGGCTCCCGCATCGCGGGCCATCATGACGATCTCTTTGCTGGTGGTGCCTCTCACAATGGAGTCGTCCACCAAAAGCACATTTCTGCCCGCAAATTCGCTCTTGATCACATTCAACTTTTGTCTGACTGAACGCTTGCGAACACCTTGGCCAGGCATGATGAAGGTGCGTCCCACATACCTGTTCTTGACAAAGCCCTCTCTATAGGGCTTACCCAAAAGGTGCGCCAACTGTGTGGCACTTGGGCGACTGGATTCTGGAATAGGGATCACCACATCGATGTCTTGTGGAGGGACCGTTGAGACCACCCTCTTGGCCAGGGTTTCACCCAAATTCAGCCGAGCTTGATAAACGGAGATACCGTCCATGGTGGAATCGGGCCGGGCCAAATAGACATACTCAAAGATACAAGGCTGAAGACTGCTTTGGGGTGCGCACTGTGCGTGATGAACCG
This sequence comes from uncultured Burkholderiales bacterium, assembly GCA_903933115.1. Taxonomy (GTDB): domain Bacteria; phylum Pseudomonadota; class Gammaproteobacteria; order Burkholderiales; family Burkholderiaceae_C; genus Limnohabitans. The sequence goes on from CAIZIT010000078.1 coordinate 87,919, forward strand.
TCCCATCCAGACCCACAAACATTGCCTCACCTGGGGCCAAATCACGTTCAAATTCATAACCCGTTCCCTCTAAGGCCACAGACTCACTGGCCACCATGATCGCACCACTGGGCGCCACGCCATAGCATAGGGGTCGAATGCCAAAGGGATCGCGAAAGGCCAACAATCCATGACCAGCGATCATTGAAATGACCGCATAAGAGCCCTTGACTCTGTGATGCACTCTTTGGACGGCATCAAAAACATCTTGATGGCCCAAAGTCAAGCCCCTTGTGGTTTTCTCCAGCTCATGGGCCAAAACATTCAAGAGCACCTCGGAGTCGCTCTCTGTGTTGATGTGCCTGTGGTCGGTGGAGAACAACTCTTTCTTTAAAGCCTGCGCATTGGTCAAATTGCCATTGTGGACCAACACCAGACCGAAAGGGGCGTTCACGTAAAAGGGCTGAGCCTCCTCTTCACTGAAAGCGTTTCCAGCAGTGGGGTACCTCACCTGCCCAAGACCCAAAGGCCCAGGCAGTGCTCGCATGTTGCGCGTTCTGAAGACATCACGCACCATGCCCTTGGCTTTGTGCATAAAAAACTTTTGATCCTGCTGCGTGACAATGCCTGCAGCATCTTGGCCTCTGTGCTGCAAGAGCAACAAAGCGTCATAGATCAATTGATTCACGGGTGCGTTACTGACAACGCCAACAATGCCACACATATTAAATCACGTACTTTCCAAATTCTTTGGGTAAAAAAGGTTTGATGGCATCTAGAGCACCCACCAAATAGCCAGCCAAGTAAGAGGTCTTCCAAGTCTCCAACTCTTGTAAAGGCGTGAGTCTGACCACGGTGGTCAAACACAAACTCAACACGAACACTTTAAGAAGTGCAAAGAGCGCACCCATAAAACTGTTCAAAAAACCGAGTCCAATGGCCGAAATGAGGGTGCTGAGCAAATGGGAGATCAAAGAGACAACGATCAAACACATCACCAAAACGCTAGCAAAACCCATCAAATACCGCAACTCAGGGCTGGCACCACTCACCGGCAAGTAAGCCCCCATCTCAGTGGCAAACATTTGAGCCGCCAAAAAACCAATGACCCAGGCCGCAAGACCCAAAATCTCCTTGATCAAGCCTCTCCACAAACCGGACACGATGGCCAATAAAGCCAGCGCGCAGATGACCCAATCCAGTGTGTTCATCACTTAAAGGGTCAACAAGTTGGGTTGCAAGTTCAAACTTTTAACCTTTTGGAGTTGGCGATTGGCATCTTCTTTGGAGGTGAAGGGACCAATTCGAATTCGCGTTTTTTTCCCCTCCTTGTCCACCACTTGGGTGTAGGTGTGAAGGCCCGCTTTTTCGAGTTTCTCTCTGATGTCTCTGACCTTTTGTTCATCTGAGTAGGCGCCCACTTGGATGACATAGCGCTCTTCCTTTTGCCCAGAGGACGTCTCAGCGGAGGCAGATTTACCAGGTGAGGCCGGGGTCTTGGCCGGGGTGACGATCTCCTCCTTGGCGTCTAGGGTGGAGCGCGCATTCACTGTGGAGGGCTTGGTTTCAACATGGCGCGCTTGAGAGGAGGCTCCAGCAGAGGAAGGCGGTGAGGAAGTTGAGGACGATGCGAATGATGAGGAGGGTGGTGTTGACGTCGGGGCAGCAGGAGCGGAGACATTCGCTGGAGCCACGGCAGAGGCAGCAACCCCTGCAGCTGCCGGTAAATTGGCGCTTGGGGTGGGAGCGTCAGCTGTGCCTTTTGAGGGCTCGAGATCCTGAGCTTTTTCAGCCAAAACAGCTTTTTTATCCGATTTCAAAGGAGTCGGAGGCACGTTGAGTGAGGTTTTGGCTTTATCGGGAATGTCAATCGGCACATCCAGCCCCACGGGCCTGGGCTGGGTGTCAAAAACCAAGGGAAAGCCAATCACCGCAATCAAAACCAGTACCCCAGAGCCAATCAACCTGTGCTTGACGCGCTTTCTCAACACATCCAAACTTTCATGAGGAGCGTCGTTGTTGTGGTGAGCTTGATCTTCTTGCCCGGAGAAGCGAAATTTAAAAAAAGCCATGCCCTTAATTTTCCAAGTGAGGCGCGTTCAATGAGGGAAGTCCGTGAGACAAAATCGCGCCAACTGTGTAAAACGATCCAAAGACCACGATTCTATCAGTGGGCTCTGCCTTTGCGAGTGCTTCATTCAAAGCTTTTACAGGATCGGAGAAAACATGGAATGGCTTTTGTTGATTGGGTGGCAACTCGGCGTTGATTTGAGCCAATTCATGGGCTTTGATGGCCCGAGGCGTAGGCAAATCACAAAAATACCACTCATCCACCACCACGGCCACACGTTTCAGGATGGCACGGATGTCTTTGTCCTTCATGGCGCCAAAAACGGCATGGGTCTTGGGGAAGAACCCCATGGCATCTAAATTTTCGGTGAGTGCTGCCACCGCATGGGGGTTGTGTGCAACGTCCAAGACCAGCTGAGGTCGACCGGGCACAATTTGAAAGCGTCCAGGCAAGTCCACCATGGCCAGGCCGTTACGGATGGCTTGTGCAGTCACGGGCAAGATGGGCCTCAAGGCCGTCAAAGCCGCCAAAACGCCAGAGGCGTTGATCAGCTGATTGGCGCCTCTAAGGGCTGGGTATGCCAGTCCACTGTAGCCGCGCCCTCTCCCCCTCCAAGCCCACTGTTGTTGGTCACCCGAGTAGTTGAAATCTTTGCCCACCAACCACAAATCAGCACCAATGCTTTGGGCATGATCGATGACACTTTGCGGGGGCATGGGGTCGCTCACCACGGCCACTTTTTGAGCTCTCATGATGCCGGCTTTTTCAAAACCGATTTTCTCACGGGTGTCGCCCAAATAGTCCATGTGATCCATGTCAATGGAGGTCAAAATGGCGCAATCCGCATCAACGATGTTGACCGCATCCAAGCGGCCACCCAAGCCCACCTCCAAGACCACCACATCCAGCTCAGCTGTGCTGAGCACGTGCAAAATGGCCAAGGTCGTGAATTCAAAATAGGTCAAAGAGGTGCCCTTGCAATGGGACTGTACAAACTCGAAAGCTTTGATCAAGCCCTCCTCAGAAACACTTTCCTCTTCGAGGCGACAGCGTTCTTGAAAATTCACCAAATGGGGGGACGTGAACAAGCCCACCCTGTAGCCCGATTGACCCAAAATGGCCTCAAGCAATGCGCAAGTGGAACCTTTTCCATTGGTGCCAGCCACCATGATCACTGGCACTTTGAAGCCGAGGCCCATGTGCTTGGCCACCTCTTGGACTCGGGCGAGACCCATGTCGATCTCTACAGGATGAAAACCCTCAATTTTTTCTAACCATTCTTGCAAATTCATTGATCCATACTCACAAAGTGAACCCTTGGGGCGCGACAAAAAGAAGATGATAGGAGGCCAAATACCCGACTTCAGGCATGATGACGGGTAGATCTTTACGCCTAAAACTCAAATTTAGGGATAATCCTAGACGTTGTCATCCAAAAAGAAGTTAACTTGAAGACACTGAGTATAAGAGCTTGTAGCGCACTGGGCACTTTAAAACCTTTTGACGCTTTGAATTCACTTTTTTTCACATCGACCCCAAGAGCCACACCATGAAAATTCAAGTCTTTGGAATTCCCAACTGTCAGTCGGTTAAACAAGCCCGTGAATGGCTCAAAGAGCATGGCCTAGAGTACAGCTTTCACGACTTTAGAAAGTCCGGCATTGATGAAGGCCACTTGAGAAGGTGGATTGAACAGTCCGAGATCGGTGTGATTTTGAACAAAAGAGGGTTGACTTGGAGACAACTCCCCCAACACGAAAAGGACGTTATCGTTGACAAATCTTCGGCCGTACAAGCCATGATGACGCACACCTCCTTGATCAAACGACCCGTGATCGAAGTGGACCATAAATTATTGAGTGTGGGCGTCAACCCTGAGGCTTGGTCGAGCGTTTTAGAGGGATAGACTTTGAGATTTGAATGGGGCTCGCGTGCCAAGCACAAGAGGCTTCTTTGATCAGTCCTTGACTTTTAACAAAGCTTTACGATGCAGTGACTTGAAATTCACCACTTCGGCCTAAAATATAAGCATTCAATGCCATTCCCTGGAGACTCACATGAATAAAAACATCCTTCAACTCGCCACCCTCTCGGGCCTTGGTTTAGCGCTCTCAGGCGCTTTTGCGCAAGAGATGGGTCGCGTCATCTCCTCCACCCCCATCGTTCAACAAGTGGGTGTGCCTCGTCAAGTTTGCAACAACGAACAAGTTGTGGTGAATGGCCAAAAATCCGGCGCAGGTGCTGCGATGGGTGCCATTGCAGGTGGTGCGATTGGCAACTCGGTGGGCAAGGGCGATGGTCGGGCTGTGGCCACGATGCTCGGACTCTTTGGGGGCGCAATTTTGGGCGATAAAGTGGAGGGCAACCCGCAAGCTGAGGTGAGAAATGTCCAAAACTGCTCTCGCCAAGTGATTTACGAAAGCCGAGTCACTGCCTACAACGTGGTCTATGAGTACGCGGGCAAACAATTCACCGCCCAAATGCCCTCTGACCCGGGTCAATTTGTGAGATTGCAAATCACCCCGATTGCATCTCCACCCAGCTATGCGCCACCCGCAGGATCGGCTCCCAATTACGCCCCTCCCCCTCCCATGGTGCCCTCACCTGTGATGAATTGATTGCGCGCCCTCTTTGAGGAAGAGGTAGACATCGAAGAAACCGCATCAAAGCCTGATGCGGTTTTTTTTTGAACCCCAGCTCTAGCGAATGGGTCGTCTGAGCCCCTTCAAACCCCTCTGCACCCCAAGGGTCATCTCAGTGCAAGCAAGGGGGGAGCTTGGATTTGCGCGCATCCTGCTAAAATATTTCCTTTTCAATCCTTTTCATTGCACGCTCAACATGTCCACGTCCAAAACCAAAACCCCCACTGCTCAGCAGCTTCCTAAACGAGTCGTCTTGGCTTATTCTGGTGGACTAGACACCTCCATCATTTTGAAATGGCTGCAAGACGAGTACGGCTGTGAGGTGGTGACCTTTACAGCAGACATTGGGCAAGGCGAAGAGATTGAACCCGCTCGCGCCAAAGCGATCAAAATGGGCATCAAGAAAGAGAACATCTTCATTGAGGATTTGCGTGAAGAGTTTGTTCGCGATTTTGTATTTCCCATGTTCAGAGCCAACGCCCTGTACGAGGGCGAGTACTTGCTTGGAACCTCCATTGCAAGGCCATTGATTGCCAAAAGACTGGTTGAAATCGCTAAAAAAACCAAAGCCGATGCCATCAGCCATGGCGCTACAGGCAAAGGCAACGACCAAGTTCGTTTCGAGTTGGGTGCCTACGCGCTCATGCCCAATGTGAAAGTCATCGCCCCGTGGAGAGAGTGGGACTTGCTCTCCAGAGAAAAGCTCTTGGCCTATGCAGACCAACACGGCATCCCTGTTGATTTCAAAAAGAGAAAAGGCGGCGCACCTTATTCAATGGATGCCAATTTGCTGCACATCAGCTATGAAGGCGGGATCTTAGAAGATCCCAATTTCGCCCCAGAAGACAGCATGTGGCGCTTGACCGTCAGTCCAGAAAAAGCGCCAAGCAAGCCCCAAATCATTGAGCTCACCTATGAAAAGGGCGATGTTGTGGCCATTGATGGCAAGAAAATGTCTCCCGCACAAGTGTTGACGCATTTGAACCAAGTGGGTGGCAAACACGGCATTGGGCGCTTGGACAAGGTGGAGAATCGCTATGTGGGCATGAAAAGCCGAGGCTGCTATGAAACCCCTGGCGGCACCATCCTTTTGAGCGGTCACAGGGCCATCGAATCCATCACTTTGGACCGCGAAGTATTGGCTTTGAAGGACGATTTGATGCCCCGCTATGCACGCTTGGTCTACAACGGCTACTGGTTCAGCCCCGAGCGCGAGTTGCTCCAAGGCCTGATCGATGCCTCACAAGCAACGGCCAATGGCAAAGTGCGCCTAAAGCTCTACAAAGGCACCATCATGTGCGTGGGCCGTGAGAGCGCAACCGACAGTTTGTTCGATGCCAAGATCTCGACGTTTGATGACGATGGTGGCGCCTACAACCAAGCCGATGCTGGAGGCTTCATCAAATTGAACGCATTGAGAATGCGAATCGCTGGCAACCTCAAAGCCAGTCGAGCCGCCTCAGCACGCGCGCAATCCAAGGCGCCTAGCAAAGCTGCGGCCAAAAAAGCTCCAGTGAAAGTGGCCAAGAAAAAATAAAGCTCAAAGGCCTAACTCCCCCTTGCGATCCAAAACTCGCCAAAGGGGGTTTCTAATCCACCAAGACTCTCATTTTCCAAACTCATCATGACCACATCCACCATCAACGCCGTGACCTTATCGACCAAAGCCAATGTTTACTTTGACGGTCGATGCGTCTCCCACTCCTTTAAAACAGCTTCAGGTGAAGACAAAAGTGTTGGAGTGGTTCTTGCCTCAACGCTCACTTTCAACACCGGCAAAGCCGAGATCATGGAGTGCGTTGCGGGTTCATGTGAGTACAAACTCAAAGGCCAAGATCAGTGGCACACGGTGCATGCAGGTGAGCAGTTCTCGATCGAAGAGAACTCTTCATTTGACATCAAAGTGACAGAGAGTTTTCACTACATTTGCCATTACGCCTGACACCAGGCCTAATTCAAGGGCATCATGCCCTTGTCTCTCATCAAGTTGGCGGCTTGGGCACTCAAGAGCAGGGTTAAAAAGACTTGGGCCTCTTGGGGCCTGGCGCTCTTAGCGCTCAGAGCACCGGCATAGGTGGTGTAATTTTGAAGCTCCTCGGGCAATGGACCCACCAATGTGGCGCCTTTGACCGGCACGATTTCGCTGATTTGGTGGATGGCCAAATCCGCCTCTCCCCTCACCAAGGCTTCAGCCACATACCCCCCATTGATCAAAACCGCTTTCGCTGAGACGATCTCGCTCCAGCCTTTGCTCTTAAAGAGCTGATCCAAATACAGACCACTCGAGCCTCCTGATGCAGGATCGATGTATGCCACTTTTTTGGCATTCCTCAAAGCCAACAGAAAATCATCCACCGTTTGAATCCTCGGCGGGGCATGTCCCGATTTGACCGCCACCCCAATACCAACCTTGGCAATGGACACGATGGTTTTGGGATCGACCACTGCGGCCTTGGCCAAGCCACTCAAGGCCTCTGGCGTCAAGATGAGCACATCAAACGTCTCACCCGCCTTGATGCGCTTGACCAAGCCTCCAGCGGTGTCGTTGTCCATGCGGATCTTGTGGCCCGTTTGGGCCTCAAA
>CAIZIT010000079.1 GCA_903933115.1 uncultured Burkholderiales bacterium
CCCACACCCACACCCAAATTCAGTCCCAAACTCAGTCCCAAGCTCAGTCCCAAGCTCAACAAAAGCCCCAAGACTGTTCTTGTGCTTGGCTCCCTTGTGCTGGACCCGTTCAAAGTCCCAGTCCCTGTTGTCATCGACACCCATGTTGTTTTCATCGCTAACCCTCCCTCTGTCTTCACTTTGATCTTTCTTGGGCTCACGGCTTCAAGCCGCGGGCTTGGCCTCTACGCTTTGGATAAAGTCCGTGATTCTTGTGGCCATGGCGGCTTCATGTTCAGCCCAAGCGGAGAAGGGCAACACATCCACATCCTGGTCCTCAATGGGCAATTGGAACAAAATGCTGCCAGGAATGAGCGCTTGGGTGGCACGACCGCCTGAGGAGTCATGTGTTTTGTCGTTGCCAGGGATCACCAAGGTGGGCACTTTGATGGCTCTCAATTGCTCCTCTGGCATGCCAAGAACAGGTGCAATGGGGCCCGAGGTGAAGATCCCCAACCAGTGCTCCATGGTGGCGATGTAGTCTTTGGGATCCATGGCCATCAAACGCGCCAAGTTATCGGGGTTGGACTGGATGCGCTCTTTGTACTGCTCGGTGGCGCAAACGGCCGCCATGCCACCCTCCTTGGCCGCCTTGATGAATTGCCCGTAATAGTTGTTGGGCAAACGGCCTGCCGCGAAGGCTCCTCCCGTGATTCGCATGAGCACCAAGCCTTTGACGATCTCGGGATGGCGGTTGTAGACCAACATCGACAAGCGTGCGCCCGAGGAGGTGCCTCCCACATAGGCGGGGGTGGCGTTCAAGGACTTTAAAAGCAGGGCCAAATCATCGGCCCAGATTTCCTCTTCGCCGTCTTGGCCTGCAATCATCACATCGGAGGCTCCTGTGTTTCTTCTGTCGTGCAACAGCACTTGAAAGCCTTTGTCGGCAATTTTTTGTGCAAAAGCATTGAACTCCGTAAAGCCGCGGCGTCCGCCAGTGATCAAGGTGAGCCATGGCCCTTTGTCTCCGACGACTTTGTAGTTGATGTTGACGTCACGAATTTTGATGATGGGCACGGGAAGACTCCTTAGTAAATCAGAAAATTAAAAATGAAAAAACGAACACCTTTGACAGGTGAAATCCATGGGTGGGACGCTACACTTGAAGACGGCAAGTTGATGGGGTGTCAAAAAGGATCTATTGAACACCACCAGGAATGGTGGCCGCAATGGCCCTCAGTTTTTCGGTCTCTTGCCGAATATCGGCAACGAGCTCATCGGGAGAACTGCCGATCAAGTTGAGCCCCATGTTGTTGAGTTTGATTTGCACTTGGGGATCTGCCACCGCAACTTTGACGGCTGCATGGAGCTTCATTTGAATGTCCTTTGGCAGTCCTTTGGGGCCAAAGAGACCCACCCAATAGGTCAAGTCGTATCCCGCGAGTCCTCCCTCAGCCAAGGTGGGCATTTGAGGGTACCGGGGATCGCGTTTGGCGCTCGTCGTACCGATCAGTCTCACCTTGCCCGCGTCGATAAAGGGTTTGGCACCACCATCAAAAATCACCTGACAAGTGCCGGCAATGACGTCTTGCATGCCTGGACCAGAGCCTTTGTAGGGGATGTGCACCATGTCCACATTGGCCATGGATTTGAAGAGCTCGCCAGCAAAATGAAGCCCACTGCCAACGCCCGAGGTGGCGTAGTTCAATTTGCCAGGATTTTTTTTGACGTGCTCGATGAATTCGCTCAAGTTTTTAGCGGGAACGTTGGTGTTCACGACCATCAACAAGCCGTAAGAGCCGATCAAGGAGATGGGGGTGAAGTCTTTGATGGGATCGTAGGACAGGTTCTTCTCTGTCACCGCCATGTAGGTGTGGGTGCCATTGGTGGTCATGAGGAGGTCGTGTCCATCTGCTGGCAATTTGGTCACGGCTTCGGCCCCAATTCGTCCTCCACCGCCTGCTTTGGCCTCGATGATGAGTGGTTGACCCAGAGTTTTGCCAAGACTTTCTGCCAAGATGCGGCTGATTTGATCGGTGTAACCCCCTGCCGCATAGGGCAAGATCACACGGATGGGGCGATTGGGGTAACTCTGCGCTTGTGAGGTGGCGCAGTGAAAGGTGAGCATCAGAGATGAGCTCAAGAAGGCAAGAAGAGGCGCGAGAGCAACAAACTGCATGCAAGTCCGCTGCATCGATCGCATGAAAAAGATCACCCTAAAGCTTGCCCAAACGCTTGAGTTTTGCTTAGAAAAGAATCGTTGGGAGCTGCTGCTTTCAAATCTCATGATGAAAGTATTTTTTTTATTGAGGCAATGACGGGCTCAAAAAGGGGAGGGTTGAGAAGTGTTGAAAAAAAAGGGACTTCAAAAAAATGCATCAGCGCGCTCGTTGCACACTTGGTGCATCTTGAGCAGTGCGTCAGGCAAGCAACCCGAGAGTTGAGCCAAGTGACTAATGTGTCACAAGCTGCGGTCAAAGCGTTAAAGGGTTTTTCCCGATGCATGCATACCTTAGAATCTTCAAAACCCATCAGGCAAAAAATAGATTTTGATTTTTTGCACTTGTTTATTTTTTTAGAGGTCAATTGATATGCGTCTCGGTTATTTCACCATGCCACTGCACCCCTTGGATCGCAACACCACTCAGACCCTTCAAGAGGACCGACAGACCATCATCTATGCCGACCAATTGGGCTTTTACGATGCCTTTGTGGGCGAACATTTGACCGACAAGGCAGAAAACGTGACCAACAGTTTGCTCTTTTTGGCCACTTTGATCTCGGAGACGAAGAACATTCTTTTGGGCTCAGGCACCTCTAACTTGTCGCACTCTCATCCTACCTTGATCGCTTCCCAAGCGGCCATGTTTGATCACTTGGCCAAGGGTCGATTTATTTTTGGCATCAGCCCCGGTGCCTTGTCCTCGGATGCAGAAGCGCTGGGCATTTTGGATCAAGATCGCAATAAACTTTTTGCGGAAGCGATTGATGTGATTTTGGCCATTTGGGAGCGTGAGGCGCCCTACAACATTGACTTTGAGAACAACCGCTTTAAAGTCAGCACTCAGACCACCATGGTGCCTGACATTGGTCGAGGCTACTTGATGAAGCCCTACCAAGCCCCCCGTCCTGAGATCGTGGGCACCGTGGTGGCGCCGTTCTCCAAAGGTGTGATTGCCATGGGTCAAAGAGACTTTCATCCGATGTCAGCCAACTTCCTTTTGTCGCATTGGTTGCCCAGTCACTGGAGCCACTACCAGGAGGGTAAGGCCAAAGTGGGTGCAGTGGCCCAGCCCAGTGAGTGGCGTGTGGCGAGAACCATTTTTGTGAGCGACGACTCCTCGACCGCCAAGGCCTATGGTGGCGCTGATGCCAACAGCCCTTACAGATACTATTACCGTCAAATGCTCACCAAGATGAAGATGTCCAATCGTCATGTCATCTTTAAAAAGCACGATGGAGAAGACGACAGTTTGGTCACCTTGGATCGTCTGATTGATGAGCTGGTCATCAAAGGCACGGTCAATGAGGTCGTGGATCAAATCTTGGCGATGAAAGAGCAAGCGGGTGACTTTGGTGAAATCGTCTATGCGGGCATGGATTTGGTGGATCCCCAATTGGGCCGACGCTCCATGGAGTTGATGGCCCATGAGGTGATGCCCAGGGTCAATGAAGCATTGGGCTTGTCGAGAGAGACCAACCAGACGCCCAAAGCCCTCACCGCATCTGTCGCACAAGCTGCATAGACTGAAAACACTGAATCGCCTGTATTGTTCTCCGTAAGGACAGTCACAGTCGAGGCCACTGCACCCTTGTAAAAGGGCGGGTGGTCTTTTTGCTTTTACCGATTGAAGTGCCTTCCTATGAAACTCAACTCGGGTCTGAGCCCCGAGTTTTTTGCTCATCGGTCATGGCTGATTTTCATCTCGAACTTTTTTGCCCCAGATTTTTGATGGCTCTCAGGGCGTGAGATCTGTATCTCTGCGGGGCCGAGTAAGCCCTTGGGCATTTAAGAAGAACGTGCCTTTTGAAATAAAGCTGAAACGCGGGTTTTAAAGCCCGTCCAAATCCTTGTTTTTTCAGCCCACCTGGCTCAGATATGCCCATCATCATCGGGGCATGACCCAGGCCTCCACATCTTATGCATCCTCTGCATCCTCTGCATCAGCTGAGCCCTTGGAATCCCTTGCCGCTTCCTCTGGCTCTTCCCGTGCTGCTGCTCCCCAAGGGGCGAGCGCGAGCCTTGGCAAACGCCAGCAAGAGTCGCGCGTTTTCAGTGAACTCATTGTTCAAGCCCGGGTGCAAGCGAGTCGATGGTTCTTGATCTCTTTGGTGGAATTTGTCTTGATCGTGGTTTTGGTCGTGAGCATTGCCTACATGACACCGCTGGTCAAAACCATTCCCTACATGATCAAGGTCGATAACGACTCGGGTCAAGTGGTGGCCAAACCCGTGCAAATGGATGAGTTCAAAGTGGAAAGCAAAATGGTGGCCGCAGAGGCGAGAAATTTTGTCCGAAACTTGATGTCCATCGATCCCTTTTTGAGCAGAAGAGATTTGGACAGGGCCGCCTCTCGTGTGGTGGGCAAGGCCAGTACAGAGCTCAAAGAGTATTTGAGCTCCGAGCGGCCCTTTGAGCGCATGGCCAAGACGCCTGGGCTCATCAGAACGACGGAGATCAACAGCGCCGATGCATCACAAAAAAACATCGTCTTTGTCTTTGCACAAACGAGCGAGAGAATTTCATCAGGTGCGCCCATTTTGACCAAGTGGCGCTTCACCATCCACTATGTCATCGAGCCCAGCCTCTCAGAAAAGAGCTTACAAGACAATCCGCTTGGTTTTGTGATCACTCACTTTGAGCGTCTTCAAGACAACATCCAATGAGCAAAACCTGTTACCGCCTCGCAGTCATTGGCATGAGCATCCTTTTGCTCGGCTCGGGATGGTCCGCTCATGCTTGGCAAGATGAGAGTGCATCAAGTGCTGCGGTGGATCCAAGACTCATGACCACCGCCTTCGATCCCGATCAAACCTACCTGATCTTGACGCGCCCAAAGTCTGTGACTCTGATACAGATGGCAGCAGAGGAGTCGGTGGTCACGGCCGTTGCTGGCGACACGGTGAATTTTTCAGTGGTGGTGAGTCAAAGTCGCAACTATGTCATGGTGCGCCCTAAGTACGAGGGGCTCACAACCAGTTTGACTTTGATCACCAATTTTCGCAACTACCCACTCACCTTGAAATCGACCAAGGAGGCGGTGGGAAGGTGGTACCAGCGAGTGCAGTGGACCTATCCCCATGAGATCGATGAGGGGGTCATCGACGATTTGAAAATGAGCTCTAAAACCCATGAGGTCTTAAAAGGGGGGGAGGAGCGCACGACAGTTGCTAATGCTGTGGGGTCTGCCCCTCAACCGTCCCAAGTCTCCTCTCCGTCTTCATGGCCTGCTCCGTTTCAATCCACTCCTCAATCTCAGTCCTCCCTGGAGCTCTCCAATGAAGCGAGGAGTCATGCCCTTTGGGTCGATTTGTCTCACCTCAACACCGATTACACCCTTCAAGGAGAAGCGGATTTCCGACCTCTCTTGGTGTTTGACGATGGCATCAGAACTTATTTCAAAATGCCCCAAGCGCTCCAGTCCTTGCCTGCACTTTTTGTCCTGGAAAACGGTGTCTCTCAATTGGTCAACTACACCTTGCACCAACAGCACTTGGTCGCCCAAGGGCTGCATTCGGGTTATGTGTTGAAGTTGGCCGATCGGGAGGTCAAAGTCACATCCTCTGGACCTGGCTCGAACCGCAAAGGGTTTTGGGAAAGGTTACGGCCATGAGTCACCCCGATTTGCTGATCAACAAAGTGCCGCGACCAAAGGGCGTGCCTTCAAAGCATTGGCTGAAAATTGCAAGTGCAGTGGTCATGGTGGTGGTGCTTTTGGGATTGGTGTTCTCGTATCAACAAGAACCCCTTCAAACAGGGGATGATGTGGCCAGGGTCTTTGCCTCGTCGCTCACCAGCATGGAGAGATCGCATGTCGATCAAAACCATCAGCTCATTGAAGACGCATTCAAAGCGAGCGGATTGCCCAGCGAGTTGTCCATGCTCCAAAGTACAGAGGACACCCTTTCATCTCGTCACGTCTCTCGCACAGCAGAGACACAGGCTGCGCCTGGTGGGGAGAGCTTTGGGGTCATGAAAAGTGCAGGGTCCTCGCGCTCGAGCAATGGGTCTCCACTTGATCCTAATCTGGCTTTGACAGGCGTGCCATCATCGCTTGATTTGTCAAACCAGACGGCCTCGAGTGGACTTTCACCCCAGCAAGCCAAGCGTTCAAGTCCTTTGCCTGGTATGCCTGCTGCATGGCCACTTTCCTTTCCCAAGCCGGAGCTCGCACCCATCCCCGCATCGCTCGCAGCATCTTCCCCATCATCGTCCTCATCATCGATTCCTGATCTTCGTTCGAGTTCTTTCAGTCCCCCATATTTAAGCAACTCGGTGGCCTTGGCCCAGGAGACCGAGGTGATGAACTCAAAGATTGTGATTGTCGACTTTGAGAGCCCACGGGGCAAAGGGGAGAGTTCCGTGCCCTTGGACAAAGAGAGCTTGGGTACCACGCTGTCCTCACTGCGTGGGGCTTTGGGGAATCGTCAAAATGGTGTTCAGGGCACGAGTGAAAGCGTGAGGATCTCGAAGCCTACAACCGAATTCAAGGCAGCTTTGGATCTGAACGAGACTTTAAGCCAAAGCCCAAGCACAAGTCCGAGCCAGAGTTCAAGCCGAACATCAGGCATGAATTCCCGTCAACCCCTTAAAGACAACCCCATGGACGCAGGCTTTCTCGAGCGCTCAGATCCCCTTGCCGCTCTCGTTCAAGCCTACTCCAAAGAGCCCGAGAAGAGTCCCGCTCCCACGGCACGCGCTCAGGATGATGAGTTTTTAAGAGAACTCAAAACCAACGCGCTTCATAAACCCAGCCTCAGGCCCCGAGGGCTCGAGAGTGCGCACTCCATTCTTGAGGGCACCGTCATTCCTGCGGTGCTCACACGTGACATCATCTCCGATTTGCCTGGCACCCTCACGGCCCAAGTCACCCAAACCGTTTACGACTCCATCACCTTCAAGACGCCTTTGATTTGCAAAGGGGCCAAATTGATCGGTCGCTACAGCCATGACATTCGACCCGGTCAGTCCAGGTTGCTCTTTGCTTTCACGAGGTTGATTTTGCTGAGCGGCCAGTCCTTTGATTTGTCGGGTTTTGATGGCTCTGATGCTTTGGGTCAGGCGGGGATGGCAGGAGACGTTGACAATCACTTTTTAAAGATCTACGGCAGCTCCTTGGCCATTGGTGCGTTGAGTGATCAAGTCACCCGGCAACAAGTGGTGCCACAAGGGGCCTTTGCCTCTAGCAGTGCCACGGGACAAATCATGGTTCAAACGACACGCGAGATCTTGCAACGCGGGCGAGACCTTGCGCCCACCATCACGGTGGCCAGGGGCGCATTGATCAATGTGGAGGTGCGCCAAGATTTGGTCTTCACGGGCAGGAGCGTGTCATCATGCAGCTGAGTCCAATGAATGGGCTCAGGCATGAGCTCCAATCTTGCCTCCACCTCTTTAAGGCCTTGTTGGTCCACGTCTTGAAGACCTTTTTTATCTCTTGTCTTCTTCTACTTCTTCTCCTCTTGTCTCGAGTGTCGAACGCTCAAACTGAGCATGAGTCGACAGATTTCAATTCTCCTTTGTTGATTGAATTCCTTCCCTTGAAGGTGGAACTCACCGCAAAATCCAAAGACAAGATCAAAAGACTTTTGTCCAGAAACATTTCACTCAAAGAGGTGAGTGCGCTCCAAGAGTTAAGGGCGAGTATTCAAGAGGACGGATCGTATTTGGAGTATTTGTGTGAAGGACGTAGAGCTTACCTTCAAAGCTATTTGTTCACTCTTGGCCTTGCTGCGTCTCAAGTCTTTGTCGCTTGCCCGGTGATCAAAAACGCCTCCCCGGAGGGCTTGAGGCATGAGCCCTCAACTTTGAGTGTGGTGTGGGGACCCTATGATCCAAGGCAAGAAGTCCTATTCGGTTCGGGGATCGCACCCAAGGGAAAAACAAACGAAAAACGATCTGCGCTGGTCAACGCTCTAGCCGTTGATCGTACTTTGCGAGTTGATTCAGAGGCGCTCAAAGGGCAGATATTGACGAAGGAAAAGCAAAATGCTCAAAGGGGTGAAATTCAAGGAAGTCGTGGTTTGTTGAACCCAGAGCAAAGCGAGCACATCGAGAAAAAGAAGGAAAAGGAGAAGGAAAAGCAGAAGGAGGAGGAGGGCCTTCAAAAAGCACTTTTGTCTTCGCCCCGATCTGAACCCGAAGAGCTGGTTCGGGCCAGCAAAATGGACGGCGCCCCTCCTCCTCGCTCCATCGCCAAAGACAGTTTGGTGCATCTGGCGCTGGGGGATCTTGCTCGCGCAGAGGGTTGGACCTTCATCTGGTACCCCCACATTTCATGGAAAGCCGTTGCCGATATCTCTTTGCTGCCTTATGCCAACGCAGAAAGTGCAGTGTCGGAGGTGGTGGAGTTGTTGAGGCTTGAGGGCAAACCCATACAGTTGCGTTTGAGTGAGGGCAACAAAGTGATGGAGGTTTTGTCCACAGAGGTGAGCCATGATTAAAACGATACGGGGCTGGGCAAGGAGGTGGCGCGTGGTGTTTGGCATGGCTCTGCTTGAGTTTTTACAAGCGTGCAGCTTCATCGAACACGAGGAGCGTGTCAAAGAACTCAACAGCTATGCCCAGCAGCTCATGAAAAATCAAGAGTTGACTGCCGGGCAGAGCAGTTCACTGATTCGAAGCAAAAAGCCACGCATTGCAGGTGAGATGGTCTACCTCAAAACCGCACAACTCCCAGAAGCACTCCTTGAACCCATCACTTTCGTCACCCGCGGCAATGAAAGCTTGATCTCCATTTTGGAAGACCTCTCCAAACTCACGGGCGTACCCATCAAAACCTCTGAATTGGGTCAGAGTTGGGGGCTGGGTGCACCTTCCAACAGGACCCAGGGCGCAGGATTGGCGAGCAGTGGTGGGAGCAACTACGCTGGGGCGTCAGCCTCATCAGGTTTGTCCGGTATGGTGAGCATGACAGGCATGACAGGCGCGTCAGAAGTGAACGCTCAAAACCTCAATTTTGAACACAGGGGCAGCGTTCGGTCCTTGCTTGACATGCTCGCCACCCAGGCCAATGTGTCTTGGCGATTCAACATGCAGACTCAAAGCGTTGAGTTCTTTCGTTTTGAGACCCGGACGTACTCCGTTTTTTTACCCCCCGGAGTCAAATCTGTCAGTGCGGGTATTTCACTCTCAGGCGTGAGTGGTGCAAGCAATGCAGGCGCAGCGAGTGGCTCGACCTCATCAAGTCTTCAAGCCCCGCAAAGCGGATCGGGCGCTGGCAATGTGGCTGTCTCTCAGGTGCTCAGCATCAATCCTTGGGGCTCCATCATGGAAGGGGTGAGGGCCATTTTGAGTGAGGGCAACTCCACCAATGGCATCCATGTGCTCAGTGGCAATGGATCTGGGCTCAATGCTGGGCTGAATGGTTCGGCTGTCAATTCAAGTTCGAACGGTGTGTACTCGGCTACTTTGGGGGGCGCGATTGGCGCTCAGGGTTTGAGCGCCAACATGCCCTCAGCCTCTGCGATCGCCAACCCCGAATTGGGCATGATCACAGTGACAGCCAAGCCTTTGAGTTTGGAGCGTGTTCAGCGCTACATTGCCTCCATCAATGAGCGCTTTGCCCACAATGTGATGATTGATGTGAAGATTTTCAGTGTGGCCTTGGATGAACAAAATTCATTGGGTTTTGGCCTCAACATGGTCTACTCCAGACTGGGTCAAATGGGGGCCACGATCAGCACACCCAGTCCATTGCAAGCGGGTGTGGACACCCCAGGCATTTTGACGCTGACGCCCCCCTCGGGCTCAAAGAATTGGAGTGGTTCGACTTTGGTGGCCCAAGCCCTTAGCCAGTGGGGCAAAGTGGCCCTTCAGCGTCAAGGACAAGTGTTGGCCATCAACGGGCAACCCTCTCCCATACAAGTGGCCAATGAGATCAGTTTTGTCGCCTCGAGCTCCACCACCACCACTTCTGCCAACGTGGGCAACACGATCACTCAAAACACGGGCAGCAAGGTGGTGGGCTTCACTGCCAATTTCTTGCCCCTGATTTTGGGGGACAACCGAATCTTGTTGTCTTACCAAATGCAAATCTCCTCCTTGGCCACTCCCTTGACGCCCAATGCGCAAGGCATCCAAACGCCAAACATCGCCTCCCAGTCCATGCAGCAACAAGCCTTTGTCCAAGACGGTCAAGCGATTGTTCTCTTTGGCTATGACGAGCAGCGTGCTGGTGTGGACTCCGCCAACACCATTGCGGGATATTCCAAATCGAACAGCCAGTCCAGACAAATGATGGTGATTGTTTTGCAAGTCAATACGGGAGGTGTCGTTCATGAGCCGTAGTGGCCTTTTTTTACTGTGTCTGATGAGCTTCATGTGTGCACACATTGCTGAAGGTGCTCAGGACGCCGTGCAGTTCAACTTGGAGGATCAAAAGGCTTACATGGACGCTCAAATTGAGCTCTTGAAAAAGCAAACCGATTTGAGCGCTGCGCTCAAAAATTGGGCCCAAGTTGGCGCAGAGAGCCTCCCCAGTGTGGTCTCGATCGGTGTGCGCGGTCGTGAGGCTTACACAAGAATTTTGCTCTCGAATGGCTCGGTGATGCTTTTAAGAGATGGGGACTCGATCAAGAGAGGGCTCACGGTCTCTCAGATTGAGCCCCAAGGCGTTTGGGTGGACGTGGAGCTGTCAAAAGGTGTTAAGAAACGTCTTCGTTTGGAGTTTGCTCAACTCGCGGCTCGTGATGACTGGATGCCCAGTGACGTCTTGGCTGCCATCGCCAGGCCGATCGGTTTTCCAGTCAATCTTGAGATGGCGTCCTTACCTCGTTCTGCCTTGGTGGTTCCTCCAAGGGTGCTCTCCAAGACCACGGCTAACCCCGTTCCCAGCGCTACGGCTAGACCGAACCCCAATGCGACTGACTTGATCGGACCTGCTCATGTCGCACCCGATCCAAACCCCGAGCCGCCGTGGATGAGCAGACGAACCAGGTAGGGAATAAAAAAATATGCAACCGGTACTATGGGGAGAATGCGCTTGAGGTGGGATTGTGGTCCTTGGCGACTGCTTTTGGGCATGCAATGGTGCATCGCACTGGATCGTCAAGAGCGCATCCAGTTGAGGAAGTCGCTCCCTCATCAGAGTGTTGCGATCGCGTCCTTCAAGGGCATGACTTGGCTGGGGTTTCATGAAGATGAGGCTCAAGAGCGGCTTTACTCAGGTGCATTGCTCATGGGGCAGCTTTATCCCAACAGCATTGTTTGCATGCCCTTAGGCCATGAGCTCTTTTGGTTTTGTGTCTTGCAAGGCGCTCAACCCTTGGTCAGTGTGGATGAGGTCCTTGAGGCAAGAAGTGTTCAAAAGCATTTGAGTCGCTATCAGGCCATGTTTCCGAGTTACCTTGTGCTGCAATTTGACCCCCCTACCAACAGCGAAGCTCGGGGAGAGACTCCCGTGAGGAGGGAGAGCCTTGAAGACTTGGGGCGACTGGATCATGAAAAGGAACATGCGAAGGAACATGAGAAGGAACATGAAGCAACAACTACAAACTCTTTGGCGCAGGTACTCAATGAGTGGGCGAGTGCTGGGGGCTCAAAGGACGTGGCAAGCGCATTGCTCCAGTGCCGGGTGCAAAGCCCCCGGTTGCTCAAACGCCAGAGAAGGGCATGGAGCGCGCTTTTTATGGTCTTGGTGCTTTTGACCTACTTGTGCATGGAGTGGATGGATGTGCAGCTGAATTTAAAGCGCGAAATCCAAGCACAAGTGACCCATGCACTACAAAGTTCACGCTTGGCCCAGCAAGAAGAGCTCAGCGCTGCCAAGGCGTTGGAAAGCTTGCAAAGGCTCCAATCGCTTAGGAAAGTGGAGTTGGAGCGCTACCTCTTCATCGCTGATCCTCTTGAAATGTGGCAAATGTTCAATGCACTCAGGCGTTCCATTCCACTGAGTGCCTCTGGCATCCAGCCCAAGGCCATTCACTGTGAACCGAAGGCTTGTGTGGTGGACTGGGTGCTCAACGGATCTTGGCATTCAAATGCCCAGGCATGGTCAAGGCCTAAGGACGGCGCTCAAGACCCGAAAAACTTCATGATGGATGCGAGAAGAAGTCGTTCAAGCAACGCTTTGAGCGAGCCTTTTGTCTGGGACAGGCCCTTGAATGCGCAAGGTGAGAGCAGCAGCACAGTCGAGCTTCATTTGCATCAAAAAGCACTCGGCAGTCTACCCATCATCAGCCCTGAAGAACTGGTGCTCTACATGAACTTGGGGCTGAAAAAGCAGTGGCCCAATCTGAGTCTCACACCTATGAAGGCGCTGCGCTTTGATAAGCATTCTGGAGGTGAAGGGGGTCAGGAGTCCAACTCAAAGACCACCCGTCTCAACCCCCAATCATCCATTGAAGATCCGCCAACTTTGTCTTTTGGGGTTCACCAAGGCGAGTGGCAAATCAGCTGGCAAGGCGACGCTGCACTCCTAAGAGGGGAGGCCTTCATGTCGGCCTTCAAAGACCACCCTTTGACTTTGGAGTCGATCATTTACAGCTATAGGCAAGGTTTGGCTATGAAGGGACGCTTTCAAGTGGTGAGTCAGGACGGCCCTCTAGGGATCTCTGAGCTCAAGGCTCAGGAAGTCTCACCCAAGGGACCTGCTGTTCGCAGTGATCGAGGTATAGAACAAGGTTTAGATCAAGGCATAGATCAAAGAAGTGAAGAAAGCCAAGATGCGCCTTCTCGCTCATTTTTAAAAAAAGAAAGTTCAGGTCCTCCACCATGATCCGCGACATCAAAGACCTGCCCCAAGGGCAGTACTTGAGTTTTGAGAGCATCGCTTTACCTCATCACTTTCAAGAGCACTTTGCCTTGCTCTTGACCCTCGAGGGGCAACTCTTGATGCTCACCCAAAGTCAAGCACATCGAACACACTTGCAATTCGATTTGAGAAGGCGTTTGATGGCTTTAGACAAAGCCCATGCATGGGCCTTTTCGGGGATTCATGAGTTGGAGGTGAGCGAGGACATTTTAAAAAGCGTGCATGCTTACCGTGCACCTATTTTGCAAGAAGAGTCCACCAGTGTCGAAGCGGCTGCCTGGGCTTTGATCGATCAAGCTGTTGGGGCCAAGGCGAGCGACATTCACATCGAGACCAGGGGCCCGTACGCTCAGGTTTTTTTCAGGGTCCATGGTGAGCGCTTGGAGCAAGCCAACATATCGAGCAAAAGAGCCACCGAGATGTGCAATGTCCTTTATGGTGTTCACGCCGATGCAGACAACAAGGGGGTGACTTGGGATGAAAAGCAACTGAAGGAGGCAGGCATCGAGCACCACACCAGCTCAGGGCAACACGTGCAGTTGCGCTTGAGTAGCGCACCGATTCACCCCGCTGGAAATTTTCATGTGGTGATCAGGCTGTTGGTGATGAGCCAATTGACGGCCCAACCTTTGAAGAGCATGGGCTATGACCTCCTACACTTGGATCTGATTCACGAAATGCTTTTGGGCTCACAAGGGGCGGTGTTTTTGGTGGGGCCCACCAACAGTGGCAAATCCACCGCGCTCCAAGCCTTCATTGAGGAGCTCTACCAGCACCGAGGCCGCTCCATCAAGGTGATCACGGTCGAGAAGCCCGTGGAGTATTTGATCGAGTCTGCTTGCCAGATGGGGGTCTCGCCCTTCAAGCGCGACTGGATCGACGAGAGCAGCGGTTCGATTTATTCGAAGTACGTGGCAGCCACACTCCGACAAGACCCCGATGTGGTGATGATGGGGGAGGTCAATGACCATGACAGTGCGGAGAACATGAAGCATTTGGTGCTCTCAGGCAGAAAGACCCTAAGCACCCTGCATGCCTATGAGGCCATGGCACTTTTTGCCAGGTTGAGGGAGATGGGGGTACCACCATCCGTGCTCTACATGCGGCACTTCATCTCCGGGGTCATTTTTCAGCGCCTCGTGCCGCTATTGTGTTTGAACTGCGCCTGCGCCTTTCAAGACGCTCATCAAAGGGGACTGATTGCCAACACAACGTATGAGCGAGTGAAAAGGGTGGGCGTGCGACAACTCAAGCATGTCAAAATTCGAGGGCTGGGCTGCGCCGAGTGCAACCACACCGGCATTGTTGGACGAACGGTTTGTGCAGAGGTGTTGGTGCCAGATGAGGTCTTTTTGAGCCATTTGCGTGAAGGGAGTGATGCCCAGGCCAGACTCCACTGGAGCGCTCAAAGCGCATGGGGTCGCAAAGGCTTGGGAGCTGGGATCATCGCGCACGCGGTATTGAAGATGCACGCCGGGCTCATCGATCCCCTGGACATTGAGCGGTGGATAGGCCCCATTGTGATGGAGACCTTGGGGTCATGATGTCGCGAGAGCTCACCTGGTTGGAGCATCTTCAAATCACACCACGCATCCGGCGTGAATGGTATCTGGCTTTGGCCAAACTCAGTCGAGAGGGGTTGCCCCTTTACGACAGTCTCAAAATCATGCACCATGAATTCCAGCGTCTCTCACACCCCTTGTTGCCTTTGAGCGCTTTGGTGCTGATGGGGTTGAGGGGGCAAGAGCCCATGGGCAGCAATGCTTTGAATGGTGTAAATGGTCCGAATGGCATGAATGGTCTCGGCGCTCTGAAGGCCCTTCAACGGTTCAAGACTGTAACGCCCCCATCCCTTCGCCGGCGAAGGACCTTGGGCTCAGAGTTGAAGCCCCATGTGCCCCTTTCAGAGTCTTTGTTGATTGAGGCTGGGGACTTATCTGGAAGACTCCACCTGGGGCTTGAGAGCGCAGCCCACTTGTTGGAGACTCGCTTGAGTTTGTACCAGCGTGTTTTGAACGCCTTGTACAGACCCATGGGTTATGCCCTGATGATATTTTTATTGATGGTTTTTTTGTCGATCAAAATACTGCCGGAATTTGAACGCACACGTCCACGTGCTCAGTGGCCTATCGAGGCTTTGCGCTTGGCTTGGGGGTGCGACCATGTGTTCGTCTTGGGTTGGGTGGGTGCATTAGGCATCTCGGTGGTGCTTGGTGCATTGATGTGGTTCTTGCCGCAAGCAACACCTCCCATGAGGAGAGGGCTTGATCGATGGGTTTTTCCATTTCATCTCTACGCTTCCTTTCAAGGGGCCTCCTTTTTGTTGGCCCTTTCTGCCTTTATCGAAGCGGGCATTGGCTTTACGCAAGCGGTGCAGATGGTGGCTCAAAGTTCCACACCCTACATGGCCCATCAATGCAAGGCCTTGCTCCATGCCCTCAAAATGGGAAAGCCACCCTCTGTGGCCTTGTGCGAATTGAGCATCATTCATCAAAAGCACCATTGGCTGATCGTGGTGTACGGTTTGTCTAAAGACACGCCCATGGCCTATCAAAGCATTGCCAAGCAAATTTACACCGCTGTGGATCAGTGGTTGGAGTGGGTATTGGGTCATCTCCTGGGTTCTTTGATATTGGCCTTCGTGGGAGGGATGGTGTGTTGGGTTTACTGGGCGATGTTCGAGATTGTGGAGACGCCCTCATGGGGCTCGAATGGGGCATCGGCATTGGGCTTTTGAAGATGCTGGAAAAAAACGAGGGTTTTATCAACCCTTAAAAGACAAGCTTTGTGGGTGTTTTTTCGACGCAAAATTGAAAGCAGTCGTGCCTATAGTCCAGTGATCAACTGTTCAGGAGCATTGGCATGACAAGCATCGAGACCCAAAGGACAAGCACATCCACTCAACAAAGGATCCCTGAAGCTCCGGAACAAATGGATGTCAAAGATCGATTGGAGAATCAAGATCAAGGGCACGATCAACTGCAAGCTCAAGGTCTGGCCAAAGATGAAGGATTTTCACTGATCGAGTTGATCATCGTCTTGGCCATCGTTGCTGGCGGCATTGCACTGATTTTGTACCGACAATCCAAAACCGAGGAGGCCACCCGCGTGAGCGATGAGGTGCAGTCGGTGAGTTTCATGGTCTCCAAAATCAAGTCCTTCTTTGCGTCCACAGGCTCCTTTGAAACGCTCAGCACGAGCACACCCATACAAATGTCCTTGCTCACCCCGCCATTGAAACTCAGTGGCACCGATCGCATACTTGATGCTTTTGGCAATTCGGTGGAGATCCAAGGCAACGCCGTGGGCGCCAGTCCCTCTTTTGCCATCACCATTGGTGGTGCAAGCATGGGACGTGACACGTGCGCAGCTTTGGTCTCAGCGCTCGCGGGCGGTGCGGATGCGGTCTCGGTTGGACAAGTGGCTGCCTTGAGCACATTGAGTGGGACAGCCAGCAGTGGAACGGTGAGTGGGGGCAGTGTTTACAAGTCAGCCACAACCCCGCCGAACATCCAAAATTTGGGCACAGGTTGCACGAGCGCGAACCCACTGATTGGTCTTCAGTTCCATTGATGAGCGTTGAAAACCCTTCTCTGCGCCCCCTGATGAGCTCTGAACCCCAGTCTCACACGGTGAGAGCCCGCCGTCTTGCTTTAAGTTTACTTGTGGTGTTTTCTGTTTGCGCATTGAGCCCTTTGGCCCTGGCGCTCACCATGGTCGTGACGCCGGGATCCAGTGCGAGTTACTTGTACTTCCCACCCGCTTCGAGCAGCACGTCTGGCTCTGGCAACACGAACACC
>CAIZIT010000080.1 GCA_903933115.1 uncultured Burkholderiales bacterium
CATGACAGACCGATTGAACACGCATCTCCTTCACCTCGATACCGAGCTCAAAAATAATTGAAGCGAATGAAATTTCGATCGGCTTTTATCCATCAAACCGATTAACATAGCCCTTTGGGCCGAGCACCCAGCAAGGCCCACCTCATCTGAAACTGTTGCATTTGACATGCCCGGCTCCTCGTTCTGCCCTTCAATCCCAACCCCTTGAAAAGAAAGCTGCCCGCTCGAGTCCAAAGATGAGACTGAGCATGTGCTTTCATCTAAAATTTCCACTCTTTTTCTCGACCTCTAACTTCTCAGCTCATTCATGTCATCTGGTTTAAATCCTTCTCAACAAGAAGCGGTCGTTTATGCACAAGGCCCCCTGCTCGTTCTTGCCGGCGCGGGCTCTGGAAAAACAAGGGTCATCACCTTCAAGATTGTGCATCTCATCCAGTCAGGCTTCAAGCCAGAGAGCATTGCAGCGATCACGTTCACCAACAAGGCCGCGGCTGAGATGACCGCCAGAACCAAGAGTTTGCTGGGATCGAAGGGACAGAAGGTTCTCATTTGCACCTTTCACTCCTTGGGCGTGAGAATTCTTCGCCAAGATGGCCATCGCTTGGGCTTCAATCAACAATTCAGCATCTTGGACTCTGACGATGTGCTGAGTTTGATCAAGGATGCAGGCTCGACCACCGATTTGGCCACCGCCAGAAGATGGCAGTGGGCCATCTCTGCCCACAAAAACAATGGCATCAGTGCCAGTGAAGCGTTGAGCTTGGCCAAGGACGAATCGGAGCGACAAGTCGCCATCGTCATGGAGAAGTATGAAGAGCGCTTGAGTGCTTACCAAAGCGTGGACTTTGACGACTTGTTGAAGTTGCCTCTGGTACTCTTGCAAAAATTCCCTGAGGTACGAGAGTATTGGCAAAGCCAACTCAAACACTTGTTGGTCGATGAGTACCAAGACACGAATGTGACCCAGTACGAACTGCTCAAGCTTTTGGTGGGCTTTCCCAACCATGAGCAAGCACGCTTCACGGCCGTGGGTGACGATGACCAGTCCATTTATGGCTGGCGTGGCGCGACATTGGACAACTTGAGAAGTTTGCCCAAAGACTTCCCCAATTTGAAGGTCATCAAGTTGGAGCAAAACTATCGATCGACCGGTGCGATTTTGAAAGCAGCCAACCAAGTCATTCAACTCAATCCTAAAATTTATCCCAAAACGCTCTTCTCCGATTTGGGTGAAGGGGCTCCAGTCCTTGTCTCTGAAGCCGATCACGAAGAGCACGAGGCCGAGAGATTGGTCTCGAAAATATTGGCGATCAAATCCAACGCCCACAACACCGCTTTGGCCAACAAACCCGTCGAGTGGCGTGACTTTGCCGTGCTCTACCGCGCCAATCATCAAGCGCGGATTTTGGAGCAAGCTTTGAGAAAGGCACAAATCCCCTACAAGGTCTCAGGCGGTCAGAGCTTTTTTGATCGAGCAGAGATCAAGGATTTGTGCGCTTGGATGCGACTCATCTCCAACAACAAAGACGATCCCGCCTTTTTAAGAGCCGTGACCACGCCTAAGCGTGGCATTGGGCACCAAACACTCAAACAACTGGGCCAATTCTCCAGTCAATTCAAGCTCTCGCTCTTTGAAGCCTTGTTCAGCAACAGTTTGTCGAGTGCTTTGTCGGCCAAAGCCATCGCTGGTTTGCATGAATTTGGGCGCATGGTCAACGACTTGGAGTACAAGGCCAAGCACAAGAGGCTATGCAGAGGCCATTCAATTTTTAACCGAATGGCTCAAAGAGCTGGAATTTGAAAAGCATCTCTATGATTTAGAGGACAACGAAAAAGCTGCAGCGACGCGCTGGACCAATGTGCTTGATTTTTGTGAGTGGGTGGCCAAAAGATGTGGTGGTGTCCATGAGGATTTCGACAGCAGTTCCATGCTCAGCGAGTCCAAAACTTTGCTTGAAGTGATTCAAACCATCGCCATTCTCTCCACGCTCACCGAGAAGGAAAAGGACAGCGACCTGGTCACGCTCTCGACGCTTCATGCCGCCAAGGGTCTCGAGTGGCCTCACGTGGTCATGATTGGCGTCTCGGAGGGGCTATTGCCGTTTCAAAATGAATCGGACCTGGATGCAGACCCTCTCGTTCAAGCCTCTAAAATTGAAGAAGAGCGCCGCCTCATGTATGTGGGCATCACCAGGGCACAAAGAACCTTGACCGTCAGTTGGAGCCGAAGAAAGAAAAAGGGCAAAGAATTCGTTCAAGTCAAACCCAGTCGCTTCATTGCAGAGATGGCACTTGACATCAACAAAGTCCAAGAAGATCCGAGAGAGCGCTTGCGCGCCTTGCGGGCAGAATTTGCACAACGTGTTTCTGAAACCAACACCAGCACCTGATGCTTGATGCGCGATGTGTAACGGCTCAAAGCCCTTGATGAACGACCCCACTGATGCATGAACCCGAAGTTTGAGATGGGGCAGCGCGCCCATGGTCTCTCCTGCCTCCTTTGAAACGCCATCACCCTCTGTCAAAGCTCAACGCTTGAAGTGCAAATGGTATATTCACGATTCGTTTTTTTATCCCTCACCCCATTGATCCTATGCTGCCCTCCATTGAACAACGTCTTGCCATTGAAATTTCTGCACAAGCCCAACAAGTTGCGGCCGCCATTCATTTGCTGGATGAGGGTGCCACGGTGCCCTTCATATCTCGATACAGGAAAGAGGCAACGGGGGGCCTGGATGATGCCCAACTTCGCCTCTTGGAAACACGACTGGGTTATTTAAGGGAACTTGAAGAGCGTCGCAAATCGATCGTGGCCTCCATCGAAGAACAAGGCAAGATGACCCCCGAACTTTTGTCTTCGATCATGTTGGCACCAGACAAGAACCAATTGGAAGATCTCTACTTGCCGTATAAGCTCAAGCGCCGCACCAAGGCACAAATTGCCCGTGAGGCGGGCTTGGAAGATTTGGCCAATGATCTGCTGAGCAATCCCTTGCTCGATCCACAAGTGGAAGCCTTGAAATACATCAAGGCCGCTTTCACAACGGAGCAAGGCGAGAATCCGGGCGTTTTGGACGCCAAAGCTGCACTGGAAGGGGCTCGACAAATCCTCATGGAGCGTTTTTCTGAAGATGCGGTGTTGATCCAGTCGCTCAGGAGCTATATGCAAGACCACGGCGTCGTCGAATCGAAGGTGGTCGAGGGCAAGGAGCAAGAGGGCGAGAAGTTTTCGGATTACTTCGATTACTCAGAATCCATCATGCAAATCCCCTCTCACAGGGCTTTGGCGCTTTTTAGAGGGCGAAGAGAACAGATCTTGATGATCAACTTGCGCTTGGACACTGAAGAGGAAAAGCCCACTTGGAATGCTCCCCATAACCCTTGTGAAATGCGCATCGCCTCACAGTTCAACATCAAAAACGAAGGACGCGCAGCCGATCCTTGGCTCTTGGACACGGTTCGCTGGACCTGGCGAATCAAGTGCTCTTTGCACATAGAAACGGACTTGATGGGTGCTTTGAGAGAGAGGGCAGAAACAGAAGCCATCAATGTCTTTGCAACCAACTTAAAAGCATTGCTGCTTGCAGCGCCTGCAGGACCTCGTGTCACGATCGGACTCGACCCGGGGATGCGAACAGGGGTCAAAGTGGCCGTGGTCGATGAGACGGGCAAAGTGCTCGAGACAGGTGTCATTTATCCCCACGCACCTAAAAACGACTGGGAGGGCTCCCTGGCCGCTTTGAAACATCTGACCTTGAAACACAAGGCCAACTTGATCTCCATCGGAAACGGAACAGCTTCTCGTGAGACGGACAAATTGGCTCAAGATTTGATCAAGTCATTGCCCGATGTCAAACTCACCAAAGTGGTGGTCTCCGAAGCGGGCGCATCCGTTTACTCGGCTTCAGAGTACGCCAGCAAAGAATTGCCCGATATGGATGTGTCACTGCGAGGCGCAGTATCCATCGCCAGACGTCTACAAGATCCATTGGCGGAGTTGGTCAAAATCGATCCCAAATCGATTGGTGTGGGCCAATATCAACACGATGTGATGCAGTCTCAATTGGCCAAATCTTTGGTGGCGGTGGTGGAGGACTGCGTGAACGCGGTGGGTGTGGATGTGAACACGGCGTCTGCTCCACTTTTGGCAAGAGTTTCAGGACTTTCCAGCTCAGTGGCCGAGGGCATTGTGGCTTACAGAGACAAGAATGGTGCCTTTCAAAGCAGGAAAGACTTGTTGAGTGTTCCAAGACTGGGCGAGAAAACCTTTGAGCAAGCAGCTGGCTTTTTGCGAATCATGAACGGCAGCAATCCTCTAGACGCCTCCGCTGTCCATCCTGAGTCCTATCCCTTGGTCGAAAAGATCCTCAGTGACATCAAAAAGGGCATCAAAGAGTTGATCGGCAACAGTGCGGCACTTCAATCGCTTTCGCCTGCCAAATACGCAGACGATCAATTTGGTCTACCAACAGTGACCGATATCTTTAAAGAGCTGGATAAACCTGGACGCGATCCTCGACCTGAATTCACGACAGCCAACTTCAAGGACGGCATAGAAAAGATCAGCGATCTGAAAGTGGACATGGTTCTTGAAGGGGTTGTGACCAATGTGGCCGCCTTTGGCGCCTTTGTGGACATTGGTGTTCATCAAGACGGGTTGGTCCATATTTCTGCTTTGTCCAACTCTTTTGTGAAGGACCCCCACACAGTGGTTAAAGTGGGTCAAGTGGTGAAAGTCAAAATTGTCGAGATCGATGAAAAGCGTAAGCGCATAGCGCTGACCATGCGCTTGGGTGATCCGACACAGCGTCAACCACAAAATCAATCACCTAAAGACCATCGACATAATCAGCCATCAAAGAGACCCGATGTTGAGATCAATAGTGCAATGGCCGCGGCCTTCGGAAAGCTCAAAAGGTAAACTTAACTTATACATGTCGCTTCAAAATATTGCCATGGACAACCCATCGAGAATTGCAAGTATTGATTAACCTGAAAGTCTTGATATCTAACTATATTTTTGTAGAGTCGATGTAAAAGATAAGCTTACGCTCAAATCTATTAAACAGATAATTACTGATTCTTTAGCTTTTAAATGGGCGGATAACCCTCCCTTTTTGCAGTCATTGCGTAAGCTCACCATTTAAGTGGGTGTTTGAAAAGATAGAATTTTTAGCACTAAAACCCTTGGCCAAATACTGCTGGCGTTAAATTACATAGGGGCTCGTGGGGCTGTTCTGGTTGTAGTCCATTACCCATTGATCTGTAGCCTGTACTTACTAAACTAAACATTAAGCTCGCTTGTGCAGTACCACAATAACCTTCCCATAGGTAAATGCTTTTAAATGTATATGGTTTAACCCCAACGAGTTTGAGGTGCTGAATGTTTTCAGTAGAACGCCCGATCTTGGCATAGGCTTGCTTCAAAATCACAAGCATAGCTTCGGGAGGACTTTGTGGGCAACCGATATGATGGTGTCGTTTTAAACGACGATTTGCATTTGATTTTATATAAAACAATAATCTACTATCAGTTCTTATTATCTATTGTGTTACAAAAGTATTTGTAATAGTCCAATAAGGGACTATTCCATTTTGTCCACTTTGAGTTGAAGGAATCCACCAAGCCATCCAACTTTTGTAATATGAAGCTAGTTGTCTATAAACGTTATCTAAAACTATTTTCGACGACATATCGGTTAAATTAACCAACTGCAATGTTGTCGAGCAATATAAACAAACTGAGTCCGTACCGTCTGCAGTTCTATTAACGAACAAACCTCTAAAGTTATTATTCTTTATAAAGATGAAATCCAAAACAGTCCCTCTTCCTTGAACTGGTGGTATCGCTATAAATCTCTCCCCAAAATATCCGATCTTAGAGCCAAAGAATATTTTCGTACTATCCTTGTATTGTGACTCAAACCCATAACCAGCGACAAGATCTAAGTATCCATCTCCGTCGATATCGATTAGTTCCTTGGCAGTATAACTATTATTAATGGAGCCATTTACTCTGGAAAAGTCTTTTGTGAAAGTGCCGTCCTTATTATTGATTAAAAAGTATATTGGTTTTACAAATTCAGAAGAAACTATGTCTGGAAATCCATCTCCATTTATGTCTCCGGCGGAAGCAGCATGATGATAGCCAATGGTATCTACTTCACTAATCCGATAGTTTCCTTTACTATCTGATAAAAGAAGTTTGCTTCTCTCTCCAGGAAAAGATCCAGCATCATAGCCATGACAAGACACATAGACATCAGGATAAGTATCTTGATTAAAGTCAGCAACTAATGCTTTTCTTGGATGCAAACACCCTTTCATAGTCAATGTTTGTTTATAGGTACCATCGCTTTGTTTTCTCCAAAAGGTAAAGTCACTCCAATATTTTGAATTCGAAATAGCATCACTTTGACCTACTCCAGCAAAAGATCCACTTGAAGGATAATAGTTTTGAAATGCAGTAAATAAATCAATATTACCCCTTTGAAAAAAATCACCTACTGCATAAACTAATGGCAGCCCATTAAGTGGATCAACAAGGCTCTCTGGAAAAGCAATTGGACTTGCATAAACACCCTTTGCATTTTCATATGAGGTTGGAAATACAGGTAATCCCACGCTTATAACATTTTCTACATTTATATCCACATTTGTATATGTAGTTCCTTCAACTAAAACAGATGGGATATTTAGAATATTTGATACCGAGTTATATGAATCTTTGGTTCCAATTGGCAAACCACCTTTGATATTCAGAACTTTGTTTACTGTAACAACAACATTATTGTATGTTTGTGGATTAGACCCCGTATTACAGACCCGTCGGTATAACTAACTTGCACATTGTTTTTCCCGAAACAGTCTTGGTGGCAGGTACCCTAGAGCACTGTGCGGGTGATTTGAATTGTAATCTTCAAACCATTTCGGCAATTGATTCAATACCGTTTTTGAGTCAGGTCTGTCTGCCAGTTGAGCATAATCCCTTTTAAATGTCTTCACAAAGCTCTCTGCCATTCCGTTGCTTTGTGGACTTGAAACTGGCGTAGTTACTGGTTTCAATCCCAAGAGCTTTGCAAATCTTTGAGTCTCCTTTGCCGTGTAACAACTCCCGTTATCGGTGAGCCATTCAACTGGGTGATTGGCTATGTTATTGGCTCCAAACCTTTGCTCTACTGCCTGCATCATCAAGTCTCCAACCAGGCCAGCATCAATCCCTCTGGTTGTTGCCACCCAGCTCATCACTTCCCGATCACAGCAATCAAGGGCAAAGGCGATCCTGACCCTCTCACCGTTATCGCATGAAAGTTCCAGCCCGTCTGAGCACCAGCGTTGATTGCTCTCTTTCACTGCAACTGTCCCGTCATGGCGTCTTGTGCTGACTGGCCTCTGCCCGTGCCTATAAAGCAGCAAGCCCTCATCTCTCATCAATCGGTAAACCCTTTTATGGTTAACTTGGCTAAATCCTTTAAGTTTGAGTCTGGCCCATACCCTTCGATATCCGTAGGTGGCTCGTTGATGCACTTCCTCAATAATGGCTGCCTTTACCTCGCCATCAGAGGCTTTTGGTGGTGCTTTTCGCCGATCAACCCAGGCTGAAGACCTGATCAATTTGACTTTTACATGGCTGCGCGACACGCCAAGAGCCGAGCAAACTGCTCTTATTGCCCGTCCTCGGGCAATACTGGCGAGTGCGCAATCCACTTTTTTGCTTTGGCAAAGTCCACAGCCTCCTTGAGAATCTCGTTCTCCAAAGTCTTGCGCCCTAGGGCTCCCTCCAATTGTTTGATTCTCTTCATGGCTTCTTGAAGCTCAGATGATGGTACGACAGCCTCATTGGCACCAACCGCTACCAGTGAACCTTCAATATAGGCCTTTCTCCATTGAAAGACTTGAGCCGCTGCAATGCCATATTCCCTGGCAACTGCAGAAACAGAGTTGCCAGGCTCATTGGTCTTTCTGATGATTTCAAGCTTTTGTTGGGGAGTCCAGCGTCTTCGACGCTGGACACTGGTCAATACCTCAACAGGGGTATTTCTTAAATTAGACATAGGCATATCCATAGCTTTATTCCTAGTAGTTATTTTAAGGAATACCGATGGATCTGCAATCTAGGGGGCTAGTTCAGTTTGTGTACCAACCAAAACAGTAGGAATTGTCAACTGGCCATTAGCTGGGTTGTAGGTATCCACTGCCCAAGCCTGAGCAACCGATAGAAGCAAGCAAATTGATAATAGTATTTTTTTCATGTAGAAATTATAAATGTCGTTTTAAACGACACCCTCGAGTTTGAAATTCCCACCCTAAAAACTGGTCACACGGTGTGAACAAGAACCCATACTCAAACTAAAGTTAAAACTTTCGCTTAAAACGACACTTTATCAACTTAGTAAGGAACGCGAACACCATAAACAATATCGGTAGAAACAATATTCTCGTTATAAGGTTGAATCCTATCGACAAAGGTCATTCCATTTGAAAAACTACCTTGAGGAGACTTATAGATAACTGGCATTCCCCCGATCTAGTAGACATGTATTATTGTCACGGTGTGAACAACATGCCATATTCATACCAATTACAAAATTGTCTTTCAAAGCGACAGCTCATACTGGAGTGCTGATAGAGCAACTGACTGACAACGCTTTCCAAAATCCTTGGTTACTGTTGTATTGGTTTAATGCATAAATTAAGACTTTTAGGCAATAACAACACAGTTATAGCTAGGTTTTAGTACTTTTCAGCTCTAACTTTATATCGCTCAGACTTTAGGCTATAATCTACTACCTTGGCCCGGTAGCTCAGTCGGTAGAGCAGAGGATTGAAAATCCTTGTGTCGGTGGTTCGATTCCGCCCCAGGCCACCAAATTTAAAACCACCTTCGGGTGGTTTTTCTACTTCTGCACTCAGAAGATTAAAATCGCCTGCACCACCTGGCCATTCGTCATGGACTCTTCCCATCTACCTCTCAGGATGGGTCCACACATAGGAGCCTTTTCATGAAAAAATTCATCGGTCTACAAGGCAACAACCAATCTCACTGGGTCGGGGACGGTTTTCCTGTTCGCACTTTGTTTTTCTACCAAAATCTTGGTCGACAAATGAGCCCCTTTTTGATGCTCGACTATGCAGGCCCCCATACCTTTAACCCCACCACCGATAAATTGGGCGTGGGCTCCCACCCCCACCGCGGCTTTGAAACCGTCACCATCGTCTACGAGGGCGAGGTCTCCCACAAAGACTCCACCGGCAAGGGTGGCACCATTGGACCAGGGGACGTGCAGTGGATGACCGCAGGTGCGGGCATTCTTCATGAAGAGTTTCACTCGGAGCGATTTGCAAAGCAAGGCGGTGTTTTAGACATGGTCCAACTTTGGGTCAATTTGCCCTCGAAGAGCAAAATGACCAAGCCCACCTATCAGCCGATCTTGGACCCACAAATTCCAGTTGTCCCCCTTCCCCATGAAGCGGGATCTGCCAGGGTCATCGCTGGTGAAATTGCAGGCGTCAAAGGCCCAGCCCACACCTTCACCCCCATGAACGTCATCGACTTCAAACTCAAGAAGGGCTCCACCCTCACCTTGGCAGCCCCTGAGGGCTGGAACACCTCATTGGTGGTCTTGAAAGGCGCACTCGAAGTTGATGGCGGAGCAAAAGCCACAGATGCACAAATGCTGATGTTCTCTCGCGATGGACAAGATTTGCAAATCACAGTCCTCGAAGACACGGTTGCGCTCCTTTTGAGCGGCGAGCCCATCAACGAGCCCATTGCCGGATACGGCCCCTTTGTCATGAACACTCAAGAGGAAATTGTCCAAGCGGTGGATGACTTCAACACGGGTCAATTTGGGCAGATCCACGCATAAAGTTTTGATTTTTTAAAACCTCTTTTTTTTACGGCGTTGAAGCTTCAACTTCTCCAAAGACCTTCAGTCACGCTAGCGTTCCATCCCATTAAAATACACGCCTTTCTTTTTTAATTTTTTGACAAGACTTCTCACGACATGAACACGACCACATCCCCCTTGGTGCTCAAAGGCATTTCCTCCATGGCCACCAAATCCATCTTGTTAGAACTGACCAAGCGCTATCAAGACAAGTCTGGCATTGAAGTGATCATCGAGTCCATGGGTGGGGTGGATGCCAGCAAGCGCATTCAAAATGGCGAGGCCTATGACATGGCCCTTTTGGGCTCTGATGCCATTGATCGTCTCATCCAAGGCGATCACCTCCTGGCAGACTCGAGACTGGACTGGGTGGAGTCACCCATCGCCATGGCCGTTCCCCGAGGTACGGCTCATCCCAACATATCGAGCGAAGCCCATCTTAAAAGTGCCGTGCTCTCCAGCCCGAGCTTGAGCTACTCGACAGGCCCCAGTGGCGTTTATTTGGAAAAACTCTTCGATCGCTGGGGCATCACCCCACAGGTCAAAGCCTCGTTGGTGGTGCCCCCACCTGGCACGCCTGTGGGATCCTTGATCGCAAACGGTCAAGTTGCACTGGGTTTTCAGCAGCTGAGCGAATTGATCTCGATTGATGGCATCGATGTCTTGGGGACATTGCCTGAGGAAATCGCCTATATCACCATTTTCTCATCGGGCATTCCCAAAGCCGTTGCAGCAGACCGAGGTCGACTCTCAGCGGTTCAATCGTTCTTGAAATTTTTAAACAGCCCCGAAGTTGAAAGCATCAAGAAAAACCAGGGCATGATGGCTTTGCGGGGCTGAGTCCTCTTTAAGCGCTATAGTCTCGTGCTGAGGTGCGTTGAGCCGATTGGGGCGCAAGTCAGAAGACACGCTCAATCACGCCTCCTATCACGCCTCCTATCACGACTCCTATCACGACTCCTATCACGACTCCTATCACGACTCCTATCACGACTCCTATCACGACTCCTATCGCGCCTTGTGGACCATCCTTGAGCCGTCCATCATGATCACAGGAACTTTGACTTTATAAGCCCTCTGCTTTTCGGCCACTCCAGCCGCCCCCCGTGGCCTTGATCAAAAAGATTTGAACTTGAAGTTTGGACGCAAAGGCTTGCGTTTCTTGGCGCTTGACATTCAAAAACGCTTGTTCTGCCAAGGCCATGTCAAAAGAACTGGCCACGCCCCCTTTGTAGCGCTCCTTGGAGATGTCCAAGATGCGAGCAGCCGATTGGCTGGCTTGGGCGGCTTGCACCCAGGCCTTGTCCAAAGCCCAAACACCACTCAAACCATCCTCCACCTCTTGAAAGGCCGTGAGCACGGCCTTTTTGTAGCTCTCCACAGCAATCGAATAAGCCGCCTTGGTGAAAGCCACATTGGCATCGATTCTCCCGCCATCAAACAAAGGCAAGGACAAACTGGGTCCAAAAGACCAGATGCGACTCGGTGCGTAGTACAAATTGGAGAGTCTTGTGGCCTCATAGCCAAAGCCGCCCCCCAACACAATTTGTGGATAGTACGCGGCTTGAGCAATGCCAATTTGCGCATTGGCAGCGGCCACGGCCCTCTCCGCAGAGGCCACATCTGGCCTTCTCTCCAAGAGTGCGGCAGGTATACCTAGCGGAATATCGATGAAGCGCCTTTCTTGGAGCTTGACCGGCACTTTGAAATCGGTCGCATTTTCTCCAACCAAAGTCCCCAAAGCGTGCTCAAAGACTTGACGGCTTCTCTTCAATTGCTCGAGTTGTCCTCGCGTGGTGCTC
Source organism: uncultured Burkholderiales bacterium (assembly GCA_903933115.1). Taxonomy (GTDB): domain Bacteria; phylum Pseudomonadota; class Gammaproteobacteria; order Burkholderiales; family Burkholderiaceae_C; genus Limnohabitans. The sequence goes on from CAIZIT010000080.1 coordinate 11,693, forward strand.
AAAGCAATTTCTTGCTGCTGGCTCTCAAGCGCTGAATTCAAGCCCAGCTTGAAGCGCTCCATGGCCAAGTTGACTGCTTTTTCTTGAAGGGCCACCAACTGAGACAAAATATCGATTTCAATATCCGATTGCCTTAAATTGAAATAATTGGTCGCCACGTCGGCGGACAAGACCAACTTCACGTTTTGAAAGTCGGCCATGCTCTGCTCAAGACCCGCCTCACCCGCCGCAACACTGGAGCTCACGCGACCCCAAAAATCAAGCTCATAAGACGCCAAAACCTGGGGCAAGATGTCGGTTTGAACCGTTGCCTGGTTGGGGGTGTTGTAGTTGGTCAGAGGTCTGGCACCTGAAATTTCCAAACGCGCCAAACGACCCGCCGCATTGAACTGTGGAAAGAGGCCGGCATTGGCTGTGTTGAAATTGGCCCTGGATTGATTGACCTTTTCAATGGCGATTTTTAAATTCGGACTGTTTTTCAAAGCCCTTTCTTCAAAGGCATTGAGGTCTGTGTCCTTGAACTCTTCCCACCACGCTTGCTTCAAAGCTTGATCGCTGGGGTTGGCCAACTTCCAAGCACCCGTATCCCTGAATTCAGAGGGCAGATCCAACTTGACTTTGTCGTACTTGGGTGGACTCGAGCAGGAGACCAAGCCCACCACCAACGCGCTGAGGACGCTCAAACCCACTTTGTTCATGGCTTGGCCTTTTCAGCGTTGCTTGCACTTGGCTCTTGTGGCTTCACCTCATCTGCCACCACCGTCACTCGGTCCCCATCGCTCAAAGAGTCGGAGGGGTTGAGAACCAATTTTTCTCCTCCTTTTAAGCCATCAATCACATCCGATGAGACGCCAAAATCACGGCCCAATTTGATTTTTTGAAGATGAACCGTGTTTTGCTCGTCCACAATCGCCACTTGAGTGCCCTCTTTTCTGATCAGCAAGGCGTTCGATGGAATGTTGATCGCATGCGATGCAGGCAACTTCAAGCTCACTTGAACAAATGCACCAGGCAACAAGGTTCTTTCCTTGTTGCCAAGCGTCACCTCCACTTGCATGGTTCTTGTCAAAGGATCGATCGCCTGAGCAGATTTGCTGATTTGACCTTGAAAGGTTTTGCCGCGGATTTCATCCAAGCTGATCTCGGCCACCTGACCCACTTTGATCCATTGGGAATAGGACTGCGGCACGTTGATGTACACCCTGAGTAGATCCGTTTTGGCCATCACAAAAAGAGGCTTGGTCGTGCCATCGATCAAGTCACCGATGTCGATGTTGCGCTTGGTGATGACGCCAGAAAAAGGGGCCACGACTTTCTTGAACACCGTCAACTGCCGAGTTCTTTCCGCGTTGGCTGCCGCTGCCGTGAAGTTGGCCAGGGCCTGGGTATAGGCGCTTCTTTTTTCCTCATACTCTTGTTGTGACACAACGTCCTTCTTTCGCAACGCTTCCCAACGCTCGAGTGAAGACTTGGACAATTGCATGCTTTCTTGAGCTTGTTGCTGCGTGGCGATCAATTGAGCCAACAATTGATCCAATTCAGGCGTTTCAATCTCCGCCAACACATCGCCCTCTTGGACCACACTGCCTATGTCTTTGAACCATCTTTTGATGAAACCACTGGCTCTTGATGCGATAGGGGCTTGTGTGATGCCCAATAGCGTGCCGGGAAGTTTGATCAATTGAGGCGCATCTGCATTTTTGACCTCGGCCACTTTGACGTACAACTGGGTCTTGTCTTCAATTTGTTTTTCAAGCACCTTGGCATTGCCTAGGCGATTGAAGACCGTGTTGGCCGAGCCCACAGCCAGTAAAACGACAAAGCCCCACACCCAAAATTTGCTCTTAGCGACAATAGACTTTTCTGACATCTTGATTTCCTAATTAGATCATCAACGTTTAATTAATGTGACTTCTTCAATTCTTTATCCACCAGACTTTGGTGTACAGCTGCAAAAACAACCGGCACAAAAAAGAGCGTGGAGACTGTTGCAAAGATCAAGCCGCCAATCACTGCACGCCCCAGAGGTGCGTTTTGCTCACCCCCTTCTCCAAGCCCTAAAGCCATGGGAATCATGCCAATGATCATCGCCAAAGCCGTCATCAACACAGGTCGAATCCTGGTGGCTCCAGCCTCCAGTGCAGATTGGTAGGGATTGAGCCCCTCTTCCCTTTGTTGCTTGGCAAAAGACACCACCAAAATACTGTTGGCCGTGGCAACCCCCATGGTCATGATCGCGCCCGTGAGCGCTGGAACACTCAAGGTGGTGCCCGTCAAAAACAGCAACCAAGCAATCCCCGCCAATGCAGCAGGCAGTGCCGTGATGATGATGGCCGAGTCAATCCAAGACTGAAAATTCACAACGATCAACAAATAAACCAACACAATGGCCATCAACAAACCCACTCCCAGTCCAATGAAGGAGGCCTGCATGGTTTGCACCTGTCCTCGCACGGCCACCTGAGAGCCCTTGGGCAATTTGCTCTTGACCTTGTCCACAATCGCAGCCACTTGAGTGGCCACACTGGCCAAATCGGTGCCTTGAACGTTCACATAAATGTCCACAGCGGGAGAGATGTTGTATCTTGAGACAATGGGCAACTGCTTGGCAGGCTTAGAGGTGACCAAGTTGCCCAACAACTGGGTGCTGTCCACGGGGTTGACCTGACTGCTCACCGGAATGCTCAACAAATCGTTCATCGACTGAAACGTGTACTGAGGATTTTGAATCACAATGCTGTAGACCACCCCGTTTTTTGGATTGAGCCAAAAGGCAGGGGAAGTTTGTGAACTTCCAGACAAAGCAATCAAGACGTTTTGTCCCACATTTTGTGCATTGAGTCCCAACTGCTGGAGCCTAGAGCGGTCCATCTCCAACGCTATGCCTGGTGCGTTGAATTTTTGATGAATGTGCGCATCCACCGCGCCAGGAATCTTGGCGATCTCTTTGGTGATTTCCGCCGCAAGCTCCGCATTGCCCAACAAGTCGTTGCCCGTCAACTGGACGTCAATGGCGGCGGGAAGTCCAAAATTCAAGATCTGCGTCACAATGTCCGCAGGCTGAAAGAAGAACTCCACGCCAGGAAACGTTTTTGGCAACTCCTCTCTCAAGAGGGTGGTCAAGACACTCGAGGGTCGGTGCTCTTCCTTGAGCGCAATGAGCAGCTCTCCGTCCAAAGACCCAAAGGTTCCCCCGTTGCTGTAAGACAAGTTGATACCGCTGTTGGGGACTCCCAAGTTGTCCAAAATCGTCTCGAGCTCATCGCTGGGGATGAGCTCTTTGATTTTGACCTCAATGGCATCGGCCAATTTGGCGGTCTCCTCAATTCTTGTTCCTGTTGGCGCTCTGAAGTGAAGCCTCACTTGCCCAGAGTCCACACTGGGAAAGAAGTCCCGTCCAAGAACCGGATAGAGTCCGCAAGAGAGAATGCAAAAGGCCAAAAATGCCGATCCAAATGCTTTTCGGTTCAGCAGCACTTTGGACAAAATTTCCTTGTAGCCTTGCCGGAACTCTTCAAATTTTCGGTCAAAGTTCAAGTAAATGCTTTTGAAGACATTGGCTTGATCTGCGCCCTTGGATGCCCCATGGTCTTGATGCCCCATCAACAATTTCACCATGGTGGGCACAAAACTTCTGGACAAGAAAAAGGACACCAGCATGGCAAACACCACCGCCTCGGCAAGTGGCACGAACAAAAACTTGGCCACTCCAGAGAGAAAGAACATGGGCACGAACACAATACAGATGCAAAGGGTCGCCACAAAAGCCGGCACACCAATCTCCCCCGCTCCCACCTCAATGGCATCGTACAAAGGTTTGCCCATGTGGAGGTGGCGCTCAATGTTCTCAATGGTCACAATCGCTTGGTCCACCAAGATACCCACCGACAGGGCCAAGCCACCCAGCGTCATCAAGTTGAGCGTTTCACCCAACGCGAACAAAATCAAAATCGATGAAAAGATGGACAAGGGGATCGTCATGGCAATGATGAGCGTGCTCCTCCAACTGCCCAAAAAGAGGAGCACCATCGCCGCCGTCAAAGCCGCTGCAATGATCGCCTCACTCACCACGCCCTTGATGGCCGCCTTCACAAAAATGGACTGATCAAAGAGTTGGCTCACTTTGATGTCGGCAGGCATGCTCTCAGCCGCAATGGGCAAGGCCTTCTTGATGCCATCCACGATATCGAGTGTGGATGCGCCCCCATTTTTCAAGATGGACAAAAGGACACCTCTCGAGCCGTCTTGTCGCACGATGTTGGTTTGAGGCTGAAATCCGTCGCGCACATTGGCCACATCTTTGATGAGCACCGTGGCACCATTGCTGGTTCTCACCGGCAAGTCGTTCAAGCCCGCAATGGACGTTGGCGAGCTGTTGAGGGACACGGCGTATTCCGAACCCTCTAATTTGGCGGTCCCTGAGGGCAGGATCAGATTTTGTAAGCTGATGGCATTGACCACATCAGATGGGGCCAAGCCTCTGGCTTGTAACTCTCGGTTGTTGATGTCCACCGACACCACCTTGATCTTGCCCCCATAGGGAAAGGGAATGGCCACCCCAGGAATGGTGACCAGCTGTGGGCGCAAAGAATTGATCGTGGCATCGAACAAGGAGGACTCTGAGAGGGTGGGGCTGGACAAGGCCAATTGAATCACAGGAATGCTCGAGGCCGAGTACTTGATCACCAAGGGTGGCGTGATCCCTGGGGGCAGTTGCCTCACCTGCGCTTGGACAGAGGCCACCACCTGAGAGATCGCGGCTTGAATGTTCGCTTTGGGTTGAAAGAAAATTTTAATGACCGAGATGCCGTTCAATGAGGTGGACTCGATGTGCTCAATGTCGTTGACCACCGTGGACATGCCTCTCTCGCTCGATGAGGCGATTCTTTGCCCCATCTCCTGAGCCGACAAACCGTTGTAGGTCCAAATCACACTGACCACAGGAATATTGATTTCCGGAAAAATGTCCGTTGCCATGTTCAGCAAGGCAAAGGGCGTGGCCAACACAATCAAAATGGCCATCACAATGAATGTATAAGATCGCTTTAACGCCAGTTGTACCAGTGACATGTTGTGACTCTATAAAAACGCCCCAGCCTTGAACGATGGCGGGGTCGTGTGAAAACACCTACGCAAAAGAGCGTTTAGGATTTATCAAAAAAATAAGTTTTACATTGATTTTATTTTTAGCACGTAGTGTAGGCCATATTTTTGATTCCCCCGTGACCAAGGCCGCCCAGCGGCAAAGGGGTTTTACCCCTTGACGACCCCTGTTTTTCATCCCCCTGAGGCAAAGCCGCTGTCAAGTCCATCGGAGCCCAGAGGGATTCTTGTGGTTGCAGGCGTGTCCCTCATCACCCTGATGGCTTGAGCACTCAAAAAGTGCATTTTTCAAGATCCGTCCCCAGCCCCATCCTTTTTAAAAATAAGTTCGCCCGCACTCTCCCCTCTTTGCCCTTAAAACTCTACAATATCTTGACACCCCCCCTTGTTTTAAAACCCTTCATCTCGATCATCATGACCCAGAGAACACAAGCCCACCACCTTCAAGTCAGCAGCGATCTTTACACCTTTGTTCAAGAGGAAGTCCTTCCTGGCACGCAGATCAGCAATGAAGCGTTTTGGAAAGCTTTCAGCGACTTGGTCTTGGCGCTCGCCCCCATCAACCAATCCCTTTTGGCCGAGCGTGAGCGTTTACAAAAGGACTTGGATGCTTGGCACCTCCAGCACCCAGGTCCCATCAAAAACAAGAAATCCTATAAAAACTTCTTGACGAAAATCGGCTACTTGGTGCCTGAGCCCGAGCACGTCAAAGTGAGCACGTCCAACGTGGACCAAGAACTCTCGAGCCAAGCGGGCCCTCAATTGGTCGTGCCCATCTTGAACGCTCGCTACGCCTTGAATGCAGCCAATGCGCGTTGGGGCTCCTTGTACGACGCGCTCTACGGGACCGACGCCATCAGTGAACAAGACGGTTGTGAGCGCACCCAGGGCTACAACCCCAAGCGTGGCGCGAAGGTCATTGAATACGCTCGTTATGTTTTGGACCGTGTGGCGCCTTTGAAGAGCGGCTCTCACATCGATGCCACTCGGTATCAGATCGAAGCGGGACAGTTGGTGGTGAGCCTTCAAGCGGGCACCAAAACCCCGCTCTTAAAACCTGCCCAATGCTTGGGCTATCAGGGCAAGGCCGCCCAGCCCAGCAGCATTTTGTTCGTCCACCACGGCCTGCACCTGGACTTGTTGATCGATCCCTCTACCCCCATTGGCTCGAAGGACCCAGCTGGCGTGAGCGACTTGGTCATTGAAGCGGCCCTCTCCACCATTTTGGATCTGGAGGACTCTGTGGCGGCAGTGGACGCCCAAGACAAGGTGTTGGCCTACCGCAACTGGCTGGGCATTGTCAAAGGCACCTTGAGCGAATCGGTCACCAAAAATGGCACCACTTTCTCTCGCCACCTCAACCCTGACAGAATTTACACGGGATTGAAGGGCCAAGCCCTGACTTTACCTGGTCGCTCCTTGCTGTTTCTCAGAAACGTGGGCCACTTGATGAGCAACCCTGCCATTCTTTATCAAGACCCCCAGAGCGATCAGCTCGAAGAGATTCCAGAAGGCATCATGGATGCGTTCATCACGACAGCCATTGCCATTCATGACCTGAAGGCCTCGCCCTCTGGCATCAAAAATTCTCGCAAAGGTTCGGTCTACATCGTCAAGCCCAAGATGCACGGCCCCCAAGAAGTGGCTTTTGCTGACCTCTTGTTCAGCCAAGTGGAGAAGGCCCTAGGCCTCAAAAAGAACACGGTCAAGTTGGGGATCATGGACGAGGAAAGGCGCACCAGCGTGAACTTGAAGGCTTGTATTGCACAAGCGCCCGCTCGCGTGGCGTTCATCAACACGGGCTTTCTCGATAGAACAGGCGACGAGATGCACACCTCCATGCTGGCAGGCCCCATGATGCGCAAAGGTGACATGAAGTCGAGCGCATGGATCCAGGCC
>CAIZIT010000081.1 GCA_903933115.1 uncultured Burkholderiales bacterium
AGGCCAAGGTCTTGCCATGGAGGCGCCAGGCGTGAGGAGATGAAGGTGGGCTGTAAAGGCTTTGTATGAGAGCTATGCATGAGAGCTATGCATGAGAGCTATGCATGAGAGCTATGCATGAGAGCTATGCATGAGAGCTATGCATGAGAGCTATGCATGAGAGCTGTGTATGAGGGCTGTGTATGAGGGCTATGCACACACGCCGTTGCCCCCCAACGAACAAGGGCTAGCATTTTAAAAATGCTAGCCCTTTGATGTATTGGTCGGCGTGGCGGGATTCGAACTCGCGACCCCTTGCACCCCATGCAAGTGCGCTACCAGGCTGCGCTACACGCCGAAGAAACTTATTATACAGAGGTTCAGGCCATATTTGAAGACCAGACGCCTCACTAGACCAATAATTGTCTGATTTCTCTGAGCTCTTTCATGAGCATCTTGAGCTGAGGAGGGTCAGACAAGAGGCCGCTTGCGCTCCAAGTGTCCACAATGCTCGACTCATCCAGGCCGGGCTCCTCATCAAAGACTTCGACGCCTTCGAGCATCAATTCGCCCGAGCGTTTCTTGTCCTTTTCGATCTGAACAATCTCTTGGAGCTTGTTTCTCGCTCCACTGATGGTGAAGCCTTGGTCGTAGAGCAAATCTCTGATGCGCCTGATCATCAACACCTCATGGTGCTGATAGTATCTTCTGTTGCCTCGCCGCTTCATGGGGCGCAATTGTGTGAACTCTTGCTCCCAGTAGCGAAGCACATGAGGTTTGACGCCGCACAAATCACTCACCTCACCTATGGTGAAGTAGCGCTTGGCGGGAATATTGGGTAAGGAGGGCTCCATTGGGGGAAATGCTTCAATCTCAAAAACGGAGGGTTGAGATTACACCAATCAAGAAAAAAAGCTAGTAGGGATTTGAATTTATTTGCAGGACGATCAGACCGCTTTGGGGGCAACTGGATGAGATGCACTGTCTTGGATCATGTCTTTGAGCTTTTGACTGGCGTGAAAGGTGACGACACGCCTGGCCTCAATGGTGATGGCCTCCCCCGTCCTGGGGTTCCTGCCCGGGCGGGGTGTTTTGGTGCGCAGTTGAAAATTGCCAAATCCAGAAATCTTGACGTCCTCGCCCGCCAAAAGTTTTTCAACAATCAAGTCAAAGAACGCATCAATCATGTCTTTGGACTCGCGTTTGTTCAGACCGATTTGCTCAAAGAGCAACTCTGCCAACTGCGCCTTGGTCAAAGCAGGCGACTCCAAAGAGTTCAAAATCAATTCCATCCCAGTCTCCTCTTGTCTTCTTGTCTTTTATGCCCTGAGGCGAGCCTCAACAGTGTCCACCAAGCTCTTCAAAATGGATGCAACAGCGCTCTCAATTTGTTGCTCCGACAAGGTGGCCTCATCAGAGTTCAAAATCAGTCGAATGGCCAAGCTTTTCTCGTTGTCGGCCAAATTGGCAACCGCCTCTTTGGGACGATAAATATCAAAGAGCACCACATCCCTCAAATGCCCCTCGCTCGGCGCACTCCAAATGGCCTTCATCAAGTCTGCATGACTGACGCTCGATTTGACCACCACAGCCAAGTCTCTCTCGACCGACTGGAATTTGCTCACCGCGCTGAAGGAGGCGACCGCCTTTTGGTTCACCGCCTCCAAATCCAACTCAAACACCAAGGGAGACTGTGTGAAGCCCCACTTCTGTCTCCACTGGGGATGCAACTCGCCCACCCAACCCAAGCTCTGGCCGTTCAAGAGCACTTGAGCGCATCGACCTGGGTGAAGTGCCGCGTGATGAGCAGGCACAAAGCTTGCCACATGGGGGTGCAGCAGCGCTTCAACATCGGCCTTGATGTCAAAGAAATCAAAGGGCCTGTCTTTGCTTGACCACTGTAAGGGCGACTCCCGACCAGAGATCAAACCCGCAACGCGCATGGGTTGGTGAATGCCTTTGACGGTGGTGTCGGAGTCCTCTACCTTAGCGTCTTTCAAAAAGACGCGCCCGATTTCAAAAACGCGCACATCGGCCAGTTTTCGGTCCACGTTGAATTTCAAGACTTGGAGCAAACTGGGAATGAGCGTGGTGCGCATCACGTTCATCGAGCTAGCAATGGGGTTCAAGAGCGCGATCGCTTCGTGCTCAGGCGCCATGTCCTTGAGCCACTCTTGCTCCACAAAGCTGTAATTGATGGTCTCTTGATAGCCCAAACCTGCCAATTGATGCCTCAAGGCGTAATCGCCTTGGAGACTTTCTTTCATCAGTTTTCCGGTGATGGGTGCCAAAGGGGCAGTGGTGGGCAATTGATCGTAACCAATGCAGCGGATCACCTCTTCAATCAAATCCTCCTCGATTTGGAGATCAAATCGGAAACTGGGAGGCGTCACGTGTAAAGCATCCCCACTCTCCACGGGCGCCAAACCCAAAGAGGTCAAGGCTTCCATCATTTGTGCATTGCTCAAATCCATGCCGATCACTTTTCGGGCTCGATCAAAGCGCATCTTGAGGGCTTGGGGTTGGGGCACGTTGATGTGCTGGTCGCTGATGGGGCCACAAGTTGAACTGGGTGTGCCGCAAATGTCCAAGACCAGTTGCGTGATGCGCTCAATCATTGGCACGGTGAGCTCTGGGTCCACACCGCGCTCAAAACGGTGTCCTGCATCGGTTGCAAAGTTAAAGCGTCTTGAGCGCCCTGCTACGGCTTGTGGCCACCAAAAGGCCGCCTCGATGTAAATCGCTTGCGTGCTGTCACTGACCGCGGTGGAGAGTCCACCCATGATGCCAGCCAAGGATTCGATGCCATTGGTGTCGGCAATCACCCCCACCTCACCATCCACGGTGATGGCTTGCTCATTGAGGAGCACAATTTTCTCATCCGGCTTGCCCCAGCGAACCGTCAAAGGCGCTTGGATTTTATCGAGGTCAAAGATATGGGTTGGCTGACCGTACTCAAACATCACGTAGTTGGAGATGTCGACCAATGGGCTCACGCCTCGCTGTCCACACCGGGCCAAACGGTCGAGCATCCACTGAGGTGTTTGCGCCTGAGGGTTCAAGCCCCTCAAGACCCGGCCGCTGAAGCGTCCACACAAATCGGGCGCTTGAACCTTCACCTCCAAATGGTCCTTGGAGCTGACTTCCACAGACTTGACCGCAAAGGGCTTCAAGGGCGTTTTGGTGATGGCCGAGACCTCTCGGGCGACACCATAAATGCTCAAGCAGTGCGCCAAATTGGGGGTCAATTTGAGCGTAAAAAGCACATCATCCAAATGAAGCACATCGCGCACATTGGCGCCCACGGGCGAGTCGACTGGCAAAGCGTAGAGGCCACCGTGCTCATCACTGATCTTCAACTCCTTGGCCGAGCACAGCATGCCCAAGCTCTCCACCCCCATCAGCTTCACCGGTTTGATCTCAAAGGGCTTGCCGTCTTCACCGGGAGGCAGTTTCGCACCCAAGGTGGCACAGGGCACTTTCATGCCCACAGCAGCGTTGGGCGCACCACAAACGATGCTCAAAGGACTCGCCTGGCCCACATCCACTTGGCAAATGCGAAGACGATCTGCCTTGGGGTGCGCTTCAATCGCGGTGATGTGGCCCACGACCACATTCGTAAAGGGTGGCGCGACGGGCCTTAACTCCTCCACTTCAAGACCCGCCATGGTCAACGCATCGGCCAAAGCCTGCGTGCTCAAAGCAGGATCACAAAATTCTCTCAACCAAGATTCTGGAAATTGCATCGCTCTATTGCTCCTGGCGAGTTACTGAAATTGATGAAGGAAGCGCAAATCGCCATCAAAGAAAAGGCGCAAATCGTTCACCCCATAGCGAAGCATGGTCAAGCGGTCTGGACCCATGCCAAAGGCAAAACCGATGTAACGCTCTGGATCCAAGCCCATGTTGCGAACCACATTGGGATGCACTTGCCCAGAGCCCGCCACCTCGAGCCATCGACCGGCCAATGGGCCTGAGGCAAATTGAATATCAATTTCCGCACTGGGTTCGGTAAAGGGGAAGAAACTGGGTCTGAAGCGCAAAATCAAATCATCGCTTTCAAAAAACATTTTGCAAAAGTTGGTAAAAACCACCTTCAAGTCTTTAAAGCTCACTTGCTCACCAATCCATAAACCTTCACACTGATGGAACATCGGAGAGTGGGTCGCATCGCTGTCGACGCGGTAAGTTCTGCCTGGCGCAATGACCCGAATCTCGGGCATGCTTTGTCCACTCTCGATCAAGGATTGATGTCTTTTGACATGCTGCACGGCATGCCTGATTTGCATGGGGCTCGTGTGCGTTCTGAGCAAATGACCGCCCTCAACGTAGAAGGTGTCGTGCATGGAGCGCGCGGGATGGTTTTGGGGCGTGTTGAGGGCTGTGAAATTGAACCAATCGGTTTCAATTTCAGGCCCCTTGGCAACCTCAAACCCCATGGAGGAGAACACCCGCTCGATTCTCTCCATGGTCATGCTCACGGGGTGCAGCCCCCCTTTGTGCTGGGCACGACCGGGCAAGGTGACATCGAGCGCTTCGGCTTGGAGTTGACGCTCCAACTCGGCGGCTTGCATTTGCATGCGGCGCGCTTGCAAGGCCTCTTCAATGCCTTGCTTGACTTTATTGATGAGCGCGCCTTGCGTTTTTTTCTCATCCACCGAAAGTGCCCCCAAGCCCTTCATGAGCTCGGTGATGCGACCCGTTTTACCCAAGTACACAGCCTTGGCGTTTTCCAAATCGGCCGGTGTGGTGGCCTGCTCAAAGGCCACCCGGGCTTGGGTCACCAAATCATCGATGGAGGCATTCATGAAGTAAAAGCTCTTTAAAAATAAAAAAAGAGGTCAAAGCGAGCACTTCTTGAGCACCTGCTCTAACCTCTTGATTGAAACGCACCGCATGTAAAAGGGACGTTGATTTGACGCCCTCTAACCCTTTGCTTTATTCAAGCATCAGCCATGCGATGGGTTCAAACGCGTGGACCCTTAAATGGCCAGCTTGGCTTTCACCTGCTCCACAATACTGCCGAAAGCGGCCTTATCGTGAACAGCCAAATCAGCGAGCATCTTGCGATCGATCTCGATCATTGACTTTTTCAGGCCATTGGCAAACTGGCTGTAGGTCAGGCCACACTCTCTGGCTGCTGCGTTGATACGAGCAATCCAAAGTTGACGAAATACCCTCTTTTTGGTTCTGCGGTCACGGTATGCGTATTGACCTGCCTTCATCACCGCTTCTTTAGCGACTCTGAAAACATTACCACGACGACCACGGAAACCTTTTGCAAGGACCAGTACTTTTTTATGACGAGCTCGAGCCGTCACACCACGTTTTACGCGAGGCATATTGCTTCTCCTGGTTATTCGTTAAATTAAAGACCCGCGGTGGGCAACATTTGCGCCATATGACCCATATTGGTCTCATGAACTGCAACTGCTCCACGCAAATGGCGTTTGTTCTTGGTTGTCTTCTTGGTCAAAATGTGACGTTTGAAGGCTTGACCACGTTTAACGGTACCACCAGGACGAACTCGAAAGCGCTTTTTAGCGCTGCTTTTTGTTTTCATTTTGGGCATTTTGAATGCTCCTTACTTCAATTGCGCTCGTGAGGCGTTTACGAAACAATTCGTAACCTTGTTGGCCCCGAGACACTTCTTTTTTGCGTTACCTTTGGTTTAAGCCGAGGCCACTGGCGTGGTCTCTGCAACGGGTTTGGTCACGCTACCCGGTTTTTTCTTGCCTGGAGCGATCATCATGATCATCTGTCGGCCTTCCAGTTTGGGGAACTGCTCGACCACGATGGAGTCGGCCAATTCATCCCTGATTCTATTGAGCAAGGCCATGCCCAGCTCTTGGTGAGTGATCTCACGTCCTCTAAAGCGAAGTGTGATTTTACACTTATCTCCCTCATCAAGAAAGCGCCTGATATTGCGCAACTTGATGTTGTAGTCACCATCGTCCGTGCCGGGTCGAAACTTAATTTCCTTGACCTCGATCACTTTTTGTTTGGATTTGGCCTCAGCAGCCTTCTTTTGCTCTTGGTACTTGAACTTACCGTAGTCCATCAAACGACAAACTGGCGGTATAGCAGTCGCAGCAATCTCAACCAAATCAACGTCCAAATCTCCAGCCATTCTCAACGCTTCAGCGATGCTCACGATCCCAATGGGCTCGTTGTCTTGACCGGTTAGACGAACTTCCGGGGCCATGATTTCCCGGTTCAGGCGGTGTTTGCGCTCCTCACGAAGGCGGCGATCACGAAATTCAGTAACGATGGTGTCTATCCTCAAAAAAATCTACCCCGAAATGGGCAGGGAAAAAAGCTTGATCAAAGCTCACAAGAAGGAACTCCAATCACTTTTTGTGATCGATTTCTTCATGGAGTTTTTGCACAAATTCAGCCGTACTCATCACCCCCAAGTCAACATTGCCTCGGGCACGAACGGCGACTGAACCAGACGCCTTCTCAGAGTCACCAATGACCAAGAGAAAGGGAAGCTTACGCATAGAGTGAGAGCGTATTTTATACGTAATTTTCTCATTGCTCACGTCCAAAAGAACCCTAAACCCTTGATTTTTCAGCATTTTGGCCACATCTTGGGCATATTCTGACTGGGATTCGGTGATCGTCAGAATGGCCACTTGCACTGGAGCCAGCCAAGTTGGGAGGGCGCCAGCGTGCTGCTCGATCAAAATACCAATGAAACGCTCCAAGCTGCCCACAATGGCTCGGTGAAGCATCACGGGGCGTTGCCTGGAGCTGTCCACATCCACATACTCCGCATCCAAACGCTCAGGCATGGAGAAATCCACCTGAATGGTTCCACATTGCCAATGTCTGCCAATGGCATCCTTGAGGGTGTATTCGATCTTGGGGCCGTAAAAAGCACCGTCTCCTGGGGAGACTTCATACTCGCAGCCCGAGACGTCCAAGCTGTGCTTCAAGGCCGCTTCTGCCTTGTCCCAGATCTCATCGCTTCCGATGCGCTGCTCGGGCCTTGTCGCCACCTTGTAGATGATGTCCGTAAAGCCAAAGTCCTTGTAGACGCGCTGCAAAAGAGTCGTGAAGTCGGTGCACTCTTGAAGAATTTGATCTTCCGTACAAAAAATATGGCCATCATCTTGGGTGAATCCGCGAACACGCATGATGCCATGCAAGCCTCCGGAGGGCTCATTGCGGTGACATTGGCCAAATTCTCCATAGCGAAGGGGTAAATCACGGTAGCTCTTGATGCCTTGCTTAAAAATCAAGATGTGCCCAGGACAATTCATGGGCTTTAAGGCGTAGTCCCTTTTCTCACTCTCCGTGGTGAACATGTTGTCGCGGTACTTGTCCCAATGGCCTGTTTTTTCCCAAAGCGTTTTGTCAATCACCTGGGGACCCTTGACCTCCAAGTAACCGTTGTCCCTGTAGACTTGACGCATGTACTGCTCAACACCTTGCCAAACCGTCCATCCGTTGGGGTGCCAAAAGACCAGGCCTGGGGCATGCTCATCGATGTGGAACAAATCCAACTCACGGCCAAGTCGGCGGTGGTCTCGCTTTTCAGCCTCTTCGAGCATGGACAAATAACCTTGCAAGGCGTCCTTGGACTCCCAAGCTGTGCCGTACACGCGCTGCAGCATCTCATTGCGGTGGTCCCCCCTCCAATAAGCGCCAGCCACCTTCATGAGTTTGAAAAACTTGAGTTTTCCAGTTGAAGGGACATGGGGGCCACGGCACAGGTCCGTGAACGCGCCCTCGCTGTACAAGGAGACGTCCTCGCCCGCTGGGATGCTTTGAATGATCTCTGCCTTGTAGTGCTCGCCTTGCCCTTTGAAGAAAGCCACCGCCTCATCCCTTGGCATGACTTGGCGCTTGACAGGCTCATCCTTGGAGGCCAACTCGGTCATTTTCTTTTCAATGCTGACCAAGTCCTCAGGCGTGAATGGACGACTGTAAGAGAAGTCGTAGTAAAAACCATTTTCAATCACAGGACCGATCGTGACTTGTGCTTCTGGGAAAAGCGTCTTCACAGCATAGGCCAACAAATGAGCCGTTGAATGGCGAATCACTTCAAGCCCTTCGGGATCCTTGCTGGTCAAAATGGCAAGCGTGCTGCTGCTCTCGATCACATGACTCGTGTCCACGACTTGACCATTCACGCGTCCCGCAAGCGCCGCCTTTGCTAGACCAGCGCCAATGGAAGAGGCGACATCGAAAACGCTCAGGGGCCCTGGATACTGCCTGACGGAGCCATCCGGTAAAGTAATTTCTAACATGTTTGATTGGATCGGTTGATGCATTGAACGACAAGTAAAAAAAAGATGCTGTTCAAAGCTTTTAAGAAAGAAAACAATTTTCCCACATTTTACGTGCCGCCTTTTGCACCTCCAGATGAAGCCTTCAGTGAACACTTTTTTGGGCATGCCCCTGATGACATCCAACACAGGTGCAAAGGAGCTTTTTGAGGGTAAATGAGCCTCTTCATCGCCAGAGATGAATGACCCCCTTCAGAGGTGAAAATGAAGCAAAACTCAACGCCAGAGGCAGGAAAACACACTTTTATCCAAAAAAAACAACATTTACCAGTGAAAAAAGTACTTTTCCCCTTGGAAAGTCGTATTTTTCGCTATAGCATCACACCACTGATGGAAAACGCAGATTTCATTGGTTTTTTTATACTTCAAGAAGGAACATCAAAAATGGCAACTGCAAAAAAAGCTCCGGCAAAAAAAGCTGCTAAAAAAGCGGCACCCGCCAAGAAAGCACCCGCAAAAAAAGTAGTCGCTAAAAAAGCGGCACCTGCTAAAAAAGCAGCTCCAGCGAAAAAAGTAGTCGCTAAAAAAGCTCCTGCTAAAAAAGTAGTGGCTAAAAAAGCACCCGCGAAAAAAGCTCCTGCTAAAAAGCGCACCCCCAACGCAGCATTCATGAAGCCTTTGACACCCAGCGCCGCATTGGCAGCTGTCATTGGTAGCACACCCAGCCCACGTACAGAAGTCGTGAGCAAATTGTGGACATACATCAAAAAGCACAACTTGCAAGACAAGGTCAACAAGCGCAACATCAACGCTGATGACAAGCTCAAAGCCGTATTCGGTAAAGCTCAAGTCACCATGTTTGAATTGGCTGGCTTGATCGGCAAACACTTGTCATAATTTTTGACATGTGTCCCCCTCAAGCGATTGAGGGGGATTTTTTTTGTCCAAAATTGACTGTTGGCATCGATACCCTGTCCTTTCGATCTTCAATCGAAGGCATCTCTCACGGTGAAGCCATCGGCTCAAGCGCAAAGAGGGTCATCAAATCTGAGCGAACGCGCTCAATCACCGGCCCCCAGTCATCGAGCCGCTCTTGCCTGTAGATTTTCATCGTCGGGTACCATGGCGAGTCGGTGCGCTCGAGCTGCCAACGCCAGCAGGTGTCAAAGCGGTTGAGTAACCAAACGGGCTTGCCCAAAGCCGCCGCCAAGTGAGCACTCGACGTATCAACGCTGATCAACAAATCAAGCTGCTCCATCAATGCTGCAGTTTGCGAAAAGTCGTCCACCTCGTCCATCCAGTCGATCATGGATGGCCCCGTCCACGCGCTGGCCTTTAAGTGCACCAACTCTTGCTGGGCTTGGGCTCCTTTTTGTAGCGAAACGAATTCAACGCCAGCGTGACCCAAGGACCTCAATTGCGACAAAGGGATGTTTCTTCGCTGATTCACGGCCCATGTCCAAGGCTGCTCCAAGCGCACTCCTCCCGACCAAACCAGACCTACCCTTGGCCTCGTTTTGGTGCCCAATTGGTGTCGCCACTTTTCTTGCTCCTCGACTGGCGCTTTCAAATAGGGCACCCTATTTGGAAGAGAAGTCACCACCGAACGCAAGGCCAATGGCAAGCTCATCATCGGCACATGAAAATCACACTCAGGCCAAGGCTCTTGAGTGGAGAGCACTTGCGACACATCGTCAAGGGTTTCAAAAAGCACCTTGAGGGCTCGGGGCACTTGAAGAAGCACACTTGCACCCAAGTCCTTTAAATAAGACGCATACCTCACGAACTGAATACTGTCACCAAGCCCCTGCTCAGACACCACCAAAATTCGCTTGCCCACCAACGACTGCTGACCCAACCACAACGGCATGGGGGGAGTGTGAGCTTGATTTCTATGCGACAAATAGGCATTTTCATACTGTCGGCGCCACTCAAACAGTGGCCAAGCCCTTTCATATTGGGCATCCAGTAAGCACGATAAACTCAAGTGATACTTTGCTCGAACCGAATCGGGGTCCAAGCTCAAGGCTTTCTCGTAGCATTCGATGGCTCTCTTGGGATCTTGCAGATCATGAAAGACATCACCCAAATTGCACCAAGCATTGAGATGGGTGGGATCCAAGAGCAGCACTTGCTCGTACATTTGGGCACTGGCGGCAAGCTCGCGCTGATCCTGTAAAACCGTTGCCAAATTGAAGGAGATCAAGGTGTTGGCGGGCTCCAAAGCCATGGCTTTCTCGAGCGAAGCTTGCGCAAGCTCGAATGCCTTTAACTTCTGCAGTGCAAGCGCCTTGTTGAGGTAGGCCATTGGCATCTTGCTGTCCAAGGCCAAAACGCGATCAAAGCATTGAACGGCTGATTCATACTCGTCTTGGTGAATGTGCAGCAAACCCAAGTTGAAAAAGGCATCCCGATATTGATCATCTTGCACAATCGCCAACTCATAGCAAGCCTTGGCCTCTAGCCAACGCTCGAGTTTCTCTAAGGAGACCGCCTTGTTGAAACTCAGCTGCGCATTCTTGGGGTCCAAAAGCTGGGCTTGGGTGTAATGATCAATCGCCAATGCGTGTTCCGCCATTTGATAAAGCAGTAGACCCATGTTGTTTTGAACGTCTGCAGACTGAGGCAAAAGACGACTCAAAGTCCTGAAAGTTTGTAAAGCTTCATTCAACTGCCCAAGTTGGGTCTGAATTTGAGCCAACAAAGCCAACCCGTCCGAGGATTCTTGATCTTCCTCGACCCTTCTAGCGGCAAAGACCTGAGCTTCCTCCAACCGATTCAGCTGGAGCAAGACCCAAGCTAGATTTCTCAGGCTCGGCAAGTGTTTGGGCTGTAAATTCAAGGCCCTCATCAAAAGAGGAATTGAATCCTCATATCTTTGAAGCCTTAGTAACGCCAGGGCACTCAAATGAATGGCTTCAAAGTGCAAGGGCTCTCGCTCTAAGAAACGATGGAGAACGTCGATGGATAAAGACCACTCATTTGACGCATACAACGAGCAGCCTTCTTTAAAAAGAGACTCCGAGGACATATCCGAATTCAAGGGTGGCTGCGTCATGGTTGAGGTCAATAAGCCCTAAGAAGCTCTGATGAATGATTTCATCAGAGATGGGGGCCTGCTGTCATTATTATGCAATCATTCGACGCGCCAGTGAACGCAGTCTTCGATAAACTCTCCAAAATGAAATTTCGTGTTCCTTTTGAAGTTCAAACGCAAGTTTGCATTGAAGGAAACTTAAGGGGACTTGGTAAACACTTAGACCGAGAAGTTACAAGGTTTTCTAAAATCCCCTGAAATCCAACAACAAGCTGAGCACCCCGATGAACACTTGTCAAAGCCCATGGCCTCCCCTTTTGCTCTCTCAACAACAACGCCAGGACCAACAAGCTCGACTTCGCTTACGAGCCATGTCATTCGGTCAAGTTTTAGGTTTTTTTCAGCGTCAACGCTTGGTCACCCTCTTGACGGGCTTGAAGTTGGGCTTGAAGTTGGGCTTGATGTTGGGCTTCTTGATGGGCTTCATGAGCACCCTCTCTCACGCTCAAAATGCCACCCCCTATCCCACTCGGCCCATCAAATTCATCGTACCGATCACCCCTGGGGGCAGCAACGATGTGGTGGCCAGGGTGATTGCTCAAAAACTCAGTGACAGTTGGGGGCAAGCGGTGGTGGTGGAGAATCGACCTGGTGCAGGCATGAATTTGGGCGCAGACATGGTGGCCAAAAGCGCACCCGATGGCTACACTTGGCTTTTAGGGGCCAACAATATTTTTGTCACCAATCCGCACGTGAGCAAAGTCCCCTTTGATGTCTTTAAGGACTTCTCCCCTGTGGCCCAGGTGGCAACCGTGCCTTTTGTTTTGGTGACTCACCCGTCGGTGAGCGCGAAGAATGTGGCCGCGCTGGTCGATTACGCCAAAAAGAATCCTGGAGTTTTGAACTACGGATCCTCTGGCGGGGGCTCACCCCAACAGCTCGCGACCGAAATGCTCAACTATGCAGCGGGCATTCAAACCCAACACGTACCCTACAAAGGTGCTGTTCCAGCCATCACCGATTTGCTTGGCGGGAGAATTCAAATCTTCATCGGTGCAGTGAACTCCCTTATGCCTTACATCAAGGACGGCAAACTCAAACTATTGGCTGGCGCAGGCAGCAAACGCTTTGCAGCTTTTCCCGATCTGCCCACCATCGCCGAAACCGTTCCTGGTGTTGCGGTTGATGTCTGGCTTGGTGTTTTCATGCCCGCGGGTGTCTCCAAAGAGGTCATCAATAAAGTCCACTCCGATATCTCAAAGGTCTTGATGCAAAACGACGTCAAAACCAACTTGAGCAATCAAGGCATTGAAGTGTCCATGGCCACGCCTGAAGCATTGAGCGCCACCATCCGAGAAGACTATGCACGCTGGGGCAAAGTGATTCAAGAAGCCAATATCAAAGGCGAATGACATCGCGCCCAGCCAACAGTTTCAATTTTTTTTAGCCCGACAAACCGAAGAACCTTTCAACATGATCAAGCGAGAAATTCCCATTCCCACACCTGCCCAAGATACCGTTTGGGGCAGTGACAGCATTGCGCAATGCTTGCGTTCCATGCAAGTTCCCTTTTTGGCCTTGAACCCAGGCGCCAGCTACAGAGGCTTGCACGACAGCTTGGTCAACCATTTGGGCAACGAAGCTCCGCAAATGCTGCTGTGTTTGCATGAAGAAGTTGCCATCTCGATCGCTCAAGGCTATGCCAAAGCCTCCGGCAAGATGATGGGCGCCGTGGTTCACTCGAACGTGGGTTTGATGCATGCCACCATGGCCATTTTTAACGCTTGGTGCGACAGAAGCCCCATGCTGATCTTGGGCGCAACAGGTCCCTGGGATGCAGCCAAGAGAAGACCATGGATCGATTGGATTCATACTGCAGCCGATCAAGGCGCATTGGTCAGAGACTACACCAAATGGGACAACCAACCCGGCTCCGTCACGGCCGCTGTAGAGTCTTTGCTCAGAGGCTCACAAATTGCTCAGACAGCGCCCAGAGGGCCGGTTTATATCAACTTGGATGCAGCACTTCAAGAGGCTCCACTTGAAACCCCTGCCACCATCCCAGATGTGAGCAGGTATTCGGCCCCCCAGTCGCCACTGCCCAGGCTTGAAGACATCGAAAAAAGTGTAGCTCTTTTGAATGAAGCCTCGAAGGTCACCCTCTTATTTGGCCGCATGTCACGCTCCAAGGAGGACTGGAACTTGCGGGTGAAATTGGCTGAGAAATTAAATGCGGAAGTCGTCACCGATTTAAAGAATGCCGCTGTCTTTCCAACCGATCACCCCCAGCACTGCTCCTCGCCCGGGTACTTCATGAGCCCAGCAGCCTGTCAAGCGGTCAGAGAGGCTGAAGTGGTCGTTTTATTCGACTGGGTCGACCCAGGTGGCGCGTTCAAGCAAGCCTTGCAAGGAACTGCTTTGAATGCCAAAGTGATTCACATCTCACTTGACATGCACATTCACCGTGGATGGAGCATGGACATGGGCAGCTTGCCTGCAGCCGATGTGTTCATGCTGTGCGAACCCGATGATGCAGTCTCTGCGCTCTTGAGTGGTGTAAAAGAAAAACCCAAATCCAATTGGCCGGCAAAAGACCCTTTGGCGAAAGCGCAAGAAGATGATGTGGTGAGCCTTAGAGCCATTGCCGACATCATGCAACAGCTCACAAAGTCGCAGGACCTTTGCATTGCTCGTTTGCCTCTTGGCTGGAATGGAGCTTACCTACACTGGACGCATCCCATGGATTATTTAGGCGCCGATGGAGGGGGCGGTATTGGGGCGGGTCCAGGCAACGCGGTTGGCGTTGGACTTGCCTTGAAGGAAATGGGATCTGATCGCATCCCTATGGCATTGATTGGCGACGGTGACTTTTTAATGGGTAACACCGCAGTTTGGACAGCCGTGCGGTACGCCATCCCGATGCTGATTGTGGTTTGCAACAACCACTCCTTCTTCAACGACGAGTTGCACCAAGAGAGAGTCGCCAAGGAGAGGTCTCGCCCCGTAGAAAACAAGTGGATTGGTCAACGCATTTCTGAGCCAGATATCGACATTGCCCAAATGGCGGCCTCTATGGGGGCCAAAACACTGGGTCCCATCAAAAGACGCCAAGACCTACAAGCCGCCTTTGATCAAGCACTAGTATGGGTCAAGCAAGGCCACACTTGCATCATTGATGCTTGCGTGGCACCTGGCTACGACGCCAACATGAGCGGACAAACCGTGACCAATTCAACTGCCCACAAACGCTAACCATCAACCCATCATGACCTCATCCAACAACATCAAGGATCTTCAAATTTCCAACATTTTGCCCCAACACAGGGATTTGTATTACGGAGGGGCTTGGCACAAACCTCTGGGCGGCTACTTGGACACGTTCAATCCTGCAACGGGAGAAAATTTAGGCCCCTGTGCTGAAGCCAATCAAGAGGACATTCAACGGGCGGTTCAATTGGCGAAAGAAGCGCAATTGGGTTGGGCCAAGCTCAAACCCCTGGAGAGAGCGGGTTTACTGAAAAAAGTCGCTCAAATCCTCAGAGACAACGCTTTTGAGCTCGCCTTGCTCGATGCGGCCAATTGCGGCAACCCCATCAGTGAAATGCAAAGGGACGCGCTGATCGCGGCGGCTCAAATTGACTACTATGCTGGATTGGCAACGGAGATCAAGGGAGAAACCATCCCCATGGGAGATGGTGTTTTAAATTACTCTGTTCGAGAGCCCTATGGGGTATGCGCAAGGATCGTGGCTTACAACCACCCCATCATGTTTACCGCATCCAAAATGGCACCTCCCTTGATCACCGGCAACACGGTCATCATGAAGCCCCCCTACCAAGCGCCACTCTCTTCATACCGAATGATGGAGCTCTTGGATGGTGTCTTGCCACCAGGTGTGCTCAACATCGTCACCGGCAACTTGATTGCTGGTCAAAGCTTGGTCAAACACCCCGATATACCAAGAATTGCCCTGATTGGAAGTGTTCCAACGGGACGTGCTATTGCCAAAGCAGGTGCAGATCAACTCAAACACATCACCCTGGAGTTGGGTGGCAAAAATGCATGCATCATCTACCCCGATGCAGATCTGAAGAAAGCCATTCCTGCAGCCATCAACGGCATGAATTTCACATGGTGTGGGCAAAGTTGTGGTTCGACTTCAAGGCTGTTCATTCACACCTCTGTTTATGACGAGGTGATGGCAGGCGTTTTGGAGCAGGTTAAAAATTACGTACCCGGTATTCCCACAGACATGAGCACCACCATGGGGAGCATCGTCTCCAAAGCGCAGTGGGACAAAATCATGAGCTACATTGAAATCGCCAAAAATGAGGGCGCCACCTTGGTGCATGGAGGTCATGCACCGAGTGACCCGGCTTTGGCCAAGGGGTGGTTCATCGAACCCACGATTTTCACCAATGTCACGCAAAAGATGCGTATTGCCAATGAGGAGGTCTTTGGGCCTGTGTTGTCTGTGCTTCGTTGGGAGAATGAAGATGAGCTCTTCGATCAAGTCAACTCGGTTGAATACGGACTTACAGCATCCATATGGACGCAAAATTTAAAAAGTGCCCACGTGGCTGCTTCAAGGGTTCAGTCAGGCTTTGTTTGGGTCAACCACGTCAGCAGTCACTTCATTGGGGCCTCTTTTGGTGGCTACAAACAGTCCGGTATCGGACGGGAGGAAGGTTTTGATGAAATCTACTCCTACACCCAACACAAAAATATTCACATGGTTTTGTAAGAACACCAGAAAACCACTAAATTTGAAAAATTTTTTGGCACCAAGGATTTCACAATGATCTTCTTGGTTTCAGTTCGAACAAGGTCTTGGTTCTACTTGGAATTTCATTGCATTGCCAGATGCACGCTAAAGAAGAGTAACTGACCATTAGGTCAACGAATTGCAACCTTCAATACGCTTAATCTGTGCCTCAACATCAAATGGATTCATATCAAAATGGTGGTAGCATGAAACCCACTGATGCCCGATGATGAGCAAGGTTCTCAATGCATTGGAAAGCACTGCTTACTGGGCACGATGATAACTTTTATTTTTTTGATACGTTCTTGACAATTTTGATGCGCTGACAAATGATGTTGCACTCGTAAAAGGGAGGCATGATGAAAAAAATAATGGTCACTCACAGAGTCAAAGACGTCGACTGGTGGCTTGCCAACAACTCTGTTGAATCCGTGTGGGGGAAAATGGGCGTCAAGTTTGAGATATTTACTCAGAAAAATAGCGACATTGTTGCTATCGTTGCTGAAGCGCCATACGATGGATTTATTGACTTTGTGTTAACCAATACGACATTGGCTACAAACTCAATGAGAGCAGATGGCGTGCTGACAGAAACCCTTCAAATATTTGAACAGTTCGAATGAACAGTGGCGTCAAAAGCAGCCATAAGGACGCCCCATAAAGCAACGAACTTTAAATCACAAGTTGTGGCTCTAGGAGAATTCCAAAAATTAAAAAAACGCTAACTCTTTTACCGATCACTTATGCGAAAAAATCATCTACTCAATTTGATTTATTTTTGTAGTGACTTACAAGCTCATTCCGTGCTTTTATGAGCATATCACTCAGCTGAATAACTTTTTCAAGAGCAAATAATAGTTTTTCTGGTGAGGTCATGTATTCATGAACAAGACTATTTCGAAGTCCGCGAAGTTCAATCCAATGGTCAGCCGAATCAATCCAACCCAATTTTTCAGCTTTGAATAAATTATCTAATTGAGAGCCAACTGATTCCAAATTAAGTTTCAAAATAGCGGGCAAAAGCTTGTCACCTATGGTGTCTTGAAGCCTACTGAATCTGGCAACAAAAGCGACTAACATCTCACTGTGTTGAGGGTTCTGATCAAGAGCTTCAATCCATTCAATGTCAATATTTGAATTGGTGACACGAGTTTTAGATTGTTGAAAATACATGACTTCTTTCCCAGTTATATCTAGAAGTCTTTCAATAATGAAGGTATTGTTATCGGGAGATGTCATAAAACAATACCCGTTTCAAGTGCTTGGTTATGGATGGGTTGAACTGGTGTCAAGTCATCCATTAAAAGAACATCAACTTTTCTACCGCCTAGTCGTATATAAAGACGGGCAGCAAGCTTACTTTCCAGGTCAAATCGATTCGTAAGTGTATGGCGAGTCTCTATGAGAAGATCAATATCCCCGCCTTTTTGAGTATCGTCCACACGACTACCAAATAATCGAATGACAACGTCCGATCCCAGTTGATCAGTGACTTCTTTCTTTATGAGTTCTTGTATTTTTGGATCTAGTCGCACAACGATACCCTTACGCGATTAATCGTCGATTAGAAGTACTGGACTTATACAAGCTTTAGCTAATGGGAGGATACATCCTCAATAATTGGTGCCCGAAACCGGAATCGAACCGGTACGCCCGCTATTAACGAAGCGGCGGATTTTAAGTCCGCTGTGTCTACCAATTTCACCACTCGGGCCCCACGAACATTATATCTTAGTAATGTCCTCCTTTTTGAGGCCCAACTTTCCTAAGAAAAGCTGTTTTAACCTGAAATCAACAAGACAGCGCAAGCTTTTGTGGTTTCCGAATCCAAATCATTGGCTCCTGCCAACTTACCCCACCCACCCTTTTCTATGAAAGTGCCTTGGGCCCATTCGTCAGCTTTTTTCAGCTCAGCCAAGTTTTGTTTGAATTTAGGGTCTCTCTTGAACATATCCGCACAGACTGGAGCCAAGGCACCCTGAAGTGCTATTGCCACCTTTTGGTTTGCATATTCCTCTGTTTTGCCCTGTGTTCGCCATCCGCCCCAGACAAATCCAAATACTGTTATCGCTACCGCGCCTGCCACTGCGCCCCAAATGGCATTTTCTGTATAGATTGGAAACTTGATCAAAATTGACTTTCAAAAACGGATCAAACCTTCCGTTGTAGGCCGTCTAATGTACGACCTATCAAGAACAATAGCGACCTATTATTCACTTTTATTATTGTCCTAAAGCCAAACCCGTGTTTCTCCTTGGATCGTTGGCACCAAAATAAAGTCGCGATTGAGGTTTGACCTCACTCAATCTGGCCCCACCCACCATGATCGCAGCCATGTGGTTGGCCAATCTAGACGGCTTGATGGTGTAACCCGAGGCCTCCAATTGCTCTTTGGCATCTGGAGGCAAAGCATAATCCTCAGCAAACACGACATCGGGAACCCATTGATGGTGGAATCTGGGGGCATCGACTGCCTCTTGAATGGTCATGTCGTAATCGATCGTATTGATCAATGTTTGCAACACCGCCGTGATGATTCGACTCCCCCCCGGCGTGCCCAAGACCATCACAATTTGGTCGTTCTTCAATACGATGGTGGGACTCATGGATGACAAGGGCCTCTTTGATGGCTCAATTTGATTCACACGCCCCTGTAACAATTGGAACTGATTGACCACACCCAATTTGATGGTGAAGTCATCCATCTCATTGTTCAATAAGATCCCTGTTCCTTTCGCAACGACCCTTGCACCAAACCAATCGTTCAATGTGTATGTCATCGAGACCGCATTTCCAAATGAATCAATGACAGAGAAATGGGTTGTATTTTCACCTTCTTGAACCATCCCTGCAGGCATCAATTGAGCTGAGGGTGTAGCTATGACGGGATCGATGCTTGAACGCAAATGATCGAGATGCGAGGGGCTCAATAAATAATCAATGGGGTTGTCATGAAACTCTGGGTCACCCAGAGAAGTGTTTCTATCGACATATGCTCTTCTGATCGCTTCAATTTGATAATGCAAAGACTTTGCAGAATGAAAGCCCCACTCATTGAGTGGATAAGGCTCCAATATTTTCAAGATCTCACAAATCGTGACCCCACCCGAACTCGGCGGAGGTGCTGACAAGATGCGGTAAGCTCTGTAATTGCAACCGATCGGGCGCATTTCACGAGTTTGATATTGCCGCAAATCTTGAGTGGTGATGATGCCCCCATTCTCTAAACTGGAGATCGAAATTGATTTTGCTGTTTGTCCAATATAAAAATCTTCAACGCCTTGATGTTGGATTCTTTTAAGAGTTTTAGCCAATTGTTTTTGTACCAATCGGTCACCCACTTCAAAAGGTTTGCCCTTTTTTAAAAAAATGTCTTTGGCTTCAGGGTCTTTCTTGAAGTCCTCGGTGGCCACGTGAAGCATCTCCACATCCCCTGCCTCAAGTACAAACCCATTTTGCGCCAATTTCACAGCAGGGTCCATCAACGCTTGACGGCTCATGGTGCCATATTTTTTTCTTGCATACTCAAGTCCAGAGACAGTACCTGGAACACCAACGGCCAAGTGACCCCTGGTGCTTAAACTTTTGATCACTTGCCCTTCGGGATCGAGAAACATGCCTTTGGTGGCAGCCAAAGGCGCTTTTTCTCGAAAGTCTAAAAAAGTCTCACGTCCGTCTTCAAGCTTGAGGGTCATAAACCCTCCTCCCCCAAGATTACCCGCAGCGGGATATACAACGGCCAAAGCGTATGCAACTGCTACAGCAGCATCGACAGAATTGCCTCCTTTTTTTAAGATTTCGACACCTACTTTGCTGGCCAAGTGTTGAGCGCTCACGACCATGCCTCGACTGCTTTGCACAGGAGCCATGGAAGCCGCAAAAAGTTGTGTATTGATCATCAAACCCAAGGCCATAAAACCCAGAGGTTTAACTCCTAAATAAAACTTCTTCATAAAAGCCATTGAACGCATTGGTCAGCACTTTCAGGTTGTACACGCCAGCAAGTCGCTTGCTCGCTGGCTCGCTGGCTCAATACTATCAGGTCTTCCCCTAGTCATTTGAAATCAAAAACCTTGCTACCCTAAGAATTCAAAAAAACAGTTAAAAAGTATTTTTTTATGCATTTATCTCTTCGAATCTTTGTTTCACTCACCTTAAGCTTCTTTGCAACTCATCTTGTTTTAGCTCAAGATGGCGCAAAATTATTCAACACCTTTTGCGCCACTTGCCATGTGGAGGATGCACAATCCAGAGCACCCAATTTGAACCTTTTGCGCCAACTCAACCCAGAAAACGTTTTATCTGCACTTGAAAAGGGCTCGATGATCAAAGTCGGTGCTGAGCGGAGTCGCAAAGAGAGAATCGCTCTTGCTGAGTATTTGACGGGGAAACCTTACGACCCTCAGCACCATGACCCCATCAATCAGGATGCTTTTTGCAGCAACTCCACGACAAGGGGTGGTACTTCGCAGAAAAATCTCAGCTGGAACAACTGGGGCGCCAACAATGAAAACACGCGATATCAAAGTGAAAAGAACTCAGCGCTCAACCTCAACAATGTGGAGCGGTTGAATCTCAAGTGGTCCTTTGGTTTTCCCGGCGCAGCATCAGCAAGTACTCAGGCTGTCATCAATTCAGGCCGTGTTTATGTAGGCAGTTGGGAAGGCGATGTTTTTTCTCTGGATGCACAAACCGGTTGCATACATTGGAGAGTGGAGGCCGAAGCAGGTGTTCGTGCTGGATTGGTGATTGATGATCAAACTCAAACCGTTTATTTCGCAGACTTGGCTGCAAACGTATACGCTGTTGATGCCAAAAAGGGAAAAGTACTTTGGAAATCTAAAGTAGATGACCATCCACTTGCCCGCATCAGTGGAGGTCCCAAACTTTATAAAGGTCTGATCTACATTCCAGTGTCCTCAAGAGAGGAGTCCATGGCGGGAGACCCTAGGTATCCATGTTGTAAATTTAGAGGCAGCGTTGTCGCTCTCAAGCAAAACAATGGCTCACAGGTCTGGAAGACCTACATGATTGATGTGGCGGCCCAATCCAAAGGCGCCAACGAACTGGGTGTTCAATCCTATGGTCCTTCAGGCGCAGCGATCTGGAACTCTCCTGCCATAGACACCAAAAGAAACGCGCTTTACGTGGGTACTGGCAACTCTTACACTTCACCCAATGCCACTCTCTCAGACGCTATTGTGTCCATGGATTTGAAAAATGGAAAAATTCTTTGGTCCCAACAATTTACGTCCAACGACATGTGGAATGGCAGCTGCCCTGAGACAGCACTGAACCACAGCAACTGTGCCAATTTGGAGGCACCTGATTTCGATTTTTCTGCGCCCCCTATGATTGTTCATACGACTGAGGGCGACAGAATCATTGCCAGTCAAAAGTCCGGTGTTGTCTACAGCCTGGATCCCGACAAAAAGGGATCTGTCGTTTGGCAAAAGAAAATCGGAGTGGGAGGCACTTCAGGCGGCATCATGTTTGGTTCATCCGCTGATAATCAAGCCATTTATTCAGCGCTCTCTGATGCCGTTCGTGTTGGCAACAAGCTTGACCCCAATTCTGGTGGAGGGTTGGTGGCCCTTGATCAAAAAACTGGGCAAGAGCTGTGGCGCACCGCACATCCACCTTGCGGTGAGCGAAAACTGTGTAGCCAAGCTCAGACCGCAGCCGTATCGGTTTCGGGTGATCTTGTTTTCTCCGGATCGATTGACGGTTTTTTAAGAGCTTACTCCACCAAAACAGGTGAAATCGTTTGGAGTTATGACACTGCAAAACCCTATACAACAGTCAACGGTGTCAAAGCCAAGGGAGGATCGATCAGCGACGCTGGAGTTGCTGTCGCCGGCTCGATGTTGTTCACCAATTCAGGCTACTCGCATCACTCAGGCATCAATCCTGGCAATGTGTTCTTGGCCTTTGAACTCTCCAAGTGATCGAACTCGCATCAGAGTGAAATGCGCCTCACTCTGATGCAAAAATGACTGACTTACATCGGAGGCTTGAAGCCATTGCGGCCAACGGTGATTCGGTTCACCACCCATGAATCGTTTTCTTTTGTGGCCACAATCAAAGCATAAGCGCCAGGCAGCAAGAGAGTGGCATCCGCTGGACGAACCGAGACGATTGGTGTTTGTTCTGGAATCAAGATGGTTTTCTCTCCATCTTTGTACTTCAACTGCATTTCAGGTCCATTGGCACCCCATTTGAGCTGCTGAACGGTGGCGTTGGTCATGGTGCTGTCTTTTTGCAAATCCCACGGATAGTGCCCCTCACCCGTTCCTCTAGCAGCTTCAGGGAAAATCAATACCTCCAAAGCTGTCAGTCGACCATCTGGGCCAAGCACTGCTGCAGAGCCGATGTAGCTGTTGGCTTGGATCTTTTGAAGACTCTCAGGATAGGCTTCAGAAATCGGGACCTTGTCGCCCAATTTGAATTCAAGCGTTTCTCCACTTCGCTCTTTGAGTACGATTTTTTGAGCGCTCACACTCTCAATCGCTCCTCTAAAGCGCTGAGGTGCATTCAAACTCTGCGACCAAGCCGTTACAGCTCCCATCAAGCCAACAACCCATAAAACCAAGATGCGCTTAGCGACCATTTTTATCCCTTTTGAATCAAGTGAACCGTTTTAAACCTGTGCTCGAGTACAGCAAACATTAGAACTCAAAACACACCAGATACGTTGAATTTAATCGACGCC
Organism: uncultured Burkholderiales bacterium; assembly: GCA_903933115.1. Lineage (GTDB taxonomy): Bacteria > Pseudomonadota > Gammaproteobacteria > Burkholderiales > Burkholderiaceae_C > Limnohabitans. The sequence goes on from CAIZIT010000081.1 coordinate 22,731, forward strand.
ATAAGTAACACTTAATTACTCATTTAAAATGACGGGTTTGTTACTTGGTCATTGACAAAAATGACGTTTACGTAATAATTAAAACACCAACATTTGACCTTAAATCATACTCATGAACAAAATGAAGATTTCGACAAGACTTTTCCTTGCTTTGATCATGTCGATTTTGTCTTCGAGTGCCTTTTGCTCGATCTCGGATCCGTGTAAGGCTGAGTCGGTGGAAAGTAAGCGCTTGTTTTGCCAAGCCATTAATCACCTCGATGCGAGCAAATGCGCTCAAATCACCAACTTTGACATGCGACAGCATTGCGTGCTTCAAGTCAAAGACGGTCAACGTGGAACCACATGGGGTCTTGCACCCAAAAAACCAGCCAGTTGAGCACTTAGGCCTCAAAGGCACGTGGCAGCAGTTTTTGCGCGCAACTTTAAAAATCACATGCCCTAAAGTTCTAATCGGGGTTTTAGGATGCTAGGATGCATTCAATTCTAAAGAGAGTTGATGCAAGAATTGTCCCCAACCCCATATAGTGAACAACAGTGGCACATCGCCGTGCGGTCACTTGAAAATGAATTTGATATCACTTTCGAAAAAATTCAAGTCAAAGACCAGGTTAAAAAGCTTTTCTTCACCTACGTAGACCGCCATCAGTTCAGCTGTGAAGCTTGCATTGCACTTTATTACCGGCTGTTCTTTTTCTCAACCCTGGTTCTTGTGCAAATTCTTGAACAAGAAGGATTTGAAATGGATCACTTCGAATTGAAGGACCTCCATCCCGTCTTCGAAGCATCCAAGAAAAGATCATCCATGGCCTTGGACAGTCGAAAGCTTGAAAAAGTCCTGGAAAACATCAATCAATCCCTTGAACTTTTGGTCTTTGATTTGATTGAAAACAAAAACACTGGCCCCAAAAAAACAGACCCTGAGTTGTGAGCAACTCAGGGTCAAAGGCCGTCTAAAGATTCAGCCCCTTTGGGCTATTGGCTTTAGGGTTTAAGCATTGAAAACTGCGCGGTTATTTTTGGTCAATATGACATCGAAATAAGGCTTGAATGCGTCTTGACTCACTGAAAATGCATTGAGCATCGAGTGAAAGAGTTGTTGCTCACTGGGATCGGCACGTCCATCGGCCAGCAACAAATCACAAACATTGATCAACAAACATAATTTCTGAGCTTCGTTGACCAAAGCAGGTGCATCGACCAAAAATTGATCCAACTTGACCGTGCGAACATATTTGATCGCCGTCTGAATCAGTGCCACATCCCCACCAACGACCGATTGAATATGACCCAACTCCTCTTCTTCAATTTGTCCGTCTGCAGCCATCATGTAAATCAAGCCCACTGCAAGCGTCAGGCGAGGTGTTAATTTAATTGGCTCACTTTTAAAAACATCAAATAAACCCATGAAAGTCTCCTAAAAAAATGTAGAGTGGAATTTAGCATATATTTATGACAAAAAAATACCTTGATGGCTATTTCACCCAAGTTCAAAGTTTTGGCGACTTGGGGACTTAAGAACCTCAGTGCAAAGCAAGGACAGGCCCCTTTTTGATAAAATCCGAGCGTCGTTTGCCTCACAAGGCACCGCAATAAAAACAGGCAACTTAACTTTAAAGAGACATCAGATTGAGCAACATCGAAATAGACAACAACGCCAACGAAAATGGTTTTAAATCCAAAGCGGCCCTGGTGGTCTCGATCTTTGCGATGGTACTGGCTTTATCCAATATTGGCAGCTCCAACGCCTCTGGAGAAGCCACCGAACAAAACATATTGGCTTCCAATGTCTACTCATTTTTTCAAGCGAAGAACATTCGACAAACTCAATTCAAACTATCCGCTGATAGCTTAGAGATCGCTCTTTCCAATTCAGAAAAACTCAATCCAGCGACCAAAGCTGTGATGGAAAAGAAATTGGAAGCTTACAAAAAAACCATAGAGCGCTATGAGAGTGAGCCTGAAACGGGTGAAGGCAAGAAAGAACTGCTACTCAAAGCCAAAGAGCATGAAAAGCTTCGTGACAAAGCGGTCCTGAAAGATCCCTGGTTTGACTATGCAGAGGGACTCTTACAAGTGAGTATTGTTTTGGCTTCTGTCGCCATCGTCACCTCCACACCGGTCATGCTGGTGGGCTCTGTGATTTTGGGTATTTTAGGAACCCTCTCAACACTGAACGGTTACTACCTTTTTTTCTAATTGGTTTTTTCTGATCAAGCCCGCTTCTTCAAGAGGGCATCATTTTGATCTTTGATGGATAGTTTTCTAGGTCCTGGAACAACTTTGATGGGGTCACCGGCCTTGATTTCACCCTCCTTCAACACCTTCAAATACCATCCAGATTTGGCTGTTTTGAGCATGGTTTTACCTGCGTCGGGGTCGTCCATCTTGGCATTGAATTTAAAGCAAGGCTCACGCAACTTGGTCACCCTCAACTCCAAGTCACCGATAAACCAAAGGTCTCCAACCCAAACATCATGCTCCAAGAGGCCTGAGACGGTCAAATTCTCCCCCAAGTGACCATATTCAAGAGACGTGGGGGCCTGATCAAGAGATTGAGCCTGAACGAGGGCTGTCCAAAACGAATAATGTTCGAAAGGGTATGCATAAATGGCCTTATCGCTTCCACCGTGGACCCTTTGGTCAGCCTGCTGGTCTCCCTCTAAACCCATATAACGGGCGCAGAGCACTTTCGGCTTTTCCAATGAACTCACTGGCAACTTATGAATTGCAGAGGGATAGGCCTTTCTAGGAGAGAAAGGGTCTTTATGAAGAGCGATTTGCCCAATGTTGATCGAGATGATTTTCATGAATTACAAAGCCTCAGGACCTATTTCACCACTTCTGATGCGATGTGCTTGATCGAGCGAGGTGATAAATATTTTTCCATCACCTATTTTCCCTGTTTTTGCAGCATGAGTGAGCACGTCGACCAATAGAGGTAAGCGGGCAGCCTCAACAGCAATTTCAAGTTTCACTTTGGGAACATAGTCGTAGAGGTATTCCGCACCGCGATAAAGCTCCACACGGCCCTTTTGACGACCAAAACCCTGCACATCCGATACAGTGATACCAATAAACTCATGCTCAATCAGAGCTTGCTTGACGACCTCTAATTTATGAGGCTGAATCATGGCAATCAGCATTTTCATCTTCTTATCCTGACTCACAAAATCAAAACATTTCGACTTGACTGAATCGAATCAACCCAGTAAAACAGCTCTTTCAAAAAAGAAAATTCGACATTCACCAAATTGCATCAGATGCCTTATTTTTGAGCCTCTCATGCGCTTTTCAAATCAATCATTGGACTGCATAAAACATGCCTGAATTCACCTGAAAAACTCCCCATGTTGGTGCAAACATATGAATTTCTCCAACCAGAGAGCACGTTGATGGACCAGACACCTTGAGTTGGGCCATCTAGGCAAGGAGAAAATTCAAGCCACCAGACATAAGCTTTGGCAACAAGATCTTGTTGTGAGCTAAAAAAGAGTGAATTGAGGATCAGGAGCTAAAAAGTCATTCACAAAATTGAGTAGCATGGAATGATGCTGGCCTTGATGCCAATGCGCTTGCATCGTTTTTTTGGTGTACCAGTTGCCCTCACTCTCGAGATGACAGCCGATCAAGGCAATTTGATTTTGAATGATGGCCATAGGGTCACCGTTGAGATAGCTGGCCACAACTTGGAACTTACCGCCTACAAAAGTTGGCCCGTCGTAAAAGTACATCTGATGCGTTTGACCTTGCCAATCGATAGAGATGGTGGTTCCATATGAAGTTCTCACCTGAGCCTTGGGGCGTTTGATGTGTTGAACCACTCTAGTGCCTTTTAAAAAACCAAAGAAGTACTTATCAGCCCAATAAGCCCCCATACAAATACCCAAATACTTTCCTCCGCGAGCAACGAACTGACATACGTCATTCATATTGAGTTTCATTTGTGCATGAAAAACACTGGCTTCACCCGTACCGCCCGGAAAGATGACCAGCTGTACATCATCAAAAAACCCCAAAGGCACCTTTTGCTTTGTAAAGATCTTGATCTTGTAATCAGGTGAGAGCGACGCCAAAACTCCGTTCACAGAATCAACCGAGCAAGTGGGATGCTGAAGATAGATGGCGATGGTTTTGCTTTGATGCATTTTTACACAAGGGCAAAAGGGCTTTTAAGACGGAGGCAATGGAGTTGATCCACCACGACTCATTTGAATGCTGGATCCAACTTCTCTCGCGCATCTTTGTACAAATGAGGTAGAGCCAAGGAGAGAAGCAGCAAAGCAAAGGGCACGGTAGCCATGAAACCTAAACGGCTGAAACTGATGGCCCCGACCACACCACCGAAGAAAAATAAAAATAAAACAGCTGCATGGATCGACAATTTTTCACGATCCGCCAAAACAAAATGATTTTTATTTTTTTCTTTTGATTTATTCCAATAGAAAAGTCGACCCAGTTCAACACCTAAATCCGTCACAACTCCTGTCATGTGAGTTGTACGTATCTCCGCTTTTGAGATTTTGGTCAAAATGGCATTTTGAAGGCCCATGATGAAGCAAAGCATCAAAACCGCAGTTGGCATCAAAGACTGGGGATGGACGTCTAAATTCGCCCCCAACAGTCCAAACATCAAAAGCAACAAGGACTCTAGCAATAAAGAGGCAGCAAATTCACTGTGAAGCCTCCTACGCCTTGCCCAGTTGATCAAAATAGCCGTTGTCGCCGCACCCATAATAAACGCACTCAAACTGATCAAACCTGAGACGGCCAATACGACATTTCCAAGCACCAAGTCATCGGCAATGGAAGAGACAATGCCGGACATGTGGGAGGTGTAACGATGCACAGCCATGAATCCACCAGCGTTAACAGCTCCAGCAACAAAAGCCAAAACTGCACCAAGTTGACGATTGGCAATTTTCGACCTTTCGCGATGACCTAAACTAAAAAAGAGCCCCATTTGACCATCTTTCTAAAACGCGGTTGATTTGAACACCACGGTGCTGAAGTCTTGAAAACCTGGATGCATTCATCAAAAAGCAATGAAATGCAATAACAAACGACTGCAAGCCTATTGAGTTCATTTTAGCGCTCAAATTTTTTACTGCTTCTAGGCTCCAAATGAACTGCTTTGAAAGCAAATCTAACTCTTTAAAACACATGGGAAATTACTGATGTGAACGAAACTGGGCTTCGTTACAGTTAAAGCATGTTTTGCCTGGCCAGCACCAATCCCGCACCTATCAATTTCTAAAAAATAGAGAAATCAATCGATGATGACCACCTCCTTAAAATCCATTTTCACCCTCTCACTCGCATTGGTTGGTTTACCTGTAGTACTTCACGCACAAGGCATTTTGGATGAGTGGTCTAAGGTTCAAGTGCCTGCACCCCCCCAATTGCAAAGAGTCAATATAGACCCTAAAAACACAGCCGTCTTGGTCCTTGATGTTGCAAAGCATACCTGCAACAGTGAGGTGCGTCCAAGGTGCATCGGCATGCTGCCTAAGGTTAAAATTTTGATGCAGAAAATGAGATCAAAAGGAGTTCCTGTTGTATACGCACTTGGGCTTCAACCGACTCCTGGAGTACCGTCAGATATTTGGCCTGAAGCAGCAATGGTGGGAGAGGAACCTTGGGTTCGCTCTGGACCCGACAAGTATTACAAAACCGAACTGGAAAAGATACTCAGCGACAAAGGCATAAAAACCGTGGTGGTGACTGGAGCAGCATCTCATGGCGCGGTCCTCTACACCATTGGTGGATCTGTGTTTAGAGGCCTTAAAGTCATTGTTCCAGTGGATGTGATTGCCGCTGAGAGCCTATATGCTGAGCAATATACCGTTTGGCATCTTCAAAATGCACCACGAATGGCAGCCAATGTCCAATTGACCTCTGTGGATCTGATTGAGTAATTTTATTCATCGTGATGCATGTGTTCTGAATGCATACCATCGTTCATATCAAGCGCTGGCGGCGCTTGATAACCAAACACCACTGGATCCAACATCCCAGAAATCATCGCGATGTGACCCAATACAAGAAACAAAGCCACACAAATTGAATGAACCTTCAATTTCCCTTCCCTAGACAAGCCCCTGTTGACCCAACTCAGCTCTTGTAAAGCAATCCAAATCAACGGTAAACCGGCAACGAGATAGCTCCCAACTGCAATCATATCGATGAAGGTTCGCCACTCGTTGGCTTGGGTAATGGGGATCACCGCGTTGATCATGACGTAGACGATCACACCTAAAAAATAAAGACCTACCGCCAAACCGACAAAGCGATTGAGATTGAAAATGAAACCTTCATGTTTTCTCGTAAACAAGAGGTACAACTCCGAAATGGCCAAAGTCTCGGCCAAAACGATAGGTATGGCCATGAAGATCAACAAATTCCAAGGTTGATTAACGGCCAGCAACTCCATGTAATGGGTCATGTTCATATCAACTCCTTAAGTAAGCTTTGATCTTAACTCTTTTTAATTTTTTAGATGTTAGTTTTCACAATGACTGCTTAACGCCAAGCCTATCATTTTCATCGAAAACGCTCTGGCTTCGTCTTGAACGCCATTTGAGAGCACCAAATGGTTCATGACATTGGACTGCTCTATCGTGGCCATTCCGTGGAGTGATGACCAAATGAACATCGCTTCGAGTTCCGCTTTTTTTTTGTGCTCCGGAGATGTGCCATGTACTTGGATGAGGTGCTGCCTTAAAAGATCAAAAGCGTGCACCGCATACTTGATCACCTCCGGATGCACCGCGGGGTCAGGCCAAGGCGTTCCGAACATGAGCCTATACTCAAGGGGCTTGGTTGACGCGTAAGTCATATAAGCTTGTCCCATGGCTCTTAATTCATCTTGCGGTTCGACCTTGGATTTTTCATCTAAAAAGGCCGCAAAATCAATAAAACACCTCTTGACGATTTCAGCGAGCAAATGATCCCTATTGGGAAAATGTCTGTAGGGCGCTTGATGCGATATTTCCAGCTTTCTGGCCACATCTCGCATGCTCCATGCTTCCACACCCCTCTCGGCGATGACCTCTCTTGCGGCCTGGACACATGCTTCCTTCAGCTTCAGTTCATTGATTGATTTGGACATAAAAATCAGCTTGGAAGTCGCTTTGTCATCTCTTTCATCACCATACCCATGACTTTGACTCTAATCGACCTGGGCGTTATGGATAGGCCCAAACTCATGACCTTGGCCAACCAACCTGGGTGCACCAGTCTTTGACGTCCTAAAGCGTTGATGGAGTCAATGGCAACCACATCGGGCGTTGTCGTGAGTCCAAATTGCATTTTGGAGCGCTTTGAAAAACCCGTTTCTACTGGACCCGGGGCAACAATGAGTAGGTCAACACCACTTCCCCTCCATTCCTCATACAAAGCCTCGCCTAAGGCTTGAACATAGGCCTTGGTCGCAGAGTAATGCGCTGATCTTGGAACACCTTGTGTCGCGATGATGGAGCTCAACAAGATGATTGCACCACGACCTCTCTCCTTGAACTTTGCACCATACGCATGGGTCATCCTTGTCAGAGCCTCGCAGTTCACACTCAACATGCTCATCTCGTTGGACAAATCATTGTCTAAGAAATTACCTGCCGTCCCAAAACCAGCGTTACAAACCACCAAACCCACATCGAAGCGAGCTGAAAAAGCCATAACCCTTTCAACCTCTTCTTGCTGAGCCAAATCTGCCGAGAGCACTTGGCACTGAACGCCGTGATGGGTTTGAATTTCTTCAGCCAATTGCTTTAAAACAGCCTCACGCCTTGCGACAAGAATCAGATCTAAACCTTTTTTGGCCAATTCAACAACAAAGGCACGCCCAATCCCCTCAGAAGCCCCCGTCACCAATGCATAAGAGCCATAACGAACTGCGAAAGAACCACCTGAATCGTACATCACCACCCCTTATGTTGACAATGTCTACATTTTAGACCAAAATGTAGACACCGTCAACTCAAACACCTCAAAATGCCTCACCTCAATGCCAATGAAATTCAAAATGCGCTCTCACTGGAGTGGAACACGTTGGCATTTCCGTCCAAGTTTCTCATCAGTTATGGCGTATTCATGGTTCTTGCCTTGGCTTTGACCTATCTTTACTCGCTCACGGACGAACGCACCATCCGTGAGGTGGGCGTATGGGTCAAACCCATGAAGTTCATGGCAGCAACGGCCTTGTTCGGATTCAGCACCGTTTGGGTTCTCAAAATTGCCAACTCCAATGTCGAACAAGCAGACGTCTTCAGATGGATCTCGGCTTTGATCGTCTTGACTTCATTTTTCGAAGTGGCGTACATCAGTCGCCAGGCGTCGCTTGGCTTGGCCTCTCATTACAACAACAGCGACACCTTTCATGCTTTGATGTTTGCGCTCATGGGCTTGGCTGCAGTTGGACTGGTGGCGTCTCAAGCATGGCTCGCTTGGGAAATTTGGAAAGAACAAAGTGAAGCTGGCGTTAACGTGGTCACACTCGGGGTGATGGTAGGACTGATGCTCACCTTTGTGCTTTCTGTACTCAGCGGGTTTCTTCTGGGTGGCCACCAACCGCCAGCGGGACAAGGCTTACCACTGGTAGGATGGCATTTTTACAAAGACTCCAGACCCGCGCATTTCTTGGGCGTCCATGCACAGCAAGTCATTCCACTAATGGGGCTATTGGCAGCGAAATTTTTGGGCTCGTACGCAAACCAAGGCTTGATCCTTGGCTCAGCTCTATACACCCTGGTATGGGCGGTCTTGGCATGGCTCAGTTTTTAAACCAAAGAAGTCGCCATCAAAAAATGAGCTCGCAAGTTTTAGCCTTCGCTCAAATGATCGAACTTTGACTCAAAACAACAATTTAAAGATGGACCAACCCACATTCAAAACGATCAAACTCATCAAGGTATAAAAGGTGAACTTCATGCCTAAAATGCGCTGGCGAAAATCGGGGGGTGGCGCATTGATCCCCTTTGCATGCATGACTCGCCCCACGATCAATGCAACACCGGGAAGTGCAACCAGCCACCAAGGAGCTGCATTGAGCTCCAAACAAGCCAACAAAATAATCCCGAATGGCACATATTCGGCAAAGTTACCGTGAGCGCGAACAGCCCTCTCCAACTCCTCAAAACCGCCCGTTCCCAAAGAAACTTTGTTTTTACGCCTCAGCCCAATGATGACCAAAGACAGCTTGATGAAAATGGCGGTTAAGATGGATGCAACGATGGATGTGACGATCAGCATGAGCAAAAAGGGTAAATATTAAAAAAGACCATCCATTAAAATCAATGAACAGAAAAAAATTATTGTAATCATCAGCAGTTGCATTTAGCTGAAAATTTTCCAAAAGCTGAAGAACATCCAATGACGTTTGATCTCAAAACCATTAAAAGCCCAATCAGAAATACAGAGATTGTGGTCAATGCGAAAAAGCATCTTGATCTTTACCACACCATTTTGAGTCTCGCTTGGATTGAATTCAACATCCTTTTTGTCGTTATTTTTATCGTCATCAACCTTGTATTTGGACTGCTGTATTTTATCAACCCAGACTCGATTGGTGGACTAGATCACCCGACGTATTGGAATTACTTTTTCTTTAGCGTTCAAACCCTAGCAACCATTGGTTATGGAAATATGTTTCCGCAGGGTCTTTACGGAAATATACTCGTCACCTCAGAAGCCATGGTGGGCTTGTTGAGTCTGGGTTTATTTGCTGCAGTTGCCTTTTCTCGTCTTTCGCTACCGCGATCGTTGATCGCTTTCAGTGATAAAGCTGTGATATCCAATCACAATGGCGTACCCACCCTGATGATTCGTCTCGCCAACAACAGAAACAACTCCGTCATCGATGCAAAAATATCGCTAAGTCTTTTCAAGCAAGAAACCACTACTGAAGGCTCTAGCATCATGCGAATTCATGATTTGAATTTACTGAGAAGCGCATCACCCATGTTGCTACTGACATGGCTTGTCATGCATCCTATTGACAAGGAGAGTCCACTTTATGGAATTAACGAGTCCAGCTTGAAAAAATCCAACATCACCATCATTGCCACCGTAACAGGCCTGGATGAAACGCTATCACAAACCATCCATGCCAAAGCAAGTTACCAAAGTACTGATATTTTTTTAAACAAAAGATTCAAAGATTTATTCAAAGTCCGACAAGAAACAAACACTCAGTTCATTGATTTGAGCGAACTCAACACCATTGAAGATGTTTAGGATGAACAAACAATGGCTGACCCATCGCTCTAGAGTCTAGAAAATAATTGATCAATGCTCAAAGCTCGATGGCAGAAGACTTTCGGTAACTTCGAAAAAAAAGAGACTTATCGCCGCAGATGCTTCGAATTTTGATCCGGGGTGAACCAAGATTCAAAGAACATTAAAACAATTGCAAAGGTTTAATTTTTATCATGAAAACAACTCTATTGATTAACGGACATAGAAATCCAGATGATTCGAAGTATGGCAAAGCCCTATTTCTTAAAGCATCTGAATTAAAGGAAGTCACAACCCATACCTTGATTGAAGAATATCCAAACTTTCAAATTGACGGCGAACGTGAAAGAGCCTTACTGACAGAGCACAAAAACATCGTTCTTCAATTTCCACTTTATTGGTACTCCAGTCCAGCCATTCTTAAGGAATGGATTGATGAGGTATTGGCAAGGGGATGGGCTTATGGTGGCGGGACTGCATTAGCAGGGAAAAAAATCATGGTCGCCGTGACAACGGGCGGCGCAGAAAAAGTTTACCAACATGATGGCGCCAACAGATTCACGATCAATGAATTCTTAAGGCCTTTCGAACAAACTGCAGCCCTTTGCGGGATGACCTGGATTGAACCCTTCATCATGTATGGGGTCAGATACCTTGATCAAAGTCAAATCGATGCAGCTTGCGAGCAATATTTACAAGCCATCAATGAACTTCAATAACGAAAGTTCACGTACAAAAAAAATTGCTCTATTGAAAAATTGCAACCATTAAAACTGAAGGATCATGGCGTCAGTTGAAATGGTCGCTTGGCCAAGCTGGCCTCAGACAAGCCTGAGGCGCTTACCCAAAAAGACATGCCCGTCTCTATCTCCATTTCTTGGCTTCATCTGTCAAATGTGTTTTAAAGATCGTTGCGATAGGTGAGAGTTTTTTGCCACGAGGGCTCACGATGTGCCAACTTGAATCAATGGGGAAACCTTTGCATTTCAAAACCGCAACATGATCTAGATCTGAATTCTCCCCCAAAGAGTATTGAGAAAGCACTGCAAGACCTAATTCTCCAATAACAGCCTGTTTGATGGCTTCATTGCTGCCCAATTCCAATCTGACATCGGGCTTGAACTTCAGTTTTCTAAAGTGAGCGTCAGTGGCCATTCTGGTGCCGGACCCTTTTTCTCGAAAGATGAACTTTTCATTTTTTAGCATTGAAATATCAAGATTCTTTTTCTTGGCGTAAGCGTGATTGGATGAGGAAATCAACAACAACGGATTTGGCATCAACACTTCATTATCGATCTCTAAATGAAGAGGGGGTTGAGACATGATGTACAAATCGTCAAGATTTTCCTCAAGTCGCTGAACAACGCCATCACGGTTCAGAACCTCCAATGAAATTTCTATTTGGGGAAATTTTGCACAAAAGCTTCCTAATATTCTAGGGATGAAATATTTTGCAGTGCTCACGACTGCAACCCTCAGTTTTCCGCGTCTCAACCCTTTGATGCCATCCACCTCCTGCTCAAAAGACTCCCACTGATCGGAAATTGCTCTTGCGGCTTTAGCAAGCTCATGACCCATTGGAGTCAAGTGAACTTTTCTAGCAACAACTTCATATAGCGGTACCCCAATGCTTTGCGTTATCTCTTTCAATCCTATAGAAGCAGTCGGTTGGGTAACATGAGTCTTTCTTGCCGCCGCACTTACACTCCCAGTCTCAGCTAGAGCCAGGAACAAACGCAGCTGCCTAAAAGTAATATTCATTGATTTATACCTATATTAAGTGATACTTATTTTAATTTTACTAAATACACGGATTTCCCTAGAATATTTTCAAGAGGAAATAGACATGAACAACTTACTGGACCCATCCATCCTATTTTTTATTTTTGGTATCTTTGCTGGAATCGTCAAATCTAATCTAGAAATTCCTCAGCCCATCTCCCGCTTTCTTTCTCTTTACCTCCTCATGGCTTTGGGATTAAAAGGAGGATTTGCTCTTAATCAGTCTGGCTTTACCTCTGAAGTCGCTGTTGGACTTGGGCTTGCAATTGGTCTAGCCATTGCAATTCCACTACTTGGCTATAACTTACTCAAGTACAAATTAGACAAGCTCGATGCAGCGGCGGTTGCCGCCACCTATGGCTCCATTAGCGCGGTGACGTTTATTACCACCACACAGGTTTTGGATCAAAGCGGTATCGCTTACGGCGGCCATATGGCAGCGGCGATGGCGATGATGGAGTCACCTGCCATCATCATTGCAATTGTGCTAACCAATCGCATCAGGCAAGAATCACAATGTGCTAATGCACCTCAAGCATCATTTGGAAAAATACTGCATGAATCCTTTACAGATGGAGGACAACTACTTTTATTGGGATCATTGCTCATAGGCTTGGTATCGGGTGAATCAGGTCACAAAGTCATGGCACCATTTTCCATTGATTTATTCAAAGGATTGTTGGCTTTCTTTTTGTTGGATATGGGCTTGGTTGCAGCAAGAAGTATTGCTGAAATTAGAGGAAAACCACCCATCGCGCTGGCTTACGCAATAATCGCTCCACCTACTCACGCGCTGATCGCTCTTGCATTGTGTCATTTATTCCATGTAGCTCTTGGCGACACGATTCTCTTAATGATTCTGAGTGCTAGTGCATCATATATTGCTGTACCAGCTGTTCTACGCCACGCAATACCTGAGGTCCAGCCAGCACTTTATATGGGCATGTCGCTTGGCATCACATTTCCATTGAACATTATTCTTGGTATTCCAATTTATAGCCACATAGCGAAGTACTTGTTTTAAAGCATATATGCTCGGGCTGTCTAAGCAAATCTAAGTGATAGCGACATTGGGCGGAGTCGAAGCGACCTACAAGGATTTACAACGTATATGCGTCAAAATTTAACTATATAAATCAATAATTTAAGTCGCTATTTTTTGATCTAAGTCTGCATTGCGCAGCAACACCCACAAGTCAAAGTAATCCTTCATGCGACTGTTAGCCATACCCAACGAAACAATAGATTCAAATTTTTCCGCAATCACTGTGTACTGCGGATAGACACGCAACTCAGGTGCTGGCATGTCTTCAAGCATGACTGGGTATGTTGCCATTTCTGGTGCAGGCGTAACCGCATCACCATAGCCAACATCAACTTGGACTTTGCATTTAGCGCCGTCAATCGTGCCTACGACTGTGACTCGTGTGCCGGAGTAATTTGCGTCTTTGCGAATTTCTTCTGCAGTAATGCTTGACGACTCAAAGCTAATTCCATATTCAACCTCAATGGCGCATAAGTCTTCAAACACATTGATCAGGTGTTGAATCTCTGCCATGCCAAAACCCAACAAGTCGATGTCTCGTGTTGGTCTTAGTGGCACGTCGTACCAAATATCAAATAGCAATGCTTCCTTGAGCAAGAAACTGTCACGATGCTCAGACACAGCCAATCGATACTACATCCGCTCCAATGCATAGCGCGTTAACAGGAACTGTGTATTGACCTTGTCTGCTTTGGCATTGTTGTTGATACGCGCTCGAACAGAAGCGCCAATGTTCTTGACCGTCATACCAAGCTCTCCATATAGGGGCGCATGACGTTGGCAACTCGGCATTGCTCAGCCGCTTGCCATAGTTCGTCCATCGTGACCTTCTTTTGCTGCCAAGCATCTCTCAGTGCTTCAAGTGCAACATCAAGACCTACCTTGCTTCTGAACTTAAAACTGTCTGCAATTGTCTTAGCAACATCAGTCACAGGGATACGTACCACCCCATCGACTGACATAGTCGTAACTCCGTACTCCACATCACTCATACGCACAACATGCAGTGGTGGGTGTTCGATGTTTGGGGTACGCGCCTTCTAAGCAACAGCAACCCGCACTTCATGTGGAGACTGCGTTGTTAGTCCATGCAACTGCAATGCGGTAAGCAAACAAAAAACCAAGCGCGGATATTTGATTGCAATTGAGCCTAGGCCGTCTAGCTCAGTTTGTTTACGGCCTGCATTTGCGTAGACACCTCGCGCTACTTTGACCAAGGTGCCTGTCTTAAGGAACTGTTGAAGGGTTCCCCCAGTTGCGCAGACTAGCGCCAGTTCACGCGCACGAACAAAGCCCTGCTTCATTGCAAGGTCGAGGGCTGGGTGTTGACTTGTCGAGTTCATGCGTGCATTTTACGTTTTCGTCTGTACTTGTAAATATGTACCTGCATTTTCATAAAAATGGGAGAGGAGGGATTTGAATTTCAAAGTGCAAGTGTACGGACGAAAAAAAAAGCAACTACCCTGAGACAGTTGCTTTAATTTGATGGAGGCGCGACCCAGAGTCGAAATGGGCTAAACGGATTTGAAATCCGGTGCATAACTGCTTTGCAAGTTCGTACTTTTTATTATATTTAAAAGTACTCAGATACAAGATTCCCAAATCTATTAAGTCAAGCGATCTCAATATTTATTTGCTTACCTAAAACGTGAGCTGCTGCTTCAATTTGATCTAGTTTTGAAGCATGTCTCAAATCAAATAATCGATCCACTTGGGGCATATGCCAACCTAAACGCCTAGCCAATTCCGCCTTTTTGATGCCTTGCTCAGTCATTGCTTTATAGATGCCAAGTTTTGCACATTCCAACGCAGAAGGGGTTACTGTTTTCTGCCCTTTTTTAGCCTTACTGGGTAATGGCAAAACCTTACGTTCGTCAACATAAAAGGATAATCCAGTTTCAAGTGCGTCAATAGCGTTTAAAAGAGCCTCATCCTCATCCGCTCCAAAAGTAATGGCTTCAGGAACGTCTACAAACATTGCGATAACAGTACCGTTATCGTCTTTGGTAAGTGTTACTGGATACTCAAACATAACTGTCCTTTCACTTTAACCCAAGTTGACGTTTAATTGCTGCTTCGATACCTTTACCCAACTCCTTGGTGCCGTGCATAGGCAAACTTGAGTGCCTGCCATTTAAAACAACTTTAAGATGTGAGCCTTTGCCTTGGGAGAACGTGGCTCCTTGTTGCTCAAGCCATTTTTTGAGTTGTTTTGAATTCATCCATTTCAGTTTAACAGAAATGTTGTATTTTCAAAATTAGTATATTGGAGGCGCGGGCCGGAGTCGAACCGACCTACACGGATTTGCAATCCGGCGCAAAACCGCTTTGCAAGATTGTACTTTTTATTACATACAAAAGTACTCATATAAAAGTTTCGCGAATCTGATAACTCAGGCGATCTCAATATTTATTTTCTTGCCTAAAACGTGAGCTGCTGCTTCAATTTGATCTAGTTTTGAAGCATGTCTCAAATCAAATAATCGATCCACTTGGGGCATATGC
>CAIZIT010000082.1 GCA_903933115.1 uncultured Burkholderiales bacterium
ATCTTCCCCTTCCGCTTCAACCGCCGCCGCCTCTCAGAAAGCCAGCAACGCCCCCACTTTGGGCGCATCAGACGCCTCGAAGTCAATGGGCCTTTTGGCGCCCAAGGCCGAGACCAGGGTGAGAGCGGTGTTGACGCCAGCCCCTCAAGAGGCCAAGCCATGAGCGGCGCTTCAACCTCTCCCCCTTTGACCCAAGAGACCGCGCCAGTGTCTTGCCTTGAAGCGCATCATTTGCAAAAAGCCTACGGCTCTCGTCGTGTGGTGCATGATGTGTCCTTGTCGGTCAAGCGAGGTGAGGTGGTGGGTTTACTCGGGCCCAATGGCGCTGGCAAGACCACGTCCTTTTACATGATTGTGGGCTTGGTGAGGGCCGATGCAGGTTGGATTGCCTTGGATGGGGAGCGCATTGAGAAGCTGCCGATTCACCGGCGTTCACGTCTGGGGTTGAGTTATTTGCCCCAAGAGGCCTCGATTTTTAGAAAGCTCAATGTGGCGGAGAACATCATGGCGGTCTTGGAGCTGCAGCGTGATGAGGCCGGCCTGGCTTTGAGCAAAGAGGAGATGGAGAGACGCCTGTCCGAGCTGCTGCATGATTTGAGGGTTGACCATTTGCGAGACGCGCAGTCAACGGCCTTGTCGGGTGGAGAGCGTCGCCGAGTGGAGATTGCGCGGGCCTTGGCCACGCAGCCACAATTCATTTTGCTCGACGAGCCGTTTGCAGGCATCGACCCCATTGCGGTGATTGAGATTCAACGCATCATTGGATTCCTAAAGGCCCGAGGCATTGGCGTGTTGATCACCGATCACAACGTGCGTGAGACGCTCGGTATATGTGACCATGCGTGCATCATCAGTGATGGGCGCGTGCTCGCCCAAGGCACACCCGCTGAAATTGTGAACAATGGAGATGTTCGGCGCGTGTACCTTGGCGAACATTTCCGAATGTAGGGCCCCGACCATGTTGAAGATGAACACCCACACGCCATGAAGCAAGGTCTCTCACTCAGAGTCTCACAGCACTTGGCGCTCACGCCCCAATTGCAGCAGTCGATCCGACTGCTGCAGCTCTCGACCTTGGAGCTCACGCAAGAAATTGAGCAAATGCTCGATGAGAACCCTTTTTTAGAAAAAGACCACGAGGCCGCCGAGCGAGAGGATTACGGTCTGGCTCAAGAAGACACGCCTGTACAAACCGACACCTTGGCGAGTGAAATCTTGGCCAATGAGGGTCCTGAGAACGAGGAGCCCAGGCTCGCCGAGAGCAGTGCTGATGGCGTCCTTGACGACCCCTTTGAGAGCGCCAATCTTGCGAGCACCCTGGACAGCCGGGCCGAGTCAAGCGCTTCGACAGAAAGCACCCCTGAGGCCCAGGCCGAGAGCTTGGAGGGGGCCAGCTTGGAGGGCGTGGCCGAGAGTTGGGAGGGGGATGGCAGTGTGGAGTTCTCGGCCGATGACAGCGAATGGGGCGGCGATGCCCCCCCACGAAATGGCGCACAAGACAACGATGTGAGCGACGCGACGGAGCTTGCCCGCGCGAACTTGAGTTTGACCGATTTCCTTCACCGCCAAGCCCTCTCTTTGCGCCTGGGTGAGGTGGACCGTGCGGCTTTGCGGTTTTTGATCGAGTCTTTGAACGACGATGGGTATTTAGAGGACTCTTTGAAATCTTTGGCCGAGGGTTTGGCTGGAGACGATTATGAGCAAGTGGAGGAGTTGGAGCACCGCTTCCAGATGGCCCTTCACTTGTTGCAAACCCTCGAGCCCACGGGGGTGGGGGCCAGAGATTTGGCGGAGTGTTTGCTGCTTCAGCTCAAGGCCATGGAGTGCCCCGATGAGGAGAGCCAAGAGTTGAGGGCGGTGGCGATGGGGATGTGCAAGCAGCCCCTAGAAATGCTTGCCCGAAGGGATGTCAAAAGACTCGTCCTCGCCTTGTCCACCTCGGAGGCGATGGTCAAAAAAGCCATTGCTTTGATTGCCCGCTTGGAGCCCAAGCCCGGGAGACGATTTGTTGACGTGGAGCGCCAAGTGGTCGTGCCCGATGTCTTGGTGACCAAGGCCGGTATGGACCGAGATGGCTTACCGAAGTACCGCGTGCAGTTGAACACCGACGTCATGCCCCGGCTCAGGGTGCATGACATTTATGCCGGTGCGCTCAAAGCCACGGGCAAAGGCGAGGGCCATTTGGGCTTGCAGCAGCGCCTTCAAGAGGCCCGCTGGTTCATCAAAAACATCCAACAGCGCTTTGACACGATTTTGCGCGTGAGCCATGCAATTGCGCAGCGGCAGAGGAATTTCTTCACCCACGGTGAGTTGGCCATGAAGCCCATGGTGCTCAGGGAAATTGCCGACGAGCTCGGTCTTCACGAGTCCACCATTTCTCGGGTGACCACCGCCAAGTACATGTCCACGCCCAACGGCACCTTTGAGCTCAAATATTTCTTTGGCTCAGGACTGGGTACCGACAGCGGCAACAACGCTTCGAGCACGGCCGTGAGGGCCTTGATCAAGCAGTTCGTGCAAAACGAGAACCCTAAAAAGCCGCTCTCGGACAACCAGCTCTCAGAAATGCTCAAAGAGCAAGGCATCGACTGTGCAAGAAGAACGGTGGCCAAGTACAGAGAGGCTTTGAAGATTGCGCCGACCAATCTCAGAAAGGCCTTGTGAGTTGGGGGCGCTATGAGGTCGCTCGAAGTTGGGCTCAAAATCGCACACCCATGCGCAAACCCAAGTGCAAATCCAAGTGCAAATCCATGCGGAGCTGGTGCACACCAAGCACTTGATGGGCTGTCAAGGACACATGAGGATGCCGCCCGAGATGGGCGCGCAGTCCACCATTTGGGCAAGACCCACAGCATGGGTCTTGTTTTATTTTTTCGTTTCTTATTTTTATGAATTCATTGAATCTTTTTTTACCCGTGGCCGCTGGCGTTGAGGGCTTTCTTCTCGAAGAGGTCCAGCGCATTTTGGCGCCTTTGCCTGCACAAACCTCCTCGCAGCGCGGAGGGGTGCAAGTGGTGGCCTCTTGGCGTGAGATGATGAAGCTCAATTTGCATGCACGATTGCCGCAAAGGGTGTTGATTCAGTTGAGGCAAGAGTATTACCAAAATGAGGCCGATATTTACGAGGTCAGCAAGGCCTTGCCTTGGGAGCTTTGGTTCGATGAGAGGCAGACCTTCAAGATCGAAATCACTGCGCAGTACAGCCCTTTGAAGAGTTTGAATTTTGCGGCCCTCAAAGTGAAGGATGCTGTTGCCGATCGCTTTCGGGAGCGCACAGGGGTCAGGCCCGATGTCGATGTGAGGTGGCCCCATGTGCGCATTTATGTGCACTTGACGCAAGACACCATGACCTTGTCGCTGGACACCTCGGGCGAGCCCTTGTTCAAGCGCGGTTGGCGTCTTGATAAAGGCGAGGCACCTTTGAAGGAGACGCTTGCTGCAGCGATGTTGGCAGCCATTGGTTGGACCGAGGACCGAGAGGCGGGCCCATCCGCCTTGTACGACCCTTGTTGCGGCAGTGGAACGATTGCGATTGAAGCCGCTCAAATTGAGTGTGCCATTGCACCGGGCATTTTGCGACGGTTTGGCTTTGAGAATTTGATTCCTCACCAGCCCCATGCTTGGGAGGACTTGAAGCGCCAGGCCAAGGCACTCGAGAGAGCACCGATCAGGCGCATCTACGGCTCTGATGTGTCCTTTCGTATGGTCGATTTTGCGCAAAACAATGCGGAGCGTGCCGGTGTCTCCCAGGCCATTGAGTTCAGAGGAGGCGATGCGCTCCAAAGGATGCCCCCATGCGAGGAGGCGGGCGTCATGCTGCTCAACCCACCCTATGACGAGCGCATTCAAATTGCGGGTGTTGCAGGCGCAGAGGCTCTTGCCAGGTCGGGCGCCAGAGAGCGCGCACAAACGGACAACGATGAGGACTTCTTCAAGCAATTGGCCAGTCATTGGAAGAAGAATTTTTCTTCTTGGACCGCTTGGATTTTGACGCCGAATTTGAAGCTCCCAGGCCAAATGAGGCTCAAAGAGTCCAGACGTGTGCCCTTGTGGAACGGTCCGATTGAGTGCCGCTTGTTTCGCTTTGACATGGTCAAGGGCAAGTTAAAGCCTGAGGCGTCCCCCTCTTCTGAGGCTCAATAGTGTTGTAGAAGTCGTGTGACCTTGCAAAGCTTGGCCACCAAGGTGTCGGCGCCCGCCAGTGCAAACGCCATCTCACATCGACCCTGCACAGCGACCCTGCACAGCTTCATTCAACCCTAGCTCTTGCGCGCCCATGAAAACCCTGAACGCCCTACAACAGGTGGTGATCGACACGAACGTGATCTTGGACTTGTGGCTCTAC
>CAIZIT010000083.1 GCA_903933115.1 uncultured Burkholderiales bacterium
ATGACCCCAAGACGCCCACACATGAAGACCCCATCGTCTGCTTCCTCCTCAAAAAAAAGGGGACTTGCCCTGATCAAAATATTATCAAGGGCGCTGCTGAGCATGATGAAGCTCCAGTATGATGAAATTCTCGCAGCAGGCCCCCCATTTTGAAGTCACCCATTCGCCACTTTGCCTAGAAACTCAAAACCATGAAATGGACACTGAACCCTGTCATGAGATCTGCCCAAAACCTGATCATGGGCTTGTTGCTTGTATTGCCAACCTTGAGCGCACAGGCACAACCCCAACCAGAGGCCCAAGCGCTTTATCAACGCACACACGCCAGTCTTTGCCTGAGCTGCCACACTCACCAATCCCTAAAAAGCCCATCAAGTGATGCTTTCATGGACCAACTGAAGACCTTTCAAGCCAACCCTAGAAAAGACCAAGTGATGACGCAAATGGCAAGAGGCTTGACGCAGGAGCAAATGCTTGAGTTGGCTCAATATTTTTCAACGCCAAAAGGAAAAAGAGATGAATAGGCGTCAATTTCAGAAGCTCTTTTGGCAAGGTGCGGGGCCGTGTGCCCTTGAAGCCAACTGGAAATTGGGGTTGGGGTTGGGCTTAGGCTCAGGCTTAGCTTGGAGCTCCATGGCTCAAAAGGCACAAGCCGCCTCATCAGCTCGAGTGGTCATTGTGGGTGCAGGCTTTGGAGGCGCCACACTCGCCAAATATCTTCGCATCTTGTCCAACCACCAAGTTCAAGTGACCTTGATCGAATCTCAAAAAAGCTTCATCTCAAGCCCCATGTCCAACCTCGTTTTGGGCGCCAACGCCACCATGGCGCAGATTGAGTTTTCATACGACGCACTAAGAACACGCCATGGTGTCAAGTGGATCGAAGACCGAGCAACCGAGATCGATTTCAGCAAAAAAGTCATTCACTGCCTCCAGCAAAAAAGCATTGCCTATGACAAATTGATTTTGGCGCCTGGTATGAAGATGCTCATCGAAGACATCGAGGGTCTCAAAGAAGCCAAAGCACGCCAGCAGATCTTTCAAGCCTGGGGACCCGAACGTGAGATCCCTTTATTGCAGGCTCAAATTGCGGGCATGCAAAACGGTCAAACCTTTGTGCTCGGCATTCCCGAATCCCCCTTCAAGTGCCCCCCTGGCCCCTATGAAAGGGCATCCCAAGTGGCCAGTTATTTCAAAAAGCACAAGCCCCAGTGCAAGGTTCTGATCTTGGATGCCAACCAAGATGTGCTCTCCAACAGCGCATCCTTCAAACGCTTTTGGGCGCAGAACTACCCCACCATCATCGACTACAGACCCCAGCACATGGTGACCAGTGTCGACGCCAACCGAAAAACCATCGGCTTTGAAATCCAAGACGATGTGAGCTACGATGTGGCCAACATTTTGCCCCCCATGCGAGCGGGTGACATTGCTCACCAAAATGGCTTGACCAACATCAACAACAAATGGTGTGGGGTGGACTTCAGCAACTTTGAGAGTCAAAAAGCCAAAGATGTGCATCTTCTTGGAGATGCCATTCAAGGTGCGCCCTTGATGCCCAAATCTGCGCACATGGCCAACTCGCAAGCGAAGATTCTCGCCTCCATTTTGGTCGCAGAGCTCTTTGATTGGCCCGCTGATCCAGCCGCCTTTTTGACCAACACGTGCTACAGTTTTCTTGACGATCAAAACGCGGTGCACATTGCTTCGGTGCATCAATACGACAAACTCGAGAGGACTTATAAAGTGATCCCCCAGTCCAGTGGCATCTCGCTTCAGCCGAGTGAGCTTGAGGGTGTGGAGGCCCACGCTTGGGCCAAGCACATTTGGGCTGACACGTTAAGCTGAGACCTTGAGCTGAAGGCGACCGGGTGATGTGTCTAGGGTCTCGTCAAGGCTTTGAGTTGTGCATGGCGTTCACTCACCCGTGCCCCGCTTTGCTGTGCCAGAGCTCTTCGCTCCAGGCCCATCGTCTCCTCGACGGCACCCACACTCACCCAGACCTCAAAACGCTTCAAGCCTAGAATGCGCCAAATGGAACCCACCAAGGTGTCTTGCCCCGTAAAGCTTGGGGTGGTGGTGCGTTGCTGGGTTGGGCTCGAAACATACAAAAGGCTCGCCACTTGAATGGAAGCGTGAGAGGCCAGGGCAGCTTCAAATAAATTGGCATGAAAGGGCAGCACCGCATCGCCCACCGACGTGGTGCCCTCTGGAAAGACCGCCACCATGTCCCCCGATTGAAGTGCCTCACTCATCATCTCCACCACTTTTTTGGCGTCTCGCTTGGAAGCACGCTTGATGAAAAGGGTTCGACAGGCCAGGGCAAAGCGGCCCACGATGGGCCAAGACTGGACCTCAGACTTGGAGACAAAGCGAACGGGACTGAGAGACAAATAAAGCAAAATATCGAGCCAAGATACATGGTTGGACACCAAGAGCAAGGGGCCCGTTTGAGCGATTTCACCATGAAGCTTGACCTCTAAGCCAAAGATCTTCAAAGCCCCCTTGGCCCATGCCATCACCTCTTCTTGCGCCTCTAAGGGGGTGAGGTCTCTCCAGCCCCATCGCACTTTGATATAGCCTTTGATCAAATGGCGAGCCAAGAGGAAAACCTTGATGCCTCGCCAAGTGTGTAAGTTCATGCGCATATCCAAAAAGAGACCACCCCAAAAAAATCGAGTTGTCTTAAGCGTTATAGACCAAGCGGCCATTGACAATGGTTTTTTTCACTCGGCCTGTCATGGCCACACCACTCATCTCAAAATCAAAGGGCGTGTGCTTGCCCTGACTCGTCAGCGCCTGGGGAGAAACTGACCAGACTTCATGGGGATCAAAAATGCATAGATCTGCCAAAGCCCCAACGCCCAAGGACCCTGGTGTAAAACCCTGGGTATGCGGTTTTTGTTGGCTCAGGCCCTGATTCAAAATAGCACCGGGCTGTGAGGTCACCACTCGAAGCGCCTGCAAGGGATCGAGCCCCATCTCTTGGCTCCATTTGTAGGCCAAACTCAAAAGCAACTCCACCCCACTCGCACCTGGTGTGGCCTCAGCAAAGGGCAAAGTCTTCAAGTCACCTGGCACTGGATTGTGATCGGACACCAACGCATCAATGACACCACTGGACAAACCTTGGCGCAGCGCATCTCGGTCTTGACTTTGTCTCAATGGAGGAGACAACCTGGCACGAGAGTCAAAGTAACCCATGTCCATCTCGGTCAAATGAATGGAGTTGATGCTCACATCACAAGTCAAATTCAAACCCTCGGATTTGGCCGCTTGAACCAACTCCACACCCTTGGCGCTAGAAATTCTTGATAAATGCACCCTGGCTCCTGTGCTCCTCATCAAAGCCATGATGGTGTTCAAGGCAATCGTCTCAGAGGCCACTGGCACCGTTGACAAACCCATCCTGAGCGCCAAAGCGCCACTTGCGGCCACCCCTTTGCCCAAGTAGTAATCCGTGGGGTGAAGCCAGACCGCATACCCGAAGGTGCTCGCATATGAGAAGGCCCTTTGGAGCACATGCGTGTCTTTGATGGCGTGATCGGCCTGGGAAAAACCCACACAACCCGCTTCGGTCAACGCATGCATTTCTGACAAGGTCTCGCCCTTTAAAGATCTGGTGAGCGCTCCCAGGGGAAAAAGCTTCGAGAGCTGGAGTTGATCGGCCCTGAATTTGAGCATTTCCACCAAGCCCGATTCATCCAAAGTGGGATCGGTATCGGGTGGACACACCAAACTGGTCACGCCCCCCGCAACGCTCGCGTTCAACTCAGACGAGAGCATGCCTTCATGCTCCAAACCCGGCTCCATCAACCTCACACTCAAATCCACCAAACCAGGCATCACCCACTGCGACTTGGCATCGAGGGTGAGATCGGCCTTGAAGGCCTCGTTTTCTTGAGCGATGGAGGAGATGACTGCGCCATCAATGCACAAATCGCCCACCACATCCAGGCCTGACTGAGGGTCCATGATTCGACCATTTTGAATACGTATTTTCATAGCCTTTGCCTCTTAGGCACCTCCCTCATTGCCAGCCACAATGGACATGACCGCCATGCGAATGGCGATTCCGAACGTGACTTGCGGCAAGATCACACTTTGTAAACCATCAACCACCTGAGAGTCGATTTCGACGCCACGGTTGATAGGGCCAGGATGCATCACGATGGCGTCACTCTTTGCGTAGCTGAGCGTCTCAGGCGTGAGGCCAAAGGCATTGAAATACTCATGACTTGAAGGGAGCAAAGCGCCACTCATTCTCTCGTTTTGAAGGCGAAGAGCGATCACCACATCGCAGTCCTTGATGCCCTCTTGCAAGTCATGGAACACACGAACCCCCATCTTTGAAAAATCTTCAGGCACCAAGGTCTTGGGTCCCACCACCCTCACCTCTGGACAACCCAAGGTGGTCAAGGCATGGATGTCGCTTCTGGCCACCCTGGAGTGAAGCACATCGCCCACGATGGCCACTCTCAACTGAGAGAAGTCCCCCTTGTAGTGGCGAATGGTGAACATGTCCAAGAGACCTTGGGTGGGGTGAGCATGCCGCCCGTCACCGGCATTGATCACGTGGATGTGAGGCTGAACGTGTTGAGCGATCAAGTAGGGGGCGCCTGACTCACTGTGACGCACGACAAAAATATCTGCAGCCATGGCACTCAAATTGGCAATCGTGTCCAGCAAAGACTCCCCCTTGGCGGTGGAAGACCGAGCAATGTCCAAATTGATCACATCGGCGCTCAAACGCGTGCCCGCAATTTCAAAAGTGGTGCGGGTGCGAGTGCTGTTTTCAAAAAACAAATTGAAAACACTCTTGCCTCTTAACAAAGGCACTTTCTTGACCTCACGGTCGTTGACCGAGACGAAGTTTTTGGCCGTGTCCAGCACATGCGTCAAAATGCTTTTTGGCAAGCCCTCTGTTGAGAGCAAGTGAATCAACTCACCATTTTTATTGAGTTGAGGGTTTCTTTTAGCAAGCAAATCAGTTCTCCAAAGAAAAGTGGAAGCCGCCCTTGTCGTCCAGGGCCAGGGCCAGGGTTTGCTCTTTTTGCAAAGAAAAACTGGCCGCTGCAAAATTGGCCTGTATGGGCAACTCCCTGTCCCCACGGTCCACCAAAACGGCCAGCCTGACACGTTCGGGTCGTCCATAGTCAAACAACTCATTGATCACCGCTCGGATGGTTCGACCCGTGAAGAGCACATCGTCTATGAGCAAGATATCCGCACCCTCCACCTCGAAAGGCAATACCGTTTGACCTCCATCCGACAAACCCCGCTTGTCAAAATCATCGCGGTGCATGGCCGATGAGATGGTGCCCACCATGGGCTTTTGGGGAAGATCTTGGGCCAATCTTTGCGCCAACCAAGCGCCCCCAGAGGTGATCCCCACCAGCTTTGTTTGTGCAGACATCAAGGCTTCAACGCCTTTCAACAAACTCAGGTAAAGAGCCTGCGCATCGAGCGCAACTTGGCCATGCTTCATGGGTATTTCCTTTCGCTTTTGCGAATGCGCATGATAAAAAATGTCATAGAGGATCGAGTGCGCGGGTGTGCCACTGTGAGAAAAATTGATTCAAAATGATACATGCCGATAAGGCATCGACATTTTGTTGAGATTGATGTCCTGCTTGGCGACGGCTCTCGTTCATGCCAATGGCCTCTGTGGTGCTGTAGCGCTCATCGATTTCAAAAACTTCCAGCTTGAAGTGGTTCTTCAACTGTTTGGCGATGTTTTTGGCAAATTGGGTGTTTTCATGAGACGCTCCATCAGGGTGATAGGGCACGCCCACGACCAAGGCGCTGGGTTGCCAGGCTTGGATGTAGGAGGCAAAAGCTTGCATGCGTTTGTCTCCTTGAGCGTCGATCACACCCAGTGCCTGGGCTTCACCCAGCAGCATCGTGCCGTAGGCGACACCCGTTCTTTTTCTCCCTAAATCAAAGGCGAGCAAGGAGCTTGGCTCATTTTTCAATTGAAGAGGACTCCAGGCCAACTCTTACGCATGCCCCGCTCCTGGAGAAATCATCCAGGACTCGAGCCCCAACAAAGAAAGGGCTTTGTCATACCTTTGTGCAATAGGGGTGTCAAAGATCACGCTGGGGTCCGCATCCACGGTGAGCCAAGAGTTCTCCGCAATTTCCGACTCCAATTGCCCCTGAGCCCATGCGGCATAACCCAAGGAAATCAAAACTTTTTTCGGCCCTGCCCCAGTCGAGAGCGCCTCCAAGACATCACGTGAGGTGGTCATCTCTAGCCCCCCAGGGATGCTCAGTGTCGAGGCGTAAATAGGGTCTCGGGGCTCTACGGGCTCTGGGCCTGAGACGGGCTCGTGGAGCACAAAGCCTCGCTCCGTGTGGACCGGTCCACCTTGGAAAACAGGGCTCAAAGTCAAATCCTCGCGACCCAATGGCAAATCCACCTTGTCAAACAGACCCTTCATGGTCATGTCACTGGGTTTGTTGATGACCAAGCCCAAAGCCCCCCGCTCACTGTGCTCACACATATAAACTACACTCTTGTTGAAAGTCTCATCCTGCAAACCGGGCATCGCTATTAAAAAATGATGCGTGAGGTTGATGGATGGTGTTTGTGAGTTCATGCAGCGATTTTAGCAAAGGTGCCCTATGACTGTTCCAAGTGACCCTCAATTTGCAACCGGAATGATGTGGTTTAGAAGGGATTTAAGGCTCCAAGACAACAAAGCCTTGTTTTTTGCACTCCAAAATTGCAAAAAACTCCACGCTGTATTTGTATTGGACAAAGACATCTTGGACCACCTCCCCAGGGCCGATCGACGCGTCGAGTTCATCATCGAGTCTCTCCATGCGTTGGATGCGTCCATCAAGCACGCATCGGGCAACCTGCAAGCGGGTCTGATCGTCCAATTCGCAAGCGCCGCTCAAGCCATTCCCCAACTCGCCCATGAGCTCCAAGTGGACGCTGTATTTGTCAACCACGACGATGAGCCCCAAAGTCTCCAAAGAGATGCTCAAGTCAGGGGGCATTTGGCCAAAAACGGCATTCATTTTGAGACCCACAAGGACCATGTGATTTTTGAACGCTCAGAGGTCATGACCCAATCGGGCACACCTTACGGTGTATTCACACCCTATAAAAACGCTTGGCTCAAAAAACTCCAAGCTGAACATGTGAGAGATCACGATGCCAGCGCTTGGCATGAGCGTTTTTGTGCTCGCCCTGCCTCCCATGCGAAGCCTGTACCGAGCCTTGAGGCCATTGGGTTCAAAAGCACCAATTTAAAAGACCTTCACTTGCCCGTCGCACCTTCGGGCGCACAGGTCTTGCTGGAGGACTTTGCACCCCGAATGAGCCACTACAAAGACACCCGGGACTTTCCCGCCATCAAAGGCCCCAGTTATCTCAGCACCCATTTGCGTTTTGGCACCATCTCCATCAGAGCATTGGCAAGAATGACTTGGCCCCTATCGCTTGCGGGGGACCTGGGCGCCAGCACTTGGCTCTCGGAATTGATTTGGCGAGACTTTTACCACCAAATACTCCACCACCACCCCAGGGTCGTGAAAGGGGCTTTTAAGCCTGAGTACGACCGTATTCAATGGGAGAGTGGTGCACATGCCAAAAAGCTCTTTCAGGCTTGGTGTGAGGGCGAAACAGGTTACCCTTTGGTGGATGCTGCGATGAAGCAGATCAATCAAACAGGCTATATGCACAACCGCTTGAGAATGGTGGTGGCCAGTTTTTTGGTCAAAGATTTAGGCATCGACTGGAAATGGGGAGAGGCCTATTTTGCGACCCATCTCAATGACTTTGACTTGGCGGCCAACAACGGAGGTTGGCAATGGGCCAGCTCGAGCGGGTGCGATGCACAGCCTTATTTCAGAATTTTCAACCCCATCACACAGAGTGAAAAATTCGACCCAGAAGGCAAATTCATAAAAAAATACCTCCCCCAGTTCAAGGACTGGCCCAGCAAAGCCTTGCATGCCCCTTGGCTACATGTTGACAAAGGCATGACGCTCTCAGGCATGAAGATGGGCAAGGACTACCCCTTGCCCATCGTGGATCACGCACAGGCCAGAGAAAGCACCTTGAAGCGTTACGCCGTGATCAAGAATCCCAACTTGGCTTGAGTGTCTGGGCCACCTAGAGTGGCCCAAGAGGTCATCAAAAAAACCTTGCCTGCTTTCGTCTTAAACGGGCACCATTTCGAAGTCCTCTTTCCTTGCTCCGCACTCTGGACAAGTCCAGTTCATGGGCACCTCAGCCCAGGGCGTGCCTGGTGCAATGCCGTGATCGGGCGCACCCAAGGCCTCGTCATAAATCCATCCACAAATCAAGCACATCCAGGTGGTATTTGCCATAGAAAGTTTCCCCTTTGAGGAAGCGGTTTTTCAATCAACCGATTCGAACGTGTTTTGATAAAAATTGCTTATTCTTCTTTTTGCTCGCTTAGAATGAAGTCTATTGTACAGATTGCCATGACCGAAGAACTCGACACCAACGACTCTGACTCTTTAGAAGAGTCTCCCGCATGCGTTTTGGTTTTTAACGCCAACGACCCTTCAGGTTCGGGAGGATTGAGCGCAGATGCCCTGAGCATCGCAGCCATTGGAGCCCATGCACTGACTGTCGTCACCGGTGCCTATATGCGAGACACCGCTGAGATCTTTGACCACATTGCGTTTGATGAAGAGGCGGTGAGCGAGCAAGCTCGAGCTGTTTTGGAAGACATCTCCGTGTCCGTCATCAAAGTGGGGTTTTGCGGCAGCCCAGAAAATTTGAGTGCCGTCGCCCAAATCAGCACCGATTACGCCAACGTGCCCGTCATCGCTTACATGCCCAACTTGTCTTGGTGGAGCGAAGAACAGATTGACTCCTATTTGGACGCCTTTAAAGAACTCATCTTGCCACAAAGCACCGTTTTGGTGGGCAATCACAACACACTTTGGCGATGGTTGCTTCCTGATTGGTCCAGTGATCGCGCTCCTGGGCCCAGAGACATTGCTCGAGCAGCCTATGAAATGGGCACCCCTTATGTGTTTTTGACAGGCATTCAAATGCCAGACCAATTCATTGAAAATGCACTCTCCTCACCCAATAGCGTCTTGGTGAGCGAGAAGTTTGAAAAATTCGATGCCGTCTTCTCTGGTGCAGGTGACACCTTGAGCGCTGCCTTGGCCGCGCTCGTGGCAACAGGCACAGACTTGGAAGCAGCAACCCAAGAGAGTTTGACCTTTTTAGATCGCTCTCTCGACGCTGGCTTTCGACCCGGTATGGGACACGTCATCCCCGACCGCTTGTTTTGGGCTCACAACGATGAGGATGAGCCCTCTGAGATGGAAGAAACACCCCCCAGTGCTGACAGCTTCATGCTCGATGGGCACGAAACAAGACATTAAGAAACAAAGAGGTATTGAACATGAAGGACTTGAATCAAGGTTTATTTGACCGCGCTAAAAAGGTCATCCCAGGCGGTGTGAATTCACCTGTTCGTGCCTTCAAAGCGGTGGGGGGCTGCCCCAAATTCATTACCCATGCCAAGGGCGCTTATTTTTGGGATGCCAATGATCAGCGCTTTATTGACTTCATTGGCTCTTGGGGGCCAATGATCCTAGGACATGGCGATGAGAGGGTTTTGCAAGCCGTTCAAAAAGCTGCGCTGGAAGGCTTTTCCTTTGGCGCACCCACCGAGCGCGAAATTGAACTGGCAGAGATGCTGATTCGACTGACCCCCTCGATGGAGATGGTGCGATTGGTCAGCTCGGGTACAGAGGCGGCCATGTCATCCATTCGATTGGCCAGAGGTGCAACAGGTCGTCAAAAAATCATCAAATTTGAGGGCTGTTATCACGGTCATGCGGATGCACTCTTGGTCAAGGCGGGTTCTGGCTTGGCCACATTTGGCAACCCCACCAGTGCAGGCGTGCCGCCTGAGGTGGTCAAAGACACGCTGGTGCTGGAGTACAACAATTTGGAGCAATTGAAAGAAGCCTTTGAGCTTCACGGCCAAGAGATTGCCTGCGTCATGATTGAACCCATCGCTGGGAACATGAACTTTGTTCGAGCAAGCGTTCCCTTCATGGCTTTGTGCCGTGAACTTTGCACCCGACACCATGCCCTATTGGTCTTTGATGAGGTCATGAGTGGCTGCCGTGTGGCCCTTGGAAGTGCACAGAGCGTTTACCAAAAGTCGATTCCTGGATTTGAGCCTGATATGACGGTGATGGGTAAAGTCATTGGTGGCGGCATGCCCTTGGCAGCCTTTGGTGGCAAACGCGCCGTCATGGAGCAATTGGCGCCATTGGGACCTGTCTACCAAGCGGGTACTTTGAGTGGTAACCCTGTTGCCACGGCTTGCGGCATTGCCACATTGAGCGCCATCTCTCAACCCGGATTTTTTGAAGCGCTCAGCCAAAAAACCCAAGCGCTGACCCAAGGTCTTGTGCAAAGCGCCAAGCGCCACGGCATCCCCTTCAGTGCCGACTGTGAAGGCGGCATGTTTGGGTTTTTCTTGCTGCCCGAATTGCCACAAAATTACCCGCAGGTCATGAAGAGCAACTCCGATCAATTCAACCGTTTCTATCA
The DNA here is from genome assembly GCA_903933115.1 of uncultured Burkholderiales bacterium. Taxonomy (GTDB): domain Bacteria; phylum Pseudomonadota; class Gammaproteobacteria; order Burkholderiales; family Burkholderiaceae_C; genus Limnohabitans. The sequence continues at coordinate 10,571 of CAIZIT010000083.1, forward strand.
CGGCATGCTCAGCCAAGGTGTGTACTTCGCGCCGGCTTTGTACGAGGCTGGTTTTGTGAGTGCTGCGCACACCGCAAAAGACATCCAAGACACCGTGGACGCGGCGGATCAGGTGTTCAAGTCTTTGTAAAGGCGTGCATCTTGGAGTGGGAGGCGGCTCCGCCGCTTGCCCTCAACCTCAATAAGGTCCAAACAGGTTGACCACACAGCTGCAGCGCGAACCTTAAAAACCGCTCAAGCCTGCTCGTTCAATGGCGGAAATGCCGAACGCCCGTGAACACCATGGCAATGCCGTGCTCATTGGCCGCATCGATGACCTCTTGATCTCGCATGGAGCCACCGGGGTGGATCACCGCTGTCGCACCGGCTTGAACCACGACATCCAGGCCATCCCTAAAGGGAAAGAAAGCATCGCTTGCGACGACCGTTCCAGCCAAGCTCAATCCGGCCTCTTTGGCCTTGATGCTGGCGATTCGTGCGGAGTCCAATCGACTCATTTGTCCTGCACCCACCCCAACGGTCATGCCATCATGGCAAAAAACAATCGCATTGCTTTTGACATAGTGGGCCACGCGCCAAGCGAACATCAAATCCTTCAGTTGCTCGGCCGTGGGTTGCTTGTGGGTCACCACCTTCAAATCGCTTGGGCTCAAGACATGGTGATCGGAGGATTGGACCAATAAACCGGACCCCACGCGTTTGAAATCAAATGCATTGCGCCCCAAGTGATCCAAGCGATCCCATTGGCCCGCGAGGCCCGTCTTCATTTTTAAAACCCTCACATTGGGCTTGGCAGCCAAGACGACCAGTGCTTCAGGTGTAAAGGATGGCGCCATCAGCACCTCCATGAATTGCTGCATCAAGGCCTTGGCCAAATCGGCATCCACCTCTCGGTTCAAAGCAATGATGCCCCCAAAAGCAGAGGTGGGGTCGGTTTTGAAGGCCTTTTGATAAGCACCCAACGCACTGGGTGCAGTGGCAACACCGCAAGGGTTTGCATGTTTGACAATCACACAAGCGGGCTCAGAGAAACATTTAACGCACTCCCAAGCGGCATCGGCGTCAGCGATGTTATTGAAGGACAACTCTTTGCCTTGGAGCTGCTCACCACTGACCAATGAACCCAACTGAGGATCGATGTCTTTGTAAAAAGCAGCGTGTTGGTGTGGATTTTCTCCATACCGCATCTCTTGCACTTTGGTGAATTGGGCATTGAACTGCTGTGGGAACATCTCTTGCTTGAAGTCTTCATCAAAGGAAGACAAGTAGTTGCTGATTGCACCATCGTATTGACTGATTTTGTTGAAGGCTGCAACGGCCAAAGCAAAATGTGACTTCTTGTCGATTTGTTTTTTCTCTTTGAATTCAGAGAGAAAACCTTCGTATTGACTCGGATCGGTCAAGACCGCAACATCTCTCCAATTCTTTGCAGCCGAGCGGACCATGGCAGGGCCCCCGATATCGATTTGCTCGATGGCGTCTTCCAAGGTGCAATCGGCTTTTGCAACGGTTTGCTGAAAAGGGTAGAGATTGACCACCAAAATATCGATGGTCTCAATGCCGTGTTCAGAAAGGGTTTGCATGTGCAATGGCAAATCTCGTCTTGCCAAAAGCCCAGCATGCACTTTAGGGTGAAGCGTTTTCACGCGACCATCGAGCATTTCAGGAAAGCCCGTCAAATCGAACACTTCCCTGACTGGCAAACCCTGCTCGGCGAGCAGCTTGGCTGTTCCCCCAGTAGAGATCAAGCCGACGCCACAGTCGTGCAAACCTCTGGCCAATTCGAGAAGACCTGTTTTATCTGATACGGACAACAATGCGTTCATGAGCGAAATTTTTCCAAAGTTTTGAATTAAAAATAAAGCGTCTCAGCCACAATGACCTGAGTCGAATGAGTGCATCATAGGAGCTTATGAGCAAGCAATTTTTTTCTAAGCGTGTTTCTGTTCAGCCCCAACCACAGTGCAGCTTTGGATTGATTGCCTTGGGCTTGTCGCATGACGATTTCCAATAGCGGCTTTTCCACCACTTCGACCAGCATTTCATGCAAATTATCAGGCTCGGTTCCCCTGAGGTCCTTGAAGTAGACTTCCATGCTTTGGCGCACGACGTCTTGAATGTGTTTTTTACTCATGCAATCGTTTCCATTGTTTTTTCATTGCACTCAACTGGCTTGGGCCAGCGATCTGAACTTTGAGATAAGGTGTTCAAATACGCATTGAGTTGGACCGTTTGTTCATGGGTGCTCTCCACTTGGTTCAACTCAGCCATAAATTCTCTTGCCCCTGGCAAACCTTTGGTGTACCAACCAATGTGCTTTCGTGCAGATCGAACACCAATGAAGCTGCCATACAAACCATAATGCTCTTGTAAGTGCTCCATTAAAAGACCACGCACCTCCTCGATCAAAGGCTGAGCGAGTTCTTGCGAGGTTTTAAGATAATGCTCGATTTCACGAAATACCCAAGGTCTGCCCTGGGCTGCACGTCCAATCATCAGTGCATCCGCCTGGGTGTGATCCAACACCTGCTTTGCTTTTTTAGCAGAATCAATGTCTCCATTGGCCACGACGGGAATGGAGAGCGCCAACTTGATGGCCTTGATCGTATCGTACTCAGCCAAACCCTTGAATCCTTGCTCACGCGTTCTACCGTGAACGGTGATCATCTGCACACCTGAAGACTCTGCAGCCTTGGCAAGGCTTAGGGCATTTTTATTGGACTCACTCCAGCCCGTTCTCATTTTGAGCGTCACGGGCACGTTAAAGGGCTCACACACGGCAACCACCGCATCAATGATCGACAAAGCCAAAGCCTCATCTTTCATCAATCCCGAGCCCGCCCATTTTTGGCAAACCTTCTTGGCGGGACAACCCATGTTGATATCCATGATTTGCGCGCCACGTTGTATGTTGTAAAGCGCTGCCTCGGCCATCATCGCAGGCTCAGTTCCCGCAATTTGGACCGCAATTGGACCCGTCTCACCTTGATGGTCCGTTCGCCTCGAAGTCTTTAATGTGTGCATCAAGTCGAGCCTTGAAGTGACCATCTCACTGACCGCGTAACCCGCACCAAGCCGTTTGGACAATTTTCTGAAAGGGCGATCTGTGACCCCAGCCATCGGGGCTACAAATAAATTGTTGGGTAACTCAAAAGAGCCTATGTTCATCTTGAAAATTTAAAACGTACTTGCTCAAAGGCACAAGAGAACCATCAGGCTCAATTGCTTAAAAAGAGTGCACCATTGTAGCGATCAAATTCAACAGAGCCCATCCACGCTGGAATAAATTGATGGTGAGCGTCCCACGATGGAGGAAGGCTCATTTCTACTCACTTAAGTACTAATCCTTATTTTCTCCAATACTTACTTATACTCACTTCATGACAGAAATGCTCGACTCTTTTTACGCGATGGTCTCCACACCTCAATGGGGACTGGGTGTATTGGTGTTCATTTGTTTTTTGTCCTCAACCCTGTTGCCCTTGAGCTCAGAGCCCGCCTTGCTGGTTTACTTGGAGTTGAATCCTGAACACTTTTGGCTTGCAATCGCATTGGCCAGTCTTGGTAACACCCTAGGGGGTGCCTTGAATTTTTGGCTTGGCGCCAAATCACTCTCGCTTTTGGAGAGCACCAAGGGTGATCACGCTGCATTGGAGAAGTCGCGCAAAATATCCCAAAAACTGCGAACTTTTGGACCTCAATTGTTGCTTTTGAGTTGGCTCCCCATCGTAGGAGACCCCATGTGCTTGGTTGCAGGTTTTTTAAAATTCCCAGTGCTCTCCAGCATCATGTACATAGCGGTGGGCAAATACCTTCGCTATCTCGTCTTTAGTCTTGGATTTTTAAGTCTCGAATCCTATTGGGGGCCCTATTTGAAATCGTGGTTGATTGCTTTTTGGGGCCTCTTGAACCATTGAATTAGACGTTGAACAAAAAGTTCATGACATCGCCATCTTTGACCACGTACTCTTTGCCCTCAGAACGCATTTTTCCGTTCTCCTTGGCACCTGCCTCGCCCTTAAAGGCAATGAAGTCCTCAAAAGCGATGGTTTGAGCTCGAATAAATCCGCGCTCAAAATCACCGTGAATTACCCCCGCAGCTTGAGGTGCAGTGTCTCCAATGTGAATGGTCCAAGCACGAACTTCTTTTACCCCGGCGGTAAAGTAAGTTTGAAGACCGAGCAACTTAAAAGCAGCCCTGATCAATCGATTCAAACCTGGCTCGGCTTGCCCCATCTCGTTCAAAAACATCAAGCGATCCTCATCGCTCATGTCGGCCATCTCGGCTTCCATTTTGGCGCAAATCGCAACAACGGGTGCCCCTTGAGACTTTGCATATTCTTCTAAGCGGGAGAGAAAAGGGTTGTTCTCAAAGCCATCTTCACTGACGTTACCCACAAACATGGCTTGCTTGGCTGTGATCAGGCAAAAGGGCTTGACCAGTAACCACTCCTCAGGGCTGAATGGGATGGTACGAATTGGCTTGGCTTGGTTCAAAACGTCTTGGCATTTGCTTAAAACCTCTAATATTTTGACCGCCTCCTTGTCTGCCCCCGAGCGAGATGCTTTGGTGTAGCGCTGAATGCCTTTCTCAACCGTAGAGAGATCGGCCAAGCACAACTCCGTTTGAATCACCTCAATGTCCGCAATGGGGTCCACTTTTCCAGCCACATGGATCACATTGTCATCTTCAAAGCAGCGAACTACGTTCACAATGGCATCGGTTTCACGAATATGCGCTAAAAATTGATTGCCCAATCCCTCGCCTTGACTCGCTCCGGCCACCAGACCAGCAATATCAACAAATTCAACGATCGCAGAGACCACGCGCTCTGGGGTGATCAACTCCGCCAGTTGCGATAGCCGAGGATCTGGCACCTCAACGATACCCACATTGGGCTCAATGGTACAAAAAGGATAGTTCTCTGCAGCGATGCCCGCCTTGGTCAAGGCATTGAACAAGGTCGATTTCCCCACATTTGGCAGACCCACAATTCCACACTTCAAGCTCATAAAACATCCTTCAAATTAAGGTAATCACAGGAGAGACCAAAATATACTACTAATTCAGTACAAAAATATTGGTTCAAGCCTTCAAAAATTTCATCAAGTGAACCCTTGATTTTGAATCAGTTCACAATTAAAAGGGTGATTGTAAATTGGCCAGACCCCAAACGTATGGCAAGAACCTACAATTGTGCTCATGGAAAAGAAAATAGATGTTTTGATCAAGGGCCAAGGCATAGTGGGCATGACTTTGGCCCTTCATTTGTCAAAATTTCATCTTCAAATCGGTCTCACCCTGGGGCATCAACCTCAAAAAGCCAATACAAAACAAGATGCCCGATATTTCGCATTGAACAACGCATCCAAAAAAATCTTAGAAGATGTCTTGTGCTGGCCTGGGGGCCATGATGTGACCCCTTTGAGGGCGATGCAAATTTTTGGTGATGGTTTGAGCGAATTGACTTTTTCCTCTCCTATCGGCCATTCACCCCTTGCATGGATTGTCAAGGCGGCTTCCCTTCACACCCAGTTGCGCCATCAAATCGGCCTGACATCGAACATCACTTGGCTTGAAGATCATGAAAAATCGCAAGCACCATTGCTTTTAATTTGTGAGGGCAAACACAGTGCAATGCGCCAACAACTGGGGGTTTCCTTTGAGACACAACACTACCAACAACATGCATTTGCCACTTTGATTGACACCGGTGTCGCCCACCACGGCCAAGCCATTCAGTGGTTCATCCATGGGGAGTCAGGCGCAGAGATTTTGGGCTTGTTGCCTTGTGAAGGCATTCAATCGTCAGTCATGTCGATGATTTGGTCATTACCTAGTCAAAAGGCCTTCGAGTTTCAGATGATGTCAGAGGCTCAAATGGCGCAAGAAATTGCTCGAATCACAGGATCACGATTCCCACAATTGAAAATCATCGGACCCAGTGCATTATGGCCTCTCGCTGCAAGCAAAGCCCAACAATGGGTTGGGAAGCTGGACTCCAAACAGTCTTGGGCTCTTTTGGGTGACTCGGCCCATACAGTTCACCCTCTGGCGGGAATGGGTCTCAACCTTGGCCTGGGCGATGTTGGTGAAATGACGCGTCTTTTTAAACACAGGGCAGAAAAAGAGTTCTGGAGAAAAACCAACGATCTTTATCTTCTAAGACAGTATGAAAGAGCTAGGAAAACTGACATTTTAAGTTCATGGTATTTTTGTGATGCCATTCAACAATTGTTCTCGCACCCCAATGAAATGATCAAATCGTTCAGAAATCTAGGTTTGAACAGTGTTCAGCAACTTCAGTTCGTTAAATCATTCTTCATGCAACAAGCCGGTTCATCCATCAAAGGCACAAATGCTTAACAGTTCCAACCATTCAATGCGTAAATATTTCATTATTTTTCTTCTCTCACTAACCAACCTTTGCTTGGCAGTGAACACATTGGCACAAGGTCAAGAATCACAGATTAAAAAAATTCTGATGGAGAGAATCCCCCAATTCCCAAAAATTGAAGAGATCACCCGCTCACCCATGAATGGTTTATATGAAATTCGCGTTGAGGGAGATGAAATTTATTACAGCGATGCGGAGGCCAACTTCCTGATTCAAGGAAGTTTGATTGACACAAGATCAAGAAGAAACATCACCGAGGAAAGAATCGATAAATTAAGTGCAATAGACTTTCAAACTCTGCCTTTTAAAGACTCTATAAAAATCGTTCAAGGAACTGGCAAACGCCACATTGCAGTGTTTGAAGATCCCAATTGCGGCTACTGCAAAAGATTTGAGAAAGACTTACAGAAGGTTGAAAATGTCACGGTACATTTATTCCTTTATCCTGTTTTAGGACAAGATTCGATCGAAAAATCAAAGAAAATTTGGTGTGCAAAAGATCCTGCAAAGGCTTGGAAAGATTGGATGCAAAGAGAAACCCTACCCCAAGCAGCTCAAGGCAATTGTGACTCACAAGCGCTCAATAGAACAGTTGAATTCGGCCGAAAAAGGAAAATCAATGGCACGCCAACCATCGTCACAGCAGATGGCGTCAGGGTGCCAGGGGCAATCAACACAGCGCAATTGGAGAAATTGCTGTCTGAAGGCAAACTTTAATTGCACCAAGAATGAATCATTGAAAAGAATTATATGAACACCCAAACCACTGAACGTCTTCCATTTGAACATGATATCTTGATTGAGCGACTGGGCTTTGCTGGCTCTATTCCATTTGTTGTCTTGGCCATCCTCTTGTGGCTGATCGATGAGGAACTCCACCCCTTTGTTTCGATTGCGTTGGTGGCCTATGGAGCTGTCATTGCCTCCTTTTTAGGAGGCATTCACTGGGGAATTGCATTCCTAAAAAACACTGAACATCAAAGATTTCATTTGATGTGGGGCGTCACACTGTCCTTGCTGGCTTGGCTCGCCGTCTTGATGCCTGCATTCTCAGGACTGCCATTTATCGGGTTTTTGCTCATTGCCGCCTATTTGGTTGATCGCAAGGCTTATCACCAAGCTGGCATCAAAGACTATTTGACTTTGCGCTTTAGGTTGACCCTTGTTTCAAGCATCGCCTGCTTCATTGCCGCTGGTGCGACCTGAAGCATCCATCGTTAGATTGGAACAAAACACATGAGCTCTATACATTACGATCTGAATATAGACCGGGCAAAAGATCATATTATTGAAGTCGTCGCACGACTCGCTGACCCCAAGAAAAATCAAGTGCTCAGTTTACCCAGCTGGATTCCAGGAAGCTATTTGATCCGTGAGTTTTCCAAAGAAATCATCCAAATTTCGGCCAAACAAAATGGTAAATCTAAAAAAGTTAAACAGCTGAGCAAAAACACTTGGTGCATTGACTCTGCGGCGAGTACTGAGCTGACGATCACCTACTCAGTGTTCGCAAAAGATGCTTCAGTCAGAACAGCATGGTTGGATCAAGAAAGAGGCTTCTTCAATGGCAGTAGCGTTTTCATTTGCGCACATGAGTGTAAAAGCTCAAAGCATACACTCACAATTCATAAGCCCACTTTCAATACGAATTGGAAGTTAGCAACCTCACTCAACAGTGTTAAAGTTGACAACAAAGGTTTTGGACTTTATGAAGCAAAAGACTATGAAGAACTGATCGATTGCCCAGTGGAGATGGGAGATTTTTGGTCAGGCCAATTTAAAGCTTGTGGTGTTACGCACCGTATAGTTGTTTCAGGTGCCGCATTGACTTTTGATGGCAACAAGCTGCTGGCTGATGTTAAAAAGATCTGTGAGCACCAACTTCGCTTTTGGCACGGCCATCAAAAACCTGTAATCAAAAGCTATCTGTTCATTTTGTGGGCGGTGGGCGATGGCTACGGCGGCTTAGAACATCGAAACAGCACTGCACTCATTGCCAACCGATCTGATCTTCCACGCGTGGATCAACCCAAAATGTCAGAAGGCTATGTGCAATTGCTTGGTTTGTTTTCTCACGAGTATTTCCACACTTGGAATATCAAGCGCCTTCGTCCTAGAGAATTTGAACATCTCGACCTTCAACATGAGAATTACACAGAACTCTTGTGGTTTTTTGAAGGCTTTACAAGCTATTACGATGATTTATTTCTTGTTCGATCGGGTTTGATCGATGTACCCGACTACCTCAAGCTTTTGACCAAAACACTCAACCAAGTGCTCCAAACGCCAGGCAGAAAAGTCCATACCGCAGCTCAAGCTTCTTTCGAAGCATGGACGAAATACTATAGACCCAACCCGAATACAGCAAACACCACGGTGAGTTATTACACCAAAGGTGCATTGATTGCATTGTGTTTAGATTTGACATTAAGAACAATTCCGCGTGAACATCGAAAAATTCAAAATCATGGAATCATTGCGCCATCGCAAAACATTTCTGATAACATTTCTGATCCTTTGACGCTTGACGACTTGATGCGCAAGTTATGGTCAACTTGCAAAGATGGACTGATGAGTGAGGAGGATCTTTTAAATGCACTGCTTGATTTGACAGGCCAAGATTTTAAGATACAGATCCAAAATTGGGTCCATACGACCAAAGAATTGCCGGTGACTGAATTGTTGACCCACTTTGGCGTCACGACCAAATACGAGCCAGCTCAATGGGCTCAGAAATTAGGCTTGAGACTCTCCGAGTCCAACAACTCCAATCTCGTGATCAAACAAGTGCTTGATGACAGCATTGCCCAAAATGCGGGTCTGTGCGACGGAGATGAATGGCTGGGCATTGAAGTCATCACCAAGAAGTCAGATCCTGGCCATCGCCTTTGGAGGATTCAAAAACTAGAGGACATCCAACTCTATGCAGGCCACCATCGCTATATCAACGCTCTGATATGCAGAGACAAGAAAATCATGCAATTGAAGTTAGATTTGAAGGAACTCCACAACATGAAGACCTTACGCTTGGCTGCTTCGGAATCTGACCTTTTAAAGTCCTGGCTAATCCATCAACACTAATTCACTCAATTGGGGAGCATATCAAGTGGCATATGAATTTATAAAAACTCACACTGAAGACTCAAAAGTAGGTGTCATCACATTGGATCGACCCAAATTTCTCAATGCGTTGAATACTGAGTTGATGATTGAATTGGGACAAGCTCTTAAGGCATTTGATGCAGACTCGACCATTGGTTGTATTGTCATCACTGGAAGTGAAAAGGCATTTGCTGCTGGAGCCGATATCTCCGCCATGTCAAAATTCAGTTTTTCAGATGTATACGGCAACGATTTCATCACGAAAGACTGGGAGATTATTCGTCAAATCAGAAAACCTGTGATTGCTGCAGTGAGTGGATTTGCGCTAGGAGGAGGTTGTGAGTTGGCAATGATGTGTGACTTCATCATCGCTGCCGATAATGCAAAATTTGGTCAACCTGAAATCAAACTGGGCATCATTCCTGGTGCAGGGGGGACTCAAAGGCTGCCAAGAGCTGTGGGCAAGTCCAAGGCCATGGATATGGTCTTGACCGCTCGAATGATGGACGCCAAAGAAGCCGAACTGGCAGGCTTGGTTTCAAGAGTGGTTGCCCTTGATCAATTGATGAGTGAAACTATTGCGGCTGCAATGACCATTTGCAGCTATCCTCAACTGGCTGTGTTCGCCGCTAAAGAATCGGTTCAAAGGGCATTTGAAGGCTCTTTGAGCGATGGAATGATGTACGAAAGGCGACTCTTTCACGCCCTATTTGCAACACAAGATCAGAAAGAAGGCATGCAAGCATTTTTAGACAAGCGTCCTGCCAAATTTGAAAACAAGTAAATCTATGAAAAAGTTGAATTTACTGATCTACTCCTTATCAAGCGTATTTCTTCTCTATGGGTGTGCCAACACCAACTCAACAATGGGTATCAACTCACCACTTGCTGGTGTTGAGACAAACTCACCCCAGCCCATAGTGGCCAAAGTGCTCAAGGTCACACCCGTCTCCAAGTCTGCTTCATTGGAGAAGAAGGAGACTAAAAAGGAAGAACTGCTTACAAGTCCAACCAACTCTCAAACAATCGAGAGCCCTGGCATGGAAGCCAGCGCAACTGAATACGAGGTCATTTTTCAATATAACAATCAAACCTATTCCACACAGCTGCCGTTTGATCCCGGTGAAAATTTAATGGTACAAAGCTTTGCACCCAATACGCCCACAACCAATGGTAATTCATCAGTCACCTCCTCCACCATGCCTGGAGCTTTGATCTACGGTTCAAATGAACTTTATGTCTTACCCCCAACGGCTCTTGGCTACTACCCCTATCCAGGCGTCGGTTTTTATACAGCTTTTCCTGTCTACTTTGCTGGCGGCTACTATCACCGCTTGCCAGGGCAATACCATCTGAATCCAGGAAACCATTTTCACCATGGGGGTGGGCGATCTAGAGGAAGAAAATAAACAATGGCATTGAATGAAATTTTCAACTTCCAAAGAATAACAGCGAATTTAGTGATTCGAAGTGAATTCTTACTCTACAAAATTGCTATCTACGCGACGATCAACCTGATCGATGATGCGGCCATGCTAGCGATGATATTTACTTGATCCGTCAGTTCTCAGAACCACTGATGACATATTGCCATAAAGACTGAACATCGTCTTCATTGAGTTTTGATCTCCAAGCCGGCATACCACCACCTTTGCCGTTCAATACAGAATTTTGAAATCTTTGAAAATCATTTTTCGGAAATTTTTTCAAATCAAAAGCAAGACCGGGTTTTTGCATTTCTCTACCGTGACATGTTGCACAATTCTCGTGATAGATTTCTTTTCCGATCTCAGAGCTATCTGCGTAGCAATGTGATACCCATGTAAAAAGAATGGGAAATAAAAAAAATCGGCTCATTTTTATGCTTTTTTAACTTTTTGTCTTGTCCCTTTGATATTGGGAACCCAAGGTTGATCTGTCCAACCTACGCCTCGTCTTACAACTTGTACGTCAATGAGATAGGGCTTACCGTCTAATGTCGACAACTTTGCTCTTGCTAGCGCTTGTTTTAATTCCAATGGATTGCTGACAACTTCAGACTTCACCCCAAAACCTTGGGCAATATGAGCCATATTCATATCAGGGTTACCCAAGTAACTGGCCACATACTGACCCGTTTGAACCATACGCCCAGAGGGAACATTGGCGATTGCTCGAGTATGTGGACCGGCATAAGCATGGTTGTTATAAACAATTGTAATGACGGGTAACTCTAATCGAGCCATGTTCCATAGCGCATGAGGGCCAAAAAGGAACGAGCCATCACCAACCAGGCAAATGACTTGTTGCTTGGGTCTTGCCAACTTGACACCAGCAGATGTTCCAACTCCAGAACCCAAGTGTCCGCCGTAATAATAAAATAACTCACGCCCTCCAACCGGATTGAAGTTAAAAGAATGCATGGCTACCGATCCGGCCTCATGAACGATGATTGCATCCTTCTCAGCGAATTGCGCCACTTCCCAAGTCACTCTATCAGCGATTAAAGGAGAATTGTTCCACTCAGGATTATTCACAATACCGGTCAATAACATTCGAGCTCGATCAGTATATTTTTTAACTTCAATGGTTCGATCTGTAGCAATCTCCTTGCTTTTGGTATTCATTAATTGCTCTAAAGCTGCAATCAAATCATCCAATCCCAACGAAACGTCACCCACCAAAGGAACGTCTGTAGACATCACTTTGCCCATATTTTGATAATCGATCCGCATATCAATGAACTTAACGTTTCTGGCAACAATAGGCTGATTACCGTTGTGTTGCATTTTGTTACCAATATTGATAGCAAGGTCATAATTCTTAGGCCACGTGATGCTGGACAAAGTACCAGAGGGTGCATTTCCCACCCAAAGTGGGTGTGATTCGGGGAAATTCACCCACATTTGACGCATTTGAGTAACTGGCATACCCAACATTTCTGCAAGTTTTACAACTTTCGCAACTGCTTTTGCTTTATAAACTTCATCCCCTACGATCAAGACAGGCATTTTTGCATCCAGAAGCATTCTTGCAGCACGCTCAATTTCGACAGGATTCGGTCTCACACGCATACGTGTGTCGAAATGACTTTGCTGAATAATTTCAGTGCGCGTTCTCTCATCTGTGTAGTCAGAATGCCAAGTTAAATAGGCAGGTCCATGGGGTGGAGTCCACGCCGATTTGAATGCATGCCTTGTCGTTTCAGCAATCATGGAGGGGCCACGAGCCATCCATGAATACTTTGTAAGGGGCTGCAATACTTGCTCTTGATTTGCAATTTCTTCAAAACCATCACGACCAGCTCTTTTTGATTGATCGGTTCGATATGAATAAACAACCAATGGCGTTTGCTCTTTATATGCATTAAAAACCTGTCCCATGGCATTCATAAGGCCAACTGCACCAGCCTGCATCACAATGGCTGGCTCTTGTGATGCCTTTATATACCCTGCAGCCATTGCAGCGCCAGGGCCTTCATGGGGTGTCAAAATATAGTTAAGCTGAGGCCTATCAACAAGCGCATCGTAAAACTGTGCATCCTCACTGGCTGAATTGCCGAAAACATACTTTACACCACAAGCAATCAATTGCTCAGCAAAGCATGCTCCACCCGTACCCTGAAAAGTTTTAACTGCTGGGGGTTCAGAAGCTGACTGATTATCAGAATTTTGAGTTGTTTGTCCTGAAGCATTGAGGGAAGACAGTACGCCTTCAGCAGCAGTCACAGTCATTCCAGCCAATTTCAAATTATCTAAAAATCCCCGCCTTGATATCGAGTTAGCCAAGTACTTTGTAACAATATCGCGCATTGAGAAATCTCCTAAAAATTGGCCTCGAAATAAATAATCAGTTTTTAACTTTTACGGCTTGAGCACCAAAGTCTTTTCCTAAAAACATGGCCATGGATTGAATTTCCTCTTTAGTCCAAACCGCTCCTCGACCCATCATGCGATATAGAGTTGCTTCCCAAGCACGATCACTTTGACGTTGATCTCTCCAAATTGAATCTGTATGACATTGTGCACATTTTCTCAAAACCAAATCCTTTCCGATTTCAATGCCTATTGGATCTTCAACGGAAACTTGCGCAAAAGTATTAAGCGAAAAAAAGGGAAAAAGAAAAAAAATGTAAACGCGCTTGATGCGAAGCAAACTACACATGTAATACCTCAATTTTTTGAAAGGTGGATCAATCCAATTTTAGTTCTCATTTATTCAATTCGCACTCTCGAAAAACTAAGGATAACCCTCTATTGGAAAGACTGTGAACTCACCAGATAATTAAAAATTCATAATCTAAAAGTGGCTGGTGTTGTCTCATTTTTATACCGAGAAACTAACAACAACTTTTAATCTAACTCCACTTCACATCAAAATAATTATGCATGATCTTAGTCCGACTGAATTAGGGGCAACCCAATTTCATCAAGAGGGAATTAAAAATGGAAAGTTTCTTATTCAGAAATGTTCAAGCTGTGAAAATTTTCAATTTTTCCCAAGGTCGTTTTGCATCACTTGCAGTTCAGACAGCCTTGACTGGAAAGCCGCATCTGGAAATGGTGTTGTCTATTCGACAACTACAGTTCGCCGAAAGGCCGAAATCGGTGGAGATTTCAACGTAAGCCTTATTGATCTTGATGAAGGTGTTCGCGTTATGGGTAATGTAGTTGATGTAGACCCTAGTGAGGTTTTCATCGGTTTAAAGGTGAGGCTTGAAATCATTCAAGAAAATGGACAAGGTAAAGTTCAATTTAAATCAGGAACCACCAAATGAGCCACATTGATACTCGTGCAAAAGTTGCAATTGTTGGTGTAGGCACTGCTGGATGTGGCGAGGCACCTGGAATGAGTGAGTTGGACCTCCTTGGTTTAGCCACTCATTCAGCCCTCAATGATTGTGGCCTATCCATTAAGGATATAGATGGCATTTGTACTGCAAATTTAAACATTGCCATGTGGCCATTAAATGTTGCTGAATACCTGGGACTTCAACCCACTTTCATTGAAGGTACAAATATCGGGGGGGCAGCATTTATCGCTCACCAAAAGCCTTCGATACTCGCACTGATGAGTGGTCAATGCAAGGCTGTACTCGTTTGCTATGGTAGCAATCAACGTACATCCAAATTTGGTCGCAGAGAACGTGGTCAAGCTCGAAATTTGCTTGATCCTAGTATTTATGAAGATCCATACCATCCCTTTGATCCACCCTCCTCTTATGCGCTCATTGCAGCTCGGCATATGCATCAATATGGAACAACGAGAAAACATTTGGCCGAAGTGGCACTTGCAGCAAGAAAATGGGCACAGTTAAATCCTGAAGCATTTGCAAGAGAACCTCTGGATCTGGAGACCATTCTAAATGCTCGGATGATATCTGACCCTTTCACAATTTATGATTGCTGCCAAGTGACTGACGGTGCAGGTGCTTATATTATGACTTTGGCCGACAGAGCCAAAGATTTAAAGAAAAAACCAATTTATATACTATCAAATGAAACAGCCGTATGGCATCGGTCAGTGACCAATATGAAAGATTTAACGGTTACACCTTCACAAGAATCAGGAGCTAAAGCATTTGAAGCATCGCACCTGACAAAGGATGATATCGATGTCGTACAAATTTACGATGCTTTTACGATCAATACTATCCTAGCCCTTGAGGATTTAGGATTTTGTGAAAAAGGAGAGGGTGGTGCTTTTGTAGACAATGGAAATATTGCACCTGGTGGCCAACTTCCAGTGAATACAAATGGTGGCGGACTTTCATGCGTTCACCCAAATATGTATGGCGCCTTCGCGACTATTGAAGCGGTAAGACAACTCAGAGGAGAATGTAACGATCGACAAGTACCTGACGCTAAAACAGCACTCATCAATGGAAATGGAGGTACCGCAGCATCAAGTCAATCGACATCTATTCTGTGCACGGAATCAAATTTCTAATTTACTCGACTTTAAAGTTTGTCGATTTCATTACTCGTGCCCATTTGGCAATATCAGCTTCCAAAAATGCTGCCATCTCTTCAGGTGTATTTCCAGCTGCCTCTTGCCCTTGAAGCGTTATGACTTCAAGGACTTCTTTATCGAGTAGTGCTTTTCTGGTTTCGTCATTTAACTTCTTGATAATAGCATTGGGTGTTCCGCTAGGAGCCATGAGACTAAACCAAGAACTGAATTCAAACCCAGGAATACCAGCCTCAGATGAGGTCGGGACATTGGGCAATGCAGTTATTCTTTCCTTCGCAGCGACTACCAAAGCTTTCAGTTTTCCACTTTGATAGTTCTGCAATTGAAAAGACGAGAGGACTTCAAAACCCACTTGAACTTGATTACCTAAGATTGCCATCAACTCAGGACCTGCTCCCTGATAGGGAACATGCAACATCTGTGTACCAGTTAAGGACTGGAAATACTCTCCAGTAAAGTGTTGTATTGAACCATTTCCAAGGGATGAGTAATTAATTTGGCCAGGTTTATTTTTCAATAAATCAATGAACTCTTTTACATTTTTAACTGGAAGAGTATCGTTAACCGTCAGAAGACCTGGAGCCTTGGTCAATAAACTGATTGGAGAAAAGGATTTAATAGGGTCATATGGCAGCTTAGGAAACATATTGACCGCCATACTCATCGATGTAACGGTTGCAACAACTAATGTATATCCATCCGGAGGTGACTTTGAAGCCAATTCAACGCCTAGTCTTGCGCCTGCACCTCCCTTGTTATCAATGATAACGGGTTGCCCAAGGTTTTCAGTTAACTTCTTTGCAACGGTTCTACCAACCAAATCAACAGAGCCCCCAGGAGGATATGGAACAATGAGTCGAATTGGCTTAATAGGGTATGTTTGCGCTATAACTTGTTGAATTAATAAAAAAGTCAGCGATAAAAAAAACAGTTTCACTTTCATCAGTGTACTTTCAGAGGTTATCTGGTCGTTTGTGCCTAAACCCTGAAGTAAAGTGTCCTTTGCCTTCTAGATCACCTTGCTCAAAAATCCAATCATAGCCACCCTTTGGATTGGAGAGGATCTCCCAAGCATTTTCATCATTGTCCCAAAAGAGAAAACTGTATGTACCGTGTCTTTCACTTGGTTTGGTTATATCGTGCAAGCCCCACTTTTCTGCTTGCTCTAAGCATTTGGCGTATGACTCATCAACATCTGCATCTGTTAGAACATCCAAACCATTGTGATAACAACGAGCCATTTTCTCTTTATTTGGAGTTTTAACTACCGCATAAACGTGATTTCCACCTAATTGAATCATCATTGAAATTGGACTGGTTCTTACAACATTTAAACCTAGGAATTCTTCATAGAATTTTCTGGTTGCGTCCAAATCCTTAGAACCTAAAGTTCCATGAGATATAAATTTAGTTTTAAGACCAGAATATGTTGTACTTTTTTTTAAAACTTCAGAATCCATAGCAACCTCGTTCACAAATTTAAACTTCAATTAAAAGAAATACCTGAATCTTTGATGACTTGACCATAAATTTTATAGTCTGACCTGATTCTCTCGGAGAAAGACTGGATCGATCCTCCAACAGGCTCAGCACCAATATCTATCATTTTGGCTTTTATTTTTGGATCATCAAATACCAGCTGTAATTTCTCATTTAAAAGCTTGGTAATTTCAGAATTTGTACCCTTAGGTGCAAAAACTCCAAACCATGCACTCATCTCCCAATTGGGCACACCCACCTCTGAAGCTGTAGGAACTTCTGGCAATGCAGTAATCCTTTTTTTAGAGGCAACTGCAAGTGGCTTTAAATCTCCAGACTTTACATAACCTCTTACAGTTCCAAATGCAGCCGACATAAATTGAATTCGACCTGCCAAAATATCTGTCATCGCTGACCCCATGCCCTTGTATGGAATATGCTCAGATTTAATCTCTGCAAGCCGACTGAATTGACTACCTGAAATGTGGGGTTGACTTCCAATACCTGCAGAGCCATAAAATATTTTCCCTGGATTTGCTTTGGCATAAGATATAAAGGTTGATAAATCTTTTATGGCCAGTGAAGATGGAATGACCAGTAAATGGGGTAACTCTGCTGTATTAAAAACGGGTTGAACATCTGTCAAAGGATTAAAATTGGAACCTGTTTCAAGAAAAGGTTTGATCAACAAGTTACCATTCGCGCATATTAAAAACGTGTAGCCATCGGATGGAGACTTCATCACATAATCCAAAGCCAAATTTCCAGTTGCTCCCGCCTTGTTGTCAACAACAACGGAGAATCCAAACTGTTGGCCTAGCCCGTCCGATGCTATTCGAGCTAGTAAATCGGTAGTCCCACCTGGTACGCTATCAACGACAAAACGTATCGGCTTATTTGGGTATGAATTCTGACATATCGCAAAATCACCAAGAGAAATACATCCTAGAAATATGAAAAGACAGCGGATAGAAATATTAATCAATTTCTTACTTTCTATAAATCGAATAGATGTTTACCCTTGGCTTTAAGACCATTTAATGTATGCAAGTAAGAATTACACAATTTATGAAAAGTGGATATTGGGCAATTCCCTATCCTTGCTGCTAAATTTAACACTATGATTTAACAATCAAAATTTAACTATTTATTACTCGTCTCAAAAATTGACTTATTTCATTCTGAATTACAAAGAGAACATTTTGAAAAATATCATTCATTTTTTAGTACTTACTTTTGTTTTTTTTGCTCACTATGTAAAAGTCTCAGCACAAACTTATCCAGAAAAGCCACTCAAAGTTGTTGTAGCCTTCGCACCAGGTGGATTAGCTGATACTGTTGCTAGAGCTTTACAACCCAAGTTAGTGGAAAGTTTTGGACAACCCATATTGATTGAAAATAAAGGCGGTGCAGGCGGAACACTTGCTGAATTACAAATCGCAAAAGCAAGCCCAGATGGCTATACGATGATGATTGCAGTTGACAGTTTTCCTGTAAATCCGTTCATTTATAAAAATCTTAATTACGACAGCTTTAAAGATATCCAAGCAGTTTCAATGCTTGCCAAGGTCCCCCTGGTTTTAATCGCAAATAACAACGTACCAGGGAACAGTCTAAATGATCTGATTAAGTATGCTCACTCAAAAAGCGGAAAGTTTGCTTATGCTAGCCCAGGAACGGGCACAAGCAATCATTTGTACATGGAGTACTTTAAAATTATTTCAAATGTTGAAATGATTCATGTACCCTATAAAGGGGGTAGCCCTGCTCTAACTGATCTGATGGGGGGGCAAGTTGAAGCAATGCTTATTTCGGTGACTCTTGCAAACGGTCAAGTTCGCGCAAATTTGGTCAAACCCTTGGCTGTTTCTAGTGAAAAAAGAGTTCCACTTTTACCAGGGATTAAAACATTTTCTGAGCTGGGCTATCCAGATTTTGTTGCATATACATGGGCAGGTCTTTTTCTACCTGCGGGTGTACCTACAGCCATTATCCAAAGATTACATGACGAATTCTCGAAAGCCATTCACTCGCCTGATGTGATGAATAGATTTAAAGATCTTGGGGCTGAGGTAGTGATGAATTCACCTTCTGAATTTACTTCACAGATTCGTTCAACCAATGAAAAGATGGGTGAATTGATCAACAGAAAAAATATTCAACTTAACTAATTCATATATCTTTTATGACAAACATCAATTGCAATCATTTAATAAAAGAAACTGATTCTGAATTTTTAATCGATCGCTCTATTTATACAGATAACAATATATTTGAAAGAGAAATTCAAAATATTTTTGAATCAACATGGAATTACATTGCTCATGAGTCGCAGATTAAAAACTCAGGGGACTATTTTTCAACTTATATTGGTAATCAACCAATATTTATTGTCAAAAAAAGTGACGGCTCCATTAATGGCTTTCTAAACGCTTGCTCACATCGTGGTGCAACTTTAGCACCACTTGAATCGGGTAACTCAAAAGGATTCAGGTGTCGCTTTCATGGTTGGACATTCAACTCTGACGGCAAATGTATAGTGATTAAAAACCAAGACACAGGAGGCTATGCCGATTCAAACATTATTGGTAGATCAGCCTTAACTCCAATTGCTAAATTGGCAGTTTATAGAGGCTTCATTTTCGGGAGTCTTAATTCTGATGTTCCTGAGCTATCCTCTTGGCTTAAAGGGACAACTGCTTGGATAGACTGTTTAGTAGACCAATCACCAGATGGTCTTGAGGTAATAAAGGGACAGTCAACATATAGGCTTTATGGCAACTGGAAACTCCAAGCAGAAAATGGTGTTGATGGATACCATGTTTCTACCGTCCATAGAGTCTTTGCAAATACGATTGCAAATCGAGAATCCAAATTATCATTAACAGGGATGAAGGAGACAGAAGCAGGTCGCATTACAGGACAAGTAGAGACTGGATCCTATGGCTTTGGTAATGGACACATGGGGATTTGGACAGAACGCTCAAAACCAACAGCACATCCAGTTTGGCAAGAAAAAAATAGACTTGAAAATGAATTTTCAAATTCACAAGTTCACTGGATGCTTTACAGAACCAGGAACCTTTATGTTTTCCCAAATGTTTTCATTATGGATAATCCATCAACTCAAATCAGAACAATGCGCCCACTTTCGCCTAATGTATGCGATGTTACGGTTAGGTGCATAGCTCCAGTTGGTGAATCAAAAGAGTCTAGAGCGGCAAGAATTAGAAAATTTGAAGACTTTTATCTAACCTCAGGAATGGCAACCTCAGATGATCTAGCAGCACTTGAGTCCGTTCATGAAGGAAGCAGAGCCACCAAGGCTCAATGGAATAACTTCGCACGTGGAGCTACACAAACTTTCAAAGGATACGAGTGTGAGGACTTTCCACTTGATGGCATACCACCTGAAATCACTACTAAAAACTGGGATCATGAATCAATTTATAAAGGTTTCTATCGAGAATGGAAGAAATTGATTTCACAGGAAGAAAAAAATGACTGAATCATTACATCTTGAGGTCTCTAATTTGATATTTGAGGAGGCTGAATATCTGGATCAGAAAAACTGGAGCGAGTGGTTAAAACTCTATTCTGATCAATGTATTTTTTGGGCTCCAGCTTGGATTAATGAAAGTGTTTACACTTCTAATCCTGATGAAGAATTAAACCTTCTTTATTTAAAAGGTAAACAGCATCTTGTTGACCGCGTCTTTAGAATAGAAACTGGTGACTCATTCGCTTCTTTACCTATGGATCGAACATCGCATTTGATATCAAATATACGGATATTAAAGAAAGAAGCCAATTTCATTTATGTCAATGCCAATTGGATGGTTCACTCATATGGTGTAAGAGGATCACAGACACGTGGTGGTTATTATCAGTTTATTCTTGAAGACTTAAACCAAAGCTTAAAAATTTCACAAAAGAAAATTATCATGATCGATGATAAGTTGGTAGGACCCATTGATATATTTCATCTATAGGCGCATTTTTTTCATATAACCTCTTCAAAAAAACGATCATCTTAAGATTTTTATTGTTCTTTATTTATTATGGTGTACCAATCTAAAAGCGAAATTTTGTGTGATTTCGTTCACTCTCTACAACTTAGAGATATTCCAGATGAGGTTATTCAAGTTGCTAAGTATTGCATGATCGATACATTAGGGGTGAGTGCATACGGTTCAAAATTCCCATGGAGTAAAACAATACTCAAATATGCAACGGCATATGGTACCGGTGGAAATTCACAGGTCATTGGAATACCAAATCTAAAGCTTCATGCTCCGCAAGCAGCACTGATCAACGGTGCATTTGCCCATGCTTTTGAACAAGACAGCTTAAGAAAACCTGGAGCTGGCGTTCACCCTGGTGCTACATTATTGCCACCAGCATTAGCAATGGCTCAAGAGCTTCACAGCAATGGAGCGACTCTTCTAAAAAGTTTTATAGCTGCATGTGAAATTATGTTTCGGATCGGTGCAGCTTCGAAGCACAGCTCTGAAAAGCTTGGTTTTCATGCGCCGGGTTTAACCGGCGTTTTCGGAGCGAGTATTGCCAGTGGATTGATCCTTGGTTTAAATCCAAGCCAGCTCTCTAATGCACTAGGCATTGCAGGTTCATTTTCAAGTGGACTTTTGGCATTTACAAAATCCAATCGTGGAGCTGAAGTTAAACGTCTTCATTTAGGGAAAGCTTGTGAGAGTGGTATCCAGGCATCCAAGCTAGCTTTTGAGGGTTTTGAAGGACCCGAAACGATTCTTGAAGGTAAATTTGGCTTCCTTCAAACTTTTTGTAGTGAAAGTGATCCAGATTTACTCACCAAGGGCCTAGGAAGTGAATGGGAAACTTTGAAAATTTGCTTAAAGACTTACCCATGTCATATTACAGCACACCCACTCATTTATTCCTTATCTCAAATGATGAACAAATTTTCATTTAAGTCTGAAGATATTTCAACTTGTCACCTAACGGTTCCAGAAAAAATTATGAGCCACCATGACATAAGGGAGCCCAAAGATATCAAACAAGCGCAGTATAGCGTTCCTTTCTGTCTTGCCATCGCAATGGAATATGATGCTCTGAATCCGAATATTTTTGTAGACGCGATAGTCAACGATAAAAGAGTAAAAGAAAACTGTAGGAAGATTACAATGCATTCATATGATGATCAAGTCAAAAGATCATCTTGGACGTCAAATATTAAAATTACACTTAAAGACGGCAGAACTATTTCAAATGAGTCGGATTATTTTGTAGGTTCACCTGAAAATCCTGTTTCACTCAATCAACTTAAAGATCGTTTTAATAACCATACCCAGCATTGTAAGAACGACAACACAGAGCTTTGGTTTCAAGCATTTTTAGGCATTGAGAATTTATCCAGTTTGAATCAACTCCCAGAATTTGCTTAAGTTAAAATTTATAGTTCAACTTTGATATTTGAACTTTTTATCACTTCTTTCCAAACTGAAATTTCTCTTTTGATTAATTGTTCAAATTGCTGTGGACTTCCAACAGATGGATAAACTCCGTCTTTTTCCAATAATTCAGTGGCTTCTCGTGTTGTAAATACTTTAGATAGCTCTTGATTTATTTTTTGAATTACAAATATTGGCAATCCTTTAGGGCCGATCAAACCATGCCAAACGTTTACTTCATAGCCATTTACACCAGCCTCTTGAAGTGAAGGTACATCTCCCAGTACAGGGGTTCTCTTTAGAGTTGTAACACCTAGAGCTTTAAGCTTTCCCGATTTAATAAAGGGTAATGCAATTGATGGGGTCGAGAAGAAAAGCTGCGTTTGTCCCGAAAGGGTATCGCTAAGTGCAGGCCCACCCCCTTTATAGGGGACATGAAGCAACTTAATACCGGCTTTACTCATTAGCAACTCAGCGGATAAGTGCAATACACTTCCATGACCAGAAGAAGCAATACTAATAGGTGTACCAGACGATTTAGACAATGAAATCAGTTCACCAACATTGCTGGCGGCAAGCGATGGATTTGCCACCAATACAAATGCACCCTGTGAGACCTGAGCAATTGCTGACATGTCATTAACTGAATCATATTTCAATGAGTAGAGTGCCGAATTAACGGTATAACTTGCAGAGATCAAGAGCAATGTGTAGCCATCTGGTGGTGATTTGATCGCAAATTCAGTTCCAAGTAAGCCTCCAGCGCCAGCTTTATTTTCCACAATAAAAGGTTGCTTTAAGCCAAGACTTAACTTTTGTGCAATAAATCTTGCAATAAAGTCATTACCTCCACCCGGAGGAAACGGAACAATTAAATGAATAGGTCTGTTTGGATAATTCGATATAGGTAAAGATTCCAAAGATTCACTTGATGCGAATTGACAGTTAATAAAAAATACAAAGGCAACAATGAAAAATTTTATATTTGCGCGTTTCATTTTTTGCACATCAATTATGATTTTGATGAAACGACGACTTTTTCATCTCGTACTGAAAGATGACAGTTTCTGCTTGCACTTTTCGAAATTAAAAAATCCAAAGTCTCTTTTTCATTTCTCAAATCACAAATGTAAGTTTCGTTTTTTTCGTTATGCCGAATCAATTGAAAACTAATTTCTTGAAATTCATTTTTATCAATCGTAATTTGTGGCATCTCTCCGACCCAATCGCCATGTTTTCTTCCATTGTGACCAGTATGAAATGAAAAGCTACCTAAACCATAAAAAATAGGCTTACCTTGATACATTTCAATTGGAAGGGATAAGTGTGGGCCGTGTCCGAAAACTAAATCAGCACCGACATCAACCGCTGAATGTGCAATCTCAGACATATAGTCCAAAACCTCCTCCCATAAACCCCAATGACATGACACAATTACATAGTCACATACTTTTTTGAGCTCTTTGATCTGATCTTTCAACTCATTCAAATATTCCTTATCAGCCCAAGTTACGACAACCGGTGGAATACCCGGTCTATTTAGGGGCGGGACTTCTGCTCTGACTTTATAAGCAGGTACTTGATATGCAGTATGTCCTCTTAAGACAGCAACACCAGAGGAATCTTTCCGAGCTTCATGATGCGTATTCCAATAAACTGAAGTTCTGGCTATGAACCCAATTTTGATACCTTGAGATTCTAAAATTACGGGTTTTATTGCTTCATCTTTGTTTCTTCCTGCACCAGTATGCTTGGTTTCACAAGCGTCCAACTCTTTGATGGAGGAGATAATAGCTTCATGACCATAATTCACATTATTGGCAAGACTAACTGCAGAAATATTCCCATTCTTTAATGCATTTGCTGCAACTTTTGGATCAGCATAAAAACCCTCATTATCGACAGAGTGGCTGTGGTCTGGCAAATACAGACAACATTCCAAATTAGACAAAACAAAATCTGATTCGAACAACTTATCTGATATTAAACGAAATGGAATGCTGGCATCCTCAACATTCATTAAATTGATATCGCCAGTTAATGTAATTTTTATTGCCATTTTGAATTCTCTAATATTTAAAACAGGAATTGTTTAAGGAACGTGCATAAATACTATGACAGCAGCACTACTATTCTCTTTTTTTTGCATAGTCGGTTTATCATAGCAATTTATTAGAAATTGGTATTTAGGTATAAATCATCATGACTATTGAAATTATTGACTCTCAAGTTCATATTTGGGCTAAAAATTCTACTGAAAGGCCATGGCCTGATCGCCATAAGCCACATAGAGAAATACCCATTACAGCGGAAAGTCTTTTGCTTGAAATGAAAGCTGCAGGCGTTCACAAAGCAATACTAGTTCCACCATCGTGGGAGGGTGAAAGAAACGATATTTGCATTGAAGCCGCAAAGAAGTACCCCAATCATTTTGCCGTGATGGGCCGCCTTGATCCTCAAGCTGAAATTTCTAAAGAGATTATTCAAAACTGGCATCCCAACAATGGAATGCTAGGCTTACGATTCACATTTCATCGCCCTTCACTTCAACCCTTGTTAACTGAAGGAACGGTTAACTGGTTGTGGCCCCTGGCTGAACAATTGAATATACCCATCATGATGACATGCCCATTTGAAATCATGTACATCATTGACAAGGTAGCAGAGGACTATCCAAATTTGAGACTGATTATTGATCACTTAGGCTTGTTACCCGGAAAAAAAGATAGTGAAGCATTCAAAAATTTTCAATCAGTACTGAACTTAGCAAAAAGGCCCAATATTGCGGTTAAAGCCAGTTGTTTACCAACTTATACAAATGATGCATGGCCATATCCAAGTCTAGAACCCTATATCAAAGAGATCTTTCATTCTTTCGGTCCTAAGAGGATGTTCTGGGGATCAGACCTATCAAGACTCACCTCAACGTATTCAGAGTGCGTCGATCATTTTAAAAATGAACTGAAATGGATTGATCAAGACGACTTAGCTTGGGTTATGGGTCAAGGATTAAAAGCGTGGCTTAATTGGAATTAAGGATCAATTTTTAAATTTTTTAATTTAAAGGTTTTAGACCAATATTCAATTTCCGAATTGATTTGCAATCCAAATTCATGTGGATTTGTTGCGATAGGCTCTACGCCCTGCGAAAGCAATTTCTCACGAATTTCTTGCATTTGATAAATTTTATAAATTTCTTGATGAAGATAAGAAATAATATTTATAGGTGTCTCTTGGGGCGCCAACATACCAAACCAAGAAGACAATTCGTACCCATCTAATCCCGCTTCAATCATAGTTGGAATATCTGGAGCTATCTTGCTTCTGGCTCTACTTGTAACAGCTAGAGCTTTAAGCTTCCCTGACTTCACATATGGAAGTGCAGTCGCGATATTAGGAAACATCAACGAGACTTGTCCTCCGATTAAATCGTTATAGGCTGGACCATTGCCTTTATATGGAATATGAACCAAATCGATACCTGCCATTGCTTTAAATAATTCACCACCTAAATGTGGAGGTGATCCATTTCCAGATGAGGCAAATGACAATTCACCGGGATGATTTTTAGCATATGAAATAAGCTCTTTTAATGAATTCACTTTTAAAGTATTGTTAATCACTAAAATCCCGGGCCCCATCACCAGGTTGCTAACTGGAGAAAAATCTTTCTTTGTTTCGTAGGGTAGGTTTTTGTACAAATTTGGGTTTATCGTATGACTCCCACTAACGATAACAAAGTTATAACCGTCAGGTTTTGATTTTGCGATTAGATCAGTGCCAGTAACCCCCCCTGCACCTGGCTTATTTTCAATTAAAAATGTTTGTCCAAATCGCTCTGTTAATTTTTGTGCTGTTATACGCGCAACATAATCGGTCCCACCCCCTGGAGCAAATGGAACGACAATCCTGACCGTTTTAGTAGGCCAATCTACGGGAGTGGGCAACTTCGAGTCAGTAGCAGCAAAAGGTGACAACTGATGAAGACTCAAAAAACTAACCAGAAATGCAGCTAGAGCCTTTGATGTATTCCCTGATTTCATATTTCAATTAACCCAGTAAGATATAAATCAAGATTTTAATAAATATATTGATCAATCCATACTTATGAATTTAGATGCTGAAGTGGTTATTGTTGGTGCGGGACCAGTTGGATTGGCTCTAGCTGGTGATTTGGCATGGAGGGGTCATCAAGTATTGCTCATTGAAAAGGGGGATGGTTCAATATTCCAACCCAAAATGGATCTTGTCGGAATCAGAACCATGGAGTTCTGCAGAAAATGGGGAATCGCAAAAGATGTTGAGGAAAGTGAGTACGATAGAGATTATCCTCAGGACAATGTTTATTTAACATCATTGAATGGTTACGAGCTTGGTCGACAAGCAATGCCCTCAATGAATATGGAAAAACCACCGATTGAGAGTCCACAAAAGCGTGAGCGATGCCCTCAGAATTATTTTGACCCCATACTTAAAAAATTTGCTTTATCGCAAAAAAATTGTCAAATTCAATACTCAACTGAAGTGCTTGGGTTTTCAGAAGTTAACAACGAGATCTCTATTCAGATAAAGAACCTCAAAAACAACAAAGAAACAAACATACGATCAACTTTCTTAGTGGGATGTGATGGTGCAAAGAGCATAGTAAGAAACAACCTTGGTATTGAGATGCATGGCAAAGGACTTCTTACCTATACAACAAATATTATTTTTAAATGCTCTGAATTTAACTCATTACATAATAAAGACCCCGGATACAGATATATGTTTGTCGGTCCACATGGGACTTGGTGCACGATTGTCGCTATCAACGGAAGAGATCAGTGGAGAATGTCACTGATTGGTAGCGCAAAGGAAAAAAGGGTTTACACGATTGATGAGATAACTTCATTGGCTCATCAAGCTATGGGGAAAAAATTTGATTTTGAAATTTTAAGTATTCTTCCATGGCAAAGAGCGGAATTGGTTGCCGATCAATATCGAATGGGCAATATATTTATATGTGGAGATGCCTGCCACCTAACATCGCCTACAGGTGGACTCGGCATGAATACTGGAATTGGAGATGCAGTAGATTTATCGTGGAAGCTTTCAGCATATCTCCAAGGATGGGCTGGTGAATCTATGCTTGACTCGTATTTTGTTGAACGACAACCCATTGCAAAAAGAATCACTCAATTTTCAACTGGTAACTTGGAAATCATGAAAAAGTTACCAACGAACTCCTTAATTTTCGAAGATTCGCCTGAAGGTGATATTGTTAGAGCACAAGTTGGCACAGCTATGTCAGAGGGATTAAAACGCGAATGGTTTTCGATGAATATGCATCTTGGTAATCGATACACCAATTCACCTATTAATATTTACGATGAAATTGAGAACTTCGAAAATCAAAAAGTTGAATTTGAAGATGCTATTCATTACATTCCAAGTTCTCGTCCTGGGTCAAGAGCGCCGCACGTATGGCTAAAAAATGGTACATCTACATTAGATTTAATCTCTAAAAATTTTTCACTCTTTTGTTTTTCCGACAATAGTAAAGAGATTACAAGATTCACAGATTTAACGCATGAACTCAAAATTCCTTTAGACATCCATTTCATTGACTCTCAAGAAGTAAGCAATTTATATGAATTTAAATTTGTAATGATTAGACCAGATGGGCATATTGCTTGGAGAGCAAACACATTAGACATGAATATAGCTAAATTTTGGTCAGTCCTTACAGGAAATGCAAATAGTAAACTTTAATGAAATTTCAATTGACCATGAAACATTTAGCTATAGCCATTTCACTTGTTGTTATCAACTTTGTGAATTGCTTCGCTCAATCCCTGGAATACCCTAATAAGATCGGGAAAATTATTGCCCCCTACTCTCCTGGTGGGACAGTTGATGCATTAGCAAGAGAAATGGCTTTAGCTTTGACGAACGCACTGGGAAAATCATTTATTGTTGAAAATAAACCTGGTGCAGGAGGAAATGTTGGGCTTGCTGCACTGGCCAAAGCACCCAAAGATGGTTATACATTAGGAATTGGCGCGGCAAATATGCTGATCACCAACAGATTTGTATATCCATCACTACCATTTGATACTTTGAAGGACTTTGTCCCTATTGCTTTTATAGGTCGGGTTCCATTTGTTTTGGTTGTTAATAAAAGTGTGAAGGCAGAAAATATTAGAGAATTAATTGCATTGGTAAAACTAAAGCAAGAGTTATATAACTTTGGCTCATCTGGCATTGGAAATACCGGACACCTTTATGGTGAATTATTGAAAATTAAAACTGGTATTGAAATGCAGCACATACCTTTTAAGTCTAGCGGTGAAGCAACTCAAGAGCTAGTAACAGGTCGAATTCAAATTCAATTTGGAACACCTATTGAAGTTATGCCACACATCATAAAAGGATCTATAAAGGCGATCTCTGTTGCAGGTGCACAAAGATTAGCACTTTTACCCTCAACTCCTACTCTATCTGAATTTGGGATTTTCGGCTTTGAATCCCCAACTTGGTTTGGATTAATTGCACCGACCGGCACTCCTAAAGAAGTGATAAACCTTCTAAATAATGAAATACAAAAAGCTTTGAAATCTACACTGCTAAAGCAAAGACTTGAGCAATCCGGACTTGAGCCGCAATACATGACACCTGAACAATTTTCTTTATTTTTGAATGAGGAAATCAACAAGTGGGAACAAATTGTTAAATCTAGCGACTTGAAAATTAATTAAGGAAATTATGAATACTAACTTTGATTCAATTAAAAATGATATTGTTAAACTCGTTGCCGCAAATAGAGTACTCGCAAATGAAGGAATCGTTGATGCGTATGGGCATGTAAGCATTAGAAATCCACTCAATAAAAATCAATACCTTTTGTCGCGCTCTCTTAGTCCAGAACTGGTTACAGAAGATGATATTTATGCATTTACGCTCGACGGGCTCCCAGTAGACCCGAATACTCCCACACCCTATCTTGAAAGGTTTATTCACGGCAGTATCTATGAAAAAAGAGAAGATATTAATGCTGTTATTCATAGTCACGCTGATGAAGTCTTACCATTTACTATTTCTGAAACACGTTTACAACCTGTAATTCATACTGCTAGTGACATGGGATACGAAGTGCCGATTTGGGATATCAGAGACAACTTTGGCGACACCAATCTCTTGGTTACTAATGAGGCTCAAGGTAAAGATTTAGCTATTGGTCTTGGTGACAATAAAGTCGTTTTGATGAGAGGCCATGGCTTTACAGCTGCAGGACGTAGCCTCATTGAGGTTGTAAAAGTTGCAATATATCTACCTAAAAATGCAAAAATTCAGCTTGAAGCAGCAAAGCTGGGAAGTTTTAAACCACTTTCTAAAGGTGAAATTAA
>CAIZIT010000084.1 GCA_903933115.1 uncultured Burkholderiales bacterium
ATCCTATTCAATCAGCCTTGGCGCTGTTTGTGACGGGGATCCGTGCAAATTACACGAACCACACCCTTGCGGCGAATGATCTTGCAATTGCGGCAAATTTTCTTAACCGAAGCCGAAACTCTCATTGCTCTTTCTCCTAACTAAACTTTTTGAGGTCACCTTTGAGGACAACCCTCAAAAATTAATTCATCATTTTTCTAAAACATCATCAAAGCACAATTTCACTTGGCTCTGAACACAATCCTTGCTCTTGTCAAATCATAAGGTGTCATCTCGACTGTCACCTTGTCTCCAGGCAATATACGAATGTAGTGCATGCGCATTTTTCCTGAAATATGGCCTAAAACCACATGTCCATTTTCCAACTTCACTCTGAAAGTTGCATTGGGTAAGTTCTCTACGATCTCACCAGCCATTTGAATGACATCATCTTTTGCCATGTCGTTCAAGCACCCGCAGTTGATTTAAAGTTGGCTTTTTTCAACAAAGATTCATATTGTTGACTCATCAGATAGTTTTGCACTTGGGCCATGAAATCCATGGTCACCACCACAATAATCATCAATGAGGTGCCGCCAAAGTAAAACGGCACGTTGTATTTCAAGATCAAGAACTCAGGCAGCAAACATACAAAAGAGATGTACACCGCACCGACCAAAGTCAATCTCACCAAAATCTTGTCGATGTACTTTGCAGTTTGCTCACCAGGACGAATGCCTGGAACAAAAGCACCCGACTTTTTCAAATTATCTGCCGTCTCTCTGCTGTTGAACACCAATGCCGTGTAAAAGAAACAGAAAAACACAATCGCAATCACGTAAAACATGATGTAAACAGGCTGTCCAGGGGACAAAGCGCTCGAAATATCTTTCAACCATCTCATGCTGTCACCTGTACTGAACCAACTCGCAATGGTTGCAGGCAACAAAATGATCGAAGAGGCAAAGATGGGAGGAATCACACCCGCCATGTTGATTTTCAAGGGCAAATGCGAAGACTGTCCACCATACACCTTGTTGCCCGATTGACGTCTTGCATAGTTGACCAAGATCTTTCTCTGGCCGCGTTCAACGAAGACAACGAAATAGGTCACCAAACCAATCAAAACCACAATGAACAATGACACCAAAATGCTCATTGCACCTGTCCTGACCAACTCCAACAATCCGCCTACCGCATTGGGCAAACCAGCCGCAATACCTGCAAAAATCAAAATGGAAATGCCGTTACCAAGACCACGCTCGGTGATTTGCTCACCAAGCCACATCAAAAACATGGTGCCCGCTGTCAAACTGACCATCGCCGTGATTCTGAAACCCATTCCAGGAGCCAAAACCAAACCCTGTGAAGACTCTAAAGCCAAGGCAATGCCCATGGACTGAAAAAGCGCCAATCCCAAAGTACCGTATCTTGTGTACTGAGTGATTTTTCTGCGTCCTGATTCACCTTCTTTTTTCAACTGCTCCAATGTGGGCAACACATAGGTCAGAAGCTGCATGATGATCGATGCAGAAATATAAGGCATGATCCCCAAAGCAAAGACAGTAAATCTTGACAACGCGCCACCAGAGAACATATTGAACAAATTCAAAATGCCGCCCTGCTGGCCATTGAAGAGCTGCTGCAAAGAATTGGGATCGATACCAGGCACAGGAATGTGTGCACCAATTCTGTAAACCACCAAACCCAAGAACAAAAAGATAAGCCGACGACGCAAGTCGCCATATTTATCATTCTTTGCTAAGGTGGGTGAGGTGGCCAATTGATGTTTCCTGTTGAGATACAAATATTACTTAAGCGATCGATCCACCAGCAGCTTCAATGACTGCACGTGCACCAGCAGTTGCACCAATACCTGTGAGCTTGACAGCTTTTGTCAATTCACCAGTCTTGATCACCTTGACCACTTTGATCATCTCACTGACCAGTCCAGCTTGCTTCAAAGCGAGCATGTCGACTTCTGGCAAACCCAGACGCTCGAGGTTGGTCAAAGTGATTTCGGCGTTGTACTTGAGCAAGTGTGACTTAAAGCCACGCTTGGGCAAACGACGCTGCAAAGGCATTTGACCGCCTTCGAAACCCACTTTGTGGTAGCCACCTGCGCGAGACTTCTGTCCCTTGTGACCACGACCAGCTGTTTTACCTAATCCTGAGCCAATACCACGGCCCACACGCCTCTTGGCATGCTTGGCACCATCAGCAGGCTTAATGTTATTGAGTTCCATCGTTCTACCCTTTAGAGCACTCTGACGAGATAACTGATCTTGTTGATCATGCCGCGAACTGCGGGCGTATCTTCCAATTCTTTCACGCTATTGACACCACGAAGTCCCAAACCACGAACTGTGGCACGGTGACTTTCTTTGGTTCCGATAGGGCTTCTTACGAGCTGAACTTTAACTTTTCCAGGCGTTGTCATAATTTATCTCCCACCTTTAAACGAAAAGATCTTCAACGCTCTTACCACGCTTGGCTGCAACTTCAGCGGGCGTTGTAGATTTCTCTAACGCATCGAGTGTTGCACGAACCATGTTGTAAGGATTTGAAGAACCATGGCTCTTGGCCACGATATCTGTAATGCCCATGACCTCAAACACCGCACGCATTGGACCACCAGCAATAATGCCAGTTCCCTTAGGAGCAGGTGCCATCATCACGACAGCTGCACCATGGTGACCCGTCACATTGTGATGAATCGATCCATTGCGCAATGAAACTTTTTGCATGTTGCGACGCGCTTCTTCCATCGCCTTTTGAACAGCTGCGGGAACCTCTTTCGATTTGCCCTTACCCATTCCAACGCGACCGTCTCCGTCACCAACCACAGTCAATGCTGCGAAAGCAAGAATACGTCCACCCTTCACCACTTTGGTGACACGGTTTACCGCAATCATCTTCTCGCGCATGCCGTCGTCACGACTGTCGTCTTGCACTTTAGCTTGAACTTTTGCCATGTTATTAATCCGATCTGTGCTTAAAACTGCAAGCCAGCTTCGCGGGCTGCTTCGGCCAAGGCCTTGACACGGCCGTGATAGGCAAAACCTGCACGGTCAAAGGCCACTTTTTCGATACCAGCAGCTTTTGCTTTTTCAGCAATGCGCGTACCGATGATTTGGGCGGCATGAAGATTTCCACCCTTACCAGTAGCACCTAGACTCTTGCGAACGTCGGCCTCTACAGTTGAAGCGGTTGCCAAAACGTGTGTTCCGTCGCCAGAAATCACGCTTGCATAAATATGAAGATTGGTGCGATTGACCGTCAAGCGTGCCACGCCTTTGATCGCAATACGAATGCGAGTTTGGCGTGAACGACGAATACGCTGCTCTTTTTTGGACATCATGTTGCAGCTCCTTATTTCTTCTTGGTCTCTTTGATCGTGATCTTCTCATCCGAATAACGGATGCCCTTGCCTTTGTAGGGCTCAGGAGGACGAATGGCACGAATTTCAGCCGCAATTTGGCCTACTCTTTGGCGATCTGCGCCCTTGATCAAAATCTCTGTTGGCGCAGGCGTTTCCACCTTGATACCAGCAGGCATTTCAATGTTAACGGGGTGAGAAAAACCAACCGCGAGGTTGAGTTTGGTACCGGTGGCTTGAGCTTTATAACCCACACCCACCAAGTTCAACTTCTTCTCAAATCCTTTGGTCACGCCAACCACCATGTTGTTCACCAATTGGCGCATGGTGCCACTCATGGCATTCGCTTCACGCGACTCATTGGCCGGCGCAAAGTTCAAATGACCATTTTCGTTGGTGATCTTCACCACGGAGCTGTTGGCAATGCTTAAAGTGCCACCAGCGCCCTTGACGCTTATGTTTTCCGCCTTGATCGTCACATCCACACCTTGAGGTATGGCGACGGGCATTTTTGCTACTCGAGACATCTTATTCTCCCGCCCTTATGCAACGTAACAAAGCACTTCACCACCGACACCGGTAGCACGCGCTTTGCGATCTGTCATCACGCCTTTTGGCGTGGTCACAATAGCAACACCCATTCCATTCATCACCTGAGGAATAGCGTCACGCCCTTTGTAGACACGCAAGCCAGGACGGCTCACGCGCTCGATGCGCTCAATAACTGGACGACCTGCGTAGTACTTGAGCTCGATCACGAGCTCAGACTTGCCGTCTTGAGTTTTGATTTGAAAGCTATCAATATAGCCTTCATCTTTTAATACCTGTGCAATAGCAACCTTCACTTTAGATGAAGGCACTGAAACCAAGGGCTTAGCAACCATTTGCGCATTACGAATGCGAGTCAAAAGGTCGGCGATAGGATCACTCATGCTCATGTTGAATTACTCCTGCCTTGTTACCAACTCGCTTTGGTGATACCGGGGATGTTTCCTTGGAAAGCCATCTCCCGCACCTTAGCGCGACCTAAACCAAACTGGCGGAATGTTCCGCGAGGACGACCCGTGATTTCGCAACGGTTACGCTGACGAGTGGGGTATGCATTGCGAGGAAACTTCTGGAGTTCCAATCGCGCAGCCATGCGCTCTTCGTCTGAATTTTTAGCGTTGTTTACAATGGCCTTTAAGTCGGCATATTTTTTTGCAAACTTAGCTACCAATCTCTCACGCTTGAGCTCTCGCTCGATCAAAGCTACTTTAGCCACGTGACACCTCAGTTCTTGAACGGGAAACGGAAACCGGTGAGAAGTGCCTTGCACTCTTCATCAGATTTAGCCGTTGTGGTGATACTGATATTGAGACCGCGCAAGGCATCCACCTTGTCATACTCGATCTCAGGGAAAATGATCTGCTCTTTTACACCGATGTTGTAATTGCCACGACCATCGAATGCACGTCCAGAGATACCCCTGAAGTCACGCACCCTTGGCAAAGCAACGGTTACAAAACGGTCTAAAAATTCAAACATTTGAACGCCACGCAATGTGACCATGCAACCGATGGCTTGACCTTCGCGGATCTTGAAACCAGCAATCGCCTTTTTGGCCACTGTCACAACAGGCTTTTGACCTGCAATTTTGGTCAAATCGCTCACCGCGTTGTCCATGACTTTTTTGTCAGCTACCGCTTCACTCACACCCATGTTCAAGGTGATCTTGGTCAAACGGGGCACTTGCATTGGCGACTTGTAGCCAAACTTAGCAATCAGCTCGGGGACGAGCTTTTCACGATAATGTTGTTGTAAACGTGCCATGCTCATGCCGCCTTGATCTCTTCGCCGCTGGATTTGAATACGCGAACTTTCTTGCCATCGGCAAGCAACTTAATGCCCACGCGATCAGCCTTACCAGTTTGCCCATTAAAAATAGCCACATTGGATTGGTGAATAGGCATCGATTTTTCAACGATACCGCCAGTTGTGCCGGCCATCGGGTTGGGCTTGGTGTGCTTTTTCACCAAATTGATCCCATCCACAACCAAGTGGTCTTCGTCTTTTCTCAAGACCACTTTGCCGCGCTTGCCCTTGTCTCGTCCTGCGAGTACAACCACTTCATCGCCTTTGCGAATCTTGTTCATGGTCAACCCCTTTATAAAACTTCAGGCGCCAATGACACGATCTTCATGAAGCGCTCGTTACGCAATTCGCGCGTCACGGGGCCAAAAATACGTGTGCCAATGGGCTCTAATTTATTGTTCAACAACACTGCTGCGTTGCCATCGAATTTCACCAAAGAGCCGTCGCCTCTACGGATGCCTTTAGCGGTACGAACCACTACTGCACTGTAGACCTCGCCTTTTTTGACGCGCCCACGAGGAGCCGCCTCTTTGATACTTACTTTAATAACGTCACCAACACTTGCATAGCGGCGCTTGGATCCACCAAGTACCTTAATGCATAAAACGGACTTGGCGCCCGTGTTGTCGGCAACCTCTAATCGAGATTCTGTCTGGATCATTTTCTTTTAATTCCCAACTTGTACCAGGGGTTATTAAGCACCATTGCTTAGGTTTACCTGATCAGTCTTGGACCCGCCATCATCACCTTGACCATTCGCCAAAGCAACTCTGTTAGGGGAGAGTTCTTGCCTTTTTCAAAGCAGAGCCCGCTATTGTGGCACAACTCATTGACCCTGTCAACCCTTCTACGACAAACCGAACTGATGAAGTGCATTGTGGATTTTTTGCCACAAATTGGTCATCTGCTTTGGTGGTCCACGCTTGGTCAAGAGAGATTGCATCTGCCTGAGGCACACCCGGCCACCCGAGGAGCCTCAATGTCAGCCCATAATACCCACTTCGTTGCTCCTGCTTGTCCTTCGTCTTTTTTCCACGCCCTTCGATGGACCCACCTCAGGCAGCACTTTTTAGACGACCCACATCCTTCATCTCCATGACCAGCATCAACACCTCATCCCTCCAAATTGCTTTCATTGGTGGCGGCAACATGGCCAGCGCCCTCATTGGAGGCCTCATCAAAGTGGGCTTCAGCGCCTCACAAATTCATGTGGTTGAGCCCGATGCCTTGGCCAGGGAGCGCCTCTTGTCGAGCTTTTCGGTTCAAACCTGGGCGTCTGCAGGGCCCTTTTTAGAGTCTTGCGACTTGATCATTTGGGCCATCAAACCACAAATTTTCAAACAAGTGGCTTCTTCCATTTCTGCCCTGTGCGCCAAACCCTTGCATTTGAGTGTTGCTGCAGGCATCACCACCCCAAGCATCTCGACTTGGATTGCAAGCCCCCGCATCGTCAGAGCCATGCCCAATACTCCGGCTCTCATTGGCATGGGTCAAACCGGACTTTTTGCCACCCCTTCGGTCACGGAGCAAGACAAAGCCTTGATTGCCCAGGTCATCGAACCCACGGGCCAGTACATTTGGGTTGACGAGGAAAAACTCTTGGATGCCGTGACGGCGCTTTCCGGCTCAGGCCCCGCCTACGTCTTTTACTTCATTGAAGCCTTGGCACAAGCTGGCCAAGCGATGGGGCTGACTGCCTTGCAAGCCCAACAACTGGCGATTGGCACATTCACAGGTGCAAGCCAATTGGCCGCTCAAAGCGATGAAAGCCCCGCCGTTCTCAGAGAGCGCGTGACATCCAAAGGGGGCACCACTTTTGCAGCTCTCGAGCACATGCGGCAAACGCATCTCTCAGAACACATCAAGGATGCACTTTTTGCCGCCCAGCACCGCGCGCATGAATTGGGGCAAGAGTTTGGGCTTTAACCCAACGCCCCTCATCTGAGCGCCGCATTGCAAATATTTCCAAAGAAAGTCCCGCGCTCGGACTTTGTGAATCCATAAAGTGAGAAAATAAGGTTTGATTTCAATTTTTTTGGTGTGTTCATGAAAAAACTTCTCTCCCTGACCCTTCTCAGCTTGTCCATTGGCGCTCAAATGGACGCATCCGCTCAAACGGTGCAAAGCACGCCCAGCATGCCCATCGTTGCCCAAAAGCAAATGGGTGCTGGCGCGGCGCCCTCGGTGAGCTCGGCCCCAGCAGCTGCTCCAGCGGCCGCTTCTGTTGCACCAGCTGCCCAAGCCCCTAGTCCATCCGCCGCTCCTGCTCCTGCACCTGCTCAAACAGAAGCCCCTGCACCTTCATCAAAGAAGGACAAAAAAGCCAAGAAAAAGAAGCACGGCAAGAAGAAAAAGCACAAGTCAGCTTGAGCGAATCAGCTTGAACAGCTGAGCACGTCAATTGACGAATGGGTGCAAAAGGATTGCACCCCTTGGCTGGCCAACACGGCTTTCATCCAAGCAAAGCGCAGACATTGCACTCCAATGTTTGCGCTTTTTTTTATTGGAATGTAAACCCCAAGACAACACCCATGAAAACACTCGCACCCAGCCAATGGTTGGCACGAAATGCTCTGAAACATCCCTCGCGAGTTCGATCTTTGATCCAAAAATAATGCACCACGGCCTGTAAGGCCGCGACGCCCATGCCACCCCAAAACGGCCAAGCCAGTCGATAGGGGCGCAGCAAAAGAATCCAACTCAAAAGATAGACGCCATAAAAGAACATGATCGCCCGGACATCCCACTGCCCTAAGGTGATGGCTGAGGTCTTCATACCAATTTTGAGGTCGTCGTCGCGGTCCACCATCGCATATTCAGTGTCATAGGCCAAAACCCAGGCGAGATTGCCCAACAACAAGGCATAGGCCATGCCGGGCATCATGCCTAAAAAATCTTGCCACTCAACACCCTCACCCAACACCGCAGCAAACGCCATGGGGATCCCAAAACTAAAGGCAATGCCCAGCACCGCCTGAGGCATGGAGACGAACCTTTTGGCATAGGGGTAGAGGAGCGTCACCCCCATGGCCACGAAAGACCACACCATGCTCACCTTGTTCAAGGTACACACCAAAGCAAAGGAGAGCATTGAAAAAAAGAGCGCCAAAGCCAACGCCTCCTTGACGCTCACCAAGCCACTGGTCACAGGCCTAGTGGCCGTCCTTTTGACGTGCCGATCAAATTCTCGGTCTGCCACATCGTTCAAGCAGCAACCTGCTGAGCGCATCCCAATCGTCCCAAGCACAAACACCAAGAGCAAGTGCCAACCCGGCCACCCCCCCTTGGCAAGCCAAAGCGCCGACAGTGATGGCCACAGCAGCAAGAGCCATCCCGCGGGTCTGTCCCAGCGTATCAAGTCCAAATAAAGCTTCAAGCGAGCCCCCGTCAGGGATTGGGGCCATCGAGCTTTGGGCTCCAAAGAGGGTGGTGTCTGCACGCGTAGGTCCTTTTTACCTGCCTCAGCTGAGCAGCTTCACGCCCGGCAAATCACACGCATAAACCGCATTTCGCAAAGCGGCAATGGCTTCGTAACGCGTAAAGCTCTTTCTCCAAGCGAGCACCACGCGCCTTGTGGGGGGGGCGTCTGTGCCATCCACAATGGGCAAATAGCGAACAAATTGCTCCTGTACTTTCTTTCCTTTTTTGGGCTTGAACGCCATGGCTTCCTTTGGAACACTCAACCGAGGCACCAAGGTGACACCCATGCCAGCGGCCACCATGTGTTTGATCGTCTCAAGAGAGGAGCCCTCGAAACTCTTTCGGATGCCCTCTGCGTTGCTTGAAAATCTCGCGAACTCGGGGCAAACCTCCAGCACATGGTCTCTAAAACAGTGTCCATTGCCCAGTAAAAGCATGGTCTCGGCCTTCAACTCTTGAGCGCCAATGCTGTCACGCATGGCCAATGGGTGAGAGCTTGGCAAGGCGGCCATGAAAGGCTCATCGTACAAATTGGCCAGCGCAAGCCCCGCGTCTTGAAAAGGCTCCGCCATGATGGCGCAATCGATCTCACCCGTCCTGAGCATCTCGAGCAACTTGGCCGTGAAGTTCTCTTGCAGCATCAAAGGCATTTGAGGCGACATGGCAATGGTTTTTTTCACCAACTCGGGCAGCAAATAAGGACCGATGGTGTAAATGATCCCGAGCTTCAAGGGGCCCGCCAAAGGGTCCTTGCCTCTTTTGGCGATGTCTTTGATGTTTTGCGCTTGCTCCAATACGCTTTGCGCCTGACGAATGATCTCTTCCCCAAGAGCGGTCAAACTGACTTCATTGGCGCTGCGCTCAAAGATCTTGACATCGAGCTCCTCTTCCAACTTCTTGATCGCCACAGACAAGGTGGGCTGAGACACGAAACATGCATCAGCGGCCCGTCCAAAATGTCTTTCTCTCGCCACAGCTACGATGTACTTTAACTCGGTGAGTGTCATGCAGATCCTCAATTGGGTTGAAGCATTAGAGTTTAAAGCAATTTGTCCCAGGCCCTAGAGTTCAGAAATGTTCCCTTCAAGCTTTGTTGCCTTCAAGCTTTCAAGTACTCGCTTCTAAGCGTCTGCCAGCGCTTCAAATGCAACAAGGCCCACTCAGGATGATCCCGCCACATTTTGGGCGCCAAGTCTTGTGCCCAGTCCATCAAATCCGAGTCCAGCAATGGATCGGCATACCTGAGCAGTGTGGCACCCGATTGCCTCGCACCCAAGAACTCGCCCGGCCCACGAATGGCCAAATCGATCTTTGCAATTTCAAAACCATCCTGGGTTTGAAGCATGGCTTTGAGCCTTTGACTGGCCGTCTCGCTCAGTCGACCATGCTCGCCCAAAGAATAAAGCAGCACGCACGCTGAGGCGGCACTGCCTCGCCCCACTCTGCCGCGCAACTGGTGCAACTGGCTCAGACCAAAACGCTCCGCGTGCTCGATCACCATCAAAGTGGCATTGGGCACATCCACCCCCACCTCAATGACTGTGGTGCTGACCAAGACCTGAATCTTGCCCTCTTTGAACGCTTGCATGACCGCTTTTTTTTCTGTCTCATGCATCCTCGAGTGCAGCAAACCCACTTGCACATCCGCCATCGACTGTGACTGCAACGGATCAAGCACAGAAGATGGCTGAGCCTTCAGGGCCACACTCAACTCCAGATGCGTTTGCGTTGCATTGGTCAAATCCATGGATTCACTCTCCTCGATGAGGGGGCATACCCAATAGACCTGAAAGCCCTCCTTAATTTGATGCTTCACGCGCTCAATGAGCTCTCCTCTTTTGTGCTCAGCAAAAAGTTTGGTCACCACAGGCGTTCGACCTGGTGGCAACTCATCCAAAGTCGACACATCCAGATCGGCAAAATAACTCATTGCTAGCGTTCTGGGTATGGGCGTGGCACTCATCATCAAAAGATGCGGCTCCAACGCCTCTTCTGATGCATTGGCCAATGCAACAAGGCTTGAACCCAAAGCCTCTGGGTCCGACCCAGGAGCCGATTGGCTCTTTTTCCTCAGGGTCAAGCGCTGCTCGACGCCAAAGCGATGCTGCTCATCAATGATGGCCAAAGCCAAGTTTTTGAACTTGACTTGATCTTGAATGATGGCATGTGTCCCAATGATCAATGCGGCCACGCCAGACTCGATCTCTTCGAGGGCTTTGGTCTTTTCCTTTTTCTTTTGACTGCCCGTCAACCACACCACCGCCATTGACCGCTCACGCAGCAAGGGCTCTAGCCAAAGCGAGAGCTTTTCAAAATGTTGATGGGCGAGTATTTCTGTGGGCGCCATCAAGGCACATTGCCAACCGGCATCGATACACTGCGCAGCAGCCAAGGCGGCAACCACCGTTTTGCCAGAGCCCACATCCCCTTGGAGCAATCGATGCATCGGCACGGCTTGAGACAAATCAGAGGCGATCTCCTGGAACACCCGCTCTTGTGCAGCCGTGAGGGCAAAGGGCAGCTGCGCTCGCAAGGCCATGGTGAGAGAGCTGCCCCCCTTCTTTCGAGACGGCGACTCCTTGGCACTTAGGCTTGGCGCCTTGACTTGTGCCCTGGCCAGTCTTGCTTTCATTTGGGAGAGTTGTTGAGCGAGCAACTCCTCCGCCTTGAGTCTTCTCCAAGCGGGATGGGTGGGGTCTTCCAGCGTGTGCAAGTGCGTGCCCTTTGGCGGCTGATGCAAAAAGACCAAGGCCTCCTTCAAGGGCCAAATCTCAGCAGGTTCGAGTTCTTCGGGGATGCTCGGCTCCAACAAACCCAACTCATTGGCTTTTTTGAGCCCGCCAAGTACGGCTTTTCTGAGATAAGCCTGAGCCAGTCCGGCAGAGCTTGCGTAAACGGGGGTCAAAGTCTCCGAGAGGGCTGCACCCGCCAACGTCACCGTGGGATGCATCATGGTGTAGCCAAACATCCCCCCTTTGATTTCGCCCTTCAAGCGTAGAGTAGCCCCTGCTTGAAACTGCTTGAGTTGGGAGGGATAAAAGTTAAAAAACCGCAAGGTGCAAGAGCGGCCCTCGCTTTGCACCTCCACCTTTAACTGTCGTTTGGGGCGATAGACCACTTCATGGCCCACCACCACCGCCTCGAACTGAATCGACTCACCTCCATGAGCCTCCAAGAGGGAGCCCAAACGCGTGTCATCTTCATAACGAAAGGGCAAATGGAGCGCGAGCGCCAAAGGGGAGTCAAGTCCCAGTTTGTGCAATGCTTTTTGAGGAGCCGATAGGGGTTTGGGGGTCACCATTTGAAATATAAAGCGCAGCGTCCGTCCAAAAAACAACGGCATGCCTTGCGTCAAGTGTACTGAACTTTAGAAGGGCTTCACAGGCACCATGCTATTGGTGGAACTTTGAACGGGGTGAAGCCTTGGCGTCTCAAGCGAAGCTTGGATTGAACTAAAATATTGAAAAGGCTTGGTCTCTCAATCGATCGATCCCTCTTCACAGCCCCTCCCCTTCGCGCTTCAATGCCCACGGATGGTGCTCCATTTACACCTCACTTGGAACGGGTCAGTTAAGCCCTCAAGCCCCATGTCTACCCCCCCTATAGCCTCTTCAGCGGCCCCTTTGAACATCGAGCACACGTCTTTGGAGTGGCGACTCGATGACTTTGATTTCGAACTCGATCCGAGTCTCATTGCCCAGCACCCCACTTCGCCAAGGAGCGCCTCAAGGCTTTTGGATGCAAGGCAAAGCCTCACCACCGATCGACAGTTTTTTGAGCTCCCTGGTTTACTGAACCCAGGTGACTTGATGATTTTCAACGACACCCAAGTGGTCAAAGCCCGTCTTTTTGGACAAAAGGCCAGCGGAGGTCAAGTGGAGCTGTTGATCGAGAGGGTTTTGCCGCCAAAGGGGATCGGTCCTGAGCACACCGATAGCGGCTTGAGTGCTCTTGGGAGCAAGAACTTGGTGGTCGCGCACATGCGGGTGAGTAAAAAGCCCCCGATTGGCGCAACGCTTCAAATGCATGGCGGCTTCGAGGCCACTTTGTTGTCGCGTTGGCCCACTCCGGACGGCCCCTTGTTTTTATTCTCGCTCTCCGATGAGCCCTTTGAGCTGATGCGCCAGCACGGTCATTTGCCCCTGCCGCCCTACATCGAACATGCCGATGACGATAGCGACGCCATCAATTACCAAACGATCTTTGCCAAAGAGCCCGGCGCAGTGGCAGCGCCCACGGCGGCCTTGCATTTTGATCAATCCGTTTTGGACGCTTTACGCGCCAAAGGTGTTGAGATGGCCAACATCACCTTGCATGTTGGAGCCGGCACCTTTCAACCCGTCAAGACGCAGCGCATCGCCGAGCACCTCATGCACGCTGAGCGTTACCACATTCCAGATGAAACCGTTTTGGCCATCCAACGTGCTCGCTCTAGAGGGTCACGCATTTTGGCTGTGGGCACGACCAGTGTGCGCACGCTTGAGTCTTGGGCAAAAACGGGTAAAACCTCTGCGGACACCAACATCTTCATCACCCCAGGTTTTCAGTTTCAGGTGGTTGATCTTTTGCTCACCAATTTTCATCTTCCCAAGAGCACCTTGTTGATGCTGGTGAGCGCGTTTTGTGGCTACGAGCACATGAAGACCATCTACCAAATTGCGATCGACAAGCGATACCGCTTTTTCAGCTACGGGGATGCCATGCTCCTTGAGCGCACCCCACCCATTGAAAGTTAAAAAAATGCTCGAATTCGAACTCCTGAAAACCGAAGGACATGCCCGACGAGGACGACTCACGTTGAACCATGGCGTGGTTGAAACACCCATTTTCATGCCGGTGGGCACCTATGGAACGGTCAAAGGCGTCATGCCCAAAAGCCTCGAAGAGATGGGCGCACAAATCATTTTGGGCAACACTTTTCATCTGTGGCTCAGACCGGGCATGGACGTCATCAAAGACTTTAAAGGCCTTCATGATTTTGAACGCTGGGACAAGCCCATTTTGACCGACAGTGGGGGGTTTCAAGTTTGGTCCCTTGGAGAGATGCGTAAAATTTCAGAAGAAGGCGTGCGCTTTGCTTCCCCCGTCAATGGCGACAAGTTGATGCTCACCCCTGAGGTGAGCATGCAAATTCAGACCGTTCTCAACAGCGACATTGTGATGCAGTTCGATGAGTGCACCCCTTATGAAACTGCAGGCGTATTGACCAGCGAAAAAGATGCGCGCTACTCGATGGAGCTGAGTCTTCGATGGGCAAAGAGGTGTTTGGCGGAGTTCCAGGCCTTGGAAAATCCCAACGCCCTTTTTGGCATCGTTCAGGGCGGCATGTTTGAACATTTGCGCCAAGCTTCACTCGAGCAGTTGCTCGAGCTTGATTTGCCAGGCTACGCCATTGGCGGCGTGTCTGTGGGAGAGCCCAAAGAAGAAATGCTGCGCATCATGGCCCACACCCCCCATCGCCTCCCCCAGAGTAAGCCTCGCTACCTCATGGGGGTGGGCACGCCTGAGGACTTGGTTCGTGGTGTTCAAGACGGTGTGGACATGTTTGACTGCGTCATGCCCACCCGCAATGCCAGAAACGGGCATCTCTTCACCCGATTTGGGGATCTCAAAATTAGAAATGCCAGGCATAAACAAGATCCCTCTCCCTTGGATGAGACTTGCACTTGTTACACCTGCAAGGGTTTTCGTCGTGACGACGGCAGTGTCAGCGGGGGCTTTAGCCGTGCGTACCTCCATCACCTGGACCGCTGCGGTGAGATGCTGGGATCCGTTTTGAACACCATTCACAATTTGCACTACTATTTGCAACTGATGGCTGAAGTGCGCCAAGC
Organism: uncultured Burkholderiales bacterium; assembly: GCA_903933115.1. Classification (GTDB taxonomy): domain Bacteria; phylum Pseudomonadota; class Gammaproteobacteria; order Burkholderiales; family Burkholderiaceae_C; genus Limnohabitans. The sequence continues at coordinate 14,467 of CAIZIT010000084.1, forward strand.
CCTGGATCAAGGCCTCTTCTCACAATTTGTCACCACCTTTGCCCAAAACCGCAAAAGAGGCGTTTGAAACTAAGCGGGTTGGTGGTCCACAAAGACGGTCAAAACACCGGTGTAGCCGTACAAATGATGGTGGGCAATTTCCCCACTGGCAAAAAACCCTAATAAGGGAACGTCCCCTAGAGAGCGGCGAAGGATTTGAAGCTCTGCACTTGGAGCTCCAAAATGGGGTCCACCGCGGCCCGCACAACTGATGTAGATGGCCCCCAAGATGCGCCGACCCAATTCGGGCTGACTCCACTCGCCAACGCTCAAGGACTTTGCTTGCTCGTAGCTCAACTCCTCCGGCTCCAAGGACTCCCTCACCTCAGCGGCAATTCGCGTCAAGTCGGCTTTGGCCGCCTCCAAGTTGCGCTCACAAAAACTCAAGCGCATGCCAGGCGTGAGCATGTGCGCAATGGCAAATGCTTGTCGACTCGGATCGAGTCCAATGATGTGGCGCACCATCACCTCTTCTTTGAAGTGCCCTGTTGGACTCAACCCTTCTGTGTAGGATTCGGTCAAGGCCACCAAAGTTTGCTTGACTTTGCTCAAGGCGTGTTGACGATCCATGCCCTTCACCCCCAAAGCCTCCAACAAAACCTCTAAAGCAGGTCGTCCATTCAACTCCAAAACCAAGTGTTGATCAAATCGAGTCACAGCGTACTCGAGCGAAGTGGGTACACAGCCTTGCGTCACTCGGGTGATCATGGGCACCTCTTCACCGAAAGACACCCCACTCATGCCGCCCACCAAAACGCCTCGACTCTTGGACTGCCCCGCTACATTTCCTCGAGAGCTCAGCGCGAACTGGACATTTTGTGCACGACTTGAAGTGAGGCCACCAAAAAGATAACCGCTATCCATCTCGAGGGCCAATTCTTTGATCAAGTCTGACAAATCAGGCGTGCTCCCATCCGCATGCACCAAAGCACAGTAAGGCTCAAAACCATTTTGAACACTTGCACTCAAAGGAGAGACTCCACTGAACACCGCGTATTGACCAAAAGGAATTTCGCACAACATCACCACCAGTGCGGGCTCGTCAAAATACTCCACATTGTTCGAGCAAATGCCAACACCCACCCCACCGGACCAATCGGTGATCCAAGGCAGCTCTGCGCTCAGGTGATCCAAGATGTCTTGGGCATGGAGAGCATAGTGATCTGTGATGTAGAGCAATCCCAAATTGGGCGAAGAGGTGTATGTGTCTTGCTGCATCAAGGCACGGAGTTGCGCAATCACCAACTGGGTGGCAATCTCGGCTTTGGGGTGCGTTGCATGAGCAAATGGAAACAGGTGCATCGTCAACTCTTTCCATTAACCAGCCGCTCGAACGGCGTTGGATGGAGACCGAAACGCCACATCAAACACTTTTCTTGGACTTGGCGCCTGAACGGGTCAAGGCTGGAGGAGAGGAGAACCAAGATTTTGCGGCACGGGGTGCTGGGCTTGGGGTCTGCAAGTTGGGTTGGACTTTTACTGTTGTTTTCGCTTTGGTTTTGCGACGGGGAGGTGCAGCTGAGGATGTTTTGGCCAGACCTTTGATCGAGGGCTCACTTGGACTTTTGCGGGTTGCGGGGCTTGTGCGTGTTGCAAGTCCTTTGGACGGGGTTGCAGACAAGGCGCTTTTAGCAACGCTTGGGGCTTGAGGCTTCTTGGTCGCAGCTCTCTTTTGGGTCCCCGGGGGGTCCATCTTGGTGGCGCTCGCCTTTTTGGAAGCTGCGCGGCTGGCGTTGTGGGCCTGGGAGGCGGCTACCGATGTTTTTTGAATTTCTGCAAAGGTTTGTTGGGCGATTTGTGAGAACTGTTGACTCAATGAGCCCCACCAAGCCATCGGGTCAACCGCTTGACGGGCTTGGCCTTTGCTCAAACTGTCTTGTGCAGGGTCTTGATGTGGGGTCGAGGGGTCTTCAGACGGCTCGCTCGATGCATTTGACGCATACGCTTTTGCGAATGCACTGGCGGCCGGGGTTGGTGCAGAAGCAAGGTCGTCTGGCGCATGGGGTTTGATCTTCAGACCTTTGGCCATTTCGCTCATGCTCATGTTCATGCCCTGCAAGGTGTTGATCGTCATCAACTGCACCTCTAGGGCTTGAACGGTCGCCAAGACAGCACGGGCATTTTGCTCCAGCCAAAAGTGAACCGTTTTGAGCTCTTGTATTTTTTTTTCGATCTCTTGGGGATCCACCGTTGGCGCAACCCACTGATGCGCTTGAGGAAAGGTGGCACTGGCTTCAGAGAGCTGTTTCAAAAAATCAAAGCCAGGCACAAACTTCGTAAAATCAAATTGTGAAGACTCACCCATAAATTGCTTTCCCATCTCTAATGTTTGTGTACAGACTTTAGGTCTGTATGGCCGCTACTCGTGCTCTCATGCACACTCATTGCGCACTCAAGGACTCTCATGCTCACCCCTTGACGGACTGTACGAATAATTCAAACCGCACGGCCTTCCCACCATCAAAGCCCGCTCCACCTACAAGGCATTTGTAGCCCCCCCTTGCATTTGCTAAAAGACGGGTCGTCCTCTTAAAATGCATTGAGTTCTCCAACCGGGCCCAAGAGCGACCCCGTCCTTCTAGGGCTTTGTCCATGCAATGACCCCTCAAGTTATTGTCCTTCACTTTATCATTCTTCTGTCATGACACAGGCACTTTTTCACTACTCCTTTCACGTCACCGACTTGGACTTGGCTCGTGAGTTCTACACGAAGTGCCTGGGCTGCAAGGAGGGGAGGTCGGCACCCACTTGGGTGGATTTTGATTTTTCAGGCCACCAATTGTCACTCCACTTGGGCGAGCCGATCAAAACCACCTTGAGTGCACGAGTGGGCGATATTGCGGTACCAATGCCCCATTTTGGCCTGATCTTGCAGCTTGAGCAATGGACAAAGCTGTCCAAACAATTGCAAGATCAAAAGGTCCCCTTCATCATTGAGCCGCATTGCCGCTTTGCAGGCCAAGCAGGTGAGCAGTGGACCATGTTTTTTTGCGATCCCTTTGGCAACCCCATTGAGATCAAAGGTTTTCAAGACTTTGGGGGCATTTTCTAAAGAGCGTGAAGGCGTCCTTGGGCATGGGATCGAGCACGCCAGTCCACGCTCATGCCCAGGCTTTTTGATTTAGAGCAGTTGCGCAATTTTTTGGTCAATCGCACCAAACAAAGCTTGTCCATTGGCCGACTTCATCTCAACGCGAACACGGTCACCAAACTTCAAATACTCCGTGCTCGGCTTGCCTTCTTGTAGAGTTTCCATGGCTCGTTTCTCAGCGATACAACTGTAGCCCTTTGGCCATTCTGTTCGCCCATTTTTCTCTACGCCCTTGTTGCTGACCGTACCGCTTCCCACGATGCTACCGGCTCGAACATTTCGCGTTTTGCACAAATGGGAGATGATTTGTCCAAAATGAAACGTCATCTCCTCTCCTGCATCACACATGCCCACCTTTCTTTGATTGATGCTCGATTGAAGCGTCAAATGCACTCGCCCACCTTGATAGGCATCCCCAAGCTCATCGGGTGTAATGGCCACCGGCCCAAAAGCTGTCGCGGGCTTGCTTTGATAAAAGCCAAAACCCTTGGCCAACTCGTCGGGAATCAAATTTCTCAAAGACACATCGTTGACGATCATCAATAAACGAATGGACTCCAAGCACTCCTCTGGCGTGCTCCCCATTGGCGTGTCCCCAGTGATCACAGCAAGTTCAGCCTCAAAATCGATGCCATGGTCTTCGCTTGCGCAAATCACATCATCACAGGGCCCTATAAAATCATCGCTCCCGCCTTGATAGACCAAGGGACTGACGTAAAAACTCTCTGGCACCGTTGCCCCTCTGGCCGCTCTCACCAGCTCCACATGGTTCAAATAGGCCGATCCATCTGCCCATTGGTAGGCGCGCGGCAGGGGTGCCATACACATTTGTGGATCAAAGGCAAAGGCATGACGAAGTTTTCCCTGATTCAAAGACACATAAACGTCTTGAAGCTGAGGGGATAGAAAGTTCCAATCGTCCAAAAGCTCTTGCATGGTGTGTGCAATTTCACTGACAAAGTGAGCCGTCTCCAAGTCTTGAGAGACCACCACGAGTTGCCCATCTCTTGAGCCGTCTTTATAGCTTGCAAATTTCATTGTTCAAATCCGTCTTGTTGCGTTGCATCCATTGCACAATCCAGCGCAATGCATTTGTATCCAGGGTGCATTCTAATGACCAAAGTCAATCCTTTTTTGATGTTAGGATTGAAGTTGGAAGTGGCTAGAGCCGCAATGACAAATTTTTATCGCTCTCAGGTATGAAAATACGGATCATTTTTAAAGGGTCCCCACAAAAAAGAGACGCTCTGTCTTGGGCCGCCGCTCTCGGCTTGGCACTGTTCAGCAGTCTGGTCTTTTTTTTACCGCCCTTTGCATCGGCTCAGGCTCAGGCTCAGGCCCCGACCCAGTCAAGTCCCGTTCAATGGGGGAGTTACAAATTCCCCTCTGACGCCCTAATGGAATACCACATCAGCGGTCAAAGTCATGGCATACAGTACAGTGCAAAAGCGCAAATTCAATGGCATGTGCAAGGGCATGTGCAAGGGCAAGGGCAACGCTACAGTGCCAAATTTGAAATCCAAATGCCTTTGTTCTTTGGTACTCGAACACAATCGTCTGAAGGCTTGTTGAGTGATCAAGGCCTCAAGCCCTTGATCTTCACGGACCGCCACCGCAAATCACAAACCGTATCGATCGATCAAGACAAGGGCGTGATCAAATTTGCAGACAACATCAGCACCATACCCCTAGAGAAGCTGCATCAAGATGCATTGAGTGTGATGTTTCAATTGGGATCCCTTTTAGCCGGCATGAATGAGCCTTATCCGTTCAACAGCGCCATCAAGTTGCCTGTTTTGATGTCTCAATCCAACGAACAATGGACCTTGCGTCTGGAGTCCAAGGACAACTTGAAATTGCCCTTCGGGGAGCTTGCTGCGCTGAAAATCGTTCGCCTGCCAAGGAGCAGCTCGGATCATCAAAAATTCACACTTTGGTTGAGCCCCACCTTGGGCTTCTTGCCCGTGAGGCTTTTGATTGAAGAGGACAACCAAGACTCGGTGGATCAACGACTGAGCGCATTTCGACCCCTGCCTTAAACCCGTCTTTGCAATCAGCCCCTAAACCACTTCTGGGGTCTGAACTTTGGCTTCCTCTTTGTAGCAGTATCTGTAGAGAGGCTCCACCAAAATCAACACCGCAATCAATCGACAGACTTGCAACGTGGTCACCAAGGGTACCCCCAAATGAAGGACCTTGGCCGTGATGGCCATCTCCGCAATGCCTCCTGGCGCCGTGCCCAAGACCATCGTCAAATGGTCAATGCCGCACAACTGAGAAATCCCAAGCGCAAATAAAGAACAAACCCCAATCAAACAAAGGGTGCCTATACAAACGCTCAGCATCCACTTGGGGGCGGATTTGATAAAGTCACCCGAGAACTGCACACCCAAACTGATGCCAATCAAGAGCTGCGAAACGTTGACCATCCAAGTGGGCACGGCACTGAGTGTGTGTCCGCTCAACGACAAGGCCATTGAAACACTGAGCCCACCTAAAAACCAAGGATTGGCGCGTCCCCAGCGGTGCAGCAACCAGACCACCACCGTCGACAGGGCAAAGAGCAAACACAGCCCCAAGGGCACAATGTCTTTGGCCACGGGCCCCGTGACCGGATTGCCCTGAAAACCCAACGCCTTCAGGCCAAAGGGAATCACAATGGCAATCAACATGACCCTCAGGCTGTGGGCCGCGGCCACCAAATCCGTTCGACCCTTCTCCCTTTCCGCCAAATTGGTCATCTCAGAAGCGCCCCCAATGGCCCCTGAAAAAAAACAAGCTGAACGTGTCAACCCGGGTATTTCTTGTCCATGCAAACGGTAGAGCACATTGCCAAAGCCAGCCCCCACCAACAAAGCCCACAAAATACTCACCACGATCACCCACCACAAAGAGATGATCAACTGCGCAATTTCTGGACTGAAGTAAAGACCCAAAGAGCAGCCAATGACCAACTGACCCACATTTCTAAAAGGTCTCCAACTTTGGGTCCGGTAGCCACAAATGGTGGCCACGGCAACGGACATCAAGGGCCCCAACATCCAAGGCAGAGGGCTCTTGACCCAAAGACAAAAGGCCGTTGAGGTCATCGCCAGGACAAGCGTTCCAAGCGTCAAGCCCCATTTGAGCCAGGGCCATCCAGTGAAAAATTGACGAATTAACAAGTGAAAACCAAAAAGTGGATTGGCCTGACGGCTTCAAAAAAAGGGAAGAGGGGTGGTGGGATGGACCTGAAAACACGCCTCTTTCGGCCCAGGCTTTGATACTTGGCCCATGTCAAGCGGCCCAAAAGAATCCAAAAAACCATGGCCAAAAGACCTCAAGACGCCTTGCAAGCAAATCTTTAACGAAAGCGCATTATCTCCTCCTTGGCCATCTCATGGGATCAGTAAGCCCCTATTCATGAGTGCCGCACTCAGTCATTTTGAACCACCCTCGGTCTTCTTTGATCGCTTCAATCTTCCAGGCAGGGGCTTGGTGTTTCAAAAAGACCCCCTCCATTTTGGGAGGCTGAAATGCAAAATCCCCTTGAAAATCCAACAAATTTTTCTCTCTATGCGCCCACAAAGAGGCTTCAAAACTTACAATGTCTTGATGAATGTCTATATTTTGAACTTATCTTGTAAAGACCAACCAGGCATCGTGCATGGGGTTTCTGGCTTTTTGTTGGAGCGCGGGGGCAATATCGAAGAGGCCGCCCAATACAACGATCCAGATACAGGCCTCTTTTTTATGCGCGTGCAATTCACCAGCGCGCAAAATGCCGCGTCGCTTAGAGAAGATCTCCAAAAGTTCGCTCCCCACTTGTCCTTGCAATGGGCCTTGTACGAGGCCAGCAAAGCCATGCCCACGGTCCTGATGGTCTCCAAAGAGGGCCACTGCTTGAACGATTTGCTGTTTCGAACCCAAAGCGGCCTTTTGCCCATTGAGGTCAAGGCCATCATCAGCAATCACCGCGATTTTTATCAGCTGGCTGCGAGCTACAACATCCCCTTTCACCACATCCCCGTGACCTCTGCGACCAAGGAGCAAGCCGAGGCCAAGCAAATGGAGATCATCGAGCAAGAGGGCGCCCAATTGGTCATTTTGGCCAGATACATGCAAATCCTGTCTGACAAGATGTGTCAACACCTCAACGCTCGGGCCATCAACATTCACCACAGCTTTTTACCCAGCTTCAAAGGCGCTAAACCTTATTACCAAGCTCACGACAGGGGGGTCAAGTTGATCGGAGCGACAGCGCATTACGTCACTGCTGATCTCGATGAAGGCCCCATCATTGAGCAAGATGTCACGCGAGTTGACCACTCCAAAACGGTGGAGGACTTGACCTCGATGGGAAGGGACACAGAGAGCCAAGTGTTGGCCCGCGCTGTCAAATGGCACAGCGAACATCGAGTCCTCATCAATGGCCACAAAACCGTGATCTTCAAGTGAGCCGCTAGGCACCCATCGAATGCCCTGCCCGCGTTCGCACTCGCGCGCTCACCCTCGCTGCTTGCCAAGGAGAATCTCTTGACCCTTCTGACAGATGCACCCCTCTCCATGACGAACTTGTCCGTGCAAGATCGCCAAAGACGCATTGTGCAAGCCCTGGAGGGCCTTGTACCCAAGCATGCATTGCTCTACACCCCTGAGGACACGACACCTTACGAGTGTGACGGTTTGACCGCTTACCGTCAACGCCCCCTTTGCGTGGTGCTGCCAGAAACAGAGGCACAAGTTCAAGCGGTCTTGAAAACCTGTCACGCGCTTGATATTCCCGTGGTGGCACGTGGTGCAGGAACGGGGCTGTCAGGTGGCGCCATGCCTCACAGCGATGGCGTTGTTTTGTCCTTGGCCAAATTCAATAAAATCTTGAACATGGACCCCCTGGCAAGAACGGCAGACGTGCAATGCGGCGTCAGGAATTTGGCCATCAGCGAAGCGGCTGCGCCATTTGGCCTTTACTACGCACCCGATCCATCGAGTCAAATTGCCTGCACCATCGGTGGCAATGTGGCAGAGAACTCCGGGGGCGTACATTGCTTAAAGTACGGCCTGACCGTCCACAATGTTTTGAAAGTCAGGGGTTTCACCATCTCGGGTGAGGCCATCACCTTTGGCAGCGACGCCCTGGACAGCCCAGGTTTGGATTTGCTGCCCTTGATCATTGGATCGGAGGGAATGCTGGCGGTCACCCTCGAAGTGACTGTTCGCTTGATCCCCAAACCCCAAATCGCCAAGTGCATCATGGCGAGCTTTTCTGAGGTGAGAGCGGCGGGTGAGGCCGTGGCGCAATTGATCGCGGCAGGCATCATTCCGGCTGGACTTGAAATGATGGATCAACCGATGACGGCAGCGGTGGAGGATTTTGTGCATGCCGGTTATGACCTCAACGCCGCGGCCATTTTGCTCTGTGAAAGCGATGGCACGCCCGAGGAAGTGCAAGAGGAAATTGAACGCATGAGTGCCGTTCTTGTCCAAAGTGGCGCCTCCAGCATCCTGGTGAGCCAAAGTGAGGAGGAGCGTCTGCGCTTTTGGAGCGGCAGAAAAAATGCCTTTCCAGCCTCCGGACGCATCTCTCCCGACTACATGTGCATGGACTCCACCATTCCTCGCAAAAGACTCGGTGATATTTTGGATGCCATCAAGGCCATGCAAGACAAGTACAGCTTACGATGTGTGAACGTCTTTCATGCGGGAGACGGCAACCTCCATCCTTTGATCCTCTTTGATGCCAACCAAGCGGATCAATTGCAACGTGCCGAAGCATTCGGCGCTGACATCTTAGAGACCAGCGTTGCCATGGGGGGCTCCATCACGGGTGAGCATGGCGTGGGGATCGAGAAGCTCTCCAGCATGTGTGTACAGTTCACCGCCTCTGAGCTCGAACAAATGCTCAGCATCAAAAGAGCCTTTGACCCCAAAACTCTGCTGAACCCCGCTAAGGTCATCCCCTCCCTGCACCGATGCGCCGAGGGCGGCAAAATGCTGGTCCGTCAAGGCCAGATGCCTTTTCCTCACCTGGAGCGCTTTTAAATCCCTTTAGCCAACCGCGCTCACTGGAGCCTTTTGAGTGCGTCCTCCAAAGATGGCGGTCCCAATCCTTAGCATCGTTGAGCCTGCGGCCACCGCCGCCTCCAAATCCTGGGTCATTCCCATGGACAAGGTGTCAATGTGTTCGTGGCCCAACGCTTGTCTGAGCATTTCAAAGACCGAGCGGCCCTTTTGGTGAATTTTCAACTGCTGATCGTACTCAGGGGTGAAGTCAGGCAAAGTCATCAGGCCTCTGAGCCTCAAACGAGGACATGACAAAATCTCTCTGGCCAAGGGCAACACGTCATCGATCAGAACCCCTGATTTATTGGGGCCGGCGTCCACTTTGACTTGAATCAACACATTCAATGGGTTCAAGTGCTCTGGGCGCTGTTCATTCAAGCGCTGTGCGTGTTTGGCACGCTCAAGCGTATGGACCCAGTCAAAACACTCGGCCACCCACTTGGTCTTGTTGCTCTGGAGGGGGCCAATACAATGCCACTGCGCATCGTTCATCACCCTTGTCTTTTGAGCGAGATCGATTTTGCCAACGGCCTCTTGAATGTAGTTCTCACCAAAGCTCATCTGTCCTTGGCCCTTCAAGATGAGGATGTCCTCCAAGGGAAACGTCTTCGAAACGGCCAACAATTGAACGTTTTGCCCCTCACGTGCACAAAGGCTTTTTGCGCGTTCAATTCGTGCTTTGACCTCTTGCCACTTTTGGATCAAAAGGGCCTCGTGCGAATCATGCACTGAAGTCTTTGGGGACTGATCACGCCCAGGTGTGAAGGTGTCTGAGGAAGGGGTATTCATGGTTCATAAATGTAACGCGAACTGTGTGTTTGGCCAAGACCCTCCAAATGCCCAAGTCCTCCAACGGTCCATCCAAGAATGCATGGTCAGTGAGCGCGCCCTTTCAAAAAACATTTGTTTTTAAGGCAAAATCAGGTTCTTCTTATTTTGTAATTTCTCCCTCTCCATCCTCCACTTTAGGTCTGTCCACACCATGTCCAGCATTCAAGCCAAAACCTATGAATCCGCCCCCTCGCACAAAGTCGCCTTTATTGGCCTCGGCGTGATGGGTTATCCCATGGCCGCTCATTTGCTCGCCGCTGGCCATGAGGTGTGCGTGTACAACAGGAGCGCAGAAAAAGCACAAAGGTGGATCACTGAAATGGGTCGTCCTGCAAAAGCCAGCTCAGCACCCACACCCCAAGCGGCCGCTCAGGGTGCAGAGATGGTTTTTTGCTGTGTGGGCAATGATGACGATCTTCGCTCGGTGACGCTTGGCCCAGAAGGCGCTTTGGCGGGGATGAAAGCGGGGTCAGTCTTGGTCGATCACACGACCGCCTCCGCTCAAATCGCTCGCGAACTCTACGCAGCGTGCCAGGCCCAGCAAATCGACTTCATCGACGCCCCCGTCTCGGGGGGTCAAGCAGGCGCTCAAAATGGTCAACTCACCGTCATGTGTGGCGGCGACAAAGTCGCTTTCGATCGCGTCAAGCCTATTGGCTTGTCTTACGCCAAGGCATTCACACTGATGGGCTCGAGTGGGGCGGGACAGCTGACCAAAATGGTCAATCAAATATGCATCGCAGGCTTGGTCCAAGGCTTGAGCGAGGCGGTTGCCTTTGGCATGAAAGCGGGACTGGAAATGAACACGGTGCTGGAAGTGATTGGCAAAGGCGCGGCTCAGAGTTGGCAGCTCGATAACCGCGGCAAAACCATGGTGGAGGACAAGTTTGACTTCGGCTTTGCGGTTGACTGGATGAGAAAAGACCTGGGCATTGTGTTGGCTGAGGCCCATAGAAACGGCGCTCGACTGCCGGTCACGGCATTGGTGGATCAATTTTATGCAGACGTTCAACAAATGGGGGGGGCCCGTTGGGACACCTCCAGTTTGATCAAACGATTGAAATAATAGATCCTCATCCCAGGTCCAATGCCCTCAACACTTGGCCCTATCGAGCTGACCCGAGAAACTTGACCTTCGGGTGAAGGTCTTTGCATCAAGCTCACTGCTTTGAGCCCTTGCTGGGGCTCAAAGTCACACAGCTTACTTGGAGTTGGGAGCTGGCGTTTTGCCTGGTGTGGGCAACAAGGCCTTCAGCTCATTTTCGGAAATGATCTCAAAGACTTTCACCACCTTTTGGACACCCGATACATTTCTTGCAATCTCAACAGCTCGGTCGGCCTCGCGTTGAGTGACTCGACCCATCAAATAAATGACGCCTCTTTCAGCGTGCACTTTAAAGGCGCTTGCAAAGATATCTTTGTTATCGACCAAACTGGCCTTGACCTTGCTTTGGATCAAGACATCTTGCGAGCGGGCTGAGAAGGTTGAAAAAGTAGCCACTTGGACTTCATTGAGAACGGCCTTGACGTTTTCAACTTGAGAGACGATTTCAGAGATGTACTTCACATCCCGTTCATTGCTGGCCTCACCCGTGACCACGACTTGACGGTTGTAACTCACCAAATTCACGTGCACCTTCGAATTGAGCGCCTCCTTGATCCGCGACGACGCCTTGATCTCGATGCCCTCGTCTTCCAGTTGGGTGCCTGATGTTCTTCGATCCGTCACCACCATGGTGCCGCCGACAAACCCACCCACAACCATGGGTGCACAGGCCTGTAAAAGCACCGTGCTGCCAAAGAGCAACAGCATGGACAGAGATTTGAATTGAATGTGTTTTTTCATGATTGATTTCCTTCTTGGTCTCCCAACAGTTGGGTGTCTACACCATCACACAAGCAATGAAGGACCAACAAATGGACCTCTTGAATTCTTGCCGTGCGATCATGAGGCACGCAAATATGAACATCGGTCTCTCTCAAACTCGCACCCATTTTGCCGCCGCTTTTACCCGTCAAAGCCACCACGGTCATCTCTCTTTGATGGGCGGCCTCGATGGCTTTTAAAACATTGCCTGAGTTACCGCTGGTGGAAATGGCCAACAACACATCACCGCTTTGGCCCAGGGCTCTTACTTGTTTTGAAAATATCTGATCAAAATCGTAATCGTTTCCTATGGCCGTCAAAATCGAGCTGTCCGTGGTGAGTGCGATGGCACCCAGCTCAGGTCTTTCTCGCTCGAAACGGCCCACAAATTCAGCTGCAAAGTGCTGCGCATCAGCTGCCGAGCCCCCATTGCCGCAAATCAAGACCTTCCCCCCACTCGTCACACAGGCCAAGATGGCTTGAATGGCACTTGCGATCGGTTTGGACAAAACCTGTGCGGCTTGATATTTCAAGTCTGCACTGTCAATGAATTGTTGCTCTATGCGTTGCTCTAGCATCTTGAAGAAGAGTGAAATGGGAATTTGTATTTTATAAAAAGTCTGCCGAACTTGCCGTGTCGAGCTCTCAAGTGCAACTGCAAGTTCACGGGCTTGGTGATGAATTAAAGCACAAAAGGCGTGACTTGCGTATTTAAGTCGCCCAAGCAAGATACTTTTTAGTATCATACCCGAGCACCCTTCCGCTCTTAGCGCTAATTCACACTTTTTCTCATCATGAGTGCACCCTACGGCAAAGCGCTTGAGCTGGCCAAAGAACTGGTCAGCAATCAAACGCTGAGTTCTCAATCCCTCTATGTCATGGCCTCACCCATTGGGAATTTGGCTGACATCAGCCTTCGAGCCTTGTATGTTCTGCAAATGATGGACTTCATCGCTTGCGAGGACACCCGTCACACGCAATCGCTTTGTCGCTCATACGGCCTTGAATTTCCCGCCTCCAAATGGATTGCTGTCCACCAACACAATGAACTGGAAGGGGCTCAAAAAGTCATTCAAGCCTTGTCATCCGGTGCAAAAGTGGCTTACTTGAGCGATGCCGGTACACCGGGGGTGAGCGACCCGGGGTCTCGCTTGGTCAGTGCTTGCACGGCACAAGGTTTTCGGGTGGTGCCCATTCCTGGCCCCTCGAGCGTCACGGCACTGATCAGTGCGAGCGGTGTTCACGCTGGGGATGACCAAAGTTTCATTTTTTTGGGCTTTCTCTCTCCTAAAACACAACTGCGCGCCCAACAAATTCAGAGCATCGCCGCCGAGCCTCGTTGTCAAATCATTTTGGAAGCACCGCACCGCATTTTGGATTTGGCCAAAGCCTTGGAGCTTCTCGAGGAGCGACTGGTCAGCATCGGTCGTGAATTGACCAAACAATTTGAGAGCATCCATCGACTTCCAGCCCGTGAACTCTTGGGGTGGCTGGAGGGGGATGCCAACCGACAAAAGGGCGAGTTTTCAATTTTGATTCACCCTTCGCCTGAACGCTCCTCAGAAGGCTTGGTCGACTTCAAGGTCCTGGGGCTTCTCTTGGAGCACTTGCCCTTGAAGACAGCGGTGTCTTTGACGACTCAGATCACGGGTCAAGCCAAGAAGGTGGTCTACGCTGAGGCCTTGAGGCTCAAGTCCAATGCTGAGGATGAAGCGGCTGACCAGGCATGGTAAAAAAGAAAAAAGAGCAGGGCCTTTAAAAATGGCGCATGCCCAGTGCCAATATACCAATATGCCAATGTCTAATGTCCAACTCACCATATCCATTGACCTCTCTCGGCACCCACGGATCTCCACGTCTGCATTGAAGTCCCCATTCATTTGACTTGAACCATCGATTTGATGACCAAATTGGAGGTGGGGAAATTGTCCAGGCCATAAAGTGTTGCGGTTGAGATTTGAGCCATGATGTCCAACACATTAAGGCCCTCTACGATTTGTCCAAATACCGCATATCCCGGCACTTGGTCGTTTTGGTAATCCAAATTCGCATTGTCCACGAAATTAAAATAAAACTGCGTGGTCGCTGAATTGGGCATTGCTGCTCTGGCCATGCCGATACTACCCCGCTTGTTTTTCAAACCATTGTTGGACTCTAAAACAATGGCTGCACCAGCTCCCCCTTGTTCCGTCATGGCACTGGTGAGCCAACCGCCTTGAATCACAAATTGTGCAATGAGACGGTGAAAAATGGTGTTGTTGTAAAAATTTGCATTCACGTATTTTAAAAAATTGTTCACCGTGATGGGTGCCGCTGCCGCATTGAGCTCAACGACCATATCGCCAAAATTGCTGCTGATTTTGACTTGTGGGTTAGGAACATCAAAACCTTTTCTCGTCATGAGCACACCATCCGTCGACTTGGCACTGACTTCAAGCAAACCCACCGCACTGGGTTTGCAAGACACATCTTGTTCACTGTCGTTTCCTCCCGGTAGAACAACCAATCCTTGGCAATTGCTGATGCTCACCTGAAAGTCTTGCCTCAAGTTGCTACCCAGCAACTTGATGATGCTGGTTTGACCATACCGCACTTGATCGATCTGAATGTCAGAGACCGCAGGCAAACTCCCTGCAGCCCCCCCACCGCATGAGGCCACCAATAGGCTTGACAAAATGAGGGTCATTTGGGCAATGAATGTTTGAACTCGAGTCATGTGCGGATGAAGTGATGAAGACCTAGATGGCCAGTGGGTGGCCTGGGTAATGCGTGCGACAAGCTGCCCGTTAATTGGTTAGAGCCAGGCCTGAAAGCGATAGGGCGTTGACTCAAAGTGTAGAGCAACTGTGTCAGGAAAGGGCCGCTTAGTCCACTGAGAGTCCACGCAGAGTCCCCACAAGCTCGCTCACAGCCCCACTCAAGCTCCATTGAGCCCTCGCTAAGGGGCTCTATATGGACCCTATAGAGCTGGTGCGACTGGCGGGGATCGAACCCACGACCCTTGGCTTCGGAGGCCAATACTCTATCCACTGAGCTACAGTCGCATGCTGCTGATCCCACCTATTGTAATTGCTGAGCAAGATTTAACGGGCGTTTCAGATCGCTAAATGTCCTCCTTCAACTTGTTTTTCTTGGGTGCTCTGTTTTCTTTCAAAAAACGCTCTTTTGAGCACCCCCTTAGATCCACCATTTCGCTATAATCGCTACTTTCAATTTATCCTAATTTGAGGCTTTCATGAGCGAAGAGCATTCAGAAGATCACAACCCCATCAAAACACCAAAGCAAATGCTTTATGCAGTTTTGTTTTCATTCATCCTACCGATCTTTGTGATCATCGGGTTGGTTTATTACGTCACCTCTTCCAACAAGCCCCAAGCTGGCGCTCCTGACACTCAAGAGAGTGTTGCTGTGCGCTTAGAGAAAGTGGGTCACGTTGAGATCAAAGACGCCAACCGTCCTCTTAAGAGCGGTGAAGAGGTCTACAAAGCACAGTGCACAACTTGTCACTCCATCGGTGCAGCGGGCTCACCCAAATTTGGAGACGCCGCAGCCTGGGGCCCCCGAATCGGTAAAGGCTATGATGCATTGCTCACCTCAGCCCTGAAAGGCAAAGGCGCGATGGGTGCACAAGGTGGTGGCGACTTTGAGGACTTGGAAGTGGGTCGCGCAGTGGTTTACATGGCCAATGCAGGTGGCGCCAAATTCAAAGAGCCGCAAAAGCCTTGAATCTAGCGATCATTCCGATCCAACATCAAGCGAGCTGAGGCTCGCTTTTTTGTGCCTTGGATCAGCGCTCGTTAGCTGGACTGCGTACAAATCCAAATTGGGATGGGATGTCCTTGGCCTGCAAGTGCTCTGGCTCAATGTGTGCGTGCTCGAGCAACTCTAGTGCAGGCCACATGTCCATCGAGTGAACCAAACCCACGCCCAACTGGGTTTCAAAGTAGAGCAAACCTGCTTCATCTTGATACGCCGATTTGAATGGAGACAGGATACCTGTATGGGTTGAAATCTCAAAGCCTTTGACACTTCGCCGCACTCGCCAGACCCAAGGTGTGCATTCGAGCTCGACAAACACGCGCTGAGGTCCATTTTGAAAGTACCACCGCCCCTGCTGATCGGCTTGATAATTTCTGCCGATGAAATCGATGAGTTTTTGGTGCGTGAGTCGTTCACCCTTGGCTTTTAAAAACCCCCCTTTTTTTTGCACGAGATCATCTCGCATGTACCAACTGCCCCTGCCATCAAGTCCTAGCCAATCAAAACAATGGGGAACATTTGGCCATTTTTGCATGGCTCGCGTGACGATTTCATCCATGCGGGCAGTCGTGTTGAGGGGTCAATCAATGCAAGACATTGGGCACGTCCATTTCGGACTGAAGCGACTCTGGGTTACCGGGGGAAGCATGATGCAAGACCATTCGCCAGCCTTGGGGAGTTTGTTGATAGACGTTGGTGGCGATGACGTAAGCCTCTTGAGTCTCTGCACCCAAGGTGACTTGAATTTGCTCGAGAACGTTGTGCACCACACTCGTTAACGATTCCACCTTTTTAACACTCAGCACATTGACATGCAAAGCACCGCCTGAGAAGATGGACTCAAAAGACTCCCTGATGTCTTGCATGCCCACCAGTCTCATGCCTCCTGGATGCACACAAACAATCTCATCCTCGTCGGCCCAACATGCCATCAATTTCTCAATATCTGCCTTGTGCAGCGCATCGTAGAAAGCTTGTTCAATCTCATTGGCACCACCACCCAAAGTGGCGGCTCTGATCTTTGCTTTGGCCATGATCTTTAGAGCCTCTTGGCTAATAAAAAAAGGCTGAATCAAATGAAATGTTCATCTGAAATCAGCCTTTAGATGGGGTTGAGAAAACGACTTATTTTTTCTGCTTGAATCTTCTTACAGCAGCCAATTCAGCCATCATGATGTACAACTCTGACTGCGCCTTGGCCAAATCAATCTCTGATTTTGCATTGGCAAGGCTCTCTTCAGCGGCCTTCTTGGCCGCCTCAGCCTTCTCTTCATCCATGTCCTCACCACGTACAGCAGTGTCCGATAAAACGGTGACCGCATTGGGTTGGACTTCGATGATGCCACCGGCAACAAAAATAAACGTCTCTTGTCCATCCACATCTTGAATTCGAACTGAGCCCGCTTTGATTCGCGTGATCAACGGGGTGTGCCTTGGGTAAATACCCAATTCCCCGGCCTCTCCGGGAAGGGCCACGAATCGGGCCTCTCCTGAGAAGATCGATTCTTCTGCACTGACGACATCAACGTGGAGGGTATTCATTGAAATTTCCTAAAAAAGAGGTTGATCAACTTGATTGTTGATTAAATCTTTTTGGCCTTCTCAAAAGCCTCATCAATCGTACCGACCATGTAGAACGCTTGCTCGGGCAAGTGATCACACTCACCAGAAACAATCATCTTGAAACCGCGAATGGTTTCTGCCAGAGAGACATACTTTCCAGCCGTGCCAGTGAACACCTCAGCAACGTGGAAAGGCTGTGAGAGGAAACGTTGGATCTTACGCGCACGAGCAACCACCAACTTGTCATCGGGTGCCAACTCGTCCATACCCAAAATCGCAATGATGTCACGCAACTCTTTATAGCGCTGCAAAGTACCTTGGACAGCACGGGCTGTTGCATAGTGATCTTCACCAACAACGTTGGGATCCAACTGTCTAGATGTAGAGTCCAAAGGATCCACAGCAGGATAGATACCCAAAGCAGCGATGTCACGTGAGAGCACCACTGTGGAGTCCAAGTGAGCAAACGTCGTCGCAGGAGAAGGGTCGGTCAAGTCATCGGCTGGCACATAAACCGCTTGGATGGAAGTGATTGAGCCCACTTTGGTGGAGGTGATACGCTCTTGCAAGCGACCCATTTCCTCAGCCAATGTAGGCTGATAACCCACGGCTGAAGGCATACGACCCAAAAGCGCAGAAACTTCAGTTCCGGCCAAGGTGTAGCGGTAAATGTTGTCCACGAAAAAGAGCACATCACGGCCTTCATCACGGAACGATTCGGCAATGGTCAAACCGGTCAACGCCACACGCAAACGGTTTCCAGGAGGCTCATTCATCTGACCGTAAACCATGGCCACTTTGGACTCGGACAAATCGTCAGAGTTCACAACGCCAGACTCCATCATCTCGTGGTAGAAGTCATTTCCTTCACGCGTTCTCTCACCCACGCCCGCAAAGACGGACAAACCAGAGTGAGCCTTCGCAATGTTGTTGATCAACTCCATCATGTTCACGGTCTTGCCCACACCGGCACCACCGAACAAGCCAACCTTACCACCTTTGGCAAAGGGACAAACCAGATCAATCACCTTAATGCCCGTTTCAAGCAATTCTTGTGAAGGGCTCAATTCGTCATAAGCAGGTGCTTTTCTATGAATAGAGGCTGTACGAGCTTGATCGACTGGACCTCTTTCATCGATAGGATGACCCAACACGTCCATGATTCGACCCAAGGTCGCTTTACCAACTGGAACTGTAATCGCAGCACCCGTGTTTTGAACCATCAGTCCACGGCGTAAACCATCTGATGTACCCAAAGCAATGGTTCTGACGATACCGTCACCCAATTGTTGTTGAACTTCCAATGTTAAGGCAGTGCCTTCGAGTTTCAATGCATCATAAATGTGAGGCATTTGGTCTCTTGGGAACTCGACGTCCACAACAGCGCCGATACATTGAACGATTTTTCCTTGTGCATGAGCCATTTTTTTGCTCCAAATTTAAATAAATATTCTTCGGGTCGTCTTGTCTTTTGGACTAAACGGCTGCCGCACCAGCAACGATCTCGGAGAGTTCCTTCGTGATCGCAGCTTGACGGGTCTTGTTGTAAACGAGTTTCAGTTCATTGATGACACTGCCAGCATTGTCCGTTGCAGCCTTCATGGCCACCATTCGAGCAGATTGCTCAGAGGCCATGTTTTCTGCAACAGCTTGATAGACCAAAGCTTCGACGTATCTCACCAACAAATCATCAATCACACTTTGTGCATCAGGCTCATACAAATAATCCCAGGCATGAGTCCCACCTGCTTTGGTTTGCTTGGCCATTTCTTCAGATGACAAAGGCAACAGTTGCTCAACCACAGCTTCTTGCTTCATGGTGTTGATGAATTTGGTGTAACAGATGTACACCGCATTCAATTCACCCTTTGTATATGCATCTAGGAGCAATTTAACGGGGCCAATGAGTCTCTCCAAATGGGGCGCATCCCCAAGTTGAGTCACATTGGCGACAACAGTCGAACCAATTCTGTTCAAAAACCCGAGGCCCTTGTTTCCAATGGCCACCATTTTTGCATTGGCCGACTCAGTGGCGTGGTCTTTGAGCTTGGTGGTGACCAATCTCAAAATGTTGGTGTTCATACCTCCACACAAGCCCTTGTCTGTTGTCACCACAATAAAGCCTTGGGCCTTCGCATTGGGATGCTTTTTCATAAAGGGATGCACATATTCAGGATTGGCTTGGCCCAGGTGGCTTGCCACATCCCGAATCTTTGCACTGTAGGGGCGCGCCGAGCGCATGCGCTCTTGCGCTTTGCGCATTTTGGAGGCGGCGACCATTTCCATGGCTTTGGTGATCTTTTTGGTGTTTTCAACCGATTTGATCTTGCCGCGTATTTCCTTGCCTGCTGCCATCAATGGCTCCTATGTTTGATCAACTCAACCAAAAGCTTTTTTGAACGCATCCAAAATCGCTGTCAATTCAGCCTCGGCCTCTTTGTCCATCGCTTTGTCGCTTTCAAGCTTGGCCAAGAGTGCAGGGTGTTTGGCTTTGAGCTCTTGATGAAGTTCATTCTCAAAGTGCAAGACTTGCTTGACATCAATGCTGTCCAAATAACCTTTGTTCACAGCAAAAAGTGTTGCTGCCATCAAGCTGATGGACAAGGGGCTGTACTGAGCTTGTTTTAACAACTCGGTCACTCGAGCACCGCGGTCCAACTGCTTTCTTGTGGCCTCATCCAAGTCAGAGGCGAACTGAGCAAAGGCTGCCAATTCACGGTATTGAGCCAAATCGGTACGGATACCACCCGACAGATTCTTGATCAATTTGGTTTGAGCTGCACCACCCACGCGAGACACGGAAATACCCGCATTGATCGCAGGACGAATACCCGCATTGAAGAGTGATGTTTCTAAGAAAATCTGACCGTCCGTGATAGAGATCACATTGGTTGGCACGAATGCAGAAACGTCACCAGCTTGAGTTTCAATGATTGGAAGAGCGGTGAGAGAACCCGTCTTGCCTTTGACCTCGCCTTTTGTAAACGCCTCAACATAATCTGCATTCACACGCGCTGCACGCTCGAGCAAACGGCTGTGCAAATAGAAAACGTCACCTGGGTAGGCCTCACGTCCTGGTGGGCGACGCAAAAGCAATGAAACTTGACGGTAAGCAACCGCTTGCTTGGACAAGTCATCATAAACAATCAACGCATCTTCACCACGATCGCGGAAATACTCGCCCATCGTGCAACCAGAGTAAGCGGACACATACTGCATCGCAGCTGATTCTGAAGCAGACGCAGCAACCACAATGGTGTAATCCATTGCACCTGCTTGCTCTAAGGATCTCACCACGTTTTTGATCGAAGAAGCCTTTTGTCCAATCGCGACATAAATACATGTCACGCCTTGGCCTTTTTGGCTGATGATGGCATCGATCGCAACCGCGGTCTTACCTGTTTGGCGGTCTCCAATGATCAACTCACGTTGACCACGCCCAATGGGCACCATGGAGTCGATGGACTTCAATCCAGTTTGCATAGGTTGGCTCACCGATTGACGCGCGATCACGCCAGGGGCAACCTTTTCAATCACGTCCGTCAATTTGGCATGAATGGGACCCTTGCCGTCGATCGGTTGACCCAAAGCATTGACCACGCGGCCAATCAGCTCAGGACCCACGGGAACTTCCAAAATTCTGCCCGTGCACTTAACCGTATCTCCCTCAGAGATGCGCTCATAGTCACCCAAAATAACCGCACCGACCGAATCACGCTCTAAATTAAGCGCCAAGCCAAATGTGTTATTGGGAAACTCCAACATCTCACCTTGCATCACATCGGATAAACCGTGGATGCGACAAATACCGTCTGTAACTGAGACCACTGTGCCTTGATTGCGAACATCAGCTTGTGCTGCGAGGCCTTCAATGCGACTTTTGATCAACTCAGAAATTTCTGCGGGATTGAGTTGCATGACTCTTTCCTTTTCCTTGGGGTTTGTAGGGGTCAACGTTGTAAACTCTTGAGAGCTTACTCCATTAACTCGACTTTCATTTGTTCTAAGCGAGCTTTGACAGATGTATCTAACACCTCATCGCCCACCACAACACGGATCCCACCAATCAGCTCTGAATTGAGCTCAACGGTGAGGTTTAACTTACGAGCAAATCTCTTTTCTAACAAAGCAGATATCTCGTTCAAAGTATGGGGGTCTATCGCAAACGCACTTTCGACAACCGCATCTTGGCTACCCTTGAGCGAGTTGTGAAGCACTTTGAATTGCTGATAAATCTCAGGCAAGACTTCTAGTCTTGACTGTTCAATGATCAAACGCAGAAAGTTTTGAGCCTCAGAGTTCAATTCTTTTTTGAACAAACCCTTGATCAAGTCAACCAGCTCAGCTGCCGTTACCCTTGGGTTGGCAGCCAAACGCAATAACTGCTCATCACTTGCAAACATTGACATCTCGCCCAGCCACTCTAGAACCATGTCAGGGTTAGCGCGCCCAGCTGAAGTCTTGAACAAGGCTTCTGCATAGGGGCGTGCAATTGTTGCTATTTCAGCCATGATGTGCTCGCTTGTCCTTTACTTGGGCTTTTCACAACTCAGATTTGAGTTGGACCAGCAAATCGTTGTGCACAGAGGGGTTGACCTCTTTGCGCAAAATTTGCTCCGCACCTTTGACTGCCAATAAAGCCACTTGCTCACGCAATACTTCACGTGCTTTGATCATCTCTTGCTCGGCCTCAGCACGAGCACCATGAATGATTTTTGCAGCCTCTTCACTTGCGGTGATTTTGGCTTCTTCAATGATCATTTGCGCACGCTTTTCAGCATCCAAAACTCGAGACTGAACTTCAGTTTTGGATTTGGCAAGCTCCACCTCAACATGACGAGTCGCAGCGCTGAGCTCAAACTTGGCTTTATCAGCGGCCTCAAGACCTTCAGCTATTTTCTTAGCTCGATCATCAAGCGCTTTGACGATGGGAGGCCACACGAAACTCATGGTGAACCAGACCAATATCGCAAAAACGATTGCCTGAACGAACAGGGTTGCATTAATACTCACGGCAACACCTTTCTTAAAGAGGACATTGCTAAGACGTTTATTTCAAAACGAAAGGATTGGCAAAGGCAAACATCATGGCAATACCCACGCCAATCAAGAAAGCCGCATCAATCAAACCTGCCAACAAAAACATTTTTGTTTGCAACTCATTCATCAATTCAGGTTGACGAGCTGCGGACTCAAGGTATTTGCTACCCATGATACCGATACCGATACAAGCGCCAATCGCGCCTAAACCAATGATCAAGCCAGCGGCGAGTGCTACATAACCAAGTACGTGTTCCATGTGATGCTCCTATGGATTAAAAAAATAAAAAAAACAAATTACCGAAACTCAATGCGCGTCATGCGCTTGACCTACATAAACCAATGTAAGCATCATAAAAATGAACGCCTGCAATGTAATGATCAAGATGTGAAAGATGGCCCAAACAGAACCAGCCAAAATATGCCCGATTGGCAGCAAAATGCCTGGCAATGAAAATGCCGCAGCGCTGCCCATCAAGGCAATCAACATGAAGACCAACTCTCCAGCATACATATTGCCAAACAACCGCATACCATGAGAGACTGTTTTTGCCGCAAACTCAATCAGTTGCATGACAAAGTTAATGGGCCACAAGAGGGGGTGAGGACCAAATGGAGCCGTGAAGAGCTCGTGAATCCAGCCACCCAAGCCTTTGATTTTGATATTGTAAAAAACACAGACCAACAACACCGATGTGGACAAACCCAATGTGGTTGACAAGTCAGCGCTTGGCACAATGCGCATGTACGCATGATGAGGATCCATCCCCTGGGACTCATAAAAAGACTCCCAAATCACGGGGAGCAAGTCCACAGGCAACAAGTCCATTGCATTCATCAAAAAGATCCACACAAAAACCGTCAAAGCCAAAGGCGAGACAATTTTTCTACTTTGCGCATTGTGGATGATTCCACGAGACTGGCTATCAACCAACTCAATGAGCATTTCGACTGCGGCTTGAAAGCGTCCAGGCACACCCGAAGTTGCAGCCTTTGCAGCTTGACGCAAAAAGAAAAAACCAACCACACCAATCAACACAGACCAAAAAATGGAGTCCAAGTTGTAAACCGAGAAATCAATGATCCCAGCCATTGGCTTGTTTTGCAAATGCGTCAAGTGGTGACCGATGTAGTCTCCAGCGGTCATGACATGTTCAGTAGTGTGTTCAGCAGACATTTTAAATTTAAGTTTTATCTTACCAACAACGCCTTCAAATCTCGATGAACCCGCCGAACCTCCATCAGCTCTTGCGCGTCCATAAAAACGAAAGCCAATACACCTTCATCGTGATGATCAAGCCCAAAATCATCATGGGCCAACTGAGATCATCCACCACACTTTGAGAGATCAAAAGCATGACCATTGTCATGGCTATTTTGACAAACTCCCAAAGAAAAAATCCCGTTACAGCAGCTCCCGGACCCAGTCCAGACCAGCGACTCGTGATTCCCCTTGCAAACAAAGCTGAGGGCAACACCACGCACAGCGAACCGTAACCCAAAGAAACCATTTTTGCCAACTTGACCCCCAAGAGCCAAGCCACAAACATCAACACCAAACCCACCAAAACTTGAGCACCAATGACCCACCAAACGGAAACCGTGGGTTGAGCCTGTCGAAACTCCAGCACCTGCTCCTTGGTCCAAGGAACGATGGGCTCCTCTTCAGGATACTCGGGTGAATCAACTGCCTTTGCTTTTCGCTCCATCATTTCAAGCTCAACATCAAAATAACAGCCCCTAAAAAGAATGATTAAAGACCGTTTACTATGAGTTCAATACGCATGAAATTATGTAAAGCTCACCATTGTAAGGGAAAACCCACTGCTATTGCAAACAGGCCTAAAAAAATCTTTCTGGCCCCTATTTTGCAGACCAGCGATAATCTGATCATGTTTAAAAACACCCATCCCACGCCACCCCAAGTGAGCCCCTCACAGGGTGGTGTTTGCTACCTGAATGGGCAGTTTGGCCCCCTCGCGGACGCCAAAATCAGTGTTTTGGACCGAGGCTTTATTTTTGGAGATGCCATTTACGAAGTGATTCCGGCTTATCACGGTCAATTTTTTAAATTCGATGAGCACATGGCAAGACTTGAGCGCTCTTTGAATGAGGTCTTCATGATCATGCCCATGACGAGGCTTGACTTTAAAGCAATCTTTGATCGATTGTTGAATGAAAACGCTGCTTTTCACAAGCTATCCCCCGACCTTTTCAGCGCCAGTATTTACTTGCAAATCAGCCGAGGCGTGGCACCCCGTGATCACGCCATTCCCAATCATCTTGCGCCCACCGTCTTTGTCATGTGCCAGCCACTGCCCGCTGTCAACTTGAAAATGCGTGAAAATGGGGTCTTTTGCATTACAAGCGACGATTTTCGCTGGAAAAAAGCACACATCAAATCGACCAGTTTGTTGGGCTCCATTTTGGCCAAAGAACTAGGTACCCAAAAGGGTGCGGCAGAAACGGTGATGTTTCGCGATGGCTTCTTGAGTGAAGCCTCGTCCAGCAATGTCTGGGTGGTCAAAAACGGCTCGGTGATTGGCACACCCACGGGTCCGTTGGTTTTGGAAGGGATCAGGTACAGTGTTTTGACTCAATTGTGCAGCCAACTCCAAATTCCCTTGATCTTCAAACCTCAAAGCAAGGAAGATGTCTTTCATGCAGATGAGTTGCTGCTCACCTCTGCATCCAAGGAAATCTTGCCCATCACGCGACTCGATGACCAAGTGATAGGAGACGCCCGTCCTGGGCCCATTTATCATCAACTTTATGCCGCTTACCAAAACCTTAAAAACTCATGAGTGATCAAAAGCCTACAACACCCCTCACCACAGCAGACTCCGCGCGAACCACTTTGATTGAGTTTCCTTGCTCTTTTCCCATCAAAGTCATGGGCCAAAAGGTAGACCACTTTGTGCACACGCTCACGACCATCGCCAAAGACTTTGATCCCCAATTTGAGGCCTCGAACATCGAATTGAGAGAGAGCAAGGGGGGTAATTATCTAGGGGTCACGCTCAACATTTGGGCCACTTCTCAAGCTCAGCTCGATCAGCTCTACACCGCCTTGTCTACCCATCCCTTGGTCAAGGTGGTTCTTTAAAGCTCTCTGTGAAGCATTCAATCTTTCAATCGTCGCTCAAGACATGAAAACCATCTACTTGGGGGAAGTTCCCTATGCCGAAATCTATCAAAAGATGCAAGATTTCACGCTCGGCAGAACATCCGACACGCCCGATGAGTTGTGGATCTGTGAGCACCCCAAAGTCTACACTTTGGGCCTGAGCGCTAGCCCCAAAGACTTGCTCCATGCCAGTGACATTCCCTTGATACAAACGAACCGCGGTGGACAAATCACGCACCACGGACCCGGACAAGTGGTGGCTTACCCCTTGATCAATTTGAGCCACAAAGGCTATTTTGTCAAAGAGTATGTCTTTCGACTTGAAGAAGCGGTGATCAAAACGCTCAACACGCTGGGGCTTACCGCTCACCGCGTCCTTGGAGCGCCTGGCGTGTATGTCAATGCCCACGATCCGCAGTCTCATGAGCGATTCGTCTACAGCCCCTTTGAGACGGCTTCACTTTCGCAAGCACCCAAAACCACCACGCCCGATTTCAAGGGCCTTTCCAAAATTGCTGCGATTGGTGTCAAAGTTACTAAGCACTGCACTTACCACGGCTTGTCGTTGAACGTGTCGATGGACATGGCTCCATTTGACGCCATCAATCCCTGTGGCTATGAAGGATTAAGCACCACCAATTTACATAAACTGGGGGTCATGTTAAATTGCCAAGATGTCTCTGTGCTGTTGGCTGAAAAATTAAACACCTATCTCTCTTGAGCATGGCCTCATTTCATCACCACACAATCACCCCTATTTAAGAACACTCTCTTCATGAGCAATCCACCCACCGAGTCCTCAAATACCAAAACGTATGACCCAACCGTCAAGCAAAAGGCCTTTGACAAGTTATCAAAAATTCCCATCAAAGTTCAGTCGCAAGAGGTTTTGAAAAAGCCCGATTGGATTCGCGTTAAAGCGGCCTCTCCCAATTCTCGCTTTTATGAGATCAAGGACATCTTGAGGAGCAACCAACTGGTGACCGTTTGTGAAGAGGCCTCTTGCCCCAACATTGGTGAATGCTTTGGCAACGGCACGGCCACCTTTATGATCATGGGCGACAAATGCACAAGGCGCTGCCCCTTTTGCGATGTCGGCCATGGCCGGCCTGACCCACTTGACCCCAATGAGCCCGAACACTTGGGACAAACCGTCGCACAATTAAAACTCAAATATGTGGTGATCACCAGCGTCGACAGGGACGACCTGAGAGATGGTGGGAGCTCTCACTTTGTCGCCTGTATACAAAGCATTCGTGAACGCTCCCCTCTTACCCAAATTGAAATTTTGGTGCCCGATTTTAGAGGCCGTGATGACCGCGCTCTTGGCATCCTCAAGGAGGCCCCACCTGACGTCATGAATCACAACATGGAAACGGTGCCCAGGCTTTACGCCCAAGCGCGCCCAGGAAGTGATTATCAATTCAGTCTGAATTTGTTGAAAAAATTCAAAGCCCTCTTTCCCAGCGTTCCGACCAAAAGTGGTCTCATGGTGGGGCTTGGTGAAACGGATGAGGAAATTTTACAAACCATGAAGGACATGCGCGAACACAATATCGACATGCTGACCATTGGACAGTATCTGGCCCCAAGCACTCACCACCTGCCTGTGACACGCTATGTTCACCCAGATGCGTTCAAGATGTTTGAATCCAAAGCCTATGAAATGGGCTTTAAACACGCAGCCGTGGGTGCGATGGTTCGCTCGAGTTATCACGCCGACCAACAAGCCCACCAAGCTCAAAAAGGATAATCTCCCTTGAAGTCAAAAACCGTTTTAATCACTGGCGCCTCCAGAGGCATCGGCGCGCAAACGGCACTCTTAGCGGCCAAAGAAGGCTGGCAAGTCGCGGTCAATTACAGCACCAATTCCTTGGCCGCAGATGCTGTTGTGCGTCAAATTCGAAGTGCCGGTGGCTCTGCCATCAGCATCCAAGCCGACGTGGGTGTTGAGGCAGAAATCAAAAGGATGTTTGCTCAAATCGATGCCAAATGGGGCCGCCTTGATGGTTTGGTGAACAATGCGGGTGTTGTAGATTTTGCCCAAAGATTGGACCAATTCAGCGCTCAACGACTCGAGCGCATGATGCGCATCAATGTCATCGGTAGCTTTTTATGCGCCAAGGAGGCCGTGCTTCGAATGAGCACCCGACAAGGCGGCGAGGGAGGATCCATCGTCAATGTAGGCAGTGCCGCTTCAAGACTGGGTTCACCCAACCAGTACATTGATTATGCTGCGAGCAAGGGTGCCGTGGATGTCATGACCCTGGGCCTGGCCAAAGAGGTCGCCAGCGAAGGCATTCGAGTCAATGCTGTTCGCCCAGGCATCATTGATACAGAAATTCATGCCAGTGGCGGGCAGCCTGATCGAGCACGTGACTTGGCCCCTCAAATGCCAATGGGTCGCGTCGGAAGCAGCCTAGAGGTGGCCCAAGCCATTGTTTGGCTGCTGAGCCCCCTGTCTTCATATTGCAGTGGCTCCCTCCTTGATATAGCTGGTGCACGTTAGGGTCAGCACGCTCGTGCTCATCCGAGATTTCAGTATATAGTTGCCCTTATCACTGACGCATTCCTTGCGTCCTTAACTTTTTCACTTCATCCCTTACACCCCTTCATTGAGGCTGATGTCAACATGACCCAAACACAAGCAAGACCTTTGATTCAACATTTCATCAACGGTCAATTACACGCAGGCTTTTCCCCCTCCAAACAATCCGTCTACAACCCAGCCAGTGGTGCCGTCACGCGTGAAGTTTTAATGGGTGCGCAAGATGAGGTCCAAGCAGCCGTTGCTGCAGCCAAAAAAGCACAACCGGCCTGGGCGGAGATGCCCCCTATTCGACGTGCCCGTGTTTTGTTCAAGTTTTTAGAGCTCATCAATCAGCACAAGGACGAACTTGCACATTTGATCACCTCTGAACACGGCAAAGTGTTCACTGACGCACAAGGCGAGGTCTCTAGAGGCATTGACATCATCGAGTTTGCCTGTGGCATTCCTCAACTCCTCAAAGGCGACTTCACCGACCAAGTTTCAACCGGCATTGACAACTGGACCATGCGTCAACCCCTTGGCGTGGTCGCAGGCATCACGCCCTTTAATTTTCCAGTCATGGTGCCCATGTGGATGTTTCCTGTTGCTTTGGCGTGTGGCAACAGCTTCATCTTAAAACCAAGTCCTCTCGACCCTTCCCCCTCTTTGATGATGGCCGAATTGCTCAAGCAAGCTGGGCTGCCTGATGGTGTTTTTAGTGTCGTACAAGGGGGTAAGGAGGCAGTGGATGCCCTGATGGCTCACCCAGATGTCCAAGGTGTGAGCTTTGTGGGCTCAACACCCATTGCCAATCATTTGTATGAGACAGGTGCTCACTTGGGCAAACGTGTTCAAGCACTTGGTGGGGCCAAGAACCACATGGTCGTGATGCCTGATGCCGATTTAGATCAAGCAGTTGATGCCTTGATTGGAAGCGCCTATGGATCGGCCGGTGAGCGCTGCATGGCCATCAGTGTTGCGGTCTTGGTGGGTGATGTGGCCGAGAAAATCATGCCGGCATTGATCCAAAGAACACGAGATTTAAAGATCAAAAATGGCATTGAACTCGACGCCGAAATGGGCCCCATTGTGACCCATGCTGCTCTTGAGAAGATCAAAGGCTATATCGATATTGGTGCGGCTGAAGGCGCACAACTTTTGGTCGATGGACGAGACTTCAAGGGTGCCAGTGCAGGCAGCGGCTGTGATCAAGGTTTTTGGCTGGGTGGGACTTTGTTTGACCATGTCAAGTCGGATATGCGAATTTACAAAGAAGAGATTTTTGGCCCCGTTTTGAGTTGCGTTCGGGTCAAGGACTTGAACGAAGCCATCGATTTGATCAATGCCCATGAGTTTGGCAATGGTGTGAGCTGCTTCACCCGCGAAGGACATGTCGCCAGAGAGTTCTCTAGGCGCATTCAAGTGGGCATGGTGGGCATCAATGTGCCCATTCCCGTGCCCATGGCATGGCATGGCTTTGGGGGCTGGAAGAGGTCCCTATTTGGTGATATCCATGCTTATGGTGAAGAAGGTGTTCGTTTTTACACCAAACAAAAAAGCATCATGCAACGCTGGCCTCAAAGCATCACGGGTGGGGCAGAGTTTGTCATGCCCACGTCCAAGTAATTCTTCACTTAACCACACCCCTTGATGAACGACTTGACTTTTGACTACATCATCGTGGGTGCAGGTACGGCTGGCGCATTGCTGGCCAATCGACTCAGTGCCAACGCCTCTAAGCGAGTGTTGCTCATCGAAGCTGGGGGCAAGGACGACTACCACTGGATACACATTCCTGTTGGATATTTGTACTGTATTGGCAACCCAAGGACAGATTGGCTGTTTCAAACAGCGCCGCAATCGGGCCTGAACGAGCGAGCACTTCGCTACCCCCGAGGCAAAGTCCTGGGCGGATGCTCAAGCATCAATGGCATGATTTACATGCGTGGACAGTCCAAAGACTACGACCAATGGGCACACATCACTCAAGACTCTAGGTGGAATTGGTCACAATGCCTTGAAGAGTTCAAGTTTCACGAAGATCACCACTTGGGCGCCAATGCCTTTCATGGGGCCAAGGTTCCCCCATCGAGAAAAAGTTCAACTCTTCACAACGCATCGCTTTACGAACAAACCCTCGAGCAGAAAAATGCTGGAGGTGAATGGCGGGTTGAAAAGCAAAGACTTCAGTGGCCCGTTTTGGAGGCCTTTGCAGAGGCGTGCGTTGAGTCTGGCATTGAAAAAACATCGGACTTTAACCGTGGAAACAATGAAGGTGTTGGCTACTTCGAAGTCAATCAACGATCGGGTTGGAGATGGAACACCGCAAAAGCTTTTTTACGCCCTGCATGCTATGGGCGTGATAACTTTGAGATGTGGACCCGAGCCCATGTGGATCGGTTGATCCTTGAGCCTACTTCCAATGGCTCTCAAAAGTGCACGGGCGTTGAGGTCTTGACGGGTCAAGAAAAGTTAAGGGTCAGTGCCAGACACGAAGTGATTCTTTGTGCTGGCAGCATCGGCAGCCCCCATCTGTTGCAATTGTCTGGAATTGGCAACCCTGCGCATTTAAAAAGCATTGGCATTGAACCCCTTGTGAACTTGCCCAGTGTGGGTGAAAATTTACAAGACCATTTGCAAATTCGAACCATTTTCAAAGTCAAAAATACCGCCACGCTCAATACCCTTTCTAAAAGCTGGTGGGGCAAGGCCAAAATGGGGCTGCAATACCTGCTCCAACAATCTGGCCCCATGAGCATGGCGCCCTCACAACTGGGCGTGTTCACCAAAAGCGATCCCTCCTTGGATTGGCCCGACTTGCAATACCACGTTCAACCGCTCAGCTTGAATGCTTTTGGTGAACCCCTTCATGACTTTGACGCGATCACGGCAAGCGTTTGCAATGTCAACCCCACTTCAAGGGGATTTGTGCGTGCGAAGACCAGCAACTCCCAAGACGCGCCCCTCATCCATCCCAACTATTTGAGCACTCAAGAGGACTTGGAGAAGGCTGCCAAGTCCATCGCCTTGACGAGAACAATCATCTCCCAACCGGCTCTCAAAGCCTTTGAGCCGCAAGAATTCAAACCTGGCGCACAACTCCAAAGCCAAGAGGAGTTGTTCAAAGCCGCCGGGGACATCTCCAGCACCATCTTTCACCCTGTTGGTACTGCAGCCATGGGCCCATTGGGTGCACGTGGTGCAGTTTTGGATTCAGAGTTTCGAGTTCAAAATGGCCAGGGCGGCTTGATCGAGGGACTTCGCGTGGTCGACGGCTCTGCCATGCCCACCATCACCAGCGGAAACACCAATTCACCCATTTTGATGATGGCAGAAAAAGCCGCAAGGTGGATCGCCTCGGCTCACGCCCATTGAGCTCCAACTTGTCATTGCGCCCTTTAGCTGAATCGATTTGAGTTGCTCAAAGTTTTCTCTCCCTGGGAAACTCCCTAGCACCAAGTTGCGCTGGTAGGGATACATTTTCTTGGTACTTAATAGATGGTTGCTGTGGTGAGTTGGAGGAGACAATAACAAAAATAAGACCCCGACAAAGAGGGTCATGCATCGAAGAGCACTGCTTGAAGCAGTGCTTTTTTTTATCTCCCTTTCTTTTTGCGTCACAATCCAGTCATGGACATTGTTTTTTTATTGGTTTGCTCGGCATTGGCCGGTTATGTCGACGCGGTGGTGGGAGGAGGAGGGTTGATCTTGGTGCCCGCCTTCTTTTCGGCCTATCCCTTGGCTCCAGCAGCCACACTTTTAGGCAACAACAAATCGGTTTCTCTTTGGGGCACTCTCATCGCGAGCTGGAACTACAGCAAAAAGATCGATTTGCCGTGGAGAAAGCTGTTGCTGTCAGCGGTTTTTGCTGCTGCCTGTTCTTTCCTCGGTGCTTGGACCTTGAATTTGGTCTCCTCGGATGCACTGAAGAAAATACTCCCTCTGGTCTTACTGGGTGTGCTGAGCTATACCCTGATCAACAAAAATTTGGGCAACTCCCATGAACCTCGCTTTCGAGGTCACGCTGAACTCTTCGTCATGATGATGGTGGCGGGTTTGATTGGTTTTTACGATGGATTTTTTGGTCCTGGAACGGGTAGTTTTTTCATCTTCATTTTTGTACGCTTATTGCGCTACGACTTTCTTCATGCCTCTGGGGCGGCCAAAATTCTCAACAGCGCCAGCAACGCTGCAGCATTGTGTTTATTCGTCTTGCAAGGAAAAATTTGGTGGGCTGTGACCATCCCCATGGCCATTTGCAATATTTTAGGCAGTACAGTGGGGACCCACATGGCGGTCAAACACGGCTCCGGGTTTGTCAGGTGGGTTTTTATAGGTGTTGTGAGCTGCTTGATCATCAAGACAGCAAGTGATGCTTACTTGGCGCCTTGAGTGCGCCCAAGACCTTCACGAAGACCTGACCGGGCTCTGGGGTCAAGCCCTCAGGGTGTGGCGGCAGCACTTGCGGGCAGGGTCTCTGAGGTGCCAATTTTTTCGCTGGCATTGAACCACTGAACGCTGGCCACAGGCCTCGTTTTACCAATCGGTTTGGTGGCTTGTCCCAACTGAACTGCTGCAATATCCTCCTCCGCTGGGTACTGTCCCAGCAGCAAGAAGTCAAAAACCCGTCTTGCAATCGGCGCAGCATTTTGCGCACCAAAACCTGAATTCTCCACCACCATGGCGAGGACCACCTTGGGATCTTCTGCAGGGGCATAAGCCATGAACAGGGCGTGGTCTCTCATCCTCTCATCGACTTTAGAAGCATTGTATTTTTCATTCTCACGAACAGAGTAGACCTGCGCCGTTCCCGTTTTACCCCCACTGGTGTAGGCTGCACCAATGAAACTTGCAGCAGACGTTCCCTCCAAATTCACACCCACCAATGCTTGTCGAATCACCGCTGTGTTTTCTGGTTTCAATGAAATTTCTGCAATCGAGTTGACCACCACGGGTTTGCTGATCTTGGACTCTGGATTGATGATTTCTTTGACCAAATGAGGTCTCGTCTTTTTACCATCGTTCAAGAGTGTTGCAGCGGCTTGAACAATTTGGAGCACCGTAAAGCTGTTGTAGCCCTGTCCAATTCCAAGCGAAATCGTCTCGCCTGAATACCACCGTTGTTGTTCGGGTTTCTTGTACGTGGAGCTCTTCCACTGCGTTGAAGGCAAAATCCCTTTGGCTTCCCCGAGCACATCAATGCCCGTGTATTGGCCAAAGCCCAAAGGCTTCATCTGCTCGTAAATGGTGTCCACGCCCAAGTCGCGAGCCAACATGTAATAGTAAGTGTCACAAGACTCCACAATCGAGCGGTACATGTCAACCGTCCCATGCCCACCTTCCTTATCGTCTCTGAATCGGTGGTTGCCAAACATGAAAAAACCTGGGTCAAAAACCGTTTGACTGGGTGTGCGCTTTCCAACCTCTAGTGCGGCCAAAGCCATGAAAGGCTTGTAAACAGAACCTGGCGGATAAGTCCCCCTGAGCGCTCTGTTCAATAGCGGCTTGTCGATCGACTCGTTGAGAGCTTGCCAATTTTCGCTGTCAATGCCCTCGACAAATAAATTCGGATCAAAGGTGGGTTTGCTGACGAAAGCTAAAACTTCCCCCGTTTTCGGATCCATGGCGACCAAGGCACCACGCCTGTTGCCATACAAATCTTCAACCAATTTTTGCAACTTGATGTCCACGGAAAGCATGACCGTGTTGCCCGGTGTGGAGGGGCTGCTCGAGAGCCGTCTGACGGCTCGACCTCCTGCGGAGGTCTCCATTTCATGAAAGCCCGTTACGCCGTGGAGCTCTCTTTCATAACTTTGCTCGATCCCTAATTTTCCAATGTAATCCGTCCCCCTGTAATTCGCCTCGTCTTCAGTCTCTTCAATTTTTTCTTTCTCCGACTGGTTGATGCGACCAATGTAACCAATCAAGTGACTGGCCAGTGTCTGATAGGGGTAGTTTCTAAAGAGCCTCGCCTTGATCTCAACGCCAGGAAACCTAAAGCGTTGGGCTGCAAAACGAGCCACCTCTTGATCGGTCAAACGGGTGCGAATGGGTACAGACTCAAAACTTTTAGACTCATCGGAGAGTTTCTTGAATCGCCTTCTGTCGCGAGGATAAATATTGATCACCTTGGACAATTCATCGATGACCGATTCCAAGGGGGTACTCAGTTTGGCCGGCGTGATCTCCAGTGTGTATGCGGAGTAATTGGTGGCTACGATCACACCATTGCGATCCATGATCACGCCACGGGTGGGCACCACCGGAGCAATCACCTTGCGATTGCTCTCGGCTTGTTCAAACAAGTCTTGGTATCTCCAAACCTGCAAGTACAAAAGTCTGAGGCCCAACAGCGAAAAAGCCACAAAAACAAAAACAGTGGCCGCCAACACACGGCCCCTGAATCGCCTTAAATCTTGCTCAATGTTGCCACCCCAACTCATAGAGGACGGTTCTCATCGGGGTCAGGAGCTCGCCGCTGAGGGGCCAACAAAATGATGCTGACCACAGGCCATAAAAGCGCTTCAATCATGGGTGCAAAGATCATGGGCCAACCCATTAAACTGCCAGACAAGGTCATTCGAAGCACCATAGAGATGGCATGCGAAATAGCAAAAAGGGGCAGCACTTGTAAAGCCTGCGAGGGCACAGAAAACCAAAGCAATCGGCGATGGATCAAAGTCGCCAAAAAACCTTGGACCGTATAAGCCAATGCATGCTGACCCAAAAAGGACACCTGATGCACATCACAAGCCAGGCCCAACAAGAATGCCCAACCAATCCCCACGCGCTGGGGCTGGTGAACGGACCAAAAGAGCAACACCAGCGCCAAAAAGTCGGGCATCCAAGCCGCATTGCCCAGCAATCCCACATTCTCAATCATGTTCATCAACAAGGCCGTGAACAAACTCATCACAATGAAAAACGGCTTTGCAGGGAGCAGCAACTGCTGTCCACGAGGCATGATCATGGTCGACCCCCGTTTTTAGGCATGGCTTTGACGGTTTCATTCTCGGGTCGGGCAGGCAAGTCAAAACCCACGGGATCCAAAACCATCAAATGTCTCACCCCTTGAGCGCGCCCCAAGGGCTCGCACAAAATGCGTGCAAACATCGAATCCGCACTTCTCTCAATTTTGATCACCTTGGCCACAGGCACGCCTGCGGGGTAGACCCCGTCAACGCCGCTGGTGCTCAAAATATCGTTCTCTTGAATGTCTGCATTGGCCGCCATGTACCGCAACTCCAAGAGAGGCGCCCCAGCAGACTCGCCAAAGGCGACCCCACGCGCGCCCGTTCTGTTGTTCAAAACAGGAATGGAGTGGTTTTTGTCAATGATCAAGGTGGCCTCGCTGATCAAGGGATAAACGCGTGTGACCTGCCCCACAACGCCAGCTTCATCCATGACCGGAGAGCTCACTTGGATGCCACTCATCGAGCCTTTGTCCAAAATGACTTTTCGCGTGAAAGGGTCTGCCGCATCGTAGATCACTTGGGCCACCTGAGCAGTGGTTTGAACGCGAGACTTCAACTCCAAAAGCGCTCTCAACTGTTTGTTCTCCAGCATCAACTGATCCACTTGCGAAGCATGTAGAGACTGCTCCAACAACTGTTTTTTGGCCTGCATGGCCTCATTTTGAGCATCGCCCTTGTCTTGAAAAAACACCTCCACTCGGTCACTCAAATGGCCAGGTTGCTGTGCAACCCACTGAATAGGGGCCAAGACCAGAGAAAACAATGATCGAAGCGGCTGAGTGAGTTGCCACCTGACATCACAAAACATGATCAAAATGGACAAACACGAAAAAAAGATCAACTTGTGAAGAGGTGTCGCGCCCTGCTTAAAAAACGGCGGTGGGGTTCTATCGAGCGTTCCAAGTGGCATGGTGGTTCAGATCAGCGCAATAAGTAGTCGTCAAGGTATAGCTCTAAAAGCCGTGCAGTCCATATGGTCCATATCGCAAAAAAGGCATATGCACTTTATGCGCATATACCCATTGCTTTACTTCTCTCGATTGTAATTCTTATTGTTTTGCCTAAAAAAGCAAAACAATCCATGAATCTCGTCAAATCATCTCATTCGCTGGTGAAAATTGCACCCAAACGCTCCATGCGCTCAAGGGCCAGACCACAGCCACGCACCACACAGGTCAATGGATCCTCAGCCACCAAGACGGGCAATCCCGTCTCCTCAGCGAGCAACCTGTCCAAATCCCTGAGCAATGCACCACCACCCGTGAGCATCAAGCCACGCTCAGCAATGTCGGCTCCGAGTTCTGGGGGCGTTTGTTCCAATGCGTTTTTGACCGCTGAGACAATGTTATTCAAAGGGTCTGTCAAAGCTTCCAAGATCTCATTGGAGGAGATGGTGAAGGACCTGGGGACGCCCTCAGAAAGGTTACGTCCCTTGACTTCCATCTCCTTGACCTCAGAGCCTGGAAATGCAGAACCGATGTTCTTTTTGATCATCTCCGCAGTGGGGTCACCAATCAACATGCCGTAATTGCGTCGAATGTAGTTGATGATGGCCTCATCAAACTTGTCTCCACCCACACGAACACTGCCCTTGTAGACCATGCCCCCGAGAGAGATCACGCCCACCTCGGTGGTGCCGCCTCCAATGTCAACGACCATGGAGCCACTCGCGTCGCTCACGGGCAAGCCCGCACCAATCGCTGCAGCCATGGGCTCCTCGATCAAATACACCTCCGAAGCACCCGCTCCCAATGCAGACTCGCGAATGGCACGTCTCTCGACTTGTGTGGAACCACAGGGCACACAAATGATGATTCTGGGGCTTGGCTTGAGCATGGAGCGGGGGTGCACCATTTTGATGAATTGCTTGAGCATTTGCTCCGTGACTGTAAAGTCAGCAATCACACCGTCTTTCATGGGACGAATGGCTTCGATGTTACCGGGCACCTTTCCAAGCATCGCCTTGGCTTCCCGACCTACGGCTTGAATGGTCTTCTTGCCCTGTGGTCCGCCTTCATGACGTATCGACACCACAGAGGGCTCATCCAATAAAATACCCTTGTCTCTCACGTAAATGAGCGTATTGGCCGTTCCCAGATCGATGGCTAAATCGGTTGAAAAGTAACGACGAAATGATCCAAACATGTAGGTTTCCTCTCAGGAATGCAGGGCTCATCAAGAGAAACTGCTGCATTCAAAATAATCGTTTGTATAAAAACATGCGTTTTGGTCAAAAAACCCATCTTTTTTAACTGAAATTTGATATCTCAAAATTTCTAGAGCGTAGGGGCGTGATAATACACGAACGCTAGAGCCAGAACGAATTTCGGGTGTTTTAATTTTTCTTTTTGAAGTGTTTTTTATGCCTTTGACCTCCCCAGAGATCCAAAAAATCGCATCCCTTGCAAAACTTGACCTCAACCCCTCTGAGGAGGAGCGCATGTTGGGACAAATCAATGCTTTTTTTGAAATTGTTGAGCAAATCAAATCCGTTGACACCTCCCATGTGAGCCCCCTTTCTCATCCATTGGCCACGATCCAAGAGGTCACTTTGAGACTGCGAGAAGACCGAGTCCTTGAGAGCAATCAGCGTGAGTTGAATCAAAGAAGCGCCCCCGAGGTTGAAAAAGGCCTCTTTTTAGTCCCTAAAGTGATTGAGTCTTGATATGTCCGAACTTCATGAGTTGAGCCTGAAAGAGTTGGCAAAAGCATTGCAGAATAAAACCGTCAGTGCGCGCGAAACCAGTGAACATTTTTTAGCGCGCGCCAAAGCGCATGCGAGCCTGATTGCTGCGAGCAACCCCTTTGAGCAAGGCTCCCGCGGTGCGCAAGACGCGTCTTGTGGTGCCTTTGTGAGTTTCAATGAAGCTTACACCCTGAAGCAGGCCGATCTGTCGGACCAAAGAATTGCGAAAGGCCAAGCACGTGCTTTGGAAGGCGTGCCCATTGCCCACAAAGACATCTTTGTCACCAAAGATTTTCCAACGACCGCAGGCTCAAAAATGCTTGAAGGTTATTGCTCTCCTTTTGATGCGAGCGTGGTGACGCAACTCGAAGATGCGGGCATGGTGAACATGGGCAAACTCAATTGCGATGAGTTTGCCATGGGCTCCTCCAATGAAAACTCCGCTTGGGGGGCCGTCAAGAACCCTTGGGACACCTCACGCGTTGCCGGGGGCTCGTCTGGAGGCAGCGCTGCTGCTGTGGCACTTGGCCTTTGTCCCGCAGCGACTGGAACGGACACCGGTGGATCGATTCGACAGCCCGCTTCATTTTGTGGCATCACTGGCATCAAGCCCACTTACGGCAGAGCTTCTCGCTACGGCATGATCGCCTACGCCTCGAGCTTGGACCAAGCAGGACCCATGGCCAAATCTGCTGAAGACTGTGCCATGCTGCTGAGCGCGATGTGCGGGCCCGATCCCGAACGAGACTCAACCTCTCTCGACACACCCAAAGAGGACTTCACCCGTTCGCTGGGCGACGACATCAAGGGCTTGAGAATTGGCATCCCCAAAGAGTTTTTCTCCGACGGCCTTCACGCTGAGGTTCGCCAAGCGGTGGAACTCGCCTTGAAAGAACTGGTTGCCCTGGGCGCTCAATTGGTTCCCATTGAGTTGCCCAAAACCGAGTTGTCCATTCCGGTTTACTACATCTTGGCCCCTGCTGAGGCGTCCAGCAACTTGAGTCGATTTGATGGCGTTAAATTTGGCTTTCGAGCCAAAGAGTTCAAAGATCTCGATGAGATGTACCGCAAAACCAGAACCGAGGGTTTTGGCCAAGAGGTGAAAAAACGCATCATGATTGGGACCTATGTCTTGTCACACGGCTACTACGATGCCTACTACTTACAAGCTCAAAAAATCAGGCGCATGATCGCCAACGACTTCCAAGAGGCTTTCAAGCGCTGTGATGTGATTGCTGGCCCCGTGACCCCTCAAGTGGCGTGGAAAATCGGTGAACAAAACACCGACCCGCTGGCGAATTATTTGGCCGACATCTTCACCCTCCCCGCCTCCTTGGCAGGGCTTCCTGCCATGAGTGTGCCTTGTGGCTTTGGCGCGGCCAACATGCCCGTTGGACTCCAAATGATTGGAAACTATTTAAAAGAAAGTCAGCTTTTGAACGTGGCACATCAATTTCAATTGGCCACCGATTGGCACCAAAGAGCCCTAGGAGAATCCCAATGAGCAGCCCCTTGATTCATGGCTACGAAGTGGTGATTGGGTTTGAGACGCACACCCAGCTTTCGACCCAGAGCAAAATTTTCTCGCGCGCAGCAACGGCCTTTGGTGCTGAGGCCAACACACAAGCTTGTGCCGTGGATTTGGCCCTTCCAGGAACCCTGCCGGTGATGAACCGCCATGCGGTGGAGCGGGCCATTCAATTTGGCTTGGCCGTTGGAGGGCATGTATCGCCTTTGAGCATTTTTGCCCGAAAGAACTATTTCTATCCCGATTTGCCCAAAGGCTACCAGATCAGCCAGTTTGAAATCCCAGTGGTCCAAGGTGGAGAGGTGTCGTTCTTTTTAGGGAC
Organism: uncultured Burkholderiales bacterium; assembly: GCA_903933115.1. Taxonomy (GTDB): domain Bacteria; phylum Pseudomonadota; class Gammaproteobacteria; order Burkholderiales; family Burkholderiaceae_C; genus Limnohabitans. The sequence goes on from CAIZIT010000084.1 coordinate 53,867, forward strand.
CGAAAAAAAGGTGGTGCGTTTGGTGCGTGCGCATTTGGAAGAAGATGCTGGGAAGTCCTTGCACGAAGATTTTATCAATCAGTCGGGCATCGATTTGAACCGTGCGGGCACACCCCTTTTAGAAATCGTGACCGAACCCGATATGCGTTCGAGTGCCGAGGCGGTGGCCTATGCCAAAGAGCTCCACAAAATCGTCACATGGATTGGCATTTGTGATGGCAACATGCAAGAGGGCAGCTTTCGGTGTGACGCCAACGTCTCTATTCGCCGCCCGGGTGGGCCCTTGGGCACGCGGCGCGAGATCAAGAATTTGAACAGCTTCAAATTCATGCAGCAAGCCATTGATTTTGAGATTTTGTGGCAAATCGAGCAACTCGAAGAGGGTCACCCCATCATTCAATCCACCGTTTTGTTCAACCCCGACACGGGAGAGACCAAGGCGATGCGCACCAAGGAAGACTCGGCTGATTACCGTTATTTCCCAGACCCCGATTTGCCCCCTCTACAAGTGGACCGAGCCTGGGTGGAGGACGTTCGATCGCAAATGGCAGAGCTACCCAGAACCATGGCCGCTCGGTTTGTGGGCGACTACGGCATTCCCGAGTACGATGCCATCACGCTCACACAGTCCCAAGCCATGGCTCATTACTTTGAGAGCGTTGCGAAATTGAGTGGCCAAGCCAAGATGGCAAGCAATTGGATCATGGGTGAGGTGTCCAGAAAGTTGAACGCCTCGCATCTTGGCTTTGAAGCTTGCCCCCTCCAAGAGGCAACGCTGGCCGCGATTTTGAAACGCGTTGCCGACGCCTCGCTGTCCAACAATGCAGCGAAAGTTGTTTTGGAAGAGTTGTGGGACAAGCCCTTGGACGCCGATGCGGCATTGGCCGGCGTCGATGCAGTGATTGAAGAAAAGGGGCTCAAACAAATCAACGACACCAAAGCCTTGGAGAAAATCGTTGACACGGTTTTGGCGGCCAACGCAGACCAAGTCGAGCAAATCAAGGCTGGCAAAGACAAGGCATTCAATGCGTTGATCGGCCAAGTCATGAAGGCGAGTCAAGGCAAGGCCAACCCCAAGGATGTCAACGATCTCTTGCGCGCCAAAATTGCCGCTTTGTGAGCCCAGGCCCCTTTAGGGGCTTGGCTTTAGAGGGCGCTCACCCCATACTTGGCACGGTAGGCCTGTACGTGAGACAAATGCGCTTGAAGATCCGCGTCTTGGCTCAAGCTCAAGAATTCAAGCAAATCATCCAATGAGGCGACCGCAGCAACTTGCAAGCCCAATTGCTCCTTGACATACTGCACCGCACTGTAGGGCACGTCGCGAATCACCCCATTTTGTTTTTCTGTCGCCATTTCTTGACGATCCAAGGCAATCACCACCCCATGGGGGATGGCACCTTGCTGACGAATCAAGTCAATGGACTCTCTCACGGCAGTCCCTGCACTCATGACATCGTCCACGATCAACACCCGACCCTTGAGGGGTGCGCCCACCAAAGAGCCGCCCTCGCCATGGTCTTTGACCTCTTTGCGGTTGTAGGCAAAGGGCACATTTTTACCCTGGCGCGCGAGCTCCATGGCCAACGTGGCGCCCAAGGGGATGCCTTTGTATGCGGGTCCAAAAATCATGTCAAACTCCATCCCGCTCTCGAGCACCCTTTGAGCGTAAAAGGAGGCGAGCCTAGAAATCTTTAAGCCATCGTCAAACAAGCCGGCGTTGAAAAAATAAGGTGACAAGCGGCCCGCTTTGGTGGTGTATTGCCCAAACTTCAAAACGCCGCTGTTGATGGCGAAGGAGACAAAATCAAGTGACAAACGCTTTGCTGAACCCAGAAAATCACTCATGTACTTTTCTCAGATGGTGGATGGAGACGGCTCTCAATGAACCGTGGTGGCTGGGTGCATTCTAATGGCTCCTGAGCCTTTGCCATGGCGACAAGAAGCCTCACCTTGAGCTTCACTTGAGCTTCACTTGAGCAATTCGCAATCCATAAACGTGCAACGCTCGGACCCTCTTGTCTCTGCCAAGAAACGCCTTGCATGGATTAAACTCTCTTTGTTGACCGCATGAAGAGGGCACTTTGGCCGGGCCCATTCGTGGTGAAATACACCCCACCCCATCGGATGGCGTGGAGCCAGCAACAAGACCCTTTCATCCATTGAACTCCTTTTTTTAAACCCCACAAGGAACACCTCCCCCTATGCGAATCCTCACCGCCAATCTCAACGGCATCCGTTCAGCCGCCAGCAAAGGCTTTTTTGATTGGGCCGCCTCTCAAGAAATGGACGCCTTGGGGGTTCAAGAGGTGAAAGCGCAAGCCTGCGATCTGAACGAGTCGCTCACCCACATTCCACGCGCCTCTGAGCCGCCACTGATTGGCGCTTTTCACTTCGCTCAAAAGAAGGGCTACTCTGGCGTGGGGCTTTACACCCACCACGAGCCCAGCGATGTGATAGAAGGCATTGGGGACGAGGAGTTTGATTTTGAGGGCCGATGGATTGAAAAGCGTTTTGACAAACCCGGTCGCAAGCTGAGCATCATCAGCAGCTACTTCCCCTCAGGATCGAGCTCCGATGAACGCCAAAGCGCCAAATTCAGATACCTCCATTTGATGACGCCGCGTCTCACCCAATTGGCCAAAGAGCGTGAATTTGTTTTGATGGGCGACATCAACATTGCCCATCAAAATTTGGACCTCAAAAACTGGAAAGCCAATGTCAAAAATTCTGGCTTCACCCCCGAAGAACGGGAATGGCTCACCCAAACCCTCACCCACACACCCTTGGTGGACGTTTACCGACATTTGTATCCTGAGGCCTCTGAGTCGTGCTACACCTGGTGGAGTCAAAGGGGGCAAGCGTATGCCAAGAATGTCGGCTGGCGCATCGATTACCAACTGGCCACCCCCAATTTGGCCCAAGGAGCTCTTCGGGCATGGGTCTACAAGGACCAAAAATTCTCCGACCACGCCCCCTTGGGCGTTGACTACAACTGGTCCATCTGAAGAACTGCTCGAGTTGAACCACCTGCCCCCCATTTGATGACTCCACACAATTGACTTGAAATGCTCCACTACGAAACCATCCCAGTGACCCCCTTTGAACAAAACTGTTCTTTGATTTGGTGCGACGAGACCCAAACATGTGCCTTGGTGGATCCTGGAGGTGACTTGGAGCATTTGCTTGAACGCATTCATGCACTTGGACTTCGCCTCGAACAAATTTGGGTGACCCACGCGCACATTGACCACGCTGGCGCTGTCGGCACCTTGGCTGAACAATTGAAAGTGCCCATCGTTGGACCCCATGTGGGGGATCAATTTTGGATCGATGCATTGCCCCAACAAGGCGCACGCTATGGCTTTGAGCATGCCACCACTTTTAAGCCCACGCGTTGGCTCAAGGACCTCGATCACGTGAACCTCGGGGGGCATGAATTGCTGGTTCGGCATTGCCCTGGACACACGCCGGGTCATGTGATTTTTTACTCCGCGGAGCTGGGTCGCGCGTTTGTGGGCGATGTGCTTTTTGCGGGAAGCATTGGTCGCACAGACTTTCCACAAGGGGACCACCAAACCTTGCTCAACAGCATCACCGAGCGCTTGTGGCCCCTGGGAGATGAAACGGTGTTCATCCCTGGCCACGGTCCAGAGAGCAGCTTTGGACAAGAACGCCAAACCAACCCCTATGTCGGCGGGACCTGAAGCCCTTCTCCACAGGCCCGGCGTCTAGTTTTTGGGCTCCAAGTTGTATTTCTCCACCCGCTCCGCGTGCTGCGCTTTCTCAAAGAGGGGCATGACTTTGTTCAAATTGAGCTCGATGTCCTTGACCCGATTGGTGCTGCTCGGGTGAGTGCTCATCCACTGAGGGGGAGATTGAGCGTTTTCAGCGCTCATCTTTTTCCACAAACTCACCCCCGCTCGGGGATCAAACCCCGCTCTCGCTGCCAACTCCATGCCCACCAAATCGGCCTCTGTTTCATCCTCTCTTGAGAACTTCAAACTCAATAAGCTCGCCCCTTGCTTGGCCACGAAATCGGTGATTCGGGGGTCAATGCCAAAAATGCCCGCAATCACCGCCCCTCCCAAGCGAGTCACCCCTTCGGTGGCCATGCCTTTGCCCATGCGCTGCCTGGCATGCTCTCTGAGCGCGTGAGCAATTTCATGGCCCACCACCATGGCCAGCTCATCCTCAGTCAAGTTGAGCTTGTCAATGAGTCCCGTGTACACGGCGATCTTGCCCCCAGGCATGCAAAACGCGTTGACTTGAGGCGACTCGATCAAATTCACCTCCCAACTCCACTGTTTGGCGCGCTCATTCCACACGGGGGACTGCTCGATCAATTTTTTGGCAATCGATCTCAAACGCACCACCTGAGCACCCTCGGAGGACTTTAAAAGGCCCTTTTTGTAGGCCTCTGCGATCAGTTGACGGTATTCATTGCTGGCAGCGCTCTCGACCTCTCCCGCTGGCACCAATTGGGCAAAGGCAGAGGTCCCCCCCACCTCCACGCCGTCTCGGGCCATTGCATCATGGGCGTGCACTGCACCCCAGAGCCCCAGGAGAGCCGACATGAACAAGATGAGCAAGGAGCTGGGCGAGCGAGAGACCATTCGTTGTTGGATGTTGAAGATCATGGTGTTCGTTGGGCGTAGAAAAATATCAACCACCGCCCCAAATGCCAGTGGCCTGCCCTCCAGTTTAGAGGACAATGGTGACGAAATGAACAGCAAAGACCCTTCTGTCGTCAACAACACTCAAAATCCCCAAGACCACTCAACTTGGAGACAGCGTTTGCGGTGGTACCTGAGCGCATCCAGTCTCAGGATGGTGGCCCTTGGCTTTTCTGCGGGCCTGCCCCTTTTGTTGGTCTTGGGGACTTTGAGTTTTCGATTGCGTGAGGCAGGGGTTGAGCGCGCCACGATTGGTTTTCTCAGCTGGGTGGGCCTCGCCTACGCCTTCAAATGGGCCTGGGCTCCACTGGTTGACCAAGTGCGCCTGCCTTGGCTGAGTGCTCATTTGGGACGGCGGCGGGCTTGGTTGCTGCTCTCTCAACTGATGATCATCGCCGGGCTCATCGGCATGGCATACGCTGACCCCCGCGAAGACTTGCAGCACTTGGTGCTTTGGGCCGTGTGGGTGGCCTTTGGATCGGCCACGCAGGACATTGCCCTGGATGCCTATCGGATCGAATCCGAATCCCTCGATCACCAAGCCGCCTTGGCCTCCATGTACCAAACGGGCTACCGCCTGGGGATGATCTGGGCTGGTGCCGGAGCTTTGTGGATTGCAGCTAGAGCAGAGAACACGGACTTCTTGGGTCAATATCAAAACAGCGCATGGAGCACCTCTTACTTGCTCATGGGTGTCTCGATGGCGGTGGGTTTGGTGAGTGTCTTGTCTTCTCGCGAGCCCTCATGGAGCCCACCCACTGCACCGCGTGCCCCCAAGCAATGGTTGAGAGATGTCTTGGTGTCGCCATTTGTCGAATTCTTTGCTCGCTTTGGCTGGCATGCGTGGGTCATTTTGGGCTTCATCTCCATTTACCGAATCAGCGACATCGTGATGGGCATCATGGCCAACCCGTTTTACATCGACATGGGCTACACCAAAGACGAGATCGCCATGGTCACCAAAGTTTTTGGCGTCTTCATGACCTTGCTGGGTGCCTTCTTGGGGGGCTTGATGAGCTCCAAATGGGGCAATATGAGGGTCCTCTTTTGGGGGGCCATTTTGAGCTCCGCCAGCAACCTCTTGTTTGCTTGGTTGGCCAGCATTGGGCACTCCTTTTGGATTTTGATCTGGGTGATCAGTGTGGACAACTTGTCGGCAGGTATCGCCTCCGCCGCTTTCATTGCTTACCTCTCGAGTTTGACCAAAATTCAATACTCTGCTTCTCAATACGCGCTGCTGAGCTCCATCATGCTCTTGGCCCCGAAATGGTTGGCAGGCTTTTCAGGTGTTTTTGTAGATCAATTTGGCTACCAAAACTTCTTCATGTGCACCTCCCTTTTAGGTCTTCCTGTCTTGGTTTTGATTGTCTGGATTGAACGCTTGGAGCACTGAGAGACACCGGCCCCCAAGAAGACGCACCCGTATTTACTTATCTTTACCTCGCCTTTAACTCAACTCCAAACGGAGAGTGCATGCTAGCGTGATGGAACAAATTCTTATCATTGAAGATGATCAACGGTTGGCCCAAATGGTTTGTGATTACCTCAAACAATTTGGCTACCAGCTCACACATGCCGCCAACGGTGCTCAGGGTCTGCATCACATTGAACAAACCCCTGGGACACAGCTCGTGATTTTGGACTTGATGCTGCCCGATATGGATGGTTTGGAGGTGTGCCGTCAAATCAGGCTCTTGCCTGGCGCCCTATCGAGCCTACCGATTTTGATGTTGACGGCCAAAGGAGACCCCATGGACCGAGTGGTCGGCTTGGAATTGGGAGCTGACGATTACTTGGCCAAGCCGTTTGAGCCCCGTGAACTGTTGGCACGCATCAGAGCCATCCTCAGGCGTCAATCCTCTCTTGATGAGCAAAAACATAGTGGCAAAG
>CAIZIT010000085.1 GCA_903933115.1 uncultured Burkholderiales bacterium
AGCAAAGGAATGCACCCCATTCGGCCGTATCGCCCTTTAAAAACTGATGCATTGAAGCGGTCCTTTAGACATGATAAACCCAGAGCCCAAGGTGAAGGTCAGGTGCATCTCTTAAAACTGTTGGGGCCTGTTGGCCCAAGAGGCAACTTCAAATGGATGGCCTGAGGCATAGAGGCGCGATCGTTGAGTGCCTTGGACGAGGAAAGCGAAGGGAGTTGGCGAAAGGAACTGGCTAAGGGACGATGATCTTGGAAGATCGTCTACATAGACACCTTCAGCATTGTGCGGTGTCTAAAGGGAAAAAATGGTGGGCCGTCAGGGACTTGAACCCCGGACCAAAGGATTCCGATTGGTGTAACTTTCGCTACTCTCTGGACTATGCCTTCGCCATGGCAATTTGCTTTAGGCGGGTGCCGTCTAGTCTCTACACCTTCAAGGTATTTCTACCAAGCTTGGCTCGGCGTTGCCATGGGCTGTAAAGCCTTTAGGTTTCTCCGAATTTGACACCATTCACACAGTGGATTTCTCCCTCTGGTGCACAACTGAAAGCCATGAGTCCTCTGCTCTAACCAACTGAGCTAACGGCCCACACACCCTTATTATGGCAGGACTTTAGAATGTTCTATTGCGGGTCTTGAAATTTTTAGCATGGAGACGTTAAACGCTCCTCACTGGTGACTCAAGGCATTGGTGACCAATTTGGACGTGATGTCCACAATTTGGATCATTCGGTCATAGGGCATCCTTGTGGGGCCAATCACCCCCAAAGTGCCCACAACCTCGCCATTCACATGGTAGTTGGCACTGACCACAGACAGTTCCTCAAAGGGGACCACTTGACTCTCCCCACCGATGAAGATCCTCACGCCCGGCGCTTTGGCCGAGTCGTCCAAGAGACGCATCAACTGGGCCTTTTGCTCAAAAAGATCAAAGGCCCTTCTGAGTTGACCCATATCGCTTGAGAAATCGCTCACGGACAGTAGATTTTTTTCACCAGAAATCACCACGTCCCCTTGGTCTTGGGCCATTGCATCGGTGCTCACCTCGACCGCAGCCTTCATGAGGGTTGCAATTTCACTCCTCAAGCGATCAACCTCTGAGTGCAGTTTCGTCCTGACTTCATCGAGCGCCATGCCGGCAAAGTGAGCGTTCAAGTAGTTCGACGTCTCAAGGAGTTGCTGCGGGGTGTAATCGAGCTCTGGGAAAATAACCCTATTTTGAACATCTCCCTCGGGCGTGACGATGATCACCAAAAGTCTTTTGTCTGATAATCTCAAAAACTCCAAATGTCTAAAGACCATGCTTCTTCTTGGCGCCATGACCACCCCCACGAAGTGTGAGAGATCGGACAAGATGTGGGCTGCGTTGGCGATGACTTTTTGGGGCTGGTCGGGTGCTAAGCTGGGCGCATTGAAGGCGTCTCTTTGCACGGTGAGCATGGTATCGACAAACAAGCGGTATCCCTTGGCCGTGGGAATTCGACCTGAGGAGGTGTGGGGGCTCACGATCAAACCCAAATCCTCCAGATCCGCCATGACGTTTCTGATGGTGGCAGGCGACAACTCCAAGCCCGAGGCCTTGGACAAGGTCCTCGAGCCCACGGGTTGGCCGTCGCTGATGTAGCGCTCCACCAAGGCTTTTAAGAGTAACTTTGAACGATCATCCATTTTTGTCTTATTAAGTGCCCATTTTAATGTTTTAATTTGCACATGAATTCAAAATTTCAACATATTGCACTGATTGGCAAACACCAGTCAGCCCAGAGCGCCCCCTCCACCCCCTCCTCCAGGGAAGTCATCGAACGGGTCGCTCAGTTTTTGGCGGCCCAGGCAAGACACGTGTATTTGGAAGCAGATACAGCAAGCAATTGTGGTCTCCATGAACACCCCATTTTGAACATTCAAGAAATTGGCCAACGATGTGATTTGGCCATTGTGGTCGGTGGAGACGGCACGATGCTGGGGTTTGGACGACAGTTGGCCCCTTTTGGAGTCCCCCTGGTGGGCATCAACCAGGGCCGCCTGGGCTTCATCACCGATATTGCACTCAACAGCATTGAGCAAGCCTTGACCCCGATGCTCGAAGGTGAATACACCGAAGACTGTCGCACCCTCCTTCACGCCCAAGTCTGGCGCCAAGGAGATTGCGTCTTTGACACCTTGGCCATGAACGATGTGGTGCTCAACCGAGGAGCGACCTCTGGAATGGTGGAGATCAAGGTCGATGTTGATGGTCACTTCGTGGCCAATCAGCGTGCCGACGGCTTGATCATCGCGACCGCGACGGGCTCCACCGCCTACGCACTCTCGGCGGGTGGCCCCTTGCTCTACCCCTCCCTACCCGGCCTGTTGATGGTGCCCATCGCCCCCCACACCTTCTCCAACCGCCCCATCGTCTTGCCTGAGCGCGTGGAGATTGTGATGGAGTTGGTGGCGGGTCGAGACGCCAGTGTCAACTTTGACATGCAGTCCTTGGCGAGTTTGTCCATTGCGGACAAGGTCATCGTCAAACGCTCTGAGCTTCAGGTGAAGTTTTTGCACCCCAAGGGCTGGACTTACTTTGACACTTTGAGAAAAAAATTGCACTGGAATGAGGGAAATTCATGAGCATTGGCCGAATTCACCTGAGAGACTTCGTCATTGTCAAAGAGCTGGAGATTGAGTTCTCTAGCGGCTTTACCGTGCTCACGGGCGAGACGGGAGCGGGCAAATCCATTTTGATTGACGCCCTACAAATCGCTTTTGGTGCTCGAGCAGAACCGGGCTTTATCCGAGAGGGGGCTTCACGAGCAGAAATTTGCGTGGAATTCTCCCCTCAGCCCTGGGTCCTGAGCTGGCTCAAAGAGCATGGCTTTGAAGACGCCCAAGATTGGTTGATCAAGCGCGTCATGGACACCCAAGGCAAAAGCAAGGCCTGGATCAACTCGAGCCCCGTCAGTGCAACCCAGCTCAAAGAGCTCGGCGAGCAACTCTTGGACATCCACGGCCAACACGCATGGCAAAGCCTCACCAAAGCCCAAGAAGTCCGAGCACTTTTGGACGCCTACTCCGGCCACTCCACTGAAGAACTGGGTGCCGCTTGGCATCATTGGAGACAAGCACAAAACATGCTCCAAGAAGCCCTGGCTTCCCAGGCCTCTCAGACCCAAGAACATGAAAGACTGCTGTGGCAAATCACCGAGCTTGAAAAGCTCAACCCCCAGCCCCATGAATGGGAGGAGTTGAGTGCACAACATCAACGTCTCTCCAACTCACAATCCCTCCTCGAGAGCGCCACGCTGTGCTTGTCAAGCCTACAAGATGAGGACACGGGTGTCTTGGCGCAATTGAGCAAAGCGGTGCACTCGCTTGAAGGGAGTGTTCAGTTTGAAGCCAGTTTTAAAGACTGGATTGAGGTTCTCAACTCCAGCCTCAATCAAGCCCAAGATGCGGCTCACTCCATCAACTCTTGGCTCAAACATATTGACTTGGATGCAGCAAGTCTGGAGGAAATTGATCAACGCATGTCGCTTTGGATGTCCTTGGCCAGGCGCTTTAAAAAGCCACCCGAAGAGCTCTCCAGCGTACTCTCGGATTGGCGTGAGCAGTTGCTGAAATTGAGCCAGGCCCTGGACATCGACCAACTTCAAAGCACCGAACAATCGGCCCATTTGGCTTTAAAAGCACAAGCCGAACGGGTCTCCAAAGCTCGGCAAAAGGCAGCACCCCAGTTGGCAGCGGCGATCAGCTCCGCCATGCAAGAATTGGGCATGCAAGGGGGGCAATTTGAAGTGGCTCTGAGCCCACTCCCAGAGCTTGCCAGTTACGGCGCTGAGGAGGTCGGCTTCTTGGTGGCCGCTCATGCTGGGAGCACCCCCAAACCAGTGAGCAAAGTGGCCTCCGGCGGAGAACTCTCCCGAATCGCTTTGGCCATTGCCGTCACCACCTCGAAACTTGGCAGCACGCCAACCTTGATTTTTGACGAAGTGGACTCAGGCGTTGGTGGTGCAGTTGCGCACACGGTGGGTCGACTGCTTCGTCAACTCGGCCAAGACCGCCAAGTTTTGGCCGTCACCCACTTGCCCCAAGTGGCCTCGTGCGCGAACCACCACTGGGTGGTGAGCAAGGTCAGAACGGGCACAGAGACCTTCAGCCAAGTCAACTGCATTGAGGGCTTTGACAGAGAGCAAGAAATTGCACGCATGCTGGGTGGTGAGAGCACGACCGAGACTTCTCTGGCTCATGCGAGGGAGATGCTCAATGGACCCAAAACCCCATCAGTGGCCAGTCCCAATCAGTCGCCCTCAAAGACATTGGCCAGCAGCAATACCAACAAATCCAGTAACTCCAGCACTTCCAGCAAACCCAAGAAAAGCTCAAAACCTTAAAGACCCCTGAATCATCTGCCTCTCACGCCACGCTGCCCCTACATGTCCAACCGGCCTCACACATGAACCCCACCCCGTTCCCTCCTTTGCACTCCAATGGTTCTCAACTGGAGCTGATCTTGATCACTGGCATGTCCGGCTCGGGTAAATCCGTTGCCCTCAAAGCCTTGGAGGATGCGGGCTACTATTGTGTGGACAACTTGCCTCCTGAGCTTTTGAGCGAATTTGTTCAACTTGAGCGCTCTCGTGGTGCTCAACGCGTGGCCCTGGCCATGGACTCCAGAAGCGCCAACTCCTTGCCCCAACTGCCCCAACAAATCTTGAACCTCAAGCAAGCTGGCAACGACATTCGGACATTGTTTCTTGACACCAAAACCCAAACCTTGATCCAGCGCTTCTCTGAATCCAGAAGACGCCATCCCTTGTCAAAAACCAGCAATGCGAATGGCGATATCGAGCGCGATTTGATTGAATCGATTGAGAGCGAACGAGAGTTGCTGGCTCAATTCAGAGACCAAGCCCACATCATTGACACCAGCCTTTTGAAGTCTTCACAACTTCAAAGCTATGTGAAATCCTTGGTCTCTGCACCGCAAGCACAATTGACCCTGATTTTTGAGTCCTTCGCCTTCAAGCGTGGCATCCCCGTTCATGCGGATTATGTATTTGATGTGCGCATGTTGCCCAACCCCTACTACGATTTGGAGCTTCGTCACTTGAGCGGCAAGGACGCAGAGGTCTCCAAGTGGCTGGCATCTCAGACCAGTGTGGCGCAAATGACCGAGCAGCTCGATCAGTTTTTAAGCACGTGGTTGCCAGCATTGAACCAAGACCACCGCAGCTATGTTTCCGTGGCGATCGGGTGCACTGGAGGACAACATCGATCGGTCTATTTGGTCGAAGCGCTGGCCAAGAGGTTCAGCTCTCGGTGGGTGACGCTCAAGAGGCACCGCGAGTTGGATCAATTGAGCTGACAAGATTGCTCATCACGAAACGGTAACAGGTGAAAAGGGCGCAAACAGCTGTGAATCCATGACCTGGTGACGCCGTGGGGTAGGCCGTTTGAGCTCCAAAGCCCCAAAGCCCCAAAGCTCCAAAGCACGAAAGGGTCAAAGGGTCGACCCCTCATTGGAGTTCATCGTTTCACTCCAAAGCTTTCACTCCAAAGCTTTCACTCCAAAGCTTTCACTCCAAAGCTTTCACTTGCTCCAAAAAGTCACTCACTGGCTTGGGCCGACCCACCTGCGCCCACTCCTCCAAACCCATCCAAGCGTAGCCCGGCGGATTGAAACCCACCGCCGTCACATGGGGCTTATGGATGCGCCGCTTGGAGCTGGGTCTTGAAGACCCAGTTGAATGCTCTTGCCAAAGAAAGCCGTGAATGGACAAGGAGAGATGGGTCAACTCATGCTGAACCACTGTCAAGGCCTGAACTTCGGTGACAGCGGGCAAGGACGCCCTGAGCGCCGCCTCACTCTCAAACTCTGGAAACGCATGCATGCCCGCCCAAATCCCCCCTAGCGCCCTTTTTCCTCCCAGCACCTCGAAGCGGTCATTGATGGCAATGAGCCAATAGATGGATTTGTGCTTGCGCTTGATTTTTTTACTTTTAAGAGGCAAGGCTGAAATCAAATCGTGCGCATGGGCATAACAAGTGGACTGGACGGGACACCTCTCACAGAGCACTCGCTTGGGCATGCACACGGTGGCACCCAAGTCCATGATGCCTTGGGTGTAGGTAGGCATGTCTTTGGCCTTTGAGGGCAAAAGCAATTGTGCCAATTGCTTCAAGCCGCGTTGATTGGCGCTTTGTGACAAGTCCTCAGAAAAGCCCAAATAACGCGTCAACACGCGCGCCACATTGCCATCCATGATGGCGGCTTTTTGAGAAAAACAAATGGACGCAATCGCTGCAGCTGTTGAGGGCCCAATACCTGGCAATTTCACCAAGTCCTCCATTGAAGAGGGGAACTCCCCCTTGAAGTCGGCCACCACCCTTTGCGCACAAGCGTGAAGATTGCGACCCCGACTGTAATAACCCAGGCCACTCCACAACGACATCACCTCCTCCTCTTGGGCTTGGGCCAAATCTTCAATGCGAGGAAATCTCGTCATGAACTTTTCAAAATAAGCCTTCACGGTGCTCACCTGCGTTTGCTGCAGCATCACCTCCGACAACCACACCGGGTAGGGTTGCAAATTTTTCTGCCAAGGCAAATCATGTCGCCCGTGCAAGCGCTGCCACTTGATCAAATGGCGCGCAAAACCCTTTTGCGCCTCGGTGAGGGAAGGTGAAGGGACAGCTGGCGCCGTCTCTTTGGAGAGGACTAACGCTTTTGACATACGGGGCAGTAAAAGGTGGATCTTTGCGTTTGGCGAATCATTTTGATGGGGGTGGCGCATACCTGGCAAGGCTCGCCTTGCCTGTCATAGACCTTGGTTTGCAATTGAAAATAGCCGCTTTGGCCTTGCGCGTTGGAGAAATCCTTCAAGCTCGAGCCCCCCAACTCCACCGCACGACGCAGCACCTGCACAATGGCCAAGTGCAGCCTTTGGGCTCTCGGGCGTGATATTTGATGCGCTCGAAGTGTGGGCCGAATGCCCGCACTGAACAAGGCCTCAGACGCATAAATATTGCCCACCCCGACAACCACCTTGCCCGACAGCAGCAAAGGCTTGATGGCCATGCGATGAGCCTTCAAGGCTTTTGAGAAATCGTGCGCATTGAATCCCTCTTCCAAGGGCTCCACACCCAAATGAGCCAAGAGTTTTTGAGCGTTTGGTGCGTCCTCGCTGGTTGCGTAGACCACTGCACCGAAACGTCTAGGGTCGTGCAGTCTCAAGTGGCCATGGGTCGTTTGGAGTTCGAAATGATCATGCACACCAAGGGGCCCCAAATCAGTCGCAAATCTCAAAGAGCCCGACATCCCCAAGTGCAAGATCAGCAGCCCACGCTCCAAATCGATCAACAAATACTTCGATCTTCGCCTCACGCCCTTCACTCTTTGCATGAGCAAAACCTCGGGCTCAGATGACAGGGGCCAGCGCAGGGGCTTGCCCATCACGACACGGGTAATTTGTGCACCTTGGATAGCTTGGGCAAAACTGAGTCGAGTCACCTCAACTTCGGGCAATTCAGGCATGGCTTAAAAGGGTTTTGAGAGATCAAGTATTATCAACCACACCATGCATTTGTGTTCAATGTAGGCCCTTTACGCAAAGCACGAAGAACAAATGCTTGGTTTTTCAATTAACATGCGCCTTGAACCCCAAAAGGTTCTGACGGGTTCATCTTTACCCATCCGTTTTTGACCAAACGCTTAGGCAAACATCGCTTTGAAAATCAATATGCCAGCCCTTCCCTTTTGCTCACGCCGCTCCCAGCCTCTGGATTGGATCAGCAAGACAAAGACTTCCCTTTGGGCCATTTTGAGCCTTTGTGTGCTCACCCAGTTGAGTTTTGCGCAACCCAAGAATGCGCCCACCAAGCCCCCCAAAACCAGCCCCGAGAGCTCCTCGACCAATTCGGCCTTGAGCGCACAGTGGATGTTTGAAATCCTCCTTGGAGAGATCAACGTTCTAGAGGGTCAAGCCCCCACCGCCTATGCACTGATTTTGGATGTGGCCAAGAAATCAGGCGACGAGAAAGCCTTCGAGCGAGCCATCGAAATCGCACTGAAGTCTCGCTCGGGGGAGGCCGCCTTGGAGGCCGCCCAGGCTTGGCGCGAGGCACAACCCAATTCGCAAGGGGCCCATCAATACTTGGTGCAAATTTTGATCGCCTTGAACCAAATGAGCGACGTCGAGCCGGCCCTGGCTCGACTGTTGTTGATCACGCCCAGAGAAGAAAAACTCGATCTCATTCGCTCCATCCCGCGTCAATTCACCCGAGTTAAAAACAAAGCCTTGGCGGCACAATTGGTCGAGAGAGTGCTCGAAGGCTCCAAATCTGTGCGCGCATTGTCCGCTGCCTCTTGGGCTTCAGTGGGACAAATGCGCCTTTTGGCCAATGACCAAGAAGGGGCCATGCAAGCCGTACAAAAGGCCTATCAAATGGATGCCAAATCGGCCGACCCCATCTGGTTGGCACTTGGCTTGGTGGAGCTCAGGAACATAGAGGCTGAGAATTTTTTACAGCGGTTTTTCTCTCAAAAATCCCCCCCCGTTGAAGTCGATCTGCACTTTGCTTATTCAAAAGTTTTGCTTCAAAACCAAGACCTCAAAGCGGCCATGGAGCAACTCTTGGCCATCACGAGCAAATACCCTGAGTTCCCTTTGGCATGGCTCTACTTGGCAAGCGCGCAGCTCGAGAGCGATTTGAGTGCTCAGGCGGAAATCAACTTCCAAAAATTCCTCACCCTTCAAGCCTCTAAGCCCACCGCGATGGAGGAGCGAGAGGCTTCACAAGCTTATTTTGGGTTGGCACAAATCGCAACACAAAGGGGGGACATCAACAAGGCCGAGCAGTGGCTGACCCTCATCACCCAAGGCCCCTCCAAGATCAACGCCTTCGTTCAACGGGCCCTGATTTTGAATAAAAAAGGACAAACTCAAAACGCCATTGACTTGATCCAAACTTTGTCCCAAGACACCAGTCCCGAGCGAAAAAGCAAAGCTTTGGCCTTGGCCCAAATCTACCGCGACCAAAAGGATTTTTCAAAAACCCTTGAAATCCTCAAAGAAGCTTTTAAAGAAAACCCCATGGACGATGACATGGCCTACGAATTGGCCATGGCCTATGAAAAACTCGAACGCCTAGAAGAGATGGAACTGGCCCTTAAAGTCATCATTCAAAGGAACCCCACTTACCATGCGGCCCTGAACGCACTCGGCTACTCTTTGGCCGACCGCAATTTGAGACTGCCCCAAGCGCGTGAATACATCGTCAAAGCACTGGAGTTGGTCCCCGAAGACCCCTTCATCATGGACAGCTTGGGCTGGGTGGAGTTTCGCATGGGGCAACTCAAGGAGTCCTTGGCCATTTTGCAAAAAGCCTACGCCGTGAAACCTGATGCAGATATTGCAGCCCATCTTGGTGAAGTGTTGTTTGCCCTCGGGCAAAAGGACGAAGCGATCCAACTTTGGCAAAGCGCATTGAAGAAGTCCCCGGACAATGAAGTTTTGCATGAAACGCTCAAGCGTTTAGGCATCAAGATTTAACGCCATGCAGAGGGGCTCAAGGGGTGCAGCTGAAGTTGTGCCCAGGTGTGCAGCAATGCATGCACCTCATGAGCAAGAATGTGGGTATGGGCATGGGCATGGGTATGGATGTGGGCATGGGCGAAGGTCGATCCAGATGTGCTTGGTGGTGGCTCATCGCTTTTGGCGAACTCTTTTTGCGCTTGAGCTGATGCTTTTGAGGTTTTTGCATTTGAATCACGTTTTCTTTCAATTTATATTTTTTCAATTTATATTCTTTCAGCACATGCTCTTCAAGCTCCTTGGCGCCCAACCCTCAAGAGCTTCGAGTAGAGGCGTTTTGAGGCACTTGAAGCTTCTCGGCTCAGTGACCCTTTTTGGCAGCATGCTCTGTGCTTGCCAAACCACAGGAGTGCTCTCTTCACATGAACCCAAGGATTGGCCCGCTCTCAAAACATCTGTGAGCCATAGGCTTCATCTGGAGGGCAGACTCTTGATTGAAGTGGACAGCACCCGTTCCTCAGCCTCCTCCTCAGCCTCCTCCTCAGCCCAGCGACCCCCCCCCTCGCCCAAGCGAATCAACGCGGCCTTCGAACTCGACTCCCAAGACCAACGAGGCGAGTTGCGTCTTTTGGGACCCTTGGGCACCACCTCAGCCCTGATCTCTTGGAGCGAAAATCAAGCACAACTCCAAAGCGCGGAGCTCACACCCCCCGTTCAGTCCTACCCCAACTTGAGCCTTTTAGCGCAGCATTGGCTGGGAGTGGACTTGCCCTTGGCCAACATTTTGGATTGGCTAGAGGGTCGCGAGCAAAGCGTAGAGGGCTGGCATTTTTCTCAAACGAGTCAACTGATCAAAACAGTTCAACGCACTGGCCCAATCGGCTCCTCACCCCATGTGAGCCTGAAGTTGATTTTGAATGAGCCCACCCCATGAGCACCTCCACCCCACTGAGCTCCAGCCTTGCACCTCGGGTGCTGAGAAATGTTTTGGCGCCCGCCAAGCTCAATTTGTTCTTGCACATCACCTCACGACGAGCCGATGGTTACCACCATCTCCAATCCGTCTTCACGATGATTGATTGGTTTGATGTTTTGCATTTTGAGCTTTGTGAGGACAAGACCATTCGGCGCATCGATCTGAACACCCCTTTGCCCGCTGAGGACTTGATTGTGCGTGCTGCACGCTTGCTGCAAGAGGCCTCAAAGACTTCACGGGGCGCAACCATTTCGATTGAAAAAAACATTCCCGCACAAGCGGGCATGGGCGGAGGCTCCTCGGATGCGGCGAGCACCTTATTGGCCTTGAATCAACTGTGGGGTTTGAATTGGTCCGTGAAAAAACTCTTGCCTTTGGGTCTCCAATTGGGGGCGGATGTGCCTTTCTTTTTGCTTGGACGCAACGCTTTTGCTGAGGGCATTGGCGAGAATCTGACGCCCATTGTGGTTCCCAAAGCACGTTTTTTGGTACTCAAACCCCAGTCGGGCCTTGCGACCTCCATGATTTTTAACGACCCCCTTTTACAAAGGGCCACTAAAACTGTTACAATTTCAGACTTTGCTGAAGCAGTCATGGACTTTGGACACAACGATCTAGAGCCCATAGCGCAAAAATTATGTCCTGAGATGAATCAGGCCATGGATTGGTTAAAATCTCTGGGCTTGAGGCCTAGAATGACCGGTTCAGGCAGTGCAATTTTTGCCAGATTGGATCCAGATTTTTTGTTGCCCCAGGCACCCCAAAACTGGCTGATCAAGGTTTGCAGCAATTTGGAGATCCATCCGCTGAACGCGTGGATTTCCTTGGACGATTAAAGGCTTTGGGACATGGGTCTTGAAGCTGTGTAGGGGAGTCGCCAAGTTGGTCAAGGCACCGGATTTTGATTCCGGCATGCGAGGGTTCGAGTCCTTCCTCCCCTGCCATTATTTGTGGCATCGCCTTGGAGTTTTTGTCTTTCGCAGTGAAAGACCCAGACGCTTTGAGCTTTGTTGATACAGTCTACTGATCGTTTTTAACACCAAGCGTCTTTATGTCGAACCAAACAAGCCCCGATTTCATGGTCTTTACTGGCAATGCAAACCCTGCATTGGCTCAGGAAATTGCGACTCACTTGGGCACAGAACTTGGAGGCGCTACAGTGGGCCGCTTCTCCGATGGAGAGGTCACCGTGGAGTTGCACCAAAACGTGCGCGCCAGAGACGTGTTTGTGGTTCAATCGACATGCGCACCCACCAACGAGAACTTGATGGAGTTGCTGATCATGGTGGACGCACTGAAGAGAGCGTCTGCAGAGAGAATCAGTGCAGTCATCCCCTACTTCGGTTACGCCCGACAAGACCGTCGCCCTAGATCCTCCAGGGTACCGATTTCGGCCAAGATGGTTGCCAACCTTTTGGAGACCGTGGGCGTTGCTCGCGTGCTCACCATGGATTTGCATGCCGATCAGATTCAAGGCTTTTTTGATATTCCCGTCGACAACATTTACGCCTCTCCCGTCTTGCTTGGCGACTTGAGACAAAAAAATTACGAGAATTTGATGGTCGTCTCCCCCGATGTGGGCGGTGTGGTGAGAGCCAGGGCTTTGGCCAAACAGCTCAACTGTGACTTGGCCATCATTGACAAACGTCGCCCCAAAGCCAACGTCTCAGAAGTGATGAACGTCATTGGAGACATTGAGGGCAGGAACTGCGTGATCATGGATGACATGATCGATACGGCAGGGACTTTGGTGAAGGCCGCTGAAGTCTTGAAGGAGCGAGGCGCGAGGAAAGTTTACGCCTATTGCACACACCCCATTTTCTCAGGACCCGCCATTGAGCGCATTGCCAAAGGTGACGCCTTGGATGAGGTGGTGATCACCAACACCATTCCCTTGAGCAAAGAAGCACAAATGTGCAAAAAAATTCGCCAACTCTCCGTGGCCGCATTGATTGCTGAGACGATTCAGCGCATTGCCAAAGGAGAGTCGGTCATGAGTTTGTTCTCCGATCAGGACCAATTGTTCTAAGCAGAACCATTGAGCGTCCTTGAGGCTGGGAACAATCAAGAGGACGAACACCCATTCGAGTGTTCGTTATTTAAAAAGACAGAGTCACACTGGTCGCGGTGGACTCAATTGGAGTGATATATGAAATTCGTAGCTTTTGAACGCGCAAAAAATGGGACGGGTGCGAGCCGCCGTCTGCGCATCACCGGACGCACGCCCGGTATCGTCTACGGCGGAAGCGCCGAGCCTTTGTTGATCGAACTCGATCACAACGCATTGTGGTATGCCTTGAAAAAGGAAGCCTTTCACGCCTCCATCCTCGACATGGAGTTGGGCGGCAAAGAGAGCAAAGTGTTGCTTCGCGATGTGCAGTACCACCCCTTTAAACAACAAGTTTTACACGTTGACTTTCAACGCGTTGATGCCAACACCAAATTGAACATGAAAGTGCCATTGCACTACAGTGGCCAAGAGAGCTCGCCTGCAGTGAAGGCCGATGCTTGTTTGGTCAACTTGGTGATCACAGAGTTGGAAGTGACTTGCTTGCCCTCACAGTTGCCTGAGTTCATTGCGGTGGACCTCTCCAACTTGAAGAAAGGCACTTCTTTGCATTTGGAAGACATCAAATTGCCTGACGGCGTCTCTGCGGTGACCCATGGCAAAAAGAACCCTGTATTGGTGTCTGTGGTGTCTGTGGCTGCTGAAGCCGAGGCCGCACCTGCAGCGGATGGCAAGAAGCCTGAAGGCAAAAAATAAACTCGAAAGAGTTCGCTCAGATCCGCCTATAGAGCAAACGGCCCGTTCACATTCGGGCCGTTTTTTTTTGCTTGTAGAGGTCTTGAATTCGCCATTTTGTTTCACCTCGTGCTTTTAAAATTTTCTCATGATCAAACTCTTTGTTGGACTCGGCAACCCTGGCAGCGAATACAGTCAAACCCGACACAATGCGGGATTTTGGTGGATCGATCGCTTGAGTGAGCAACTCAAGGCGCCGCTTCATTTTGAGAAAAATTTCAAAGCGCTCGTGGCCAAGGTGCAATGGAAGGATCAAACCTTGTGGCTCCTCGAGCCCCAAACCTTCATGAACCTCTCTGGACACGCTGTGGCAGCACTGGCCAAGTTCTACAAAATTGCGCCTGAAGAAATCTTGGTCGTGCATGACGAATTGGACGTGATTCCTGGTCAAGCCAAACTCAAATTGGGCGGCTCTCATGCAGGACACAATGGACTCAGAGACATCCACGCCCAATTGGGCAGCGATCAGTACTGGAGGCTCCGACTGGGCATTGGTCACCCGGGCGTGAAATCAGAGGTGATTCATTGGGTTTTGAAAAAACCTTTGTCCGAGCAACGCGTGGCCATTGATGACTGCATCGAGCGCACATTGACGGCGTTTGAGGACTTGGTGAGAGGAGACACCACCAAAGCGACCTTGAAGATCCACACCTCCAAGCCCCAAAGACCCAAGCCCCCTAGACCCGCACGACTGCCTGAGGCCGCTGGTCCAGGAGCGCCTCAAGCCTTTGAATGACCTGTCAGCTGCTGGTATTTGCGCATCAAATCGTCCTTCGACTCCACCACCTCTGGGTTTAAGGGGATGCATTCCACAGGACAAACTTGCACGCACTGCGGCTCGTCAAAATGACCCACGCACTCGGTGCATTTGTTCGGGTCGATCTCGTAAATGGACGCGCCAAAGTAAATGGCCTGGTTGGGGCACTCGGGTTCACAGACATCACAATTGATGCATTGACTGGTGATCATCAAAGCCATAAGTCATCAAATTCATTAAAAAAATAAACCCTGCTCAAGCGCTCTGGCCTGGAGCAAGACGCGAACCCTTCAAGACAGGTGCTTGCCCTTCAACGCGCTCGCCACAGGGGGCGAAACCCAAGAGGACACATCGCCACCCAGCGCTGAAATCTCGCGAATCAAAGTGCTCGACAAAGACTGAAATTGGGGCTCCGGCGTCAAGAAGATGGTCTCGATCCCTGGCGCCAACAACCTGTTCATCCCTGCCAATTGACTCTCGTAGTCAAAGTCCGTCACCGAGCGCACACCACGCACCATGACTGCGGCCCCTTCTTTGAGTGCGAAGTCTTTGACCAATCCATCAAAGCCCATCACTGTGACATTGGGATAGTCCCTAAGACTGCGCTGAGCGAGCTCGATGCGCTCAGACAAAGTGAACAGGGTCTTCTTGTGGTGGGCGTGGGCAACCGCCAAAATGACCTCTCCAAACATTTGAGCACTGCGAGCGATGATGTTGACGTGCCCCAAAGTGAGGGGATCAAATGTACCCGGGTAAACGGCTTTAACAGACTTAGTCATCCAAGAACCTCACTCATGAAAAACAAACAAAGCGTCGAGCTCTGAAAGCACACCGACAGCATCCGCTCTCAATGATCCGAATCTATTCTATGCAATAAGTGCGCGTGAACTTGGCCCGCCTTCAAATACTTCACGCAGGCAAGTCCCCAACCCTCGAGTTGGCCCTCATCCAGCTTTTGGGGCGACTCGACATAAAGATCTCCATGGGGTTTTAAGCAGCGCAGCGCCGCCTCAATCGCTGGGCGAAACAAATCGCTTTGAAAGGGAGGATCGATGTAGACCACATCCGCACATGAAGCACTCAACTGGGCAAGTCCTCGAACACCGTCCATTTTGCTCAACACCACGCCCGTGGCTTTCAAGCGCATGATGTTGTGCTCGATGGCTTGGCACAAGGCGGGATCGATCTCAAAAAGCATCACTGAAGAAGCCCCCCGAGAGGCACTCTCTAAACCCAAAACCCCAGTGCCCGCAAAAACATCAACGCACGTGAGTCCATGCAAGTCCTGCCCCAACCAATTGAACAAGGTCTCGCGAACTCTGTCGGGTGTGGGCCTGAGGCCTTCTCGCTCCAAGATCTTGATTTTGGAGCGCTTCCATTGACCACCAATGATCCTCAACTCATGACCACTCAAGGCTTGGCTCCTACGACGACAGTGACCATTTTTTGCGGACGAATCAAGCCTTTGAAGGCCTCATGGATGTCTTTGACACTCACTTGCTGAACCCTTTGACTCCAAGTGTCCAAATAATCGAGCGGCAAGTCAAACCAAGCGATGTTGGCGACATTGTCCAACAGCTTTTTGTTGCTGTCGATTCTGAGCGCAAATCCTCCTATCAAATTGTCCTTGGCCGCTTGGAGCTCTTCAGGTGTGGGTCCCTCACGGACAAACTCTTCAAGGACGTCTTGGACAACCGTCAAGGCTTGCTCGGTTTGGTCGCGCCGGGTCTGCAGCCCAATGGTGAAGGGGCCCGCTTGCAGAGCTGGCGCAAAGTAGCTGTAGACACTGTAGCTCAAGCCCCTTTTTTCTCGTACTTGTTCCGTCAAACGAGAGACAAAACCACCCCCACCCAAGATGTAGTTCCCAACGGTCAAGGGGAAATAGCGAGGGTCTGCCCGATCGATACCGGGCTGGCCCATCAAGACATGGGACTGGGCGGAGTTGAAAGGGATGTTGATGCGCTGAGCGGCCTCGAGCGACTTGACCGCACTCAAAGCGTCCAAGCGCTTGTCACTGACGTCTTTCGTGACTGAGCCCCCATTTTTTGCGTCTTGGGCAGATGTGCGTGTGGACGCACCACAAGCCGAACTCGCTGGGAGTTGCTGCGCCAAGGTGTTGGCCAACTTCAGGACTTGATCACGCTCGAGAGCGCCCACGACACTCATCTTGGTTTGACATGTGCCCAAGTAACGCGCGTGAAAGGCCCTCAAGTGCGAGACCTCTATGGCCTTGATGGAGCCCTCGGTCATCGAGCGCCCATAGGGGTGATCTTGCATGACGGCGGCTTTGAAGGCTCTTGCTGCCACAGGAGACGGCTGCGTGAAACTCTCCTTCAAATCCGACAACAACCGGGACTTCTCCCTTGACCAAATGGGGGCACTGAAGGAAGGCGCGGTGATTTGACGATAGGCCAATTCCACCGCTTGGCCCAAGACGGCCTCTGTGCTCAAGGAACGAATGT
This sequence comes from uncultured Burkholderiales bacterium, assembly GCA_903933115.1. Lineage (GTDB taxonomy): Bacteria > Pseudomonadota > Gammaproteobacteria > Burkholderiales > Burkholderiaceae_C > Limnohabitans. Next base: position 16,507 of record CAIZIT010000085.1, read on the forward strand.
AGACACTCATGCGGTCATCTGACGCGCTGGCCATGAAGACAGCGCCCAAATCGGCCCAAGCCTGGCCAATTTGGTTTTCATCGAGAGCGGGACTTTTGCCCTGCGCCTTCACGCCTTTGTTGAGCATCATGGCCACGACTGAGGACAGGCCCACTCGATCTGCGGGCTCCTTTCTGGCGCCAGCGTCAAAATCGATTTGAACATCGACCATGGGCAAAGACTGGACCGTGACCCAATAGACCTCCATGCCCCCAGGGAGCTTCACGTGCTCAATGGGGAGCGCCGCCATGGAGGACTGGGCAAAGAAAGCCAAGAGCAAGACCGCGGCCCAACGGGGCATTGGCGTGAGCGTCAAAAGTGGCTTCAAGATTGAATTTTTAAATGTGTTTTTCATGGCTGTTACCTTCCCGTTGCCGACATCCGCTTGGCTTGCTCTTGTCTTTTTTGAGTGCTCGCATCCAGCGGCTCGGGCAACAGGTAAGCCGCGCTCAAGGTGTCGTCCAAGAAGTACTTCTTGGCCACGGCCTGAACCTCGCTTGAGCTCACCTTTTGCAAGGGCTCGATCAACAAATCATTCGTATCGAGCGGCAAACCTCGGGCCCAAAAGGCCCCCATCTCCTGGGCCTGATTGAAAAAGGAGTCTCGCTTGTAAACGGCTTGGGCCACATACTGAGCCTTGACCCTTTTGAGCTCTGATTCACTCACACCGTTTTGAGCAATTTTTTTCAACTCCGCCTTCAGCCTCTCTTCGAGTTGAGACAGGCTCACGCCCGCTTTGGGCACCGCTTCAAGCATGAAGCTTTGGGGCCCTCGGCCTGCAAAGTCATAGTAGGAGCTCACCTCTTGAGCCAGCGCGCCTGGGCCTTGTGTCAAGGCACGCTCGAGCCTCGCGCCCTCATAGCCATCTAGGAGCGCAGAGAGCACACTCAAGGCCAAGGCCTCTTTGTTGCTCACTTGCTCATCAAAGCCCGTAAAACCCGGCACCTTCCATGACAGCAACACATAGGCCTGCTCTGCCGGCGCTTTGAGGCTCACTCGCCGCATGCCTCGCTGCTCGGGCTCGGTGCGAGGCTTTCTGACCGGCAGCACCTTGGGGGCCAAGGGGCCGTAATAGGTCTTGGCCAAGGCTTGAACCTTTTGCACATCCACATCCCCCACCACCACCAGCACGGCGTTGTTGGGGGCATACCAAGCGCGGTAAAAATCTCTGGCGTCGTTGGGCGTCATGGCATGCAAGTCCTCCATCCAACCGATGATCGGACGACGGTAGGGATTGGCCAGCCACTGGGTGGCCTCCAACTGCTCGTAGAGTTTGGAGCGGGGGGAATCATCGGTTCTCATGCGTCGCTCTTCCTTGACCACCTCCAACTCCTTGACGAACTCCTCATCGGGCCAAGTGTTGTTGGCAAAACGGTCGGCCTCTAGTTTCATCACACTCTCGAGTTGCGAGGACGGAATTTGCTGGAAATACCCCGTGTAATCCTTGTCGGTGAAAGCGTTCTCTCGCCCACCCAAAGCCGCCACTTTTTTAGAGAATTCGCCCGCCGGCACGCTAGGGGTGCCTTTGAACATCATGTGCTCCAAAATGTGAGCGATGCCCGTGTAGCCGTCCACCTCATCCATGGAGCCCACCTTCACCCAAAGCATATGGACCGCAGTGGGTGCTTTGGAGTCGGGTTTGACCACCACGGTCAATCCATTGTCCAAAGTGCTCACATGGATGCCATGGGCGGCCAAGGAGGGGGAGGAAGGATTTTGCGCATGCAAAGGCGAGACCCAGCCTCCCCCCAGCATGAGGAAAGCACCTAAAATCATGAATGTTTGGAGTGCATTGGGCACGCGTCTATTTTTTCCCTGAATCACGGTATGTCTGTCCTTTAAAGGGTTTAAGATCACTGAATGTCATCCGTTGGTTTGGACTGAGAGACTAACACGCATTGGCGTTCTTGGGTGCACAGGACTCCACAATGCCAGAGCTCCAACGGGAGCCTTCACAGGTGAAGCTGAGCAGGGCGACTGGCCAGTCACTTCGCCTTGACCCTGTCCGTGCGATGTCCTTAAGCTGTCCTTGTTATGTGCTTGTTTTTGCTTTTTTGACCCTCTCCTCACCGCTATTGTAGAAACTCATTGTCAATGTTCAGTTTATTCAAGAAAAAAGACCCCACCCCGGCCCCAATCGAGCAAGGTGCAACACCCCCTACCGATGCCCCTACCGATGCCCCTACCGATGCCCCCACCCTCCCCTGGGTGAAGCGTTTGGCCCAGGGCCTTAAAAAGACCAGTTCCAATTTGGCGCAGGTCTTTGTTGGTGCGCAAATCGATGACGCTCTCTACGAGCAACTCGAAGAGGCCTTGCTCTTGGCCGATACCGGGGTCAAAGCCACCGAGTATTTGCTCAAAGACTTGAAGGCTCGAGTCAAAAAAGAAGGCGTGATCGAGCCCCAGGCGGTCAAAGCGTTGCTCGCCGAGTCCTTGTGCAACTTGCTGACCCCCTTGGAGGCGAGCATGGACATGGGCCAAGACACCCCCTTTGTGATCATGGTGACTGGGGTCAATGGCGCGGGCAAAACGACTTCCATTGGCAAACTGACCCGTCATTTGAGCGACTCTGGAGCCTCTGTGCTTTTGGCTGCAGCAGACACGTTCAGAGCGGCCGCCAAAGAGCAACTCCAAAGCTGGGCCACCAAAAGCGATGTCGAAATCATCTCCCAGGCCCAAGGCGACCCTGCAGCAGTGAGCTTTGATGCCGTGAGTGCCGCCCAGTCGAGGGGCAAAGATGTGGTCTTGATCGATACGGCGGGGCGTTTACCTACACAACTGCATTTGATGCAAGAGTTGCAAAAAATAAAACGCGTCATCCAAAAGGCCAAGCCCCAAGCCCCTCACGAAACCTTGCTGGTCATCGATGGCAACACGGGTCAAAATGCACTGACGCAGGTCAAAGCCTTTGATGAAGCTTTGGACCTCACGGGTTTGATCGTGACCAAATTGGACGGCACCGCCAAGGGGGGCGCCATTGCGGCCATCGCCCTTTGGGGTTTGGAGAGGGCCTTGACCAAAGGGCGTGCCTTGCCGGTTTATTTCATTGGGGTGGGGGAACAATTGGAGGATCTGCAGGCCTTCAGGGCCAAAGAGTTCTGCAACGCGCTCCTCAACTGAGCGTTGTCCAGCGAAGTTCTCTCAGAGCAAGCTAAAATGCGGGGTTGAAGACCTGACGCTGACCGATCGATGATCGGTGTTGAATGGGCAGCTGATGAGGCCCCAGGTCTTTGAAGGCCCGAAGGTTAACAAGGCCAAAGGTCAACGGGCTGTAAGGGCCCAATAGGTTCAAGAGCCCCGAGCCTTGGGCCTTGGGCCTCATGCTCAAGAGTTTCAAAAGTTTTCACCCTGCCTGAGCCAAGAGCCCTCGCGTTGCATGACGCGCACCTCCTTGCTCGGGGCACACCAAAAATCAAAGGACCACGTCACATGAATTCACGCCGCGACCTCCTCAAAACCATCGGACTGGGTGGCCTGGGCCTGTCCTTGGGCACACACTTGAGCGCTCAAGTGGCCTACCCCAACAAACCCATCAAGTACATCGTTCCCGTGGCTGCGGGGGGCGGCAGCGACATGGTGGGCCGCACCGTGTGCGAGAGATGGGGCCGCGCTTTAGGACAAACCATGGTGGTGGACAACCAAGGGGGTGGGGGCGGTGTGATCGCTTGCCAAAACACCGCTCGCGCCAGCGCCGATGGTTACACCCTGATGCAAGGCTATGTGGCCACTTTGGGCACTTCCCCTGCAACGCGCAAGAATTTATCTTACGATCCCATCAAAGATTTCACACCCATTGGCATGATCGGGGGCACGCCCAATGTGCTCGTGATGAACACACAATTGCCTGCTCAAAATTTTGCTGAATTTTTGGCATACATCAAAAAAAATCCCGGTCGCGTGAGCTACGGCTCGGCGGGACAAGGCTCCTTGACGCATCTCACGATGGAGCTGTTCAAAACTCAAGCACAGACCTTTTTGGTGCACATTCCCTACCGAGGAATCGCCCCTGCGTTCACGGACTTGATTGCGGGTCAGACCCAGGCCATGTTCCCTGGACTGGCCGCTGCCCTGCCCCATATTCGCTCAGGTCGCGTGAGGCCTTTGGCCATCACGGGTTCGAGCCGTCACCCCCAGCTCAAGGACACGCCCACTCTTGAAGAGTTGGGCTTCAAGGGCTTTGATGCACTTCAATGGTATGGAGTTTGTGGCCCAGCAGGCATGCCCAGCGCCATCGTTAAAACGCTCAACGAGACCTTGAATGGGGTGTTGAAAGCGCCAGACCTCAGAGAAAAGCTCTCCGTGGAAGCGGTTGAGCCCATGCCCATGAGCAGTGAACAATTTGGCGCCTACATCAAAAGGGACCTCGACAGGTGGACCCATTTGGCCAAAGACCGCCACATTGAACTGGACAGCTGAGGGAACCAGCGTCTTGGCTCCATGAGCGTGGGCAACCCAAAGGTCCCCTCTTGAAGGGCCACTTTTGAAGTGGCCACTGCTCAAAGCCCGCCCTCGCTCATCAACGGCATTCCTTTTTTAAATTTTCTTTTTTTTCACTTTTTCTTTTTTTTTAATTTCATCATCATGGCACGCAATACACAAGTTTTAGCAGATCTGAACGCTCCCGAAGTCACTCGCACATTGGCCGAGTTTGTGGTTAACCACCCCTCCAAAGGCTGGAGTGATGCGGTCGAGCACGAGGCCCATCGCACATTTCTCAATTGGCTGGGTTGCGCCGTGGGTGCCGCACACCACGAATCCACGCAAGCGGCCTTGGCTGCTGTGAACATGCTCCAACCCGCACCCCAAGCCACTTTGGCGGGTTTGAAAGCGCGCGTCGATATGGCAAGTGCCGCTTTGATCAACGGCATTTCCTCCCACACCTTTGACTTTGACGACACCCATCTGAAGACCATCATCCACCCTGCAGGTCCTGTCGCGTCTGCCATCATGGCCTTGGCCGAGCACTTGAACTCGAGCGGTCGTGAGGTGATTGACGCTTTGGTCCTCGGTATCGACGTCTCTTGCCGTGTGGGCAACTGCTTGTACCCCGATCATTACGACCGCGGTTGGCACATCACGGGCTCCACCGGCATGCTCGGCGCAGCAGCGGCTTGCGCCAGGCTCCTCAAGCTCAATGTCCATCAGACCCAAATGGCTTTGGGCATTGCAGCTTCTCAACCCGTTGGTTTGAGAGAGCAATTTGGAACCATGACCAAGCCCTTTCATCCTGGTGGTGCGGCAAGAGCGGGCTTGATGTCCGCGTTGATGGCCTCCAAAGGTTTCACCGCAAGCCCCAAAGCGATTGAGGCTCCAAGGGGCTTTGCACAAGTGGCGTCCACCAAGTACGACTGGAGTGAAATCGACTCCGAGTTGGGACAACGCTTTGAGATCAGCTTTAACACCTACAAGCCCTTTGCTTGTGGCATTGTGATTCACCCGAGCATTGATGCGTGCGTTCAACTCAAAAACAAGGGCGTGACGGCCGATCAAATCGACAAGATTGAACTCAAAGTGCACTCCTTGGTGCTCGAGTTGACCGGCAAGAAAGAACCCAAAGACGGCTTGCAAGGTAAGTTCAGTGTCTACCACGGCTGCGCCGCAGGTTTGCTCTTTGGTCGTGCTGGGGAGGAAGAGTTTGCAGATGAAGTGGTCACCAGCCAAGCCGCCCAAGAGCTCAGACGTAAAGTGGAGGCCATTGTGGACGACTCCATCGATGAGGCCAGCGCCGATGTGACGGCCATCCTCAAATCGGGTGAGAAGATCCACATCTACGTCGAGCACGCCATCGGCTCACTGGAAAACCCCATGAGCGACAGCTTGCTTGAGAAAAAGTTCCACGATCTGAGCGACCCCGTGATCGGCGAGGCCCAGACGGCTCAATTGATCCAGTCTTGCTGGTCTTTGGCTCAAAGCGCCAACTTGAAGAGCCTTTTGGAGCAATGCTTGCCCAAGTGAACTTGAATCTGAACCTGAACCTGAGCTTGAGCCCCCCTTGGGGCCAGCTCCTCTTTTAGGGACCTAGGGGCCAAACCCCTGCTCTCCTGAGAAGAAATCAGGGAATACCCTAAAAACAACATGGTTTATTAGCACTCTTGGGTCTAGAGTGCTAAGATCTACATCCTGCATGAAAGGATTTGTACCATGACTGCTTTAACGACTTTGTCTACCCCTAATACCTTACCCGCTACCTCTTGGGCGCTGATTCCGCCGCTTGGGCATTTGGATGCCTACATTTCAGCGGTCAACCGCATGCCCATGCTCACCTTGGAGCAAGAGCAAACCTTTGCTCGTCTTTTAAAAGAGAACAACGACTTGGAAGCAGCGGGTAAGCTGATCATGTCCCACTTGAGACTCGTGGTCTCGGTGTCCAGACAATACTTGGGTTACGGATTGCCCCACGCCGATTTGATTCAAGAGGGCAATGTGGGCCTCATGAAGGCGGTCAAACGCTTTGATCCCGAGCAAGGGGTGCGTTTGGTGAGCTATGCCATGCATTGGATCAAAGCTGAGATTCATGAATACATCTTGAAGAACTGGCGCATGGTGAAAGTGGCAACCACCAAGTCACAGCGCAAACTCTTTTTTAATCTTCGCTCCATGAAGCAAGGCTTCAAGGCCGACACCTTGGACAGCAACGCACATCGCTTGAACCTCACCGAGTCCCAAATCGATCAAGTGGCCAAGGACTTGAACGTCAAGCGTGAAGAGGTCATGGAGATGGAGACTCGGATGAGCGGTGCAGACATCATGCTGGACCCCGCACCCAACGAGGACGGCGAGGAGTCTTATGGCCCCATCTCCTACCTCACAGACCTCAATCACGAACCCACTGCCATGATCGAGTCTCACGAACGTGATGTCTTGGCAAGCGATGGATTGACGCTCGCTTTGAACAGCCTGGACGCCAGATCCAGAAGAATCGTGCAAGAGAGATGGCTCAACGTCAAAGACGATGGTACAGGTGGCATGACCCTGCACGACTTGGCGGCTGAGTTTGGGGTGAGTGCAGAACGCATCCGCCAAATTGAGACGGCCGCGATGAAGAAGATGAAGGAAGCGCTTTTGGAGTTTGCTTGAACGGGGCATGGAGAAGCCAAAGGCTAGACTCGGTGCAAAGAGTCCCAACAAGTTCATAGCCAAGACCAAGTCTAAGAACAAGACCAATACCCTGGTCAAGGCCAAATTCAAAAGCAAAACAAAAAACCTGTCCCCTGAGTTACCACCCCGTCAAAGCCTAAGGTTTCAACCTTGGGCTTTTTTTTTAGGGGGGGGTGCTGCAGCTGGGATATCTGGCTTTGAAGATCTGGCTTTGAAGATCTGGCTTTGGATCAAGGACTTTATGTCCGGTCCAACAAAGTCTTGATGTCACCCAACAAACTCTCCTTGGGCGTTCCATAGCGCACAAAAAGCCTCAACTGGGACTTCGTGTCATAGACGTAAAAACCCGCCGTGTGCTCCATGGCGTAGCTGGTGGGTGTCGGTCCAGGGGACTTTTGATAAAAGACCTTGAACTCTTTGGCCGCCACTTTGAGCGCCTCAGGACTCAGAGCAACCCCCGTGTAATCCTCCCCAAAGTTGGCCATGTAGGCGTCGAGCACCTCCTGTGTATCGCGCTCAGGATCCACGCTCACAAAAAGCGTGCGAACCAACTTGCCCTGTGAGCCCAAGGTGGCCTTGATGTCCTTCAACTCCGACAAGGAGGTGGGGCACACATCAGGGCACTGGGTATAGCCAAAAAACACCAATACCAACTGCCCCTTGTAGTCGCTCAAGTGGTGGGCCTGGCCCGAGGCATCTTGCCAAGACAAATCCTTGGCGTAATCGGCCCCCGTGATGTCCACCGAGTTGAAGCTCACCGCCTTTTGGCAAGACGACAGCCCCACGGAGATGAAGAGAGCCATGGCGCTCCACACCAGGGCATGCCCAAAGCGAGAAAGCAGCGAAATTGGTGAAAGCGGCGTGAGCCTTGAAAGTCTTTTCAAAGTATCCTCTTGAGCGTCTTCAAAGGTAATGATCGATTAAAAATGCAGCAAACAACAAACTCAAATGAATCAAAGAGAATTTGAAGGTCGCCCTTGCCAGCTCATCGGAATAGTTTCGCCAAAGTCGATAAGCGTAAAGACAAAAGCCCCCACTCAAGAGCACCGCACTGATCAAATAAAACCAACCACTCATCTGATAAATGAAGGGCAACAAACAAGCCGCAAACAGCACCATGGTGTAGAGCAATATTTGCAACCGGGTGAACTCATTGCCATGGGTGACGGGCAACATCGGTAGGCCCGACTTTCTATAGTCCTCTACACGGTAAAGCGCCAAAGCCCAAAAATGCGGAGGGGTCCACAAAAAGATGATCAAAAACAAGATCAACGCCTCGGGGCCCACCTCTCCAGTCATCGCCGCCCAGCCCAATACAGGAGGCATGGCGCCCGATGCACCACCGATCACAATGTTTTGGGGGGTCAGGGGCTTTAAGATCACCGTGTAGATGACCGCATAACCCACAAAGGTCGCAAAGGTCAACCACATGGTCAAGGGGTTCACCCAGATGTAGAGCACCAAAGAGCCTGCCGCACACAGCAAACTCGAAAAGACAAAAGCCTCCATGTCGCTCAGCTCCCCCTTGGCCGTCGGTCTCCAAGAGGTGCGCTTCATCAAGGCATCGATTTTTTTCTCCACCAAGCAGTTAAAGACCGCCGCCGCTGCAGACACCAACCAAATCCCCAGACATGCAATGGCGCCCAATTGGACATCGCCCCAACTGGGCACGCCTGGCACTGCGAGCACCATGCCAATCAATGCACAAAACACAATCAACTGGATGACCCGAGGTTTGGTCAAGGCATTGAATTGCCGCCATCTTGGCAAAATATCTTGTCCCGCGTTGCTCATGGCGAATCTTTACTGATGTGAGAATTAAAAAGATCAGGGGTCATGGAGTGACCTCCCTTCGAAAACTTATGCATGGAGTGGCCTTTGCGCCTTGGCCTTGAGGAGTGCAAAAGCACTCCAGGTCAAAACGATCACCAAAGAACTCGCCCCAGCCACATGGAGGATAGCACCAATCATGGGCCAGCCCAAGACCACATTGGACAATCCGGTGAGCAACTGTAAGACAAGAGCCAACGCTAAAAAAAGCGCCAAGCGTCTCTGGCCCGAACGCAGCATCCTCCAGGCAAGCATTCCCAGACAAAGGAACACGACATAGGCCATCAAGCGGTGAGTGTAGTGAATGGCCGTGAGGGCCTGAAACACCAAAGGCTCTTGGGCCGAGGTGAGCCCCAAGGGCCTCCAAAGTTCAAAGCCTTGAGCAAAGTTCATCTCAGGCCACCATGCCTCTTGACACATGGGGAACGTCTGGCAGGCCAACACCGCGTAATTGGTGCTCACCCAAGCACCCAGCGCCAATTGCACGATCAGCACCAAAGCCCCAAGACACCACCAATAGACCCAGGACGCACCGCTGGGCATGCCAGACCCATGGCCATCAGGCACACTGGGCTCGACTTTTGTGCCAAGCAGCCTGGCGTAAGCATGCCACTGCACACCCAAGAGCATCAACAAGGTCTCTCCCCCCAAAAAGTGCATGCTCACGATGGCAGGAAACAATTTGCTGGTCACCGTCAAAGCACCAAAAAGACCTTGAAGCATGACCCATAAAAAACTCAATGAAGCAGACCCCAAAGCGTAGCGCATGGATGCTTCTAAGCGCCTTTGTCTGATTTGCTCAACGCCAAGACGCCATGTTTCAATGAAGAGCATCAGGATCAAAAATCCAACCGTCATCGCTGCATAGCGGTGAATCATCTCAATCCAAGCCTTGGACCAACTCACGGGGCCTTGAGGCATCAGCTGGTGAGCAGCCCCAATGTCCACACCTGCACCAATGGGTGAGACGAACCCATAGCAACCAGGCCAATCCGGACACCCCAGCCCCGAATCGCTCAAACGTGTGAAGGAGCCAAACAAGATCAAATCAAAACACAAAAACAAGGTGATGGCACAGAGCCGCTTCAAACGCACTTGGCGGCTGTCGTCTTGAGCGCTTCTGAGCCACACCCATAAAACCACCGTCACCCCCAAGACCAAGGCCAAGGCCAGCATGGGCAAACTGGGTCTCAAATCAAAGCCACTGCTCCACTTCATGATCTCAACGCCCCGCCTTGTCCCAACTGGCCGAAGCGCGCAGGAGCTTTTCCACATCTTTTTTGACATTCATGGCGGAGTCGTGGTCTGCTCGGGCCACAAAGCGCTCCATCAATTGGCCCATGGGGTCGACCAAATAGAAATACTGTTCCAATTCGTGGCTTTGCGCAGCAGATACAGGTGCAGAAGGAGTAACAGAAGAAGCTGAAGCAACTTGAGGAACACTCAACCATTCCTCCAGAGCAACTCTCGGGACCCGCAGCACTCTGGCTTGGGCGAGACCTGGCTTGATGTCAGTGGGAACAGGCTCAGCGTCTGGAATCATCCACACCCAGTCGACACGGTCTTGCTCTTTTCCCAAGGAGACGATCAACTGACGCTGGATGTAGAGCTTTTCTTGACAGGCTTGCCCACAAGCCCCCGAGTCCACGCTCACCAAGAGCCACTGGCCCTTCAAACTCCTCAAGTCCACCTCTTTGGCGTCCGTTTCTTGAGTGGCCATCACTAAAGGCAGCGCCCTCAAGGGATTGATCAACTCACCATGCACGGTACGTCCCGATGGGCGAATCACATAGTAAGTCAAATAAGACATGATCACGGGGGCTGCACACACGAGCAACACCAACCACACCATCCAGCGCGAGCCTTTGCTCGAATGGAGTTCGCTTTGCCCGAGCACGTCTGGCAAATCATGCACACTCATGGACAAGGGTTGATCAGTCGTTTCTTTGGAGGTTTCTTTTTGCATCGCGCTGAGGTTTTATGATTTGATACCAAGTGTACAAAGCCGCAAGCAAAAGAGACATTGCAAACCATTGCACGGTGTAGCCCACGTTTTTATACGCTGTGCTTGCTGGAACAGGCCAATCGCGGCGAAGTCCTTGTGAGTTGGCACCCACTTCGATCACATGGCCAACCAACTGCAGCCCTCTTTCTTTGGCAAAAGCTTGAAGATCTACATTTTGTCGAATCTTCAAAGACCTTGCCTCATCCAATGAATTGAAAGTCGCGGGGGCGGTCTCACCGAGTTCGAACATTTTACTGGGCCCTTGGCTGATGCGAGCCTCTATTTGAACCTCTCCTTGGGGCGTTTCAAATTCGGGCAACTCGGTGCGAACTTGGGCATTTCTGGGTATCCACCCTCTTTGCACCAAGACACTGCCTTTTGCACCGAGTTTGAGGGGCGTCATCACCCAAAAACCCGCCTGCGAGTTCATGGCACGGTTGTCCAAATAAATCGTCTCCTCCCTGAGCCACTCCCCTTTTAAGAGCACCGTTCTGTGCAGACGCTCCAAAGGATTGGTCAGCGCCAAATACGACTCCATGCTCAAAGCAGGCAGCGCCTTCATGCGCTCAATGCTCTCCTCAAGCGCCCATTTTTCTTGGGCCCTGGACCATTGCCACATGCCCAATGAGGAGGTCAAGACGATCAACTCGATGGTCACGATCAAGATGATGCCCCGCCTCAAATTGAGGCTTATTGGTAATGATTTCAAAAACATCTTTTTTTAGAGAGATAATTCACACATGATTTTCATTGTTTCATTGGCCTTCGCCGCCATCATCGCAAGCCTTGGATTGGCCATGTACTACATGCTCAAGGGGCGCTCGGGCAACGCGCCTGACGCCTCCAAGTCTCGCAACATGTCCAAAGCACTCGCTCTTCGAGTGGGTTTGTCGATCACGCTTTTCCTTTGCATTTTGATCAGCTGGCAACTCGGCTGGATCGAGCCCACAGGGATCAAAGCAGGTCAGTAACACGCCAACAATCTAACAGGCTCAAACGCCCTCGCACATCTACTGAAGAAGCTGACGCCATCAAAAAGGGTCTGGGTGATTGCTCACACAGACCCTTTTTGCTGCTGGTTTTCAAGTGCCTCCATCAATTGAATGGTGGGCACTTGAAGGGCTGACTTACATCCAGTAAACCAAGATGTAAAGACCAAGCCACACCACGTCTACAAAGTGCCAGTACCAAGCGGCTCCTTCAAAGCCAAAGTGCTTGTCGGCGGTGAAGTGTCCCTTTTGCAAACGAAGGGTGATCACGGTGAGCATCAACATGCCCAAGAAGACGTGAAAACCATGGAAGCCTGTGAGCATGAAAAAGGTCGAACCATAAATACCAGAGGTCAATTTCAAGTTCATCTCTGTGTAGGCGTGATGGTACTCATAGCCTTGCACACACAAAAAGACAATTCCCAAAATCACCGTGGCCCACATGAACATAATCGTCTTGGCGCGGTCTGAGGCGATCAATGCATGGTGCGCAATCGTGAGGGTCACACCCGACGACAACAACAAAGCGGTGTTGACGGTGGGCAACCAAAATGGTGTCATGGTCTCAAAAGGCTCGATGGTGCCTGCTGGAGAGGCTGTAGCGCCTGCAGCAAGGGTTGGCCAAACCGCCTTGAAATCAGGCCATAAAACAGCGTTGTCCAAGTTGCCCAAAGCAGGTACCGAGTGGGAACGTGCCCACCACAATGCAGAGAAGAATGCGCCAAAGAACATCACCTCAGAGAAGATGAACCAACTCATGCTCCATCTGTAAGACAAGTCCACTTTGTAGCCATATTGACCACTCTCGCTCTCATGCACGCTGTCGGTGAACCACTGGTACAAAACAAAGAGCCAAAAAAGCAAACCAAAAAACAAGGCATAGCGTCCCCAGTCGTGGCCATTGACCCACTGCGAAGCACCCAAGATCACAAAGAACAAACCCAGGGCGGCCATTGCTGGATGGCGCGAAGGACCAGGCACGAAGTAGTAAGGCGTATGCCCATTGCTTGAAGAACTCATCTCAACTCCTTTTCATCATTTCGCAACCACCATGTTGACCACAACAATCAACATGGCGACAAATAAAAAACATGCAACAACACCCACGATCAAAATGTGAAGGGGCGTGATGCGGGCTGTATCTTCCTTGAACTCACTGCTTTTTCTGATGCCTAAAAAGGACCAAGAAACAGCGACGATCGTTCTCCAAAGCGTGCTTTGTCCGATCGCTTTAAAAATGTTCATGAAAGATCGCCTTTCACACCAGACAACATGGACGTTGTTTGCGGGGCTTGAGGGGTTTTAGAACCCACTTCAAAAAACGTGTACGACAAGGTGATGGTCGACACGTCCTTGGATAACTTTTTATCAATCACAAACACCACGGGCCAAGACTTCTTCTCGCCAGGTGCCAGTGTGTATTGATTGAAACAAAAACACTCCAACTTGTTAAAGTGTGAAGCCGCCTGATTGGGCGCATAACTGGGGATGGCTTGAGCGGACATGACGCGGTCTTGTACGTTTTGAAACTCGTACATGATCGTCGTCATCTCGCCAGGGTGGACTTGAACTGAGTTTTTCTCGGGCTTGAAATGCCAAGGACCACGGGCATTGGCATCAAACTCCACCGTGATGGTTCTGCTCAAATCGATTTGTGAGTTCTCGGCCAAACGTTTTTTGGCGTCCTCACCTTTGGACGTGTCGCTCTCACCCAAAGCCAAAATGTTGATGCCCGTCATCTCGCAAATGGCTTTGTACATGGGTACCAAGGCGTAGCCGAATGCAAACATCCCGCAAGCGACCACGGCCAGCTTTTTGAGCATCAGTGCATTGTCTTGTTGGGGCATGTGAAGACGCGTCTTTGGTGTTTCGATCATTGCCCGGTGAGCAGCACCATCTTCAGCATGAAACCAAAGAAGAACACCACCGCAACCGAGGCCAGTATCAGACCCAAGCGACGATTTTGTTTCTTTTGTTCAGGCGTTGTCATGGTGCAAACTCATTGAAAGGGCATTAGGCAACGATTTTTGTCGCTGTCGCATCCAACTTGGGAGGTGTCTCAAAGGTGTGGAAAGGTGCAGGTGAGGGCACTTCCCACTCCAAACCTTCTGCATGATCCCAGGGGCGCTGAGGCGCGTGCTCACCCTTGCCCATCATGACCGGCAGGATCACGAAGACAAAGAAGTAAACCTGAGCCAAACCGAAAGTCAACGCACCAATGGAGGCGAGCATGTTGAAGTCGGCAAACTGCATGGGGTAGTCCGCATAGCGTCTTGGCATACCAGCAAGCCCTAAGAAGTGCATGGGAAAGAAGGTCACGTTAAAGGAAATTAGGGTCCACCAGAAGTGAATTTTTCCACGAGTTTCGTTGTACATGAAACCGGTCCACTTGGGTGACCAGTAATAAAAACCAGCAAACATGGCAAAAAGTGAGCCCGCAACCAACACGTAGTGGAAGTGAGCAACCACATAGTACGTATCTTGCAACTGGGTATCAATCGGAGCCATGGAGAGGATCAAACCGGTGAAGCCACCCATCGTGAACACAAAGATAAAACCAATGGCAAAAAGCATGGGGGTCTCAAATGTCATGGAACCCTTCCACATGGTGGCCACCCAGTTGAAGACCTTCACGCCTGTGGGCACAGAAATCAACATGGTGGCGTACATGAAGAACAATTGTCCAGTCACGGGCATGCCAGTCGCATACATGTGGTGCGCCCACACGATGAAGGACAAAATCGCAATGGAGGCTGTGGCATACACCATGGAGGCGTAACCAAAAAGCTTCTTACGTGCAAAAGCAGGCACGATCTGGCTGATGATGCCAAAGGCGGGCAAAATCATGATGTAGACCTCTGGGTGTCCAAAGAACCAGAAGATGTGCTGGTACATGATGGGGTCACCACCGCCAGCGGGATTGAAAAAGGTCGTTCCGAAGTGACGATCAGTCAAAGTCATGGTGATCGCACCTGCCAACACAGGCATCACAGCAATCAACAAGTAAGCCGTGATCAACCATGTCCAAACGAACATGGGCATCTTCATCAAAGGCATGTCAGGAGCTCTCATGTTCAAAATGGTCACGATGATGTTGATCGAGCCCATGATGGAGGACGCACCCAAGAGGTGAAGCGCAAAAATACCGGAGTCCATGGAAGGACCCATTTGAAGCGTCAAAGGCGCATAGAGGGTCCAACCTGCAGCGGGCGCTCCGCCTGGCAAGAAAAACGAACTCGCAAGCGTCACTGCAGCCGGAATCATCAACCAAAAGCTGAAGTTGTTCATCCGAGCAAAGGCCATGTCAGACGCGCCAATTTGAAGGGGGATCATCCAGTTGGCAAAACCCACGAAGGCGGGCATGATCGCACCAAACACCATGATCAAACCGTGCATGGTGGTCAATTGGTTAAAGAGCTCTGGATTGACAAACTGTAAACCTGGCTGAAAGAGTTCCAAACGGATCAACAGGGCCAATACACCACCCATGATCAACATGGTGAATGCGAACAACAGGTAAAGCGTTCCGATGTCTTTGTGATTGGTTGCGAAAACCCACCTGCGCCAACCGTGAGGAGCTCCGTGGTGATCATCGTGATGCTCTCCTGCCACGTGATCATGTGGATGTAATACTGCGCTCATGCTAAGTTCCTTTGATCTAACGGTTTATTTAATCGATTACTTGCGAAGGGCCAACACTTCTGAAGGCTGAACCAACTGGCCGGTTTTGTTGGACCAGTTGTTTTTCGTGAAACTGATGACCGCAGCAATATCTGTATCACTCAGTTGCTTCCAAGAGGGCATGGCGCCGTTGTTTTGACCCGCCAACAAAACAGAGATTTGTTTTGTTTTATCGGCATTCAACACCACTGCAGCTCCGTCCAAGGGCTTGACAGCGCCGCCGCCCTTGCCATTGGCTTGGTGACAAGCCATGCAGTTGGCAGCATAGACTTTTTCACCTCTCTTTAAGATATCTTCCAAAGCCCAGACTTTAGAGGGATCATCTTGCAAAGCAGCCATTTTCTTTTGCTCGTCCTTGGCCCATGCAGCGTAGTCCTCAGCACTGAGCACCTTCACGTGAATGGGCATGTAAGCGTGCTCTTTACCGCACAACTCTTGACACTGACCGTAAAAATCACCCACGCGCTCGGCCTTGAACCAAGTGTCGCGGACAAATCCAGGAATCGCGTCTTGCTTGATACCAAAAGAAGGCACGGCAAAGGCGTGAATCACATCAGAAGCGGTCGTGATGATACGAATCTTTTTGTTCACTGGAACCACCAAAGGGTTGTCCACTTTGAGCAAATAGTTATCAACTGAAGGATCTACCGATCCACTGTTGGACATTTCACGGTGTTCGTTGCTGAGCGTGGACAAGAAAGAAATGCCCTCGCCCTCGCCTTTCAAGTAGTCATAACCCCACTTCCACTGGTAACCAGTGGCCTTGATGGTCAAGTCTGCATTGGAGGTGTCCTTGGCGGCCACCACTGCTTTTGTAGCAGGCAAAGCCATCAACACCACAATGATGAATGGAATGACGGTCCATGCAATTTCAACTTTGACCGACTCATGGAAAGATGCCGACTTGTGGCCCAGAGACTTTCTGTGCTTCAAAATGGAGTAAAACATCACGCCAAAAACAGCAATGAAGATGACCGTACAAATGATCAACATAAACCAGTGAAGCCAAGCTTGCTCTGCAGCAATCTTGGTGGCGGCTGGTTGCAAGTTCAATTGCCGAACAGCAGGTCCACCGACCAAATCGTTGACGGCCCATGCCGCTTGACTGAACCAAACACCACCAACGAGCCCAGCGAGGCTGAGTTTTTGAATCAAATTTTTCATCTTCATCTTTAAATTGCCTAAAAAAAACGGCCGCATGACAAACCCCATAATTTGGGGTGCCACCAATCAACTTGAGGATTCTAAATACTTCACGATTGTAACAAGCCTTCGCTGAATTCAAACTGACATCGAATACGAAAGCCCCACTTTGAGGCGCCTAATGTTGAATTTATTTTTAAAATGCTTAAAAAATAAGCATCTGAAAACTTCATAAGCTCAAGGATTGGACTTCTTTTTAAGCCTGGATCGCATCTCCTCCAGACTGATTTGTGTCTCGGTGCTGGGGGCCTTTTTGGGCTGGGCCTTGAAGGCGTGCCCATAAATGACTTCAAAACTCAACTGGATGCGCCCACCTTGGCGCAGCCGTTCGTTCTCGAGGGCTTGAGTCCAAGCCTCTTTCCAAACTCGGCTCAACAGGCCGGGACGACGCACGGGCGTTAAATTTCGCCCCAAAAACCTCAAATCTGAGACCAAGGTCTCTGTCTTGTCATAGGTCAGCGTCAAGTACTCCATGTCCATCACTGGATCGGACAAGCCATTTTGAACCAACAAATCACCCCAATTGTGCATGTCCACCAGGGGGTGCATGGGCTCAGGCCAACCGCATTGCGTGTAAAGGGACCTCAACTCCTTCAAAGTATCAGGGCCCCAACAAGAGAAAAGCACCACCCCTTGAGGCCTTAAAAGATGGGACCAGGTGTTGATCACTTGGGAGGGATCGGCCTCGTTGTGCAAAGCCAAGCTCGAGCAAATCAAGTCCACGGGCTTGAAAAGGGGAGACTG
Source organism: uncultured Burkholderiales bacterium (assembly GCA_903933115.1). Taxonomy (GTDB): domain Bacteria; phylum Pseudomonadota; class Gammaproteobacteria; order Burkholderiales; family Burkholderiaceae_C; genus Limnohabitans. Next base: position 34,096 of record CAIZIT010000085.1, read on the forward strand.
AGCATCCACTGAAGCGATGGAAAAGTCGCCCTGTAAAGAAAGCCCCATGGCCTTTTTGAGCTGAGAGGCCCATCCTTCGGGGGCATGTGAAGCCTTGACCGCTTGAGTGGCACGTTTCGTTTCTTGCCAAAAGTGATGCTTCGCCTTGGGAAAACGCTCGATCAATTGCTGCGCACCGGGTTGCCCCCCCGACAAAGGCCTCCAATTCAAGACCTCTTGGGGACTCAAAATCATGCCCTCCAAGTGCTCCATGAGGCGAGCGAAAACCTCGTCTCTCAAAGGATGCGACAAGGCGTAGAGATCCACACTTTTGCCTTCCAGCCATGCCTTGGCCGCAAGAGGATCGATGCATTCATTGGGATTCAAAACATTACCTGATCTAAGTTAAAACTGCAAAACCGTCTGCTCCACTCGTGAAAGCCATGTGCCAGCGAGCGTTATGATTGGCCACCATGTTTCAAATTATCCTCTACCAACCGGAAATCCCGCCCAACACGGGCAATATCATTCGTCTGGCCGCCAACACAGGCTCGAAACTCCACTTGATTGAACCCTTGGGTTTCACGATGGAGGACAAGCAAATGAGGCGAGCGGGGCTCGATTATCACGAATACGCTGACGTTCAAAAGTACCCCAATTGGGACCATTTTCTCCAAAATCAAAAACCCAACCTGAACCGACTTTTTGCGCTCAGCACCAAAGGGCGAGCCTATGTGCATGAGACCGCTTTCCAAGAGGGCGATTGGCTGCTGTTTGGACAAGAAACCAGTGGTTTACCGGCTGAGATCAGAGCTCAATTTGACGAGCATCACTTGCTGCGCTTGAAAATGATGGCGGGACAAAGAAGTCTGAACCTCTCGAACACCGTTGCCATCGTGCTCTATGAAGCTTGGCGACAACAAGGGTTTGAAGGCGCTGTTTAGGTCAAGAGGTTCAAGCGTTCCTTTCAAGACCCAAATTTTCTCTGCCTCTTGTCAGGCGTAATGCCTAAAGACACACTGCGCCACGCACACGGGCTTGTCAGACCCTTCTCTCTTGAGCGTCACGTCCCATGTGCTTTGAAGGCCATCGGGCTCGCTCAGTCGCTCTGCGCTCGACAACAAAAAGTTCGCCATGATGCGACTCCCAACGGGCACCACATCGGTAAAACGCACCCTATTGAGCCCATAGTTGATGCCCATCTTGCACATCTCCAAAGAGACGGAGGACTCAAACAGTTTAGGGATCAAAGACAGGCTTAAAAAACCATGAGCAATCGTGGTTTTCAAGGGTCCTTTTGCGGCTTGAACGGGGTCGGTATGGATCCACTGATGATCTTCCGTGGCTTGGGCAAAGCGATCAATGCGCTCTTGCGACATGGACACCCATTCGCTTTTGGCCACCTCTTGACCCAAGCAACTCAATACGTCATCGAAGCTTTTGAACGCTCTCATTGATCACCTCCCTCGCCAGACCTGAAGTCCAGGATTCATACCCATCTCAGCTCATGCGCCAAATGCATCCCAAAGGAGTTTGAGACCCGTCAAGAACATCCCCGCATGGACCAACTTGAAAAACAAATCGGGCTTCATTTTTTTAGCCCACCGAATGCCCAACCACACCCCAATGGGTGCAAAGGGGAGCAATGTGAGTGAGGTCATCATGTTTTGCGTGTCCAACAAGCCCAGCAAAGCATAAGGGGCCCATTTGGACAAGTTCACAAAAGTAAAAAGCACCGCCAATGTGGCCGCAAAGCGCATGGGTGCCAAATTCAAAGGCAGCATATAAGCGTTGATGGGCGGCCCACCAGCGTGCGCCAAAAAGCTCGTGAATCCTGAGGTGATGGTGAGCAAAATGCCCGTTCTCTTACCAGGAGAAGAAAACAGCTTGGCTTTGGGGAAATAAACCCGTTGCACCAAAAAAAGAATCGTGCAAATGCCCACAATGCCAGAGACCCATCTGGCGTCCAAGGTTTTAAAGGACAAGTAACCCAAGAACACCCCAAAGATGGACCATGGGATCAGCCACTTCAAGAGATCTTTGTCAAAATCTTTTCTAAAAGCGTGAATGCTGAGCAAATCCAATACCAAGAGCACGGGCATCAAAATGGCAGCGGCGGCGGGGACACTCACGACCATCGCCATCAAGGGCACGGCAATGGACCCCAGCCCAGAGCCAAAGCCGCTCTTACTGATCCCTAGAATCACCACCGCTGGAATGGCCACCCCATAAAACCAGGGGTCGACCATGGGCCAAGTCATAAAGCCTGGGGCTTAGAGAATTTGACAAGCTTCTTCAAAGCTCAATCTGGGGTTTCTGGGGAACAACTTGCTGGTATCGATGTAGCCCAAATTGACGATGAAATTCACACTGAAGCGTCCATCGGGGAAGAACTCTTGGTTGACCTTTGCCGCATCAAAGCCGCTCATGGGGCCGCAATCGAGACCATAGGCTCTGGCAGCGATCATGAAGTATGCGCCTCCCAAAGTCCCGTTTCTGCTGGCCGTACCTGCAGCCAAGCCTGCGTTGCCAGCAAACATCTCTTTGGCGTCAGGCTTATTGGGGAAGACTTTGGGCATGTTTTCATAAAAATGATTGTCTGTGGCAACGATGACCGTCACGGGCGCGCTCTTGGTCTTGTCGACATTGCCTGGACTCATGGCACCCAAAACTCTTTCTTTGGCAGCAGGCGTTGTCAAGAAAATGTAGCGCGTGGGTTGGCAATTCATGGAGGTCGAGCCCATCTTGGCCAAGTCATAGACTTTGTGCAGCAGTTCGGCTGGAACCGCTTTGTCGATGAAACCATTGGCTGTCCTGGCATCGTTGAACAGTGCATTCATTGCATTTTGATCGATCGTCATGATGATTTTCCTTTAATTGATTGAAACAACATAATCCACCTGGTGCCTGGCCACCCTCAGGCCATTCAGTGCATCCCTCACCTTCAAATGCTCAGGATGAACGGCATAGGCATCCAAATCCGCTTGGGCCTCAAATTCGGTGTAAAGCACCACATCACACGCATAGTCAATGCCGCTGTGATCCACGCCCACCTCCAAGTGCACCATCCCTGGGATTTTACCCTTTAGCGACTCAAAAGCACTTTTGACTTTGTCGATGTTGGCCTTTTTCTCGGCCGAAGATTCGCCCAAAATATTCCACATCACGATATGTTTGATCATCGAGATACCTTTGTTTTTTTGTAGGTGGGTTCATTCTGGCTGAATACCGAGCACATGAATGAGAGGCACCCAGCGGGCCAAGTCCCGCTTCAAAATGGCCTTGCTGTCCTCAGCCCCCATGGCCAAGACCCGTCCACCTTGCTTTTCAAAGCGCTCTCGAACCTCAGGCGCTGCCATCGCCTCCAAGACGCTCGCCTTTAAGACAGCCATCTCCTTGGCGGGGGTCTTTGCAGAAGCGAACAAACCGAACCAGGACTCCAGCTCCAAGTTTTGAATGCCACTTTCTCTCAAGGTGGGTACTTGGGGGTGCATGGCCAAGCGTTGAGGGCCAGAGACCGCGATCGCCTTCAATTGCCCAGAGTCCACATGTACACGTGCCGTGGAGGAGAGATCAAAGAACAAATCCACACGAGAGCCCATCAAATCGGTGTAAGCGGCTTGAGCGCCTTTGTAAGGCACATGCGTGAGTTGTACGCCCGCCAAATGCCAGAGTGCCGCAGCGATCACATGCTGCCCCGAGCCATTGCCAGCAGACGCATAGGTCACCTGACCCGGCTTGGCCCGTGCCAGCTCAATCCATTCGGCCAGTGTCTTTTGTGGCGCATCTTTTCTGGACACCAAGGTGTAGCTGTATCCAACCGCCAAACCCAAAGGCTCAAAGTCCCGTACAGGGTCGTAGGACAAATTTTTATAAAGTCCCGCATTCAGCACCATGTTGGAGACCGAGCCCAAGAGCAAGGTGTAGCCATCCGCTGGCGCTTTGGCCGCAATGTCCGTTCCAACAAGCGTGCCTGAGCCTGTGCGGTTCTCCACCACAACGCCATTGGCAAAGCGTTGAGCCATTTTGTCGCCCATCACGCGTGCGACAAAATCAAATCCACCGCCAGCGGGTTGAGGCACGACGATGCGAATGGCCTTGCTGGGAAAAGCGTCTTGAGCCTGAGCACTCAAGGCCCAGGGGTTCATGCCGAGCATCGCAGCCGAGTTGCTCAGCGCCAGGGTTTTAAGCAAATGACGTCTGTCCATGCGATTTAACTCTCCAAGTTCAGAATTTTGGTGGCCGATCAGTGGTTCACTAAAAGCTTCTAAGCTCAGCGCACCAAGGGCTTACCGGCCAACCAATCAGCACCCCGTTTGTAGAGGTCTTGAACCACCTCTCCTTTGAGCATGGGCATGTCCATTTTGACGGTGTAGCCAATATTGGTCTGAATGTAGGCCAAATGACGGTAGCCTTCTGGGTAATTCATGAGGGCTTTAGCGTCGAGCACCAAGGTTGCACCGGGATCGACAGGATCGATACGGTCTTTTTCATAAATGGGCTGACGATGCACCAGGCCCCATTGCCCATTGCGCTCTTCAAAGAAGTCGTAAAAGCGACCCGTACACACCACGTCACAAAGCACATCTTGGACGGGGCCACGCTGGGAGATGGTCATCTTGGTTTGAGCAATGGCACGAGTGCCATGGATCTCGATGGAGGAGCCGCCCAAAAAATGCAAAATGCTCACGCCCTTGTTCCAGCCCTCAATGGTCACTTTGATGAACTCTTCATAATGACCTTGAAACCATGTGGCCATCATGACGCCATCATCATGCCAAACGGTCTTGAAGCGTTCCCAGTCGCCCGCATCTCTCCATACCGCCCAGTTTTCAACCAATTGACGAATTTTTAACTCTTGCACCATCTTCGAATCCAACATGAGGTCTGCCTTTTTGATTTGATTGATAAAATTTTTGGGGTCGTCCCCCCCAAGGATGCACCAAAGCTTTAAAGAAGCGATCTGTGTCCTTGAATCAACCCCGGATGTTACAACTGTTTTTGAAATCACTCGGCCCAAGTAACCCTTAAGCGGCATTGAGTACCCCTTAAAAAACTCACAAGTCATGAGAGAATCCCTCTCTTTGAATCCCTCACCTTACCCTCATCACCATTACCGACCATGACAGAATTCGACGTCATCATTGCCGGAGGGGGCCCCAGCGGCCTGATCTTGGCCAGTGAGTTGGGCCAAAGAGGCATCTCTTGCCTGCTGCTTGACATGAAAGCCTCCACAGCTTTTAACCCACAAGCCAACGCCACCCAAGCCAGAACCATGGAGCATTACCGCCGATTGGGCTTTGCACATGAGATTCGTGCCTTGGGTTTGCCAAGTGATCACCCCACAGACATTGCCTACTTCACCCGACTGTCAAAACACGAATTGGCCAGGCTTTCCTTGCCCACTGCCGCTCAAGCGGTCAAGACCATCAAAACGCTCAAAGGCTCCTGGAGTGCAGCTGAGTTGCCGCACCGTGTTTCACAAAAGTTTGTTGAAACAGTCCTGAAGAAACACGCCTCCAAGCATGAGAGCAACGATATCCGATTCGGCTGGAAGGTCCAAGAGATCACCTCTCACGAAGACCATGTGATCGTGAAAGCCCACCCCCTTTCAACTGGCGCTGATGCATCGAGCTCGGAGCCTTCAAACGTCGAGCTCTTCAAGTGCAAGTACTTGGTGGGCGCCGATGGGCCTAGGAGCAACATTCGCCATCAACTGGGCATTTCTTACACGGGAGAAACTGGGGTCAAGAGAAGTTACATGGGCGGCGAGATGTTTGCCGTTTATTTGCGATCGAGCGATATTTACAAAAACATTCCACACCCCAGAGCTTGGATGTACGTGACGGTCAACAACCAAAGGAGATGTTTCTTGGCCTCGGTGGACGGCCAAGAACAGTTTGCCTTCCATTCGGCCTTGCATGAGGGAGAGAGTGCAGAGCATTGGGGACTTGAGGAGGTGAAAATGCGGCTCAAAGAATTGATGGGCTGTGAAGTGGACTTTGAAGTCTTGTCGATGCAGTCTTGGATTGCAGGCCACTCTTTGGTGGCTGAGCACTTCTCCAAGGACCGGGTCTTTTTGATGGGCGATGCCGCTCATTTGTTCACCCCTACGGGGGGCCTGGGCTACAACACCGCCGTTGAAGATGCGGTCAATTTGGGCTGGAAACTCGCCCATGTCATCAAAGGCCTTGCACCCGAGACACTTTTAGACAGCTACGAACTCGAGCGCCGCCCCTTGGCCATCCGTAACACAGGCTATGCCAAGCAATTCGCGGACTCGGTGGGACTTTTCCCCGTGAGCAATGAGTTTGAACTCGAGACCCCAGAGGCCCAAGCGGAGAGGGATCGCGCAAGTGAGCACTTCAATGCCCATGTGAGACTGGAGTTCAACATCCCTGGCGTGACTTTTGGTGGGCGCTATGACCACTCCCCCATCATCATCAAAGACGACTCTGAGGCACCGAAAGATCAAGCCAATCACTACGAGCCCAGCGCCTGCCCAGGGGGGCGCCCACCCCACCTGTGGCTAGAAGACGGCAGCTCACTCTTTGATGCATTTGGTCCCGAGTGGACCCTGCTTTGCACCCAAGAGAGCGCCCGGGATGTCTCTGCATGGCAGCTCGCAGCCCAACGAATGGGCTTACAGCTGAAGTGCTTGTATTTGCCCCAAAAAGAGCTCCAAGAGCTCTACATCGCCCCTTTGGCGCTCATACGACCCGATCAAATGGTGGGCTGGAGAGGCAATGCCCTGATGGAGGCTCAAATTCATGAGCTCTTCAAAAAGCTTTTGGGTGGATGACCCTGGCGTGAAACGATGGGGCCGATGAAGCGGCCCCAAATGTGTTGAAGTTAAGCCGCCTTGACAGGGGTCGATGAGTCGAGCGCCAAAGCAAGGGGTGTGTGTTTTTTGCAAACCCAAGACTCCAGGCCTGTTAAAATCAAAAGTTAACGTGAACGAGCTCATCCGACCTATTTTGGGATGAGACTGAAGCTCAGTCCTCTCACCTTTGTTTCTCCCCACCAACCATCACCACCACCATGAGTGCCATGCATCAAGAAAAGGTTTTATCTGTTCATCACTGGACAGACCGTCTCTTTAGTTTCACCACCACGAGGGACATGGCGCTTCGGTTCTCGAATGGCCACTTCACCATGATTGGCCTCATGGTCAACAACAAACCGCTGCTTCGCGCGTACAGCGTGGTGAGCGCGAACTATGAAGAGCATCTCGAGTTCTTGAGCATCAAGGTGCCGGATGGCCCCTTGACCTCAAGACTGCAGCACATCCAAGTTGGAGACATGATCATTGTCGGGCGCAAGCCCACTGGCACGCTGCTCATTGACTATTTGTTGCCTGCCAAGAACTTGTACCTGATTGGCTCTGGGACGGGCGTTGCGCCTTTCTTAAGCATCATCAGAGACCCTGAGACTTATGAAAAATTTGAAAAAGTGGTGCTCATCCATGGTGTGCGCGAAGTCAAAGAACTGGCTTACCACGACTACCTCACCGAAGAGTTGCCCAAGCATGAGTTGCTTGGCGAGATGGTCTCTGAGCAATTGATTTATTACCCCACAGTCACCCGTGAGCCTTTTAGAAATCAAGGTCGCAGCACCGACTTGATCACCTCTGGAAAATTGGCACAAGACTTGAACCTACCCGACCTCAACCCTGAGACCGACCGGGTGATGCTTTGTGGCAGCCCCCAATTGCTCAAAGACTTGAAGGCCATTTTGGAGAGCCGTCACTTCGTGGAGGGCAACACCAGCACGCCTGGGCAGTACGTGGTTGAACGCGCATTTGTAGAGCAATAAGTCATTTGAGCGCATGGGGCTTGAAAAAAGCCACCAGCGCCCGCCCCTTCAGAAGCCACAGGCTTCATGGACTGAGAGCTTGATCCTCCCATCCTTAAAGATCAGAGGGCAAGCCGCTCATTCTCTCAATCACCTTGATCACGGCTGCGTAGTCCAGCTCCGCATCCCCTTGTGCCACAGCCGACTTCATCCACTCAAAGGTGGTTGAAGTTTGCACCAAAGGCACGTTGAGTGCATCGGCCGCTTGCAGCATCAAGGACAAATCCTTTTGCATTTGAGGCACCGTGAAGGTGGGCGTAAAGTCTCTTTGCCCCAAAGGCAAACCCAGTTGAGCGGCTTTGGCCTTGATGATGGGCGAGCCCACCGCGCTCTCCCCAATGACTTGCCACATTTGGCTCCAATCCAAGCCCCCTGCACGGCCCAAACTCAATCCCTCGGCCAACATCGCTGAGGTTTGAACGATCAACAAATTGACCACCAATTTCATCAAACGACTTTGCTCGGCCTCACCGAGGTAGAAGATCTTCGAGCCCCAAGAGGCCAGCATGGGCGAGAGGGCATCAAAGCAAGCCTGGGGACCCGAAGCCATGATGGTCAAGAGCTTGGCCTGAGCCATGTGGTTGTTCCCAGAGACCGTCACCCTCAAATACTCAACTCCTTTTGCAGCCAAAAGCGCATGGCAGCGAGCAGAGGCGTGCACAGAGACCGTGCTCGTGTCGATCAAAACAGCCCCCCTCTTCGCCTCATCAGCCACTTGCTGAGCCACACCCAAAAGGGCCTCGTCGTTGGGCAAGGAGCTGAAGATGAGATCGGCCTTGGCCAAATCCGTGGAGAGCGCCTGTGCGACCTTTAAACCCGATTGCCTGGCCAGGGCCAAGCGCTCCTCGGCGGGATCAAAAACCAGCAACTCAGAGATGGCGCTGTTGCTTTGAAGGTGCAAGGCCATGGGCAAGCCCATTTTGCCCATGCCCAGAAAAACTGTTTTCATAGTGGTGAGACTTTCAAAAGCAGGGCGTCACTTGAGTGCTGTCAGCCCCGGATATCAACTGCCTTTGAGGCCCGCGGCCTTGGCGATTTTGGCAGCCGAGTCCATTTCGGATTTGATGAAGGCGTTGAAGGCCTCAGGGGTCATGGGCATGGGCTCTGCTCCCAAACGGTTCAACTTGTCCTTGACATCGGCTTGCGCCAAAGCTTTGATGACCTCGTCATGCAGCCTCTTCACAATCGGTGCTGGAGTTGCACTGGGCACGAGCATGCCCACCCAAAACACATAATCCGAACCCGCCACGCCCGCCTCGAGTGTGGTGGGCACTTGGGGCAATGTGGCTGAACGCTGGGCGGTGCTCACGGCCAAAGCCTGCAGCTTGCCGTCTTTGATCAAGGGCAGCGCCGAGGACAAAGGCGCAAAGAACCAATCGTTTCTTCCACCAATGACATCTGAGAGCGCCTCGGGCGTGCCTTTAAAGGGCACATGAACCGCGTCGATGGCGGCTTGCAACTTGAACTTCTCAGCATTCAGATGGGTGGCACTGCCCATGCCGGCTGAGGCGTAATTCAACTGCCCAGGAGAGGCCTTGGCAGCGGCAATCAAATCACCCACGCCCTTCCAACCTCTGGCCGGAGAGACCACCAAAACGTTGGGCAAAGCCGCCAGTGGGGTCACGCCGGAGAGATCCTTCACCGTGTCGTAAGGCAAATTGGGATAAATGGAGGGGTTCAAGGCGTGGCCAGATGAGTGAACCAAGATGGTGTATCCATCGGGGTCGGACTTGGCCACTTGGGAAGCGGCAATCGTGCCCCCTGCACCAGGGCGATTTTCAATCAAGACGGGTTGACCCAAACTTTTGCTCATCACATCGGCAACGGTTCTGGCGACAATGTCGGTGCCGCTTCCTGCCGTGAAGGGCACGAAGAAACGAATGGGCTTAGTTGGATAGGTGTTTTGTGCGTGAGCTGAGCCCAAGGCCATGGCAAAGCCAAGGCCAAGGCCAATACCAAGGACTAGGGTGTTCAAGCCCTTGATGGGGCCTATCAAATATTTGCAAAACATGTTCAGTCTCCTTCTTGGGTCACTTCTTGTTGTGAGCTCTTGCGGTTTGAGCTTCTTGAATGAGTTTCTTGAATCAGCTTCTTGGATGAGCTGTTAAATGGCGGTGCACTTTTTAGCAAATGCTTGGCGCTTTCACGGCCCTTGGGCGAATAGCGCCCCTGAGCCATGGAGTTGGATCACCTTGAACTCTAGGAGGGGCATAGATTCAAGATGCGCCTGAATGAAGGGATGCGCAATGGGCTATAACTGATCGGCCCCAGCCCCCTCATCATGATGCGCCTCAGGACTCGAGGCCATCGGTGACTTGAACATTCTCCGACACCAGCTCCAGCCCTGCATCCATGGCGACCTCCTTCAAAAGAATGGCAAAGTCCACATTGTCATGACCGCGTCCCACCATTCGGGCCACCGACTCTCGGGTGGCCGCTGCTGCTGGCATCGCCACGCCATAGCTCTTGGCGGCCGACATGCCCAAGTCCATGTCCTTTAAAAGCAATTTGGGGGTGAACGTGACTTGATCAAAAGTCAAATTAGAGAGCACGGGCGTTTTGTAGCGCGTGTACATCGAGCCCAAAACCGAGTCGTTGATGCTTTGTAAAAACACGTGCCTGGGGATCCCTGCTTTTTCTGCCATCACGGTGATCTCACACAAGTTTTGAATGATCACACCAAACATCGTGTTGTGTGCAATTTTCCAAACGCGCGCCAATTCACCCTCGCCCACCCACATCGTCTTTCTGGCCATGGCTTGCAAGTAGGGCTCCACCATGTCATACAAAGCCTTGGGGCCAGAGGCCACCAGTAAGAGCTTGCCGGCTTTGGCCACTTTTGCATTTCCTGAGACGGGTGCGCACAAATACGCCACACCCATGGCTTCGAGTTGGTGCCTGATTTCCTCAGAGCCCTCTTGAGAAATGGAGGAGCTGTCCACCACCACTTTGGGCAACTGCTTGGTGCTCACCAAACCACCGCTACCAAAGAGCACCTCTTTCAAGTCATCTGTCGTCGAGACCATGGTGAACACCACATCACATTTTGCCAAATCGGTCTTGTGGTCCACCAGCGTGGCCCCGTACTCCACCAAAGGCTCGGCTTTGCTTCTCGTGCGGTTCCAAACCTGAACACCATGTCCCGCTTTGGTCAAGCGCTTGACCATGGCCTCTCCCATGCGTCCCAAACCAATCCATCCGATCGTGTGTGTCATTTCTTGTCTCTCCTAGTAGATTAATAGCTTGATGAATTAAATTCTTTCAATGATCACCGCAATGCCCTGACCCACACCAATACACATGGTGCATAAGGCAAAGCGTTTACCAGTGCGGTGCAATTGATTGACTGCAGTGGTGACCAAACGCGCACCACTCGCCCCCAAAGGATGACCCAGAGCAATGGCACCACCGTAAGGATTCACGCGGGGATCGGAATCGTCTAAACCGAGTTGCCTCAATACCGCCAAACCTTGGGCAGCAAAAGCCTCATTCAATTCAATCACATCGATCTGATCCAAACTCATGCCCGTCAACTCCAAGACCTTCAAGGTGGCAGGCGCGGGACCAATGCCCATGATTCTTGGAGGAACACCAGCAGTCGCCATGCCCACGACACGCGCCTTGGGCGTGAGGCCGTGGTCTTTGAGGCCTTGCTCACTCGCAAGCAGCAAAGCACATGAACCATCGTTCACACCGCTCGCGTTGCCTGCGGTCACGGTACCACCAGGCTTCACAACCCCTTTGAGCTTGGCCAGGGTCTCCAAGCTGGTCTCTCGGGGATACTCATCTTTGGCAAACACGATGGGGTCGCCCTTTTTCTGCGGCAAATGAACAGGCACGATCTCGCTGTCAAAGTATCCTGCCTTTTGTGCTGCAGCCGCTTTCAATTGGCTTTCAAAGGCCATTTTGTCTTGAGCTTCACGTCCGATTTTGAAGTCTTCAGCCACATTTTCAGCCGTCTCCGGCATGGCATCGACACCATACATTTTTTTCATCAAATCGTTCACAAAGCGCCATCCAATGGTGGTGTCATACACCGCATTGCTGCGACTGAAGGCCGAAGTGGCCTTGGGCATGACAAATGGAGCTCGGCTCATGCTCTCCACACCTCCTGCAATCATCAAATGCGCCTCACCCGATTTGATGGCTCTGGCCGAAGTCCCCACCGCATCAAGGCCAGAACCGCACAAACGGTTGATCGTGGCCCCTGGCACCTCTAGGGGCAAACCAGCCAGCAAGCTGGCCATGTGCGCAACATTTCGGTTGTCCTCACCCGCTTGGTTGGCACAACCGTAGATGACATCGTTGACACGCTTCCAGTCAACACTGGGGTTACGCTCCATCAAAGCTTTGAGCGGAATGGCCGCCAAATCATCGGTTCTCACCGAACTCAATGAACCGCCATAGCGTCCAATGGGTGTTCTGATAGCATCACAAATGTAAGCCTGCGTCATGGCAAATTCCTTTAACTTGAAAACATGAAAAATCTGAACTGAAAATAAAAAGAAAGGCCCCCAGAGGAGGACTCCTCACTGGAGCTTATCCTCTCGTGCGAGCCTTCAGGGGTCTTCAGATGAACTGAAGTCCTAGGATGTCACTGAAAGCTTTCTCGCTCAAGCCCTCAACTGCGTCTATGCACTTCAGGCCCTTGGGCGTGCACTCCAGGGTCCCCAAATCCGTGTAAATGCGCTTCACGCATCCAATGCCCGTTAAGGGATAGGTGCAAGCTTTGACGATTTTGCTCACCCCTTGCTTGGTCAAAGCGTCCATCATCACCCAAGTTTGCTTGGCCCCAATGGCCAAATCCATGGCGCCTCCAACAGCAGGAATTGCGTTGGCTTCACCCGTGTGCCAATTGGCCAAATCCCCCGTTTCACTCACCTGAAAAGCACCCAAAACACAGATGTCCAAGTGCCCTCCTCGCATCATCGCAAAGCTGTCCGCGTGATGGAAAAAAGCACCTCCCTTTTTCAAGGTCACGGGCTGCTTGCCTGCATTGATCAAATCGAAATCTTCTTGACCCGCCTCGGGTGCAGGGCCCATGCCCAAAATGCCGTTCTCGCTGTGCAAGAGGACCTCTCGGTCAGCGGGGATGAAATTGGCCACCAAAGTGGGCATGCCAATGCCCAAATTCACGGTCACGCCCTCAGGGATGTCTTGGGCCACACGCTTGGCCAATGCATTTTTATCGCGCTTTAAATAGTCAGCCATTTTTAAAATCCCCCGCCTTTGGTCGCCACTCGATCAATCAACACCACTTGGTGCACAAAAATGCCAGGCGTGACAATGCTCTCTGGGTCCAAGTCGCCCAGCTCCACCACTTCATGCACACTGGCCACTGTTCGCTTGGCACCCATGGCCATCACGGGGCCAAAATTTCTGGCCGCTTTGCGGTACGTCAAATTGCCCCAACGATCCCCCTTCTCCGCCTTGATCAAGGCCAGGTCGGCATGGATGGGCTCCTCATAAACATAGTGCTTGCCGTTGATGAGCCGTGTCTCTTTGAGCTCTCCATTGGGCTTTTTGGCAAGCTCCGTGCCGTAACCCGTTTGACAAAAGAAGCCTCCAATGCCAGCACCTGCTGCGCGAATGCGCTCCGCCAAATTGCCCTGGGGGACCAACTCGAGCTCGATTTTTTTACTTCTGTAGAGCTCATCGAAAACATAGGAATCGGCTTGTCTTGGAAAGCTGCAAATCATCTTCCTCACACGTCCTGCTTTGAGCAGTGCAGCCATTCCAAAGTCCCCATTGCCCGCATTGTTGTTGACCACTGTGAGCTCCTTGGCCCCTTGCTCAATCAAACCATCAAGCAACTCAGCAGGAATGCCTGCTGTACCAAAACCGCCCACCAAAACGGTTGATCCATCGCGCACACCCTCCAAGGCATGGGCGATAGAATTTGCAATTTTATTAATCATGAATTGAAGTTAATGTAATCTTTGTCACCATTGAGCGATGCATCCCTCTGATGGACCAGCACGGTGTGCTTGATCCCCAAACGAACGCGGCGCTCACAAAAGGTTCGGATGCCGAGCACGACATCGAACCAGGATGCTATTTTGCACCCGAATTGCCCCAGAAAAAGAGAAAATACACTCATGTTTACCCCCTCCCAAAACGACGTTCGCCGCTTTTTTTGTCAAGTCCAGGCCAAATTGAAACTCCACCAACCCTTGGACGGCATGGAGGCCTTGGCCGCCACTTGGGTGCAGGCGCATCCTGAATACGAGATGGATCTGGCCGATGAGACTCGAGCGATCCACCAAGAGTACAAAGGAGACGGGGGCCAAGAAAACCCCTTTCTCCACCTCTCCATGCATTTGAGCATTGAGGAGCAATGCTCCATCGATCAACCCACTGGGGTTCGCCAAGCGGTAGAACGCTTGACCCAGGAGCTCGACTCCTTGCATTTGGCCCACCACGAAGCCATGGAATGCTTAGGTCTCATGCTCTGGGAGAGCCAAAGAAGTGGGCGCCCGCCAGACCCCCATCAATACTTGGAGTCCTTGAAAAAAAGGGCCTCCAGAAGGTCTTGAGAGCCCCCAAGCGCCTTCAACCAAGGCAAAAAGACAAGTCGTGCCATCCAAGCAGCAAGGCATGACTTTTGCCCTCACCCCAGCCCTTTATCGTCATAAAAAAAGCCTCCTGGCACCAAGGCTCGGAGGCTTTTCTATCGACTTTGCAGCTCTAAGCGCTGCTGACCGATTTAGATTATCTGAATTTTGACTGAGGAACCGTTTGCAATTCGCCTTGCTGTTCGCTCACGTACTTGGCCAGCATTTTCAACTCATCGCTGGTGAATTGCTTGGCCACACCACCCATGATGGCGTTGTTTCTACCCCAAACACTCTGGGGAGGGGCTTGGTAGGAACGCAATGCGACCAATACGTAGTCCTGGTGCTGACCCGCAATCTTCGGGTAAGCGCCACCAATCGGGGCGCTCAAATTGGGTCCATGGCAAGAGGTACAAGCACCCTTTTGAACCAGCGCGTTCACCTCATCTGAGCCAGGACTGACTTGAGCGGGCAAGGTTGAATTGTC
>CAIZIT010000086.1 GCA_903933115.1 uncultured Burkholderiales bacterium
CACTCGATGAGAGCGAGATTTTCAACGCCTACAACGAAGTCCCCTCCATTCGTGAAAAAGACGAGTTCTTGATCCCCTACATCCAAGCGATCATGGACCCCAATTTCCACACAGGCACCCCAGAAACCGATCAAACGCTGTTGAAGTCTTTGATTGTTTTTGCATGCCTCATGGAGGGCCTCTTCTTTTATGTGGGCTTCACACAAATTTTGGCTCTGGGACGACAAAACAAGATGACGGGTGCAGCCGAGCAGTACCAGTACATTTTGCGCGACGAGTCCATGCACTGCAATTTCGGCATTGATTTGATCAATCAAATCAAATTGGAAAATCCCCATTTGTGGACCAACCAATTCAAGACCGAAATCACCGAGTTGTTCAACAAGGCCGTTGAACTCGAGTACCGTTACGCCGAAGACACCATGCCCAGAGGTGTTTTAGGGATGAACGCGTCCATGTTCAAAGGCTATTTGCGCTACATTGCCAACAGACGAGCCACACAGATTGGTCTGGACGCACTGTTTCCCAATGAGGAGAACCCCTTCCCCTGGATGAGCGAGATGATCGACCTCAAAAAGGAGAGAAACTTCTTCGAAACCCGTGTGATCGAGTACCAAACTGGTGGTACTTTGTCTTGGGATTGATCCGACAACGACTCACCCCAAGATGCATTCCGATTTGTACTGTTCAACCAGAGCCCTCTTGTCTCAAGATGACTCCATGAGCAGTGCTCACTGTGTTCAAGGTGCTGGACCCGGGTCCAACACCCTGAATCGCTTTACGCTCAACAGCAGCATGGAGTGTTTTTTTACTCAACGATCTTTAAACTTGATCTAGGAGATAGTTATGGCAACTGCAAAAAACCAGCGGCTAAAAAGCCCGCGGCAAAAAAAGTTGCGGCTAAAAAGCCCGCAGCAAAGAAAACAGTAGCGGCTAAAAAGCCCGCAGCAAAAAAAGTAGCAGCTAAGAAACCAGCAGCGAAAAAAGTAGCGGTGAAAAAGCCCGCGGCTAAAAAAGTTGCGGCCAAAAAGCCCGCAGCAAAAAAAGTAGCAGCTAAAAAGCCTGCCGCCAAGAAAGTTGCAGCTAAAAAGCCCGCAGCCAAAAAGGTAGCAAAGAAGGTTGTTGCCAAGAAACCAGCGGCCAAGAAGCCTGCTGCTAAGAAAGCGGCAGTAAAAAAAAAGCCAGCTAAAAAAGCCGCGAAAAAACCCGCTGCCCGCGCGAAAGTAGCGAGCGCAGCACAAACGACGCTCAACCCTCAAGCTGCATGGCCGTTTCCAACAGCCATCAAGCCTTGAACCAAGAAGTTTGAGCCGTTTGATCTCAAAGCCCGGTGCAGTGTACCGGGCTTTTTTTATGCCTCAGCCCTCCTGCTCAAGGCCTATCGGCACTGCGTGTTCTTAAAGGTGGTAGTTTTGAGGACCTTGCTGTGCAATCTTCAAGGCCCCCATTTTGTTGCCCAACTCGGCACAACTCACGAGCGACCATCCCTGCTCCAGTCCAAAGAGGAGTGCACCTCTCCATGCATCCCCACAGCCTGTCGGGTCGAGCACTCGAGTGGGCTTGACTGGTGCCACGTGCGTACTTTGTCCATCCTCCCAGACTTGGCAGCCCTCGGCGCCCAAGGTGACCACCAAACCCTTTAAAGACTTGGAGATGTCGGCCACACTCTGGCCCAGACGCTCTTCGAGCATCTTGGCCTCATAGTCATTGACCGTGACCCACGTCGCTTGGGAGATGAAGGTCTTCAACTCAGCCGCATTGAACATGGGTAGCCCTTGACCGGGGTCGAAGACAAAGGGAATCTTCAAATCAAAGAGTTGCTGGGCATGATGGATCATGGCCTCTTTGCCGTCGGGAGCGATGATGGCCACTTTGATGTTGTGAGAGGCATCAATCACATTCAAGTGCGCTTGGTTCATGGCCCCTGGGTGAAAGGCGGTGATTTGATTGTTGTCACGATCGGTCATGATCATCGCTTGAGCGGTGTAGGTCTCAGGCACTTCTCGGATGAATTGGGTGGAGATCTCCAAGCTCTTCAAGCGCTCCAAATAGCTGCGTCCATCTTGGCCCAAGGTGGCCATGGGCAAGGGCTCGCCTCCCAAGAGCTTCAAGCTGTAAGCGATGTTGCCCGCACAGCCTCCAAAGTCACGCCTGAGTGCCGGCACCAAAAAGGAGACATTCAAAATATGGAGTTGATCGGGCAAAATCTGCTCTGCAAAACGCCCTTCGAAATTCATGATGGTGTCAAAGGCAAAGGAGCCACAAATGAGGGAAGCCATGGTGTTAAAAGTGTCCGTTCAAAATAATGATTCGCCATTGTATTTCACAACAGTCTGTCCTCACTCCAGTTCAACTCGGTAGCCACTTGGCAAGTGGCCCGATGCGTCCTCCTCCCAATGAATGGGCAAAAGGAATTGATTCAAGCCCCCGGGTTTGATCACTGCGTCTTTCGAGTCAAAGACCAAAGAAAGCCTTTCTTCCAAAAGGACTTGATCCCTTTCATCCAAAAGGATCAATTTGAGCGTGGGTGCTGCCACCGGATAGCTGAAACTGTTTTTGATCCTCAGGCTCAAATGGTATTTGAAGCGCGAAGAGCGCACCAAAGCACCAAGCTTGGGGTCTTTCTCGATCAGATCCTCTTTCTCCAAGGCACTGCTCTCAATGCTCAATGCAGATAAATCTCTGGGCCACTCCACTTGGCAAGAGAGCAATTGACACATCTGCACCAAAGGCTCTTTGAGGCCGGGATAGAGCGCCGCCACCTCGTCTCTGTAGCGGAAGGTGAAACCCAAGGGAAGGACGAACAAAAAGATCAAAAGGCCGATGAACCCGTAAACCGCTGCGCCAGGCTGAGGGGCTCGGGGATGGGCACGCACCTCTTGGCGTGCGTGCTCCAAGGCGACCATGCCTGCAGCACTTCCATAGGGGTGAGAGGGCTCCAAAGCTTGTTGAAGTGCCCGATCTGCATGGGGCTCAAACGTGGGCGCGTCTTGGGAGACTGCGCCTGAGTCGATCTTCTTTGACAGCGTGTTCGCAAGTTGGTGGGTTGTGGGCGTGAGGGATTGCTGGTGAAGGAACTCATCAATGCTCATAGGTCCAGGTCCAGATCCATGCCCTTTACTGGGCTCAGCGAAGGCCATCTCCTGCCTTGAAGCATGCAACCCCAAGCCGCTCTCCCCATGCGGATCTTCAAGTTTGCCCTCCCACGAAGGACGCCCCTGAGCTTTGAGAGGGGAGCGCTGAACATCCAGCAAACACGCCAATGCCAAAAACACCTGCTCACAAGTCGAGCAACGCACCCAGCCCTCAGCAGCCTCGAGTTGATCGTCCATCAAAAAGAGGTGCTGATCACATTTTGGACATGCACAAATCAATCGTTGCCGAGACTCTTTCAAGGAGGGGGTTTGCATTCAGCGTGACCTTTTTGAGCTGAGGACTTGGTAATTGTGGCTTGTGGTTATTGTGATTTCATTTGACTGGTCATCAAGATCCAACCCTCAGATGCATTGCTCACCACCAATTCACAATACGGCGCGTAGGCCGCCTTCAGCTCTTGTTCTTGCCTATCTAAAATCCCCGCCAACACCAAATGCCCTCCAGGCTTGACCAATCCACAAAGAAGGGGGGCCAAAACCTTGAGGGGCGTTGCCAAAATATTGGCAAAAACAGTGTCGTAGGGACCCGATGACAGGTCTGGCAAACCCACACGCATTTGAGAGGCCACGTGGTTGTCACGTGCGTTTTGTTCTGCCGCAACCACCGCAGACGGGTCAATGTCCACCGCATCTGTTTGCTCCGCACCGTGGAGCACCGCCGCGATGGCCAAGATGCCAGAGCCGCAACCATAGTCCATCACCCGCTCACCAGAGAAATCATGCGCTGCAGCCCAGCCCAGACACATGCGTGTGGTGGGATGGGTGCCCGTTCCAAAGGCCAAACCCGGGTCCAGACGAATCACTTTTTGGGCCCCTTTGGGCACCTCGTGCCAAGAGGGCACGATCCAAAAATCCTCGGTGATGGGAACGGGCTGAAATTGCGACTGTGTGATGCGCACCCAGTCCTCTTGGGGCACCTCGTGTTGGGCCAAAATCTGACAGGTTTCGAACTCTTCGAGCCCAAGCAAACACGCCTGAGCCTCAGCCAAGAGGTCTGCGTTTTCAAAAAGCGCCATGACTTTGGAGCGCACCCATGAAGAAGCGGGAGGCGGCATGCCTGGCTCACCAAAGAGCGCTTGCTCGTGCTCGGTGTGCGCATCGGCATCCTCCACACTCACACTGAGAGCGGACAGCTCCAAGAGCACATCGCTCAAGCTCTCCACTTGGTCTTGCGGGGCGAGGATGTGCAGTTCAATCATAAGGAGACTCGAATCAAAAAAAATTTATTGGAAAAATGAAAGAGCCCTCGTGACTGAGGGCCCCTCACATGCATCGATCTTACCGGGCTTGGGGCCTGGTGGTGAGCCAATGCTCGAGGTAGTGGATGTTGGTACCGCCTTCAATGAACTTGGGGTCTTGCATGATCTCTCTGTGCAAGGGGACATTGGTTTGAATGCCCTCCACGACCATTTCCGCCAGGGCCGTTCTCATTCTGGCCAACGCATGCTCACGGGTGTCGCCATGCACAATGATCTTGCCGATCATGGAGTCGTAATAGGGCGGCACATAGTAGTTGGTGTAAGCATGGGAGTCCACTCTGACGCCAGGACCACCCGGTGGGTGCCACATCGTGATGCGACCAGGTGAGGGAATGAATTTAAAAGCATCCTCCGCATTGATCCTGCACTCAATGGAGTGACCCGTGAAGGTGATTTGCTTTTGTGTAAAGGACAACTTCATGCCAGCAGCAACTCGTATTTGCTCCTTGACGATGTCCACATGGGTGATGTACTCGGTCACGGGGTGCTCGACTTGAACACGGGTGTTCATCTCGATGAAGTAAAACTCTCCGTTTTCATACAAAAACTCAAAGGTCCCAGCACCTCTGTAATTGATGCGCTTACAAGCGGCCACACAACGCTCACCGATCTTTTCGATGAGTTTTCTGGGGATATGGGGAGCAGGTGCCTCTTCAATCACCTTTTGATGACGCCTTTGCATGGAGCAGTCTCGCTCGCCCAGATAAACCGCATTTTTATGCTGATCGGCCAGAATTTGAATTTCAATGTGCCTGGGGTTTTGGAGGTACTTCTCCATGTACACCGCGGGGTTGCTGAAGGCCGATTGGGCTTCAGCCTTGGTGGTTTGGACAGCGCTCACCAAATGCTCCTCGTCGGTGACGACGCGCATGCCCCGTCCCCCACCGCCACCCGCTGCTTTGATGATCACGGGGTAACCAATGCTTTTGGCAATTTTCTTCAAAGTTGCGGGGTCGCTTGGCAGCTCACCTTCAGATCCAGGCACACAAGGCACACCCGCTTTGATCATGGCTTGTTTGGCAGCGACCTTGTCGCCCATGATCCGAATGGACTCGGGTGTGGGTCCAATGAACTGAAAACCACTCTTTTCAACGCGCTCAGCAAAGTCTGCGTTTTCACTCAAAAACCCATAACCCGGGTGAATGGCTTCACAATCCGTGACCTCGGCCGCGGAGATGATGGAGGGCATGCTGAGGTAGCTCTGTGCAGAAGCAGCAGGTCCGATGCAGACCGCCTCTTCGGCCAGCTTCACGTACTTGGCTTCGCGATCGGCCTCAGAGTAGACAATCACCGCTTTGACACCCAACTCGTTGCAAGCGCGTTGAATGCGAAGGGCGATCTCGCCTCGATTGGCAATTAAGATTTTCTTGAACATCTGCACCCCATCACTCAATGTCAAATAGAGCACTGCCGTACTCGACCGCTTGAGCGTTCTGGGCATGAATCTTGGTGATGGTGCCACTCTTGTCGGCTTCGATTTCGTTCAAAATCTTCATCGCCTCAATGATACAAATCGTCTCACCCTCCTTCACCACGCTGCCCACCTCCACAAAGGGGGCCGACTCGGGACTGGCAGAACGGTAGAAAGTGCCCACCATGGGAGACTTCACCACATGAGAGGCTGAGGGGCTGGCAAGAGGCGCTGGAGCGGGCACGCTGGCCGCTGCATCTTGATGTGAAGAGGCACCGGAAGCTCCTAGGGCATTCAAATCGATGGGAGAGATGTTCATGGGCGCGTGGCCAGTTTGACCGGGTGCTGGGGTATACTGCGCACCTACACTCTTGACAATTCTCACCTTGCCCTCAGGCTCCGTGATCTCCAATTCAGCCACATTGGACTCGGATACCAAGTCGATCAGGGTCTTAAGCTTTCTCAAATCCATAAATATTGCGTTCTTGCGTTAAAAGAATGTAATTTACACCAATTTCACTCAATTTTCAATAACTCATTGGTTTTATAAGCCAACTCGATCCCGGTTGAAATGCAACTGCAGGAGCCATCAAGCCCCCTCCAGTCCTGATGAATGAGTGCACAATGCACTTATTTTTTTGATTTTTAACCGCTTTTAGACGAAGATCAGGCCATCAAGGGCAAGCATCAAGCGTCAATATGGAGCCAGGACTCCAAGTCTTCGGGGTGCAATTTGCCCATTTTCCTGAACGCCACCTGACCCAAACTGTCCAAAACCAAGGTGAATGGCAAGCCCCCTTCCTCATCGCCTAGGGATCTCGAGAGCTCTGTGCCACCCAAACCCGCCAACAAAACAGGGTATGACACCGCCCTTTGGGTCAAAAAACGCTTCACCAAACTGGGCTGATCGATGGCCAAACCCAGAACTTTAAAGCCTTTTGCTGCATTTTGCTGATAAAAGGCATCCAGTAAAGGCATCTCCTCCACACAAGGCATGCACCAAGTGGCCCAGAAATTGATGACCAGCTTTTGCCCCTTGAAGTCCGCCAGGGCCACCTCTTGGCCCTCAGGCGTCTCCAAACGAGCCTGCCAAAGTGCTTGACTGGCCTCGGGACTCAGCACCGATTGGGCCTTTTTCTTCTCTCGCCACCAAGAAACACCCAGACCAGCTAGTGCAAAGCCGAGGCCTGCAGCGCTCAGCAAAGCTCGTTTGGAGCGCAAAAATGAGGCAGGAGCTGAATTCGAGGGGGGCTTAGAGGTCATGGTTAAGGTTTCGAAGTGTGCAATTCAAGACAAGATCCGCCACCGCGGGTGAGCCGAGCAACTGGTGAGAAAGAGAGGCCATTGGGGCACTTGGGGCACTTGGGGCACTTGGAGTTCATGAGGGCGTCCCAATCCAGGGCACCAGAAGAGACCAAGACCATCCCCTCACTCAGGCTCCAACTCAGATGCCTGGGCCAACAATTTTTCCAAAGCTTTGGCATCTCCTCGCTGAATTTTACCTTTGGCATCGGGCTTTAAAGCGCCACGCAAATCATCAAAGTCATAAATCATCAGGTGAAGGCCCACATAGCAACCCAGAGGCTCACTCCTGATGTTCAAACTCAGCGCATCCACCTTCTCCCCCTTGAACCCCCTTTGCGTGCTCACCTGATAGTCCAAGCCTTGGTTGATCAACTCAATTTCTGCACTTTTGGAATCATCACAAAAAAGTTGGAGGAAAATATCCGACCGAGCCGTCGCAAAGCCCTTCCACACAGCGCCAGTCAAATGGGGCCTATAGCCAGACAACCTGTTCATCCAGATCAAGGCCAATTGCCTCAAGGCGCTGAGTTCATGTTTTTGGCGGGTTCCACCAAACAAATTCAAATGCTCAAAAACCGCATCCTCCAGTTCATCATTGGAGGGCAAAGGCACCTTGCCCGTGAGCCCCAAGCTCTTCAAAGCCTGCTGCTTGGCAAGACCAAACTCCATGCCCTCGTCCACGATGAGGCGAGCAGCAACGGCAGCAATCTCTTCTTCAATTCGGTTCATGAGCGCATTGTGCACTCAATTTCAACGCCTTGAACAAAAAGGGCCAAGTCTGTGATCGGCTTTGGCATTGGGCATTGGCCTCAACATCGGCATCGACATGGGCAAAAGCCTCACCCCACTTGCCTCTAAAATGGGGCCTTATGCACATACACATCTTAGGCATTTGCGGCACCTTCATGGGGGGCTTGGCCGCCCTGGCCCGACAAAGTGGTCACACCGTCACGGGCTGTGACGCTGGCGTTTACCCCCCCATGAGCGATCAATTGAGAGCCCTTGGAATCGATTTGATCGAGGGGTTTGGCACCGAGCAATTGCTCTTAAAGCCCGATCTCTTTGTCATAGGCAATGTGGTCTCTAGACAAAAAGACAAGGACGGCTTGCCAAAATTTCCTTTGATGGAAGCCATTTTGGATTTGGGCTTGCCCTATACGAGTGGACCGCAATGGCTGTCTGAATACATATTGCACACCGCCAAAGCGCCCTTTCACGTGCTCGCGGTTGCGGGCACCCACGGCAAAACCACCACCTCTTCCATGCTCGCGTGGATTTTAGAGTTCGCCAACAAGTCTCCCGGCTATTTGATTGGCGGGGTACCGCTGAATTTTGAGAGCTCCGCCAGGTTGCCAGGACAGGCCTTCAAGCCATCTCCGAACTCCGCTCATTCTCAAACGAACGCCCAAAGACCGCTCTTTGTCATCGAAGCCGATGAGTACGACACCGCCTTTTTTGACAAACGCAGCAAATTCGTTCACTACAGGCCTCGCACCTGTGTGCTGAACAACCTCGAGTTTGACCATGCAGATATTTTTGAAAACCTCCAGGCCATTGAAAAACAGTTCCACCACTTGGTGAGAACCGTCCCTCAAACAGGTCGTGTGATCTACAACGCCCATGAAGAGAGCTTGGCCAGGGTTTTAAAAATGGGCCTATGGAGCGAGGCCGAAGGTTTTGGGGCCATCCCCACGCCCGGGCAGATAGGACATTGGGCTTTCCAGGGCCCCCCTGAGTCCTTTGATGTCCTTTGCGACGGCAAGGTCTTGGGCCATTTGAACTGGAGCGTGCAGGGTGTTCACAATCAAATGAATGCCTTGGCCTGCATCGCAGCCGCACACCATGTGGGTGTGCCCGCTCTCGAGAGCATTGAAGCGTTGAAGCGCTTTCAAAATGTTCGTCGCCGAATGGAACTCAAAGGCCAAGTGAAGCTTCAAGGCGACACCTCTGGCCAAGTGGTGAGCGTTTTTGATGACTTTGCTCATCACCCCACGGCCATCAAAACCACCCTTGAAGGACTCAGAAGACAAGTGGGCCAGACTTCGAGAATTTTGTGTGTGTTTGAGCCTCGCAGCAACACCATGAAACTCGGCAGCATGAAGGCTTTGCTCCCTGAGAGCTTGGCCTGTGCCGATTTGAGCTTTTGCCACACAGCGGGACTCGACTGGAACGCTGCAGAGGCCCTGTCAAGCCTGGGTGCGAAGGCGTTTTGCAGTGGTGATTTGAATGAATTGATCTCGCACGTGGTCCAATCGACACAGGCTGGAGACCAAATCGTTTGCATGAGCAATGGAGGCTTTGGGGGCATTCACCAAAAGCTCATCGATGCTTTAAAACAAAAAGCAACGCAATCCTGATCAGATCTGAACAGTGCTTCACTGAAATGGAGCCTGCAGCGCTGAAACTCAAGTCCCCAGCGCTGCGCCCCTCTGCATCAGCGCGCTTTGGCTTTTCTTTGGTCTTGTACGGCATCAGAGAGTATTTGCAAGCATGACAGCGAATCCTCCCAACCCAGGCATGGATCCGTGATGCTTTGACCGTAGGTCAATTGCTCCACAGCATCTTTGCCGGGAGTGAACTTTTGTGCCCCATCCAACAAATGGCTCTCAATCATCACACCAAAGATGTGATGAGAGCCCGCCCGCATTTGTCCCGCAATGTCCTTGGCCACCTCAAGCTGCAACAAGTGCTGCTTGTTGGCATTGGCATGACTGCAGTCCACCATCAACCGGGTGGGCAACTTCGCTTTCTCAAGCTCAGCACACGCCTCTTGAACACTCGCCAAGTCGTAGTTGGGTTTTTTGCCTCCTCGCAAAATCACATGACAGTCTTTGTTGCCTTGGGTTTGAACGATCGCCACTTGACCGTTTTTGTGCACCGACAAAAAATGATGTCCTCTGGCCGCCGCTTGAATCGCATCACTGGCAATTTTGATGTTGCCATCGGTGCCATTTTTAAAACCGATGGGCGCTGAAATGCCAGAGGCCAATTCGCGGTGCACTTGACTCTCTGTGGTTCTCGCTCCTATGGCACCCCAAGAAATCAAGTCTCCAATGTATTGGGGCGAGATCACATCCAAGAACTCGCTGCCTGCAGGCAGGCCTAGGCGATTGATCTCAATGAGCAACTGCCTGGCGATGCGAAGTCCTTCATCGATCTTGAAGCTCTCGTCCAAATACGGGTCATTGATCAAACCCTTCCAACCCACGGTGGTTCGGGGTTTTTCAAAATAGACCCGCATGACGATCTCTAGGGTGTCTTTAAAACGCTCGCGCTCTTTGACCAAGCGCTTGGCGTACTCAATGGCTGCATGGGGGTCGTGAATGGAGCAAGGCCCCAAAATCACCAGCAGCCGATCGTCTCGCTGAGCGATGATGTTTTGAATGTCATGACGTGTCTTGGCGACCAAGGCCTCAACGGGCGTGGACTCAATGGGAAAGAAGCGAATCAAGTGCTCAGGAGGGGGCAAGACCGTGATGTCTTTGATGCGTTGGTCATCCGTTTGACTGGTGCGGTCCAGTCTTTGAACCCCAAGGTGTTCGAGGTGTTGCTGCTTTGTCATCGTTGTGCCTCTTCCTAAGCTGTTGATCGTTGTATGGGTTGACCTCTGGGCGAAAAAAAACCGCCCTTAGAGGCGGTGGATTTGAAAGCTTCGAACGTTTGGAGTACGCTTAAATCTCTCGACCGCCTGTGAGGGCAAGGTTGGAGAAAAAGAATCCAAATCGAAAGAAAGTGCTGTTCATGGAGTCCAATATAGCACAAAAAAATGAAAGCTCTGACATTGACTCTAAAGTACAACATGGAGGCGAGGATCATGAGGGAAGAGCTCAAGCTCTGGATCCGTTCAAAGAGGCCTGGCCACTGTAGCAAAACAAGCAAAGCCGCAAACCTACACGTCTCAGAGCAACACCCTCGGTGTCTTTAAGCGGTGCCCCCTACCGTCAAGCCTTCAATTCGCAGTGTCGGTTGACCCACTCCAACAGGCACACTCTGCCCCTCTTTGCCACAGGTGCCCACACCGCTGTCCAAAGCCATGTCCGAGCCAATCATGCTCACCCGGGTGAGCGCATCGGGCCCATTGCCCACCAAGGTGGCCCCCTTCACGGGGTAGAGCAGCTTGCCATTTTCGACCCACCAAGCCTGTGAGGTGGAGAAAACAAACTTGCCTGAGGTGATGTCGACTTGTCCGCCCCCGAAGTTGCTCGCGTAAATGCCTTTTTTAAGGCTGGCAATGATCTCTTGGGGATCCTTGTCACCCCCCAGCATATAGGTATTGGTCATTCTTGGCATGGGCAAATGGGCATAACTCTCACGCCTGCCGTTTCCTGTGGGTTTGACCCCCATCAAACGCGCATTCATGCTGTCTTGAATGTAGCCTTGCAAAATGCCGTCTTCAATCAGCACATTGCGCTGGCTCACATGACCTTCATCGTCCACATTGAGGGAGCCCCTTCTCTCGGACAAGGTGCCGTCGTCCAACACCGTGACGCCTTTGGCGGCGACACGCTTGCCAATTCGACCTGAAAAAGCACTCGAGCCCTTGCGGTTGAAGTCTCCTTCCAAACCGTGGCCAATGGCTTCATGCAACAAAATACCGGGCCAGCCTGGTCCGAGCACCACGGGCATTTCTCCAGCGGGAGCAGGCCTGGCTTCCAAATTGATCAATGCGCTTTGAACGGCCTCATGCGCGTAGGTGGCCAACAAGGCATCATCGAAGTAGGACAATCCAAAGCGCCCGCCTCCGCCACTGGAGCCCGACTCACGCCGGCCCTTTTGCTCCACGATCACCGATAAGCTCAAGCGCACCAAAGGCCTGACATCGGCGGCCAAGGTGCCATCGACCCTCGCCACCATCACCACATCATGCTCCATGGACAAAGAGGCCATCACTTGCACCACCCGAGGGTCATTTGCGCGAGCCATTTGCTCAACGCGTTCGAGCAATTGGACCTTGGCCGTGCTGTCCATGCTGGCAATGGGGTCTGAGACGCCATAAAGCCCCCGGGTCTTGGGCACTCTGCGCTTGGGCACCTTTTGACGACCCGAGCTCATCGCACTTGTGATGGAGCGCACCGTCGAGGCCGCATCAAGGAGCGAGTCCCAAGAGATGTCATCAGAGTAAGCAAAAGCTGTTTTCTCCCCACTCACCGCACGCACGCCCACACCTTGGTCAATGCTGAAGGAGCCCGTTTTGACGATCCCCTCCTCAAGACTCCACCCCTCTGAACGGGTGGTTTGAAAATACAAATCGGCGTCATCGACTTTGTGCTCGGTGATGTGAGACAAGATGCGTGAGAGATGCGCCTCGGTCAAACCAAAGGGTGTCAACAAGAGTCCTTGTGCCTCGAGAAGTCTTGAAGACGCTTGCAAGGCATTGGCCTTGCCAGACAGCAACTGCGTCTGCAAGGGGGTGGGCTTTGAGGCCTCAAGTCGAGGTGCATGGCTGTTGAGAGATGTAGATTTCATGTCTCCATTGTAATTGGACTCGAAGAATTGAGCATCCCTTTACCGAAGACCCCATAAGCGATGTTTTCGAGCGTGCCCAATTTGGGCGAAAAGGGTGCTGAAAATAAAGATCCAAGGCCCCGTCGGAACCTCAAGGAGAGGCGAGACAACATCTTTTGAGCTCAAGCCCGAGGCCGTTTGCACCGTTCGCTCCATTCGCCTCATTCGCGCTCATCTGAGAGCGCTGAAAAACTCTGCAGAGCACTCGTCTGCTGGGGTTGCTTAAAAAAGCCAGACCCCTTGCTTGATGTTGCGTGTCATGTAAAGCTTGCCCACCCACACCCACACCCACACCCACACCCAAACGCCTAGCAACTCAGCAGCATTGCAGCATTTGGAGCATTAACGCTTGCGATCAGGACTGAACCAATTGTTTGGCTTTGGAGATGGACATCAAAATGCCCAAACCAAACCCCAAGGTCACCATGGCCGTGCCCCCGTAGCTGATGAAGGGCAAAGGAACACCCACCACCGGCAAGATGCCACTCACCATCGCCATATTGACAAAAGCGTAGGTGAAAAAGATCAATGTGACGCTTCCAGCGAGGAGCCTAGAGAACAAAGTGGGTCCCTCAAGCGCAATGTTCAAGCCTCTGATGATCAAAAAGATGAAGGAGACGATCAAAAAAATCTCTCCTAAAAATCCGAATTCCTCTGCATAGGCCGCAAAAATAAAGTCGGTGCTGTGTTCAGGGATGAAGTCCAAATGCGTCTGGGTGCCCTGCATAAAGCCTTTGCCCAAAATACCACCCGAGCCAATGGCAATCATGCCCTGAATGATATGGAATCCCTTGCCCAAAGGATCGCGGCTGGGGTCTAACAGTGTACAGATTCGCTGCTGCTGATAGTCTCGAAGAAGCGGCCAATGAAAATCCGAATCACACAATGTGGGCTCAAACACCACCAATGCAATGGCACACGCCAAAAAGATCAAGATGGGAGGAATGATCAATCGCCAACTGAGACCCGCAAAGAAGATCACATAAAGACCTGCTGACAACACCAAAATGGCAGTCCCCAAATCGGGTTGCTTGACGATCAAGCCCACAGGAATCAATAAAAGCACCGTGGCCACCAAAAAATCAAGCGGTCGCAGCTGCCCCTCTCGCTTTTGAAACCACCACGAAAGCATCAAGGGCATGGCGATTTTGAGGATCTCACTGGGCTGAATCACGACACCCACGTACAGCCATCTTTTGGCCCCCTTTTTGGTCATGCCAAACAAAGCCACCGCAATCAGCAAGGCCACACCCAGCGTGTACAAAGGAAGTGCAAAAGTCATCAAGCGGTGAGGGGGGATTTGAGCCACGACAAACATGATGAAGCCCGCCAAGAGCATGTTGCGTCCATGGTCGATGAAACGCGCATCGCCACCACCGGATGAATACATGGTCAACATGCCCGCACACGCGAGCAAAAAAACAGCAAAGGCCAAAGGCCCATCAAGTCCTTTGACCAAATGGCTCAGTCCCTTGAAATAATTGGGCTTTTGAAAGACGGTTGACATTTCATTATTATCGGTGGAGAAAAAGCCAAAAACTCACTTTTTTTAAGATTCTTTTATCCCCAGACAGGACTCCATGGGACAATGTCCGCATGCATGCAATTTTTGAAGAAGCCGGCAAATTCAACAGCGGCAAAATTTTATCCCTGACCGATTCCAATGCTCAAATTGAATTGGACTCCGGCAAACGTGTCAAAGTCAAATTGGCTCAAGTGCTTTTGCGCTTTGAAAAACCCTCTCCCGGTGAGCTCATGCACTTGGGTCAACAACTCAAGTCAGAGATGGACTTGGAGATGGCCTATGAGTTCTCCCCAGCTGATGAGTTTGGCTTTACCGATTTGGCCAAGGAGTACTTCTCGAGCGAAGCGTCCCTGGGGGAACAATTGGCATGTCTTTTATTGCTCTTTGAAAACCCCCACTATTTCAGACGCTCGGGCAAGGGACGCTTTAAAAAGGCCTCTCCTGAAGTGATTCAACTGGCCCTGGCCGCGATCGAGAAGAAGAAGCGACTTCAAGAGCAAACCGATGCTTGGAGTCAATCCTTGGCAGATGGCATCTGTCCTGCTGAAGTGCGTGAGCAACTCTACAAAATTCTCTTCAAGCCCGATAAAAACGCCCCCGAATACAAAGCCGTGGTGCAGGCCTCGAAATTGGCCCAAAAGGCACCCCTTCATTTGTTGCAAGATGCAGGCGCCATCTCCTCAGCCTATGAATTTCATTGGCAACGGTTTTTATTCGACCAGTTTCCCAAAGGGACTCATTTCCCAACGCTCTCCAGCCCCTTAGGCCTGCCCTCAGAGGGAACTTTGCCCAAGGCCCAAGTCAAGGCCTTCTCGATCGATGACTCTCAAACGACTGAAATCGACGACGCCCTCTCGGTGAGTGGGCTGCAAAGTGGAGAGGTGACTGTTGGCATTCACATCGCAGCGCCTGCATTGAGCGTGCAGCCCGGCGACGCCATCGACCACTTGGCACGGGCGCGCTTGTCCACCGTCTACATGCCGGGCCATAAAATCACCATGCTCCCCAAAGAGGTGGTGGATGTCTTTACCCTTCAAGAAAAGAAATTCTCACCCGCGCTGTCCCTCTACCTCACCTTGGATGAGAACACCTTGGAGATCAAGCACAGCAAGTCCTTGGTGGAGGAGGTCTACGTCCAGGCCAATTTGCGCCACGACTTGCTCGAGCCTTGGATCAACAACACATGGCTTGAGGAGGATGAAAGCGCAAAAACACAGCCCTCCCCACCCAAAGAGTTGCTGGACATCGAGCAAGCGCATGAGCAACTGGCCTTCTTGTTCAAGTGGGCCAAGAAACTGAAGGCCGCCCGCGAGGTGGTGCGCGGCAAGCCAGAGAACTTCAACCGCCCTGATTATCAATTTCGTCTAGAGAGCCCCTCTCAGAGCGAGACTGTACTTGTCCCTGTACCTGTACCTTTACCTTTACATGTACCCGACTCCAATTCAGATGTCCCAGTCAACAGCAAATCCCCAGCCAACCCCTCCGGGCCCCAGGGCCATGAGCGGGTGATCATCACCGAGCGCCAACGCGGCAGTGCGCTTGACTTGATCGTGGCAGAAGCGATGATCATGGCCAACAGCACATGGGGCCAATGGATGGCGGAATTGAGTGTGCCGGCCATTTACCGCTCACAAGCGAGCATGCTCCCAGGCGTTAAAGTGCGCATGGGCACCAAGGCCTTGCCGCATGCGGGCATAGGCGTGCCCTCCTACGCTTGGAGCACCTCGCCCCTTCGTCGTTATACAGATTTGGTCAACCAGTGGCAGCTCATCGCTTGTGCGAACCACGGCAACACGGCCGCCTTGGCCGCCCCCTTCAAGCCCAAAGATGTGGAGCTTTTTGCGATCATCTCCTCCTTTGAAGCGGCCTACAGCGCTTACAACGGCTACCAAGCCAGCATGGAGCGCTTTTGGACCTTGAAGTATCTCGAGCAAGAGCACATCACCGAGCTCAAAGCCACCGTCATCAAGAACATGCCCGGTCAAGCCATCATGGTTCGAGCGCTTGACTTGCCCTTGGTCATGCCTGTCAACGGCAACAGCGCTTTGTTAAGAGGTGAAGTCGTGCGCGTCAAACTCCAAGGCATGGACCTGATCAGCTTGGATGTGCAGGCCCAGTTTATCGAGAGCATTGAAAAGCCCAGCCCCTCATCCTCGGGGGCTTCTAAAGGCCCTCTCTCATCCCAAGGTCCATCCACTGAGATGCACACCGACAGCAGCTCGCAAGACGAGTCCTCTGATGAGGGTCTCGATGAAGGCGAAGAAGGCGATACCGTCTTTGCAGCCGGTCCTCTACACCTTTCAGTGGACATGGATTTGGAGGAGACGGGGGGTCAGCCAACTCAAAACTCGCATGAACGCGGTGAAGGGGAGCAGGCGTGGGGTGCAGCAGCTGAAAAAACCCAAACGCCCTCAGCGAGCCCTGAGACCCAAGCGAGTATTGCATCCACTGACCCCATGAGCTCGTCTTGAGCCCCGTCGGTCTTGATCTGCGTCCGCCGCTCATGCACGAAGTAGATTGAGCAACTTGAACAAATTGAACCCCTTGAACAAGTCACCCTTATCGATCTCCTCAACGAACCCCACCTCCGCATGGGGCTCTAAGCTCCAAGCCCTGCTCGGGTCTTTGGGTCTGTCGCGCGCTTTCACTGATCGTTCCCTTTCGGTTGGCCCCGGTGCTTCCATTGCGCTCTCGAACGCCACCGTCTTGTCTTTGGCTTTTCATCTCGCCATTTTGTCCCTCACCTTCTCCAGTCTGCCCAGCACCCACCGACTTTTGAGGGACACCAGCTTACAAATTGTCTTGATCAACACCAAGACCCGAGAACCCCTCAACGACAAGCCACAAGCCTTGGCACAATCAACGCTTC
Organism: uncultured Burkholderiales bacterium; assembly: GCA_903933115.1. Taxonomy (GTDB): domain Bacteria; phylum Pseudomonadota; class Gammaproteobacteria; order Burkholderiales; family Burkholderiaceae_C; genus Limnohabitans. Next base: position 17,030 of record CAIZIT010000086.1, read on the forward strand.
AAGGTGGGGGCGACTTGATCGCCGATACCTTGGCCTCCTCGATTGTGATGAAATCCGAGATCCACCAAATGGGCACCGATCACTGGGACTCCAACGAACAACTCGAACAACTCAAAATCGAGCAAAGCAAGTTGCTCACCCAACTCAAGGACCAACTCTCTCAAACCCCCAGCTTCAAAGACTTGGTGCTCGATCCCAGACAAGAGTTGAAGCGTCAAGCCCTTTTGAAATGGTTGGCACAAATTGACAAACGAATTCAAGAGCAAAACGCCAGGCCCAAAAAGCGCTACCTGTCACCTTCGACCAAGGAAGTGGTTTATGCCGAGTATTACCAAGAGGTCAAGCAAAAGGTCGAGAGCACAGGCACGCAATTCTTTCCCACTGTCAATGGCAAAAAACTCTACGGCTCACTCACCATGCTGATGACCATCAATGCCAAGGGTGACTTGGTACAAAGCGAAGTCCTCAAAAGCTCAGGCTCTGCGGACTTGGACCGCAGAGCCATCGCCATCGTTCAAAAATCTCAACCCTTTTCGGCCTTTCAGCCCGATCTCAAAAAAAAGGCTGACTTTCTAGGCGTGGTCTCCTTGTTCCAATTCACCAAGGAAGGCTTGGTGAGTCAACAAGCCTTGGACGAATAAACGTTTAAACTGCAGCTAGGGGCGCTTGAATTGCTCAGCCCAAAAATCCACCCCCTCTACTGAAGACACCTGAAGCCTCCTGCCCCTCGATCGCCCATTTACAGATTCACCCACCATGCATCAAATCAAAAAAGCTTTGATCCATCTCCTCTTGTGCCTCTTGGGGGCTTTGCTGTTGCTTCAACTGTTCTTTCTCTCCCAAGTGCTCCTCATGCGCTATGTCGACCCTGAGTCCACCAGCTTTCAGCGCTCAGAGCTGATCCGTTTGGGCTTGTCTCAGCACCCTTTGCGTTGGTCTCAACGATGGGTCACGGGCAGTAAAATTTCCACCCAGCTCAAAAGAGCCGTGATCGTCTCAGAGGACGATCTCTTTGCCAACCATGATGGTGTGCAGTGGGGAGCCATTGAAAGGGCTTGGAAAAAAAATCAATCCGCCCCAGGTCACAACACCTCCATTGGACTCCTACAAAGCACGCCCAGCAAAAGTAAAATTGTGGGTGGCTCGACCATCACGCAACAACTGGCCAAGAATTTATTTCTTTCTGGTGAGAGAACGTTTTTGCGAAAAGGACAAGAATTTTTGATCACCCTTTATCTTGAGGCCCTTTTGCCCAAGAAAAGAATCCTTGAGATTTACCTCAACAGCGTGGAGTGGGGTGAGGGTGTATTTGGTGCCGACGCAGCCGCGAGACATTACTTCTCCACCTCCGCCGAGTTCCTCACGAGCGCCCAAGCGGCAAGACTGGCGGTGATGCTGCCCAGGCCCAAATATTTCGAAAAGTTACCCGCCTCCCCCTACTTGGCCTCACGCGCTGAATTGATCGAGCAACGCATGCCAGGAGCGGTCCTGCCATGAGAATCTTGGGCATTGATCCTGGGCTTCAGCACTGCGGCTTTGGCGTGATTGAATCTGAGGGCCAAGAGCTGCATTATGTCGCAAGCGGCACCATCAAAACCACTCACCTGGACAAAGGCGATTTGCCCAAAAGGATTCAAACCATTTTTGAAGGGGTGTGTGAGGTGAGCGACCGCTACGCACCTCAAGAGAGTGCGATTGAGATCGTTTTTGTGAATTTGAATCCCCAGTCGAGTCTTTTGCTGGGTCAAGCAAGAGGAGCGTGTCTGAGTGCTTTGGTCTCACGTGACTTGCCGGTGGCTGAATACACAGCGCTTCAAATGAAAAAAGCCGTTGCGGGTCACGGCAGGGCACAAAAACCTCAAGTTCAAGAAATGGTTCAAAGGCTTTTGCGGCTCTCCAAACCCGCAGGCTTTGATGCATCGGATGCCCTGGGCTTGGCCATCACCCATGCCCAAGTCGCCTGGATTGAGAGTCGCCTCTCGAGCAGCACCGCTTTGATCAAGTCGAAGACGGGCAGGATGAAGGATGGCCGGTCCAGGTAAAGCAGGCTTGGGGGCGTTGTTCTAGGTGGAGATGTTCTAGGTGAGAATGGCGTTGACCCCACTCGTGATCAAGGGCCATCGCCTCAACACCAGGGCACCATGAAGACACCCCAAAGCTTCAGATGGACTCGCCCATCGCTTACCAAGCAGGCGCCAACTCTCTGAGCCCCTTGGGAGCGTCTTGCTCTCGCTCAAAGCTCACCGTCTCGTAGGCATCCGCATTGGAGAGCAACTCCCGAAGCAGTCGATTGTTCATCGCATGCCCAGAGCGAAACGCACTGTAGGAGGCGATCAAGGGCAGACCCAAAATATACAAGTCCCCCATGGCATCCAAAATTTTGTGTTTCACAAACTCATCGTCATACCTCAGGCCCTCGCTGTTCAAGACCCGGTAGTCGTCCATCACGATGGCGTTGTCAAGTCCACCCCCCAAGGCCAAACCATTGGCACGCATCATCTCCACGTCTTTGGTGAATCCAAACGTTCTTGCCCGTGCGATGTCTTTGCTGTAGCGACCTGAGGCCATGTCAAACTCCACCCTTTGACCGGTGGAGTCGACTGCTGGATGCTGAAAATCGATCTCAAAACTGAGTTTGAATCCCTCGTAGGGCGTGAGTTTGGCCCATTTGAGTTGATCGCCTGAGCCCTCGGAGATCATGATTTCTCGAAGAACACGCACCATGCGCTTGGGGGCGTTTTGCTGCTCAATGCCCGCACTTTGCAACAAAAAAACAAATGAAGCCGCAGAGCCGTCCAAGATCGGCACCTCTTCGGCATTGATGTCGATGTAGAGGTTGTCGATGCCAAGACCCGAGCATGCCGACATCAAGTGCTCGATGGTGTGCACCTTGGCCCCTCCATTGGATACGGTGGAGGCCAAGCGGGTGTCTGTCACGGCCACTGTGTTGACCACAATATCGACAGGCTGGGGCAGGTCCACTCGCCTGAAAACAATACCCGTATTGGGCTGCGCTGGACGCAGCACGAGCTCCACACGCTGGCCGCTGTGCAGGCCCACTCCCACTGCGCGAGTCATGGAACGAAGGGTTCTTTGCTTTAACATGTCTTTATTTTAACGCCTGAGGCCGTTTTTCAAGGGCGGCTTTGACCCTATGGTGAAGAGTGCTTTCACCGCGCCCAAAAAAACAAGCCCAATCAAGCTCTCACTTGAATGGGCCAGGTGTGCATCGAGCCGCTCACCATGCCATACAGTGAGTGGCCCAACAAGCACCTCGGATGCAGCTCATCCGAGTGCGTTCAATCCGCTTGTTTTCTGAGGAAAGCAGGGATCTCGTAGTCATCCATCCCACCAGAGGCCAAGGCATCAACTTTGGCTGCCGCTTGTACGCGGTTGGTTCTCCAAACACTGGGCACTGCCATGTCGGTGTAATTGGGCTGCGCTCGCGTTGGCATAGGTGTGGCCTTGACCTCAGGAGCAGAAGGGGTCGACAACATCGAGGCCACATTGGCTGGCGCACTGTCCTCCACGAAGGGATTGGCGGGCATGGAGGGCAAGCCTTCAGTGGGCGTGCCGAAACTTGAAGGCAAGATCGCAGGCGGCTGGCTCGATACGGGGTTGGCGTAACTCGAGTTCACTTGAAGGGGCACATTGTCTGTACCCGTTCTGATGACTTGGAAGGGCATCGCTTGGCGCTTGCCTGGAGAGGACAGCCCTGTTGCCACCACGGTCACTCGGATCTCGTCGCCCAGCTCCTCATCGTAGGCCGTCCCGTAGATCACGTGTGCATCGTTAGAGGCAAACTTGCAAATGGTGCTCATGGCCTCTCTGGACTCGGAGAGTTTCAAGCCGCCTTTGGCTGCCGTCACCAACACCAAAACGCCTTTTGCGCCACTCATGTCGATGCCCTCAAGCAAGGGGCAAGCAACAGCTTGCTCGGCAGCAATGCGTGCACGATCTGGCCCACTCGCCTTGGCCGTGCCCATCATGGCTTTGCCTTGCTCACTCATTACCGTTCTCACGTCCTCAAAGTCCACGTTCACCAAAGCTTCCACGTTGATGATCTCGGCAATGCCGCCCACGGAGTTTCTGAGCACATCGTTGGCATATGCAAAGGCCTCGTCTTGGCTGATGTCATCGCCAAAGACTTGCAGCAGCTTTTCATTCAAAACGACAATCAAGGAGTCCACGTTTTCTTCCAACTCGGTGAGTCCTGACTCTGCATGTGTCATGCGTCGTCCACCCTCCCAGTCAAAAGGCTTGGTGACCACACCCACGGTCAAGATACCCATTTCTCTGGCCACACGGGCCACCACGGGTGCAGCACCTGTCCCCGTGCCACCCCCCATACCGGCGGTGATGAAGAGCATGTTGCAGCCCTCTAACACTTCTCGGATCTCCTCCACAGCCATTTCCGCCGCCTCGCGGCCCCGCTCGGGCTTGCTGCCGGCACCCAGGCCTGACTGGCCCAATTGAATCACACGGTGAGCGGAGCTGGTTCTGAGGGCTTGAGCGTCGGTGTTGGCACAAACAAACTCAACACCCTTCACGCCACTTTTGATCATGTGCTCGACAGCGTTTCCGCCGCCTCCACCCACACCAATCACTTTGATTTGTGTACCTGCGTTGAAACCTTCAACTTCAATCATTTCTATACTCATAACTCTCTCCCGTTTTTTAATCTAAATCTGCAGTTGCTTTAATTGACTGATGTTCATTGACTGATGTTCATTGACATTTTGTTCTTATCAAATTCTTCACATTTTTTTCTTCTTATCCACTCCCACGATCAAACTCTGGATTGACACGGGCCACTTGAGGGCCTACACCCCAAAACACCCCACCCCTTGGGACGCCGGGGCCCCGCCAACGCCACCTCAATCGCTCTCGTTGCGCCAATGCGCGCTGAGGCGTTCCATCAAAGCGCATGTTCAAAGCAAAGGTCTGCATCATGCTCATCAAAAGTTTCCTACAAACCAATCTTTGACATAACCAAAAGCGGTTTTAACGGAGCCACTTTTTTGCGCCACCTTAAAACCACGCAATCTTCCCATTCGCGCCTCCTCCAGCAAGCCCATGACTGTGGCCGCTCTGGGTTGAGAGACCATATCGGCCAAAGCGCCCGAATAATTGGGCACCCCTCGGCGAACGGGTTTTAAGAAAATATCCTCTCCCAACTCGACCATACCGGGCATCAAAGCACTTCCCCCCGTGATCACGATGCCCGATGAGAGCACCTCTTCAAAGCCAGAGTCGCGAATGACTTGTTGGACCAAGGCAAAAATTTCTTCCACACGAGGCTCAATGACGCCGGCCAAGGCTTGGCGCGAAAGCATGCGAGGACCCCTGTCACCCAGGCCTGGCACCTCCACTTGAACCTCTGGATCGGCAAGCAGCTGCTTGGCATAGCCCGACTCGACCTTGATCTCCTCCGCATCCTTGGTGGGCGTTCTGAGCGCCATGGCAATGTCGCTGGTGATCAAGTCCCCCGCAATGGGGATCACCGCCGTGTGACGGATGGCGCCACCCGTGAAAATCGCCACATCGGTCGTTCCCGCGCCGATATCGACCAAGGCCACGCCCAACTCTTTTTCATCAGGGGTCAACACCGATCGACTCGATGCCAAGGGGTTGAGCATCAACATGTCCACATCCAGGCCACAACGGCGCACACACTTCATGATGTTCTCAGCTGCGCTTTGCGCACCCGTGACGATGTGCACCTTGGCTTCTAAGCGTATGCCACTCATGCCAATGGGCTCTTTCACATCTTGCCCATCGATCACAAACTCTTGCGGCTCCACGAGCAGCAAGCGCTGATCGGTGGAGATGTTGATCGCTTTGGCCGTCTCCACCACCCGGGCCACATCAGGGGCCGTGACCTCACGGTCCTTGACCGCCACCATCCCGCTTGAATTGATCCCTCGGATGTGACTGCCCGTGATACCGGTGTAGACCCTCGTGATTTTGCAGTCGGCCATCAACTCCGCCTCCTTCAAGGCTTGCTGAATGCTTTGCACCGTCGCATCGATGTTGACCACAACACCGCGCTTCAGACCACTGCTGTGAGACACACCAAGGCCTGCGATTTTGAGCTCACCGCCATTCAACACTTCGGCAACCACCACCATCACTTTGCTGGTGCCAATGTCCAGTCCAATCACCAAATCTTTGTATTCTTTTGCCATAAAGACCTCGGTCTTACCTCTTGATCGTTTGTAAATCCACGGTGCTCAAGCCCTTCATTCTGAGGGCATAGCCATGATCGTGGCGTAAATCTGCTGACTCCAATGCACTGACTTTCTTTTCATAACGAGCGCTCACCTGAGCCAAGGTCAGGGTGAACATCTTGACGCGGCTCAACACTTCTTCACTGGTGCCCCGCCCCATCTCCACCACACTCGAGTTGGCCAATTTGGCTCTCCAACTGCCCCTGGCCGTCAACTCCAAGGCTTGAATCGAAAGACCCAAGTGCTTGAACTCGGGCTCAATCATTTGATACACATCCAAGACTTGCGCCGATTGGTTATCAGGGCCGATCAACTGGGGCAAATTGACGCCTTCTATCTCCCCCCAATTGGCATCAAACACCTCACCTTGTTTGTTCAAAAGTCTGCCTTGTGACTCCTCTCCCCAGTACGCCACAGGTTGGTGCTCTTCGAGCTGCACCCGCAAGCGGTTGGGAAACTCCCTTTGAACCACGGCTCGCCTGACCCATGGCACGGTTTCAAATATTTTTTGCGTCTTTTGCAAATCAAAAGTGAAGAAATCTCCTTTAAGCTGTGGCGTCACATTGGCTCGAATGGTCACTTCGTTGTTGTGCTCGACTTGTCCAACCAAAGTGATCCCCGCAATGGCAAACACCGGCAATCGAATCAGCCACCAGGTCAGACCCGCCAAGACAATGACCGCGAGCGCCATCGACAGCATTTTGTTGAATTGCTGCATCATGCGAATATCAAGCGGCAAAGGCTCAGGCTTGATCTCGCGGCGAGGGCGCACATGCCTGGTCATGCACCGCCTCCTTCATGGGTACTCGAAGCCACTTTGTCGGTCCTGAAGTGAGGCGTCAACGTGGCACTCTTGAGAATCTCCAAACACAAATCCTCATAGGCCACTCCACTGGCTTTGGCCGACATCGGCACCAAAGAGTGAGAGGTCATTCCAGGCGAGGTGTTCATCTCCAGCAAGAAAGGTTCTTTGGTTTTTTCATCGAGCATCAAATCCACTCGACCCCAGCCGCGACACCCCAAGGCCCTGTAAGCCCTCAATGACAAGTCTTGTACCCGCTCATCGAGCTCAGGGTGCAAACCGCTTGGACAGTGGTATTGCACCAAATCAGTGAAGTATTTGTTTTGATAGTCATAGGCACCCTCTGGCGCTTGGATCCGAACCACAGGTAGCGCTCTTGCGGTGGGCCCCTCCCCAAGAACCGGACAGGTCAACTCTTGTCCAGCAATAAAGCGCTCACACAAAATTTCTCGGTCATACTGCTTGGCGAGATGCACAGCACGTTCAAAGGAGGCCAAATCCGTCACCTTGCTCACACCGATGGAGGAGCCCTCATGAGGGGGCTTGACCATCAGCGGATAACCAATCCTATGCGCCACACCTTGAAGGGTTTCCAGGCTCAAATCATCTCTACTCAAGACCTCAAACTCGGCCGTCCTCAGTTGATGACTGAGCCAAATTCGTTTGGTGCTGACTTTGTCCATGGCCAAAGCTGAGGACATGACACCCGATCCCGTGTAGGGAATACCGAGCAATTCCAGCGCACCTTGAACCGTCCCGTCCTCACCAAAGCGTCCATGCAAAGAGATGAAGGCGTGGGTGAAGTGCTCATCGACCAATTGCTGCAACGGTCTCGAAGCGGGGTCGAATTGAAAGGCGTTCACCCCCCGCTGCTTCAGAGCTTGGAGCACACCCGTTCCCGAGAGCATTGATATCTCCCGCTCCATGGAGCTCCCGCCCATCAACACCGCGACTTTAGCGCTTGCGACATCGAAGTCTTTAGCAGCTTTGATCATGCCCTTGCTCCTTGCACCATCTCTCCAACTCCATCCTCACGCTTGGGGTGAGCGTTTCCATCTTGTCCACTGACCCCTCCAAATTCAACACCACTTTCAACCGCTCTCAAAACCCTCAAGGGCACTTGACCAATCGATCCTGCGCCCATGCACATGACCACATCCCCCGCCTTGGAGTCCTTGGTGATGTGATTGACCACATCGTCCAAATGCTCCGCAAAGATCACGTTCTCAAATCCCGCCACCCTCAAACCCCGCACCAAGGCCTTGGCGTCTGCAGCCACGATGGGCTTTTCTCCTGCCGCATAAACTTGCGTCAAAATCACCATATCGGCCTTTTGCAACACACGTACAAAATCCTCAAAACAGTCTCGTGTCCTGGTGTAACGATGGGGCTGAAAGGCAAGCACCAACCGTTGACCGGGATAGGCTCCTCTTGCTGCATCGATCGTCACTGAGAGTTCAACAGGGTGATGCCCATAGTCTTCAATGAGCGTGAAGAGGCCCCCCTCAGTCGCACGAACTTGACCGTGGTGCTGAAAACGCCTACCCACCCCTTTGAATTGAGCCAAAGCCTCCAAAACAGCCTGATCGGGCACGCCCAATTCCACCGCAACCGCAATGGCAGCCAATGCATTTCTCACATTGTGCAGACCCGGCAAGTTCAACACCACTTGCAACTCAGGCAAGGTCGTGCCGTTGGCACGCGAGACCTTGAAGTGCATTTGTCCACCTTGCGCTTTGATATCAAACGCTCTGATTTGTGCTTGCGGTGAAAGGCCAAAACTGGTGATGGGGCGACTCACTTGCGGCAAGATGGATTGAATCGCTTCATCATCGATACACAAGACCGCTGCACCATAAAACGGCATGCGGTGTAAAAACTCAACAAAGGCCGATTTCAATTTTTCAAAATCGTGCCCATATGTCTCCATGTGGTCTTCATCGATATTGGTCACCACCGACATCGTGGGCAGAAGGTTCAAAAAGGACGCATCCGACTCGTCTGCCTCCACCACAATGAAGTCTCCAGCACCCAACTTGGCGTTGGTGCCTGCACTGTTCAGCCGTCCACCAATGACAAACGTGGGATCCATACCCGCTTGAGCCAACACACTGGCCACCAAACTGGTGGTCGTGGTTTTGCCGTGCGTGCCTGCAATGGCAATGCCTTGCTTGAAACGCATCAATTCTGCCAACATGACGGCTCTGGGGACCACCGGAATCAAGAGCCGGTGGGCCTCGACCACTTCGGGGTTATCGGCTTTAACCGCCGTGGAAGTGACCACGGCATCGGCCCCCGCGATGTTCTTGGCATCGTGACCCACTTGGGTCTGAATCCCCAAACTCTTCAATCGTTCAAGCACCACCGAGTCCGACAAATCAGAACCCGAGATGTGGTATCCAAGGTTGAGGAGCACCTCAGCGATTCCGCTCATGCCTGCACCGCCAATGCCCACGAAATGGATGTGTTGAATGGCGTGCTTCATGAGCGATCCTCCGCAGACCTGTTGCGCTTTGCCGCCCAATTTGAATTTTGTAACTGCGCCACTCCACACAAGTGTTCAACCGCTTGGGTGCTCTTGAGTGCATGCGCCTTGATGGCAACATCTCGCAAAGTCTCACGACTCAGCGCCTTCAGCCATTGGGCCAACCACTCTGGTGTCAAGACGTTTTGTTGCTGTATCCAAGCGGCCGACTGTGAGGCTAAAAACTGCGCATTGGCGGTTTGATGATCATCGACTGCAAAGGGAAAAGGCACAAAAAGACTGGCCACTCCAATGGCAGCAATCTCGGTGACCGTGCTGGCACCGGCTCTAGAGATCACCACATCAACGCCCGCCAGTGCACCCGCCATGTCCTCAATGAAGGGTCGAAGTTCGGCCTGTACACCTGCTGCTTGATAAGCTTGCTCGAGCGCTTTGATTTGTTTGTGTCCACTTTGATGAACCACCTCGGGCCTAGAGGCTTCAGGCATCAAGGCCAATGCCTTGGGCACCACATCGTTCAAGGCCTGTGCACCGAGAGAGCCCCCGACCACCAGCAACCGAAGCGGTCCGCGCCTGGCGTTGTAGCGATCAAGAGGAGCGGGCTTGTCCAAAAAGTCTTGCCTGAGCGGATTTCCAATCCACTGCCCGCCCTTGAGCGCTTGAGGAAAAGCCGTGAAACACAAATGGGTGAGTTGGGCCAACAACACATTGGCCATGCCAGCCTTTGCATTTTGTTCGTGCAGCACGAGTGGCACTCCACAGATGAAACTTGCCAACCCACCGGGCAAGCTGATGTATCCGCCAAACCCCATCACCACTTGAGGACGCAAAGAGCGAATGACCTGGATGCTTTGCACCAAGGCTTTGATGAGCGAAAAAGGAGCAACCACCAGCCTGAGGACTCCTTTGCCCCTGACCCCCTTGAAATTCAAGGCATGGTATTCCAATCCAGCGCGAGGCACCAAGTCACTCTCCATGCTGGGTGGCTCTCCCCCCAGCCAATGAACACGCCAGCCCAGGCCTTGAAGACCTTGCGCCACAGCCAAGCCCGGAAAGATGTGTCCACCCGTTCCACCGGCCATGATCAATGCTTTGGGCTGCGAGCTCATAGCCGGCCTCCATGCATCATGATTCGGTTTTCATAATCGACTCGAAGCACCATGGCGATCGCCACCAAATTGACCAAGATGGCCGATCCCCCAAAACTCATGAGCGGGAGCGTTAAACCCTTTGTAGGCAATGCCCCTAAATTCACGCCCATGTTGATGAACGATTGAAAACCCACCCAAACGCCAACACCTTGGGCAAAGAGGCCTGCAAAAATTTGATCCATCGCAATTGCTTGTCGTCCGATGTACATGATCCTTCGGGTCAACCACATGAATAAACCAATCACACAGACCACGCCGATGAAACCAAACTCCTCCCCAATGACGGCCAGCAAGAAGTCGGTATGCGCTTCTGGTAACCAGTGGAGCTTCTCTACACTTCCGCCCAAACCCACGCCAAAGATCTCTCCCCTGCCAATGGCGATCAACGAGTGGGAGAGCTGATAGCCTTTGCCCATCGAATACTTGTCGCTCCAGGGATCCAAATAAGCAAAAATCCGCTCTCTTCGCCAATCGGAGAAGAAAATGATCAAACCAAAAGCAAAGACCAAAATCAATGCGATCAAAAAGAACATCCTTGCATTCACGCCACCCAAGAACAAAATGCCCATGGCAATGACCGCAATCACCATGAAGGCGCCCATATCGGGCTCAGCCAGGAGCAACGACCCCACCAACCCGACCGCAATCGCCATTGGCGCTACTGAGGTGAAAAACTTTTCCTTCACCTCCATCTTTCTCACCATGTAATTGGCTGCATAAAGCAACACCCCAAATTTGGCCATCTCGGAGGGCTGAAAATTCATCACACCCAGGGAAATCCAGCGTCTCGCGCCGTTCACACCTTTGCCAATGAAGGGGATCAATACCGCGATCAAGAGAATGAGCGAGACGACAAATACCCAAGGCGCGACACGCTCCCAAGTCTCCAAAGGCACTTGAAACGCCATGCCCGCAATGACCAAACCCACCACCAAAGAAATCACATGCCGCACCAAAAAATGCGTTTGTGAGTAATGCACAAACTTGGGGTTGTCTGGCATGGCGATCGATGCGGAATACACCATCACCAGTCCCCAAAGCATCAAAGCCAAGGTCACAAAGACCAAAGGTTGATCAAACGCACTGAAGCGAACAGGCACTGAAGAGCTCGCTGTGAATTGAGCACCATGCACTCGAACAGGCAAGGCATCCCCTCTTGCCCAGTCATCCTTGGATGAACCTGCGGCCTTTGGAGACATGAGCCTGGTGCCCAGTCCAGACAAAAGAGAGGCGACGCTCAAGGTCTCACCTCCAAGTCTGTAAAGCCTTTGACCCCACCCAGCTGATCCAAAGGCCCCGCCTCTAGGGTGCCCATCTCAGACAACTCTGCCACCGCCTCCACAAAAACCTGTGCGCGGTGGGCATAATTTTTGAACATGTCCAAACTCGAACACGCGGGTGACAAGAGCACCGCATCTGCATTCTTGGCCACCTGGCTGGCCTTGAGAACCGCCTCACGAAGGGACTGGACCTGGAACAGGGAGACTTTGGCTGCAGAGATGACCTCTTCAATGCTTTGAGCATCCTTGCCCAACACCATCACGGCTCTTACAAACCGACGAATGGGCTCAATGAGCGGTGTGAAGTCTTGTCCCTTTGCGTCTCCGCCAAGAATCAGCACCAATTTTCGGTCATGACCCAATCCTTCAAGTGCTGCCACCGTCGCGCCCACATTGGTGCCTTTGCTGTCATCGATGTACTCCACACCGTCAATGATTTGCACCGGTTGAATTCGATGGGGCTCGCCTGTGTACTCCCTCAAAGCGTAGAGCATTGGGGCCAATTTGGCCTGCGTGGTGCTGGCCAGTGCAAGTGCTGCCAGTGCATTGCTGGCATTGTGTCGGCCAAAAATCCGAAGTGCGTCCACAGGCATCAGCCTTTGAATTTCCAACTCTGGTGCCTCTTGGTTTTTCTTGATCCTCAAACCCGAGTCAGAGAGCGCACGAACCAACCACGCCATGCCATTGACTTGCTCAACGCCAAAGTCACCTGGGCGTTGGGGCATGCTAAAGCCAAACTCCACCCATTGGGGTCCAAGAGGCGCTTTTGTTTTTGACTTCGAACCCCAAGCGGTCTTGACTCGCTCTTTGGGCTTGGGCACAAAATTCATGACACCTGGATCGTCTCTGTTCAAGATGCGCGTGGTCTTTTCTCCAAAGATAGCGCCTTTGGCCTGCGCGTAATCTTGCATGTCCACATGCCAATCCAAGTGGTCTTGTGTGATGTTCAAAATACTTGCTGCAGTGGGCTCGAACTCGCTCACTCCACTCAGCTGAAAACTCGACAACTCCAGGACCCAGGCTTGGGGCATTTGCTCGAGCCAGGGAAAGAGCGCCAGGAGGTGCTCTGCTCTGCGTTGCTCGAAGCTCACGATGGGCTTTGGTGTTTCAGCGGTGTCTGTACTCTCGTCTAGGGAGACCTCGACCTCGACCTCGGCCATAGACTCGGTCTCATTCTCTTTCTCGCTCATGGTCTGCGCACTGGCTGCAGCCAAACTCAAGTGCACTTCACCCTGCTTGCCAGCAGCTTGGCTCAACTGTTCGCCCAAAGCTTCCGCCGACTCTTCAGCGGACTCCACAGCTACCTCCTCAGCTGCCTCTTCAGCTGCCGTTTTAACGACCCCTTCAATAGACTCCACAGTGGATTCTTTTTCAGATGCTTGCGTCAACTCTTCGTCTGCCATGGGGACCAGCTCATCTTCCAGCGCCAACAACTCAACTCCCCTTGCTGAGGACTGCGGCTGTGCAAGAGGTTTTTGATGTTCTTCAAGTCTTTGTTGTTCGCTCAACTCTTGCTCGAGCTTGGTCAAATCAAAAGCCCTCAGCTCCTCCACCCATGTGGAACTCAAATGCGTTCTGAGCGTATCGAGCAGAGCTGGACCAATGTTGCCCGCCACGGCCACACGCATTTGTGCGCGCTTTAACAAGGCCGCGGTCAACGAGGTGACCGTTGTCTTTCCATTCGTTCCAGTAACAGCCAGGACATTGGGATCGTAGAGGCATCTCTCTTTGAGCTCATTCATGGCCAAAGCAAATAAACTCAACTCCGTGCCAACGGCAAGACCCAAAGATGCAGCCTGTTGCCACAAATCTTGAACCACTTTGGGTTCGAGTCCAGGACTTTTAAAGACCGCCTTCACTGGCACCGCATTCAAAACACCCGCTTCAAATGCACCCTGAATGAATTGAACTTGCGGCAACTCATCGCGTAAAGTTTTCAAGTGCGGCGGCTCCTCTCGGTTGTCCACCACCCACACATTGGCTCCACAAAACACACACCAACGGACCATGGACAGGCCTGACTCGCCCAGTCCAAGTATCAAGATGTTTTGATTCTTTAAGTTCAACATGTCATCAACGCAACTTCAATGTTGACAAACCCACCAAACACAAGAGCATGGTGATGATCCAAAAACGAACCACGACCTGCGTCTCATGCCATCCGCTTTTCTCAAAATGATGATGTAGAGGTGCCATTTTGAAAATGCGCCTGCCTTGCCCGTATTTTCTTTTTGTGTATTTGAAATAAGTCACTTGCATCATCACCGAGAGGGCCTCAACGACAAAGATGCCACCCATGATGGACAACACAATTTCTTGCCTGACAATCACTGCAATGGTGCCAAGTGCAGCACCCAGCGCCAAGGCACCAACGTCCCCCATGAAGACTTGGGCAGGATGGGTGTTGAACCACAAAAAGGCCAAACCCGCACCCGCCATGGCCGCACAAAAAATCATCAATTCACCAGAACCTGGGATGTAGGGAAAAATCAAATACTTCGAGTAAACAGAGCTGCCTGTCACGTAAGCAAAGACCCCTAACGCTGAGCCCACCATCACCACAGGCATGATGGCCAGGCCGTCCAAGCCATCTGTCAAGTTCACCGCGTTGCTAGAACCCACGATCACCAAATACGTCATCACCACAAAGCCAAAAACGCCCAAGGGGTAACTCACCTCTTTCATGAAAGGCAACATCAACCCCGCTTTGGGTGGCAGACTCATATCAAAACCCGAACCCACCCAACTCCAAAAGAGTTGCATCACTCGCAAGTTGCTGCTCTCAGAAATGCTGAACACCAAGTACAAGGCCGCGATCAATCCAATCAACGATTGCCAAAGATACTTCTCTTTTGAAGGCATGCCCTCGGGATCTTTTCGAACCACTTTTCGCCAGTCATCGGCCCACCCAATGGCGCCAAAGCCAAAAGTCACGATCATCACAATCCATACAAAACGGTTGGACCAATCCGACCACAACAGGGTCGCCACGGCTATGGAGATCAAAATCAAAACGCCACCCATGGTGGGCGTACCACTCTTGCTCAAATGTGTTTGCATGGCATAGTCACGAATGGGTTGACCGATTTTGAGGGACACCAGCCTTTTGATCACCCAAGGACCAGCCAATAAACCGATCAGCAATGCGGTCAACGCAGCCATCACCGCTCTGAAGGTGATGTACTGAAATACCCGAAAGAATCCAAAATCAGGCGACAAGCTTTGCAACCATTGAGCCAATATCAGGAGCATGAAATTTCCTCTTTATCTTTGTTCTCAGACATCACCGCTTGCACCACACGCTCCATTTTCATGAACCTTGAACCTTTGACCAACACACTTTGAACATCAAAGAGTCGAGCCTTCAACGCTTCGATCAATTGCTCAACACTCTCAAAGTGCATCGCACTTTGTAGACCCCTTTGATGCACTTGAAACTCACGCACGGCGTGCTGGGTCAAATCACCTAAACCCAAGACACACTCAATGCCAGCCAGGCTGGCATACTTGCCCACCTCTTGATGAAACGCGACCCCTTGCTCGCCCACTTCACCCATATCCCCCAAAACCAACACCTTTGGCCCATTCAAGCGGGCCAACAAATCGATGGCTGCAATGACCGAGTCTGGGTTGGCGTTGTAGGAGTCGTCGACCAAACCCATCTCGTGCTCAATCTCTTTGGCCAACTCCGCATCAAAGCGCTGGAGTCGGATGGTTTTGAAGTGACTGCGTCCCTTGACCGCTTCAAAAGCCTGAAGTCCCTCTTTTATCTTTTCCAGTGGAACACCCAGGCTATGCGCACAAGCGATGCTTGCCAGCGCATTGTGCACATTGTGTAGCCCAGGCAATTTCACGGTGAATTGCACCTGATGCCCACCGACCCCCACCTGCATTTGCCACGCACCATTGAGCCATTGACTGCTCTGTAACACCACCTCAGCACCAGGATGGCTGCCAAACCGGCATACTCGGCGACCTTGACTCATGTCTTGCCACAAAGAGCTGTGCTCGTCATCAAACGGAAATACCGCCACGCCGTCAGGACCCAGGGCTTTGAAGACTTGTGCGTTTTCCTCGGCGACAGCCCTGACACTGCCCATGAACTCTTGATGCTCACGCTGGGCATTGTTCACCAATGCCACTTGAGGCTGCACCCACCTACCCAGTGTTTCTATTTCACCAGGGTGGTTCATCCCCAACTCAAGCACTGCACAGCGGTGTGAGGCCCTCAAACGAAAAAGCGTCATGGGCACACCCACCGCGTTGTTGAAGTTGCCTTGTGTGGCCAAACTTTGCGCACCTTGCCAAGCGAACAATATACGAGCCAACATTTGAGTGACCGTGGTTTTACCGTTGCTGCCCGTGACTGCAATAATGCCCACATCCCATTGATGGCGCCAAGCGGCCGCCAAGATGCCCAAAGCTTCACCCGTGTCCTTGACCTCTACGCCCCGCCAAGACAAGGCGTCTAATCCGCGCTCACAGATCGCCGCCTGAGCGCCTTTTGATTGGGCTTCTTTCAAGAACAAGTTGGCATCAAATTTCTCCCCCTTCAAGGCAACAAACAAGTCGCCCGCGCGCAGTGTTCTGGTGTCGGTGTGCACACGATCAAAGCTCAATGCCGACTCGTCCCAACCGACCACTCGCGCATTCAGTTGAGGCTTGGCTTTTAACCACTCGCCAACACTTGTCATGGTCAAGTTCATGGGCGTTTCATCATGAAGAGCTGTGGACTGGAGATCAATGTGCATGCGCTTCTCCATGGGACACACTGCCAGCGCGTGCCTTCAAACATGCCCATGCCACACCCACATCAGAAAACACCCGTCTCTCGCCCTGGATGTCTTGGTAATTTTCATGCCCCTTGCCTGCAATCAAAATCACATCGTTGATTCTTGCGCTTTTGATGGCCTGCTCAATCGCAAGACCTCTATCCATCTGTGTTGAAACGACATCTGGCCTCATCAAGCCACTCTTGATGTGCTCAATGATTTGAAGCGGGTCTTCCATCCGCGGATTGTCTGAGGTGAGCACGACTCGGTCTGCGAGCCTCTCGGCAGCAGCCCCCATCAAAGCGCGCTTGCTGGGGTCTCGATCGCCACCACAGCCCATGATGCACCACAATTGTCCTCCGAGAGATTGAGAGGCGGCTTGAAGTGAACCGAGTGCTTTCTCCAACGCATCTGGCGTGTGCGCATAATCAACCACGACCAATGGCGTTTCAGGCAGTCTTAGCGTTTGCATGCGACCTGGAGCAGCTGTGAGATTTGAGCACGCTCTGAGAGCCTGATCCATGGTGTAGCCCAGCGCAAGCAAACTGCACACCACCGCCATAAGATTGCTCACATTGAAGTCACCCAATACCCGCAATACAAAGGGATACGATTGACCTTGATGAATCAACTCAAAAGACAAGGCTGTTTTTGTAAGGACCACGCCAGCGCTTGGATCCTCGAGTTCAACGACTTGGATGCGCCGCGCACTGAGCTCAGCAGGAAGGGCACACTGCGCCGATTTGCTGTACCCCATCACCACGCGTCCCTTGGACTTCAACTCGCTGTAAAGGGGCGGGCCTTGAGGGTCATCAAGATTGATGATGCAAGTCTTGGGGTTCAATCGATTGAAGAGCCCCATCTTGGCTGCCCAATAGTTCTCCATCGTGGTGTGGTAGTCCAAATGGTCTTGCGTGAAGTTGGTGAAGATGGCGACTTCAACTTGAGTGCCATCGATTCGCGACTCTTGAAGACCAATGGAGGAAGCCTCCATGCACAAGTGGCTCACGCCTGCATCCAGCCATTGACGCATGCTTTTTTGAAGTTCAAGCGCTTCCATTGTGGTGAGTGCAGCTGTCTGAGTCCCCAAGCCCTCAATCGATTGGGACTCTGCACTGAAAATGCCCTGACCTAAGGTGCCAGCCATGGCGCAACTGCAACCCAATTCGCTCAAAGCCTGGGTGAGCCACCATGCACATGTGGTTTTGCCATTTGTACCCGTCACGGCCGATACTTTGAGGGTCTGACTGGGGTTCTCATAATATGCGCTGGCAATGAGACCTCGATGACGCTTCAATTGCGGATAGAAGGCCACTCGTGGATCGTCCACCCACGAACTTTGATCAAAGGCCGCTGTCTTCGGTACTGAGTCCACTGATTCTTCATCCACCAGGCACGCCAAGATGCCTTTGGACAAAAGAGCATCGATGTCACGCCTGGGGTCATAAGAGGCGCCAGGCCAAGCCAAGAAAATATCGCCCTCTTGAACCCATCGACTGTCACTTTGCAAGGCCCTTTTCTTGCGCACGAATCCCGCACTGGAGGTGCTGGGGGCCGCTCTTGTCCCATCGCTGTCCATAGACCGCTCTTTGAGCCACTGACAAGCTTCGATGGGCGAGTAAAGTCTTTTCATCAGAAAGACTCCGCTTCTGCTTTGGCCACAACTTGGGGCTTGACAGACATGTCTGGCTGAATCCCCATGACCCTTAAGGTTTGTTGCACCGTTTGACTGAACACAGGTGCAGCCACATCACCACCGAAATACCTGCCATTGGTGGGTTCATCAATCATGACCGCCACCACAATTTTGGGGTTCTCAATGGGCGCAATGCCCACAAAGAAACCTCTGTATTTATGTCCCGCGTAGCCAGCGCCCTCCACTTTGTGAGCCGTACCGGTTTTGCCACCCACAGAGTAACCCATGGTCTGCGCTTTGGGTGCGGTGCCACCAGGACCGGTGACCATGTGGAGCATGTTGCGAATCTCATCAGAGTACTGCGCTCCGATCACTTTGACACCCTCAACCTTTTCATCCCTTTTCAGCAAGGTCACAGGGATGAGCTGCCCTTGCCGGGCAAAAATTGTATAAGCATGCGCCAATTGAAACAAACTCACGGACAAGCCGTATCCATAAGACATGGTGGCTTGCTCAATGGGGCGCCATGTCTTATATGCTCGTAATTTTCCGCTGACTGCACCAGGAAAAGGCACCTGCGGTTTTTGACCAAAACCGACTTGTGTGAAGATCTCCCAGACATCCTTAGGCTGCATTTGAAGTGAAATCTTGACCGTGCCAATATTGCTGGACTTTTGAATCACCTCATTGACACTGATCGCGCCATGAGCGGAGGAGTCGCTGATGGTGTGCCCAAAAAAGTTGTACTTGCCCCCTCCCGTTTGAATGATCGTCTCAGGGTGCACAATACCCCTCTCTAGCGCCAAACCCACGACAAACGGTTTCATGGTCGAGCCGGGCTCAAAAGTATCTGTGAGCGCACGGTTTCTCAACTGTCCGCCATTCAAGTTGACCCGGTTATTGGGCACAAAACTGGGGTAGTTGCCCAGAGCCAGCACCTCTCCAGTGTTCACATCCAAGACCACCACACTGCCTGCACTGGCTTTGTTGTCGATGACCGCTTCTTTGAGTTTTTGATAGGCAAAGTATTGAATTTTGCTGTCAATGCTCAATTGAAGATCCCGGCCATCTACAGGAGCGCGAATCTCTCCCATGTCCTCGACCGCTTGACCCAAACGGTTGTTGATCACACGCCTTGATCCGTTTCTACCAGCCAACTCTTTCTCAAAGGTCAGCTCCACACCTTCTTGACCTTCATTTTCAATGTTCGTGAACCCCACCACGTGAGCCACCGCCTCACCCTCGGGATAAATGCGCTTGTACTCTTTGCGAACCCCGACACCCTTGATCTTCAAATCCCTGACTTGGCTCTCTACGCTTTCGTCAACCATCCTCTTGAGCCAAACAAAACCTTTTTCCTCATTCTTGATTTTGTTTTGCAATTCAGCAAATGGCATGTCCACGGCTTTGGCCAAGGCTTTGAGTTTGGTGGGATCGCGATCAATCTCCTCTGGGCTGGCAAAGATGCTGGGCATGGAGACACTGGAGGCCAAGATGGCACCATTGCGATCCAGAATTTTTCCCCTGTCAGCAGGAATGTCCACCGATCTGACGAAGCGAACAGTGCCTTGTCTTTTGAAAAAAGCATTGTCAATGACTTGCACATAGGCGGCTCGAACAACCAAACCCAAAAACCCTAAAGCAATCGCCGCCACAATGAACTGGCTTCGCCAAATCGGCGTCTTGCTGGCGAGCAAGGGACTGGATGTGTATTGAACGCTTCTGCGACTCATGGCGTATTCACTCCAGAGCTGCTCGCTACGGCTGAGCTCAGTTGTGCATCGCTCTTGCCTTGCAACTTGTTACCTCCATGTGCATTCATGTCCAATTTGGCCTCTTGAACTTTAACGTCTTTGGGCTCCACGGGATTCAAAACATACTGTGTGATGGCGGGCGTCACACTCTTCATGTGCAACTGCTCTTTGGCCACTTTCTCAACTCGTAAAGAGGTTCCCTGTGAGCGACGCTCTACTTCAAGGCGCTCCTTTTCCAATTCAATTTTTCTAGCCTCTGAGCGCGCTTGATCAAACTCGGTGTACAGACGTCTTGATTCGTATTGCGTCTTGACCAAGTAAAAGGCCGTGAACATCACCATGGATAAAAGCAAAACATTCAGCCGTGTCATGCACGCACCTCACTGCCAGCACTCAGGCGCTGAGCCACTCGCATGATGGCACTTCTGCTTCTGGGGTTTCTTTCGACCTCTTCCTCAGACGGTTTGATGCGTGACAAACTCTTGAGGGCCATCTCTTGAGGACGCGCAAAAGGAGCGCGTCGATCAAACTGCTCCTTTGAGTGCTTAGCAATAAATTGCTTCACAATTCTGTCCTCCAATGAATGAAAACTGATGACCACCAACTTCCCCCCCGGTTGAAGCACTTCCAAAGTGGCTTCTAACGCTTGTTGCAACTCTTCAAGCTCACGATTGATGAAAATCCGAAAAGCCTGAAATGTGCGCGTTGCAGGGTCCTGGCCCGACTCGCGGGTTTTGACCGCGCCAGCCACGAGTTGGGCCAGTTCTGTGGTGGTTTGAGGAACGCCGCGTTCTTGTCGGCGAGCAACAATCGCCTTTGCAATCGATAAAGCAAACCGTTCTTCTCCATAGTCTTTGATCACCTCTTTGATTTCTTGTTCATCTGCTCTCGCCAACCAGTCTCTCACCGACTCGCCCTTGCTCGGATCCATGCGCATGTCCAAAGGACCCGATGCACGGAAGGAAAAACCTCTTGCAGGGTTGTCGATTTGTGGAGAGCTGATCCCCAGATCCATCAACACCCCGAGCGCGCTTTGTGGAGCAAGATCGCTGATGTGCGTGAAGCCCTGGTGCCGAATGCTGAATCGGGGATCTTGGATTTTCTGGGCTTCGATGACCGCCTCTGGATCTTTGTCGAAAGCGATCAACTGCGCCTTTGGATGAAGGCGACTCAAAATCAACTTGGAGTGCCCCCCCCGGCCAAAGGTGGCGTCCACATAGCAACCCGGCTCCTCTTGAAGCAAAGCATCCACAGCCTCCTCCAATAAAACCGTTGTGTGGGTCCATGCGGTGTCTTGCATGGTCTTTAGAAGGAAAATTCTTTGAACACATCGGGCATGTCTTTTTGCATCTCCAACGCCTCTTGCGTTTCATATGCTGCCTTGTCCCAAATCTCAAAGTGGTTACCCATGCCGAGCAGCATGACGTCTTTTTGCAGGTTGGCAGCCGCTCGAAGCTCAGGAGACAACAAGACCCTGGCGGTTGCATCCATCTCCACATCCATGGCATTGCCGAGCAAAATTCGCTTCCACCACTGAGCACTCATGGGCAACTGAGCAATGCGCTGACGAAAGAGCTCCCACTCAGGGCGCTCGAACATCATCAAACAACCATGCGGATGGCGTGTGATGGTCAATTGACCCTTTGCATTGGCCAGCAAGACGTCGCGGTGCCTTGTCGGAACAGACAAACGACCCTTACCATCCAGCGTTAATGAAGATGCACCTTGAAACACAAAAATTCCCTCGATCACAAGCAAGACTCAGCATGCAAAAAGCAGCGGCAAAAAGATTGCACTTTTTACCACTATTTTGCACTTTATTGCACTGTATCAGGATTTTTGCTTTTCGCAACCGCTTTACGCAATTTTTTTCAATGAAATCAAGGACTTAGGCGGCCTTTGGAGATTTTTTTGAGGCCAATTTATGTCAAAAATCAAAGACTTACAGATCCTAGTGAATGTGTCGCGTGAACTTATCTCTTTTTTAGCTTTTTTTATCGATTGAAGATCAGGAGATCGCTGAATTTGCAAAAAGAGGCCAAAGGGAGTCGTCACTTTTATCAAAATTAAACTAAAGAGCGTTGCACTTGTCGCTTGAAATGGGGTGTCCCCAAGCTCCATGGAGGACGTGTTTTTTGAATGGGAGGGATCAGCAAGACGAAAAAAAACCTTGTGACCAAAAGATCACAAGGCCTCGGGATCCATAAAATCAAAAGGGAAAACCCAACGCACCCCCTCTGGACTCATTGAGAGCTCATCAATCACCAAACATTTTTTGTTTAAGCTCACGCCTTTGCTGTGCCTCTAGCGAGAGGGTTGCAGTCGGCCTGGCCAACAATCGACCCACACCAATCGCCTCCCCCGTTTCATCGCAATAGCCATAGTCTCCGCCATCAATGCGGTGAATGGATTGCTCAATCTTTTTCAGCAATTTTCTCTCGCGATCACGTGTTCTGAGCTCAAGCGCATGCTCTTCCTCAATCGTTGCACGATCTGCGGGATCGGGCACCACAACAGTCTCTTCTCTCAAGTTCTCAGTGGTTTGTCCTGCACTGGCCAAAATGTCTCTCTTCAAAGCCACCAACTTCAGTCTGAAAAACGCCATTTGTGTGTCGTTCATGTACTCTGTATCGGGCATGGACAGAATTTCTGCGTCGCTCAACTCAGCAACGGGTTTGGTTTTCCAATTGTTGGCCAATTTACTGTCTTTTTTAGGGGTCACGGGTATCACCGAAGGTAAGGAAGGGGTGGTGGAGGGGCCAAAGCTGGACTTTGCAGCATTGCTCGACACCACCGCCACAGGGGGAGGAGGAACCATGGAGGCGGCTTTGGCGCCTCTGGAAGATTTTTTATTTTGCGGCTGGGCAATCGACTGTCCAGCCACAACGGGTTGATGGTTTTCAAGCTTTTGAGGTGCAACGGCAGGCGCCTCGAGAACTTTAGGCTCAGCAATGGTGGGCGTGGCCGTTTTAGCGACTGCTTTCGTTGCGACGATAGGCGCTTTAGCGGGCTTAGAAGCAACTTTTGGGGCAGCAGCATTAACAGCGACTTTGACAGGCACTTTTACAGGTGACTTGACTGGCACTTTGGCTGGCACTTTGGCTGATGCCTTAACTGGTGCTTTGGCTAGCGATTTAGCGGGCGATTTGGCTGGCGCCTTGACAGCTGCTTTTTGAGCCACTTTCACAGCCCCCTTAGACGCTGGCTTAGGAGCAACTTTGACAGACGCCTTGACGGGTGCCTTCTTGACGGGCGCTTTGGCAGCCACCTTGGCCGATGCTTTGACGGCCTTTTTGGCCGCCACTTTCACAGGTGCCTTCGAGGGCACGGGGCTGGCTTTTGCACTCGACTTGGGAGCGGTTTTCGTGACTGTTTTAGAGGGTGTTTTGACGGCAGTTTTGACCACCGCTTTTACTGGAGGTTTTACTGGAGCTTTTACAGCAGCCTTGGCCGAGGGTTTGGCCAGCGCTTTTGAAGGCCCCTTGGCGGGTGTTTTTGAACTGGTTTTCAGAGAAGACTTGGGCGCCACTTTGACTGCCTTTGCAGCCACCGTGCTTGCGCCCTTTAGTGCTTTTTTAGCGACCACTTTCACCTTCGCAGTGCCTTTGGATGGGGAGGCCTTCTTGGGTGATGGGCGAGCTGATGTTTTTGCACTAGATTTTTTCATATTGTCTCCTCAAAGAAATGGTCTCTTGTCAAAGACATCAAGACCACCAATTCTTATCATCCGAACAAAATTACCTGAACAAAACACCCAGTCAAGCCACTATTCACGCGCACTGGAAAGTTCTGCTAGCGCGCGGATTGTACTCATACTAAGCACTGTTCTAGGCCTTGGAGGAAAATATCTCTGGGCAAATCGATACCAATAAAGACCATTTTGTTGTTTTTCACCTCGTCTTTGCCCCATTGGGGGCCTAAATCACTGCCCATCAATTGGTGCACGCCTTGGAAGATCACCTTTTTGTCGGTTCCCTTCATGAACAAGACCCCTTTGTAGCGCAACATTTTGGGGCCGTAAATGTTCACAATCGCCCCTAAAAAATCCTCCAATTTGGCGGGATCAAAGGCGCGATTGGACTTGAAGACAAAACTTTTGACATCGTCATCGTGATGGTGGTGATGACCATGGTGCTGATGAGAGGGGTGGTCACAATGCTCACCGTGCTCATGGTCATGGTGCTCATGATGCCCATGGTCATCATGTCCGTGTTGATGTGAGGGGTGATCACAGTGCTCACCATGCTCATGATGGGCATGGTCATCTTCTTTCAAAAAGTCAGGATCGATGTCCAACTTGGCATTCAAGTTAAAGCCCTTCAAATCAAAGACCTCCGCAATGGACACTTCGCCAAAATGAACAACCTTTTGCGGCGCTCTAGGGTTCATGTGCTTCAAGCGGTGTTGAAGCGCGTCCAAAGACTCTGCAGAGACCAAGTCGGCTTTGCTGATGAAAATCTGGTCGGCAAAACCCACTTGCAAGCGGGCCTCTTGGCGGTCGTTGAGCTGCTGGGCTGCATGTTTGGCATCCACCAAGGTCAAAATGGAATCCAGCAAATAACTCTCAGCAATTTGATCGTCCATGAAAAACGTCTGCGCTACAGGTCCAGGATCTGCAAGTCCAGTGGTCTCGATCACCACACGGTCAAAATTGAGCTCGCCTTTTCTTTTCTTCTCAGCCAACTCAGAAAGCGTGGTCCTCAAGTCCTCTCGGATCGTGCAGCACACACAACCGTTGCTCATTTGAATGATTTGCTCCTCACTCTCAAGAACCAAAATATCGTTATCAATGTTTTCTTCGCCAAATTCGTTCTCAATCACAGCGATCTTTTGCCCATGAGCCTCAGACAAAACGCGCTTGAGCAAAGTGGTTTTACCCGAACCTAAAAAACCCGTCAGGATGGTTGCTGGAATTAACATGAAAAAAATGCTTTCTACAAAATATCAAAATAAACAATTGGGGGCGAGGTGGGCTTTATTCAATACAAAAAGCCTCAGCCCCTTTAAAAAAATCAAGCACCATCCCAAAGGATATCACTTTCGTATGACCACCAAACCCTTCAAATAGTCTCCCTCCGGAAAATTCAAAGTCATGGGATGGTCCATCGCACCTTGAAGTCGCTCGGCGATAAAGCCGTCGACATGGGCGTCCGCCCCTGCGGAGGCCACTATTTTATGGAACAAATCAGCAGAAACGCCCCCAGAGCAACTGAAGGTGAACAAAACACCACCAGGCCTCAAAATCTGAAGCGCCAAGCGGTTGATGTCCTTATAAGCCCTCGCCGCGCGCTCCACATGGGCTTGAGACGGGGCAAATTTGGGCGGATCCAAAACAATGGCATCAAATCGGCGACCCTCTTGCAAAAAAGTCCTCAATGACTGGTTCACATCGGCATCCATCATGGTGAAGTGATCGGATGAAAAGCCGTTGAGTTGCATGTTCTCAGCAGCCGTCTTCAACGCCAGGGCCGAAGAGTCAATGCTCAAGACATGACCGGACTTGGGCATCACCCCTGCATGGCGCATGCCGACAGCTCCCGCCACACTGAATCCTCCCGTGTAACAAAAACAATTGAGCACGCTCTCAAAAGCCATGCGCTGTGCATACTCAGCAAACCGTCTCCTCGACTCTCGTTGGTCGAGGTAAAAACCCGTTTTGTGACCCTGCTCAATGTCCAAATTGAGTCTCCATTGGTGCTCCGTGATTTGGAGCTGAACAGCCCTTTCCCCCTCGGGATGGTGCAACCAACCCGTGGTCTGGGCCAAGCCCTCCAAAGTCCTGGCCTGGGTGTCCGATCTTTCATAGACCCGCACCAAACCTGTGTGCTGCATCAAGGACTTGACCAAAATCGATTTGAACCGTTCAACACCGGTGCTCAACACTTGAAGCACCAACGTGTCTGCATATTGGTCAACGATCAGACCGGGCAGACCATCGGACTCGGCGTGCACGAGTCGAACCCCATTGGAGTCGATGTGAAACATCGCCCGACTGGCCACCGCTTTTTGAATCAAACCATCTAAAAATGCTTCGTCAATCCTTTGCTTTTCATCAAAACTCCAAACCCGCGCTTTGATTTTTGAGGTGGGGCTGTAAGCCGCCCAGGCCAGAAAAACACCCGCTGACGATTCGACCCGAACGGTCTCACCAGCATCGGCCCCGCCCTTGGCAATGGCGGATTCAAAGATCCAGGGGTGTCCTCTGAGCAAAGATCTCTCTTTGCCTTCTCTTAGACGAAGTGTTTTCATAAAGAAATGGGTGATAAAGGCAACTGAAAAAGGCGACTGAAGCTCAATGCACCGCGCCAAAAGCGGTCAAAAGAAAAAGGTGCCCATAGGCCCCAAGCATCCCTAGGTGTCCCAAAGCACCCCGATTGACCCACCTGGGCATCTGCAGCGAAGTCCCCTCAGGGTGTGTCTTTTCTCTTGGCGCGCGGATGCGCTTGATCGTAAATTTTTGACAAATGTTGATAATCCAATCGAGTATATACCTGAGTGGTGCTGATATTGGCGTGACCCAACAACTCTTGCACCCCTCTCAAGTCCCCACTGGACTGAAGCAAATGGCTGGCAAAGGAGTGCCTGAGCATGTGCGGGTGCACGGGCACTTGCAATCCTGCTTTTTTGGCCCTCAAGCGTAAACGCTGCCAGAGGGCTTGCGCCGTTAAACGTGTTCCCCCACGGCCCAAAAAGAGGGCCTCTGGGGCAGGTGCATCGGCCTTCAAATACTTGGACCTCACATGAAGCCAGGCCCTCAAAGCAGACCTTGTACTTTGACCAATGGGGGTGCTTCTTCGCTTGCTGCCTTTGCCGAGCACAAAGGCCGTCAAGGCTTCCTCATCGATCCAGCCCTTGGCACTGGCTGAGGGCTGGACATCGAGGCCCACCACCTCAGCAATACGAAGCCCACTTCCATACAAGAGCTCCACCATCAACGCGTCACGCGCCTCCAGCCACTCAAGCTCTTGTCGAGACGACTCGCTCAATGCACCACTTGGCGAGTCTTTGAAGTCCGCCAATTGAACCGCCTGATCCACATTCAAAGCTTTGGGTAAAGGCTTGGGGGCCTTGGGCGCTCTCACCCCGAGCACGGGATTGGCCAACAAATGCCCTTCCCGACAGCACCATGCAAAAAAACCTCTCCAGCCTGACAAAATCAATGCAATCCCTCGCCCACTCCTTTGATGCTGATGCATGTTGGCAATCCACATGCGGATGTGGTGGGACTCGATTCGCTCCCAAGTGAGTTTGGCTTGAACGGCAAAGACCGCCATCTTTTGCAAGTCGAGCTCATACAAAAGGCAAGTTCTGTTGGCCAAGCGCTTTTCAAAGCGAACATGGTCCATGTAGGCCTTCACCCAAGGGTGCTCCATCAAGGGAGGATTTTCCGAGCCTGACTCAGCGGGGGGAGTTGACGTCAAAGGATCCTCTGAATAAATCGATCAAAAGAGATGCTTTAAAAAAACATGGTGTTTTGACAGTTCCACATGAGCCATGCATCGTTGAGAGCAAGACCCTCTGGTGAAGAGGTCACTCAAGACAGGTTCGAAGAAAAGACATGCATGGCACATGAGCGAGAAAATCTAGCAAACCTGTGCAACCTGATGCAACCTGATGCAAACTGATTCAACCCCTCAATCGTGAGTCTGCCACAACTGCATCAGTGCAGCACTGGCCAATTCGCCAATTCGCTCCAAAAAGTCGGTCCCCATCCCTGCATGGTAGCGCTGTGGGTCAGGGGAGGCCAAAACCAAAAGGCCAAAAGAGTCCAACTGCTGCACTTTGTGCATGGATGACGTGACATCCAAGACTTCGCTCGCAGGTGGGCTTGAGTCCACGGGGTGTGCCAACACCTTCAAGGGCTTCAGATTGACCATGGCGATCGATTGCACCGCTTTCGCATCTTCCAGCCAAGAGATGGCCTCAAAGCCAGAATTGGGGCCGCAATAGGGATGCTTGAGCGTGCACGCAAACTCCTTCACGCTCTCGCTCACCCCTTGTGCACAAGGGGACTGCAAAAACGCTTCACGAACATGCCACAACTTCATGGCCACTTGGGGAACCATGAATTGCTGCTGGATTTCTGACAAAATGGTTTTCGGCAAGGCATGAGGATCGGTCACCATCAATAGGTTTTTGGCCCAGCGATGCAAACGATCGGTGAGAATCAAATTCTCGTTGCCATTTCGAATCATCTCCATGAGTCGGGTCTCCAGGGCACGAATCTTCTCTCTGAGCATGTCGGCCTGGCGTTCTTGCAAGCTCACCGCCCTTTGACCATGGGGGCTCACGATCCTCACCTGTGCGAGCACTTCTGCGTGTCGCAAAAAGAAGTCGGGCGTATGGACCAAAAAATTGGCAATATCGTCCTCTGTGATGGGGGAGATGGGGTTGGTCTGTGTCATTGAATATCCAATTCGCCTTTAAAAACGGTCTGCGCCGGACCGGTCAAAACAACATCGCTGGCAATTCCTTTGATCGCATCCGCATAGGAGCCATTCCACTCGATGTTCAAACGCCCGCCTTTGGCTTGGACCGAGACGGCGGGATCCAGCAAGCCCCTGGCAATCCCAGTGACCACCGCTGCACAGGCCCCAGTGCCGCAGGCCAAAGTCTCCCCAGACCCACGCTCAAAGACTCTCAGTTTGACTTCACGCCTTGACAAAATTTCCATGAACCCCACGTTCACCCTTTGGGGAAAGGACGCATGGTGCTCAAGATAGGGCCCCATCACTTGAAGATCCAAGGCGTCCACCTCTTGCACCACACACACCGCGTGAGGGTTGCCCATCGAGACGACTGAAAAATCAAAGCTTGCCAAGGGCATGCTGGGGGCCAAGTCAAGCGGCCACTCGACTCGCCGAGTCTCAAAGCCCAGATGCGAGGAGAGCGTTGTCGAAAACTCAGGCGCGAAAGGCACTTGAGACCATTCAAAGACGGGAGTGCCCATGTGCACACTGACCCAACCCTCAGGGGTATCGGTCAACTCAATGATGCCTTTTTTGACTTTGACCACCAAAGGGGACTTTTGACTCAAGCCCTCTTCTCGAACAAAGCGCAAAAAGCACCGTGCACCATTGCCGCAGTGCTCCACCTCTGAGCCGTCGGCGTTGTGAATGACGTACTCAAAATCAATGCCCGGCTCGTGACAAGCACGAACACTCAAAATTTGATCTGCACCCACCCCAAAATGTCTATCGGCCAAAAAACGATAGTCTGAGGTCTGAAGGCCGTAGCGCTTTTGGGTCTCATTGATGACCACAAAGTCGTTGCCCGTCCCGTGCATTTTTGTAAAAGGAATCCGCATGGGCGTCATTATCGGGTTTTTTGTCAGGAAATAATGCACTTGAGGCGACTTCGCACCAAAAATGCCCCCCTGAAATGAAAGACCCCCATCGTCTTCATCTGCCCATCGTATCGATTGAATCGCGC
This sequence comes from uncultured Burkholderiales bacterium, assembly GCA_903933115.1. Taxonomy (GTDB): domain Bacteria; phylum Pseudomonadota; class Gammaproteobacteria; order Burkholderiales; family Burkholderiaceae_C; genus Limnohabitans. The sequence continues at coordinate 46,572 of CAIZIT010000086.1, forward strand.
CATGAGCCCCCGACCATCCTCCAAAAGAAATCCCCCCCCAACTCCATGTTTTTCGCCCAATCCACACGCCCTCCAACGCAGAAAGATGGGCGCTTTACAATGAAGCCTCCAAAGCCTCTCCCAAGCCTCCATCGCTCAAGGAGCAGGCTCCTTTCCAACCCCTCACCTCACAAGGCCTCTCAACCATGCGCATCCCTGCTTGGACACCCGAACTCAAACCCCAACCTCAAGAACTCGTGGAGGCCATCAAGGCCAGACGTGGAGGCGACTTCATCAATTTGGACTTGACCCTTTTGTGGAGCGAGCCAGTTGCCAAAGGATGGAACACCTTCTTGAAGGAGGTTCGCACCGGCCTGGGCACGAGTCGCAAACTCAGAGAGATTGGCATTTGCACAGTTGCCCTTTTGACAGGCGCACATTACGAGTACAAACACCACGCACCTGACTTCTTGAAAGCGGGGGGCACGCAAGAAGAACTCGATGCCTTGGACCGAGTGGTGGCCAAGGATGCCAGAAAAGGTGTCTCAGACCCTAGCCTAGACGCCACGATGAGTTTGGTCATTCAGTATGCAGCCCAATTGACCCAAGACGTCAAAATTGAGGACAGCCTGTTTGAGCAAATGAAGGCGACGTTTGACACCACTGAAATCGTTGAACTCACCACAGCCATTGCCACCTACAACATGGTGGCTCGCGTGTTGATGGCGCTCGAGGTCAACCCAGAGACCTGAAGGACAGTGAGAGGACAAGTGGCTTTGATTCGCATTCATCGTATTCATCGCCTTTAAGCGACCCTCGACACCATCAAAAAAGGGCAGTTGCTTTGAACTGCCCTTTTTCTTGACTGGACTTCAAAGTCCCTGTGAACAAACAATAAGTAAGTTGGCGATCAATCCGCCTTGATGTTGTTGTCCTTCACCACCTTCGACCAAATGTCCATTTGGTTGTCGATGAAGACCCTTGCACGCTCCACGCTGCCACCCGCGATGTCAATGCCTTGAGCGTCGAGTTTGGCCGCGATCTCGGGATTTTTCAAAGCCTTGTTGAGCTCTTCATTCATCTTCTTGACAATGTCAGGTGGTGTTTTTGAAGAAGCAAGCACCGCCCACCAAGCGGGGGCCTCAAAGCCAGGAAATCCACTTTCAGCAATGGTGGGCACATCGGGCAAGTCTTGTGCTCTCTTGGAACTCGTGACCGCCAAGGGACGCATTCTTTTGCTGTCAATGTGGGGCTTGGTCACAAACACAGAACCAATGGACAAAGGCACGTGACCTGCGATGGCATCGTTCATCAAGGGGCCACCTCCTTTGTAAGGGATGTGGTTGAAGACGACTTGCGCGTTCTTGCCCAACAAAGACATGGCCAAATGACCTAAACTGCCATTGCCAATCGTGCCGTAGCTGACGTTTTTCTTGGCCTTTGCGGCATTCATGACGTCGGCGAATGTTTTGAATTCAGAGTTCACATTGGAAGCAATCACCATGGGAGAGGTCCCCACCAGCACCAATGGGATCAAGTCTTTTTTACTGTCATAAGGCAAGGAAGGGATCAAACTCGGATTGACACCATGCGTGTCAAAGACCACTGCAAAAGTGTAGCCATCTGCGGGTGCATTGATCACCTGTGCGGTACCCAAAGTGCCTGAAGCCCCGCCTTTGTTTTCGACGATGACCGACTGACCCAATTGTTGGCCCAAGGGCTGAGCCAAAATTCGAGCCACTTGATCGACTGAACCGCCTGGAGGGAAAACCGCCACCAATTTAATGGGCTGCTTGCTGGGCCAAGCTTGGGCCAAGGCCTCAGAACCCACGCCAAGCACCGCACAAAGCAACACCATGCTCCCAAGAACTTGACGAGTGGCAAGATGAAACCTTGCGAAATTTGATTTTTTCAACATATGTCCTTCAACTTCAATGTTTGATGTTTGCAAGCCCCTATTGTGCACCACTCCAGCGTTTTAGGGACTTTCCAAAGAACAAGGCCAAGGGCATCAAGGTGAGATCAAAGACCAGGTTGAACATCAGAGGGCCTGAAATGGCATGAAATGGCATGAAAGGGTAAGAAAGGGTAATAAATGGCTAGACCAGCTAGTCCTCTGCTCCTCATTGACGTATGTTTTTCGCTAGAGGTGTCATCTCCCACTCATGAATCTTTTCCACTTCATGTAACGTTACGTGACGCGACGTGAAGTGCCGTAACGTCAGATCACATGACGCCAAGCTCGTCCAGTCTTTTGAGCCCTCTAAGCACTCAGCCCCATATTTTCAGCATAATACAACGCATGAGCAGAACCCTTCACCACCTCTACCCCCCCGTCGTCAATGCCAAGGCCCTAAAGGCCTCCACCTTGATATGGGCTCGCACCCGCTTGAAGGACGGACAGCCCGAGAGCCTTGAAGTCCTCTTGACCCAAAGGTCAGAGCAAGCCAGCTTTGCACCCAGCGCCTATGTGTTTCCAGGTGGAAAAATCGACGCCAAGGATGAAATTCATGCACAGCATTACTTGAGTTTGCACCCCGCTTGCACACTCAGTCTTCAGCAAGCCACTCAGGTGTGTACAGCCCTCAGGGAGAGCTTTGAGGAGTTGGGGATGGTGGTGGTGCTCGACCCAGAGGGCCAAGCTCTGGACGTGTCGCAACTTCAATCCCTCAAGCGTTCAGAAGATCTCTACGATCAACTGCTGGCCCATCAATGGACCTTGAATTTGGACAGCCCCCACCTGCTTTGCCATTGGATCACAGACCGCGACCACCCACAACGCTTTGATGTCCCCTTTTGGGTGATTGAATGCCCCAAGGATTTGCATCCCGTTGCCGATGAACATGAGCAATTTGACCCCCTTTGGCTGAGCCCCAAAGAAGCATTGGCGCGCCACCATGCAGATCAATTGCACATGATTTATCCCACCATCAAAACTCTCGAAAGACTACTGGACCTTCAAAGTGCACAAGCCCTCATGCAGGCCACCAACAAGAATGCACCTTGGTTTTCCAGCTGTGCAAGAGGCGGCTTTCTTGGGGGCAAGAAGCATCGCTACATGGAGCATGAAAGTCCTTATGGAGAGCTCGCCTTGGTCTGCCCTGAGGGACAAGTTGGTCATCATCTGGACTGGCAAAGCGAACACCCCGTTCAACTGCTTAAAAATGTAGCGCGTTTGACCTGTCCCAACCCAGGCCTCATGACAGGACCAGGCACGAACACCTATATCGTTGGCACACGTGACAGTGGCTTCATCGTGATCGACCCAGGCCCCGCCTTGCCGGAGCACCTTGAGAGACTCCACCGTGCAACCCATGGTGATATACGGTACATCATTTGTACCCACTCTCATGCCGACCATTCACCTGGCGCCGAACCTCTCAAAGCCATGTGCAAGGGCACTCCAGTCTCCATTTGGGGGCTGCCCTCAGCCCCCACGGCCAGGACCAACAGCTTCTTCAAACCCGATCACATTTGCGAAGACCAACAGCGCTTTGTCTTGAGCAGCGCATCAAGCGACATCCTCCACACCCTCAGAGTGGTCTACACCCCAGGACATGCCGCGAACCACATTTGCTTGGTGCTTGAAGAGGAGGGTCTACTCTTCAGTGGCGACCACATTTTGAATGGCAGCACGACAGTGGTGGATCCGCCCGATGGAAACATGAACGCCTACATGACATCTTTGGATCTTTTGCGAACCCTTTGTGTCAACGGAAAAATTGAATTCATCTTGCCCGCACATGGCCATGTGCTTGGCAACACCTTTGGCGCGGCCTTTGACCCCGTTGACTTGATCGATCGTTTGATGGCTCATCGTCTCAAGCGAGAGGCCAAAATCAAATCGGTGATCCTCAAAGACCCACAAGGCGACCTCAGCACTTGGGTCAAAGAGGCCTATGACGATGTACCCCAAAGGGTATGGCCAGCGGCCAAAAGATCCCTCAGTGCTCATGTGGAAAGGCTGGTGGAGATGGGCTTGGGGTTTGAGTTGTCTGAAGGAGCCAAAGCGCAAATGCGTCAAACCTTCAGTTTGAATGCAGAGCATTGAGCAGCGCATCAAAGTGTGAAGTTTGCCGATACGCCGGATTCTGTGCACAAAGCCTAAGCTTTGCGTGACCGTCATTAATCTGGGCCAAGGGTCACCCACTTGGCTCGGTGCTACCTACCCGCCTACAGCACTTGCGGAACCACAAGCAAGTCGTTCGAGAACGCCTTTGTAAGCCTACTTGGTATTGCTGCGCGAAGAGATTGCCCGTTTCACCCGCCAGGTGTGAACACCTGGCGACTCGTCTCTGTTGCTCTGATCCTCACCTCACGGTGGAGAGGTGTTACCTCCTTCGCTGTCCTATGCAGTCCGGACGTTCCTCCAGCGCAGTGTTTCCACTCTCGCGCCAGCGACGGCCTAGCAAACTTCAC
>CAIZIT010000087.1 GCA_903933115.1 uncultured Burkholderiales bacterium
AGTGGTTGGAGTTGATTGCTTGTGTCTTGATTTTTAGTTGAGACACGCAAGTAGATTGCACATTTGATTGTTGAACTCATTGTGAACACCTCTGGTAGTTTTGGAGGAGGTGGATGGTAACGATGGTGGTCGGAGTGTCAACCAAAAGGTGTGTTTGTAATGAATAAAAAAATGAATTGAAAAGAATTCATTTTGTATTTTCTGTACAAGATTAAAAGTATCTAACTTCGCACTTAGATACTTTTCGATTTCACAAATAAAAAAACGACTCGTAAGTCGTTGATTTATATAGAGTTTTGGTGGGACGAGCGAGATTCGAACTCGCGACCAACGGATTAAAAGTCCGCTGCTCTACCGGCTGAGCTATCGTCCCTGACCTGTAAATCAGTTAAACGAATCTAACTGAGCCTCAAATTATAGCAAACTTTTAGGTCTTTTTCAAATGGACTTCAAAGTGTCATCAAATATTTAAAAATATCACCAAGACCCTTTTAGCGCCATCAAAGATTAGGGCCTTTTGACTGAGCAAGTCTCTCCAAGGCCCAGCCCGCTGCACAGAAACCAAAACTGGCCGTGACCGCAACAGAGGAGCCATATCCATGACAACTGAGATCGTTGGCACTCGTTGTGATGGATTCCCCCGTGTTGACCGCACTTGGGTCATCAGACTGTGCGGCCCAGGGATTGAGAATTTCCTCTTTGCTGTAAACGCATTGAATGGTGCTTTTCTTTTGGTCTCTGAGCAACACCCCCTCTTTTCTGAGGTTGTAGCGAAGCTTAGCGAGCATCGGATCATGGGTCACACTCAAGAGGTCATCCATTTGCATGAGATCGGCCCTTTTTTTGCCACCTGCAGCGCCGATACACACCATCTCCACTTGCTGCTTCAAGCACCAAGCAGCGAGTGTGGACTTCGCTTTGATTTGATCACAAGCATCGATTAAAAAATCAAGCGGCGTCACAATGCTCTTGACCATGTCCAACCAGTTATCGACTTGAACAAAATCATCAATGATTTGAACTTCACATTCGGGATGAATATCCAATACCCGGTTCTTCATGGCCAAGCACTTCGATTGCCCCAAAGTCTGACTCAAGGCGTGAATTTGACGGTTGATATTGGACTCGGCAATGTGATCCATGTCCACCAGCGTCAAGCGCCCGACTCCACTTCTGGCCAGCGCCTCGACCACCCAAGAACCCACCCCCCCTATACCCACCACCAACACGTGGGCCTTGAAAATTCGCTGTGCGCCCGCTTGACCGTACAAGCGTCCCACGCCTGAAAATCGACGCTCAAGATCGAACTCCAAAAGCTCTGTAGGCTCGGCACCCATCAAAGCTCTTTCTCAAGGAGATAGTTTTGGTATCTGAAAGCGATTTGAGCACCCAAAACAATAAAGACGACGACCTCAAAGGCGTTGAGGCTCAGTGTGGACAGGCCACTCAAGCCCTGCCCAAAGGTGCAACCCATGGCGATCACGCCGCCAATGCCCATCAAAAGTGCCCCCACCAAATGGGAGGAAAGGTCTCTCAATCCGCTGAAACTCTCCCACCTCAATTGGCCCTTGATCAAGGCGTTGACGAAGGCTCCTGATACAACACCCAAGGCACAAACACATGCGTAGTTCAAAACGCGGCTTTGATCTGAGAAATAAATCAACCACTCGATCAAATACGCCATGGGTGAGACAAAGGTCAAGGATTCCTCCTTACCGGAGCTGCTGGCCAAAAAAACCTCCTCGAGCGTCAAGGGATTTTCTTGAACATGACCCCAGTGGGCACTCAAGAACCAGGCCGCGGTGATGATCAGTCCCACCACCAATCCAGGCCAAAGATCCTTGGCCCGTTGCCAAGAGACAAGACCCTCGGAGGCCTCTTGATTGAATCCACAACCAAGCCAGGCCAAGACCAGCAACAAGGCGCCCACAAACAGCCCCATCACCACTTGATTTTGTATCGCATCGGCAGAAAAAACTGGCAGCAAATGCCCCCAATCCGCTCCTTGTGGAAGCAGCCAGAAGTAGGTCTCCAAGACATTCACACGGAAAACCGCTGTCACGCCTTTTAAAGTCGCCAGCGCAGCAAAGCCCATGAAGACAAACACCACCCAAGACTTCAAGTTGCCTGTTCCCATGCGGATCAGTGTTTTGTTGCCGCAACCGGAAGCCAAGACCATGCCTGCACCAAACATGGTGCCACCAATGGCATTGGAGAGCCAAAAGAACTTTTGGCTGGCGTAGAGCGTTTTTTGGGGATCCAAGTATCCAAGGGCCACCAAGCAAGCAAAACCCAGCACAGAAATCGCCATGGCAGTCATCACCTGTGAGGCCCTGACCCAAGAGCCAAAACTGTAGATGTCGGCCAAAGCACCCATCGTGCAAAAGTGGGTGGATTGAGAGAAGTATCCGAGTAAAAAGGTCAGGCCAAAGGACAACCAAAGAACGGTTTGAACCAAGGCCAGGTATTGCGCTTCATCGATCATGGCATTATTCCATCAAGGGCGGACACCCTTCATGGTGTCTTGGCCATCATCATTTCAATTTTAAAATTCTCTCTTTGGCCGATTGAGCCGCCTCGGATTGAGGAAACTCCTTGATCAACTCTTCAAGTGTTTTCTTGGCGCCCTTGGTGTCCTTCAGCTCCATCAAGCATGTCGCAATGGAGAGCTTGGCATCGGGAACACGTGGGTGAGCAGGCGCGACGGACAAAAGGGTTTTGAAGCTGCTGACAGCACCCTTGTAGTCTCTCACCGCATACTGCGATGTCCCCATGAAATAGACGGATGAGGGCGCATATCCGCTGGCAGGATAGCGCTTACCAAAGTCCGCAAAGGCCGAAGCCGCTTGCATGTAATCGGCCTTTTTAAAGAGCGCCAAAGCCGCCTCAAAATCCCGAATCTCGCCTTGTTCAGCCATGAACTCAAGTCCATCAAGGCTCACGCGTTGAGGCTCGATCTTGGCCATTCGGTCCTCGAGCATTTGGGCCTGGGTTTTGAGCTGCCTTTGCGTCTCGGAGAGGGTTTTGGTGAGCACCTCTTTGTCGCCACTCAGCACTTGGATCTCTTGCTTCAAACCTTCAATCATCGACTGAAGATTCAAAATGCTTTTCTTCAGCTGAACGCTCTCTTCTTGGAAAGCATTTTGGTTGGTTTGAAGGCTCTCGGAGTTGGCTTTCAAGGCCTCCACCTTCTGTCTCAGATCCAAAATGGCCTTTCTCGCCTCGTCATCATCAAAGAGGCCCGCATGCACCGTCGAGCCCATCAAAAGGCCCCCGCTCAAAAGAGCGGTGGATAAGAATGCTTTTAAAGTATTGGTCATCTCAGTGCTTATCTGTAGTTGAATTCCACACGACGGTTCTTGGCATACGCCTCCTCATCGCCACCAGAGGCTGCGGGCTTTTCTTTACCAAAGCTCACCGCATCGATTTGCGCCTCGTTGACACCAAGGAGCGTCAAAGACTTCTTCACCGCCTCAGAACGCTTTTGGCCCAGGGCCAAGTTGTACTCTCGCCCTCCTCGCTCGTCGGTGTGCCCTTCGAGTGAGACCTTTCTGGACTTGTCAGCACCTAGGAATTTGGCGTGGGCTTCGACAACGGGCTGAGCATCGGCCTTGACCGTGTAGCTGTCGTAGTCAAAGTAGACCACCTTGCCCACACCTGCAGGACCCGCGTTCATGTCACCAAGCGCTGTGGTTTGAACACTGGTCACGCCCGATTTGCCAGACATCGCATTGACTTCATCGGCATTCAACAAACTCGAAGACTTGTCCTCCACAGGCACTTGATTGAGCTTCACACCTGAAGCACATCCAACGAGCATCAACACCATGGACAGGAAAACGCCGCCAATCACTTTATTCATTTTGAACCCTTAAAACTGATATCCAATTTACCAAAAAATTCTCTTTTGTTTCGCTCAGAAACAACCCCTCAATTGCCCTTCAAAAAGGGTCCCCAATGGGGCTCCCGGATGTCCCCCGATTGACCCGATAGGCGTGCCGATATTTTATTTTCCCAATTCACAGTCATCAAGGCCTCCTTGCCCTGCACTTGTGTGGCATAAATGATCAACTTTCCGTTGGGTGCAAAACTGGGCTTTTCATCCGCACTGGTCTCACTCAAGGCCTGGGTGCGCTCGGTGGCGAGATCCATCAAGTAGAGTTTGAATTGTCCGCCTTGTCTGGAAATATAGGCCAACAATTTACCGTCTGGGCTCAAACTGGGGGAGATGTTGTAAGTCCCATTGAAGGTCACGCGGGCCGCAGGCCCGCCCTTGGCGGGCATGCGATAGATTTGCGGAGAGCCTCCTCGGTCGCTCACAAAGTAAATGGCACTTCCATCGGGCATGAAGGTGGGCTCGGTGTCGATGCTGCTCGACTGCGTGAGGCGTTGGGGCTCTCCACCCGAGGAAGCAATGAGGTAGATTTGGGAGCCCCCATCACGGCTCAAGGTCACGGCCAAGGATTGGCCATCGGGAGACCAAGACGGCGCGCTGTTGGAGCCTTTGAAGTTGGCGACAATTTTCCTCTTGCCCGTGGCCACATCGTGAACGTAGACGACGGGCTTTCTCGACTCAAAGGAGACGTAAGCCAATTGTTGACCATTGGGGGCCCAGTTGGGTGAAATGATGGGCTCGGGCGAAGTGAGTGCGGCTTGGGCATTTTCACCATCCGCATCAGCAATCCACAAATTGAAGCGATTGGCACTTTTGGTCACATAGGCAATTCGAGTGGAAAAAACACCCTTCTCACCCGTGAGCTTTTCATAAATGAAGTCCGATATTTGATGCGCTGCGCGCCTGAGATCGGGCGCCACCACAGCGTAGCTGGCTCCCCCGAGGTCCTGGGCCTTGATCAAGTCCCACAGGCGAAAGCGCACATCAAAGCGCCCATCAGCGAGTTTGGTCACACTGCCCGTGACGAAATTCTCCAACGCCTTTTGTCTGAGCGCATTGAAATCGGGTCTGGAACTTTCATCCATTGCAAACGAGTTGCCTGAGACTTTGAATTTGGCGCTTCGCTCCAAATCGGCTTGAATGATTTGACTGATCTTTTGCGGCGAGACGCTCTCGTCCTTGAATTGGTTCAAGTTGATGGGAATTTGAGTGATCCCGACTCCGGAGACTTCCACTCTGAATTGCGCTTGCGCCAAACCTTGGATGCCTAAAAGTGCCCAAGTGGTGAGCATGCCCACAGTCAACCGCTTGAAGATGCTGCGGCGCAATGAAAACGACAGGTGCAAAGCCCTGAAAGCGCGGGCTCGAAGGGCAAACATAGAGACGTTAAACATGATCTTTTTGGTTCAGACAATAAAGAGTAAAGTACTTGGCAAAAGTGCCCTGAGCTTGCATGACACAGACCGCCAGGCCCATGGAGCCATCCAAGAAACCAGCTTGAAAAACATAACTTCGTACAAAAGCAAAAAGGGCTGAGGCAAACGCTCTAGCAACCGAGGTCTTTTGGCCTCTCAGGTGACGTTGCTCGGCCCAAATTTGGCTGTAACTCTTCAACTTCCTCCAGTAGTCCTCGGGACTCAAGTAGCTGTAATGCAGCATGGGGGTCTTCAAATGGCCCACTTCGCCATTATCCCAGTTATTTTTACCGCTGGGGATCAACCTCTCGTGCACCTTGTCCGAGGAAAACCGAGCTTGATCGGCCCTGAAGAGCCTGAGCACTCGGTCCGGTGTCCAACCACAGTGCTTGATCCACTGGCCACAAAAATAGGTGCTTCTTGGAATATCAAAGACCCATGGGGATGACGAGCGGCCTTTCGTGACGCTCAAAATCTCTTGGGCCAAAGCTTCATCCACCCGCTCATCGGCATCAAGATTGAGCACCCACTGGCACGTGACCAAATCAAGCGCTCGGTTTTTTTGTTCGCCAAAGCCTGGAAAATCCTCCGTTTGATGCACCAAGGCCCCCATTTCCTTGGCGATTTGAACGGTCTCATCGGTGCTGGCGCTGTCGAGTACGATCACCTCATCGGCAAAGGAGACGCTCTCCAGACACGCTTGGATGTTTTTCGCCTCATTGCGAGTGATGATGACAACAGACAAAGTCATAGGATCGTGGCGTAATCAAGGCAGTCGCAGTAATTCAGTACCCCCCCAAAGAGGGACAAAGAAGGCAGGGGCTGGAAGGTGCTCGCTGAGCACCACAAAAGGCAAAGGGGAGACAAGGGGGGTGCAACCAGCGTGCTGAGAAGACGCCCCTGAACTTCCAATACAATCCGTGATTCTAACCGTGAAGAAAGCCCTTGGGCCTGAACTTGTCATGCGCCATAAAAGCTGGATAATGACCTTAGAAAATGGAGGCTCCTGAATTCAAGGCCCCAAGCGGCGTGTATGGGCCAGCCGCACATCCCCAAGTAAAAGACTCCAATGACAAAGCAACGATCTTTGTTGGCAAGAGACAAATCTAAAAAAACGACAGATCCATGACTGAAGTTCCTGTTGACTCCTTTTTCAAGCGCTTCAAGCGCGTTTGGCCTTATTTCAGTACGCCCTTATCAGCTTGGCTCTTGGCGGTGGTATCGGTGATTGTGGTGTCGGCCTCAGAGCCCATGATCCCTGCCCTTTTAAAACCGCTTCTTGACCACGGATTTGTATCTGGCTCACTCGAGTTGTGGTCGGTGCCAGTGGCCATTTTGACCCTCTTTACCGTTCGAGGTCTCGGCGCTTTTGCCGCACAGGTCTCGCTGGCCAAAATTGCCAATGAGGGTGTTTTGGCTTTGAGAATTGCCATGTTCACCAAGCTGCAAAAGGCCCACCCCAGTTTATTTGCCTTGACCGCCAGCAGCAGTTTGTCCAACACCTTGGTCTTTGAGGTGCAAAACGGTGCGGGCACGCTGGTCAACGCCTCATTGAGCTTGGCCCGGGACTCCTTGACCCTCGCGGCTTTGGCGGGTTATTTGCTCTATTTGAACTGGAAGCTGAGTTTGATTGTGGCGCTCCTCTTGCCCGCTGTCGCTTGGGTCATGCGCGTATTGACCCACCGTTTGACGCTTTTGACGCATTTGAGTCAAGCCTCAACAGATGCCCTCGCCTACGCGGTGGAGGAAAATGCATTGGCTTATCGAGAGATTCGTTTGCAAGGCGCGCAAGCGCAACAAGCCAGCCGTTTTGCTCAACTGGGCACCTCCCTTCAAACCTTTGTGATGAAGGGCATGGTGAGCTCTGCAGCCATCACGCCCCTCACACAAATCCTATCCGCTGTGGCCCTCTCTGCGGTGATCAGCGTGGCCCTTTTTCAAAGCACCACCGATGGCACAACGGTTGGAGGATTCGCCTCCTTTGTGACCGCCATGCTCATGCTCGTGGCCCCCATCAAGCACTTGTCCGAGGTGGCTGCCCCCATGACCCGGGGACTTGCAGCGATCGAGAGAGGGCTCGATTTGATTGAAAAAACAAAAGATCAAGCCGAAGGCAGCTACGCACCAGAAAAGGTCCTCGGGCATTTGGAATTCAAAGACATCACCGTTCGCTACCAAGAGGATTTGGAGCCTGCCATTGATCGATTGAATTTGAAGCTCCAAGCGGGTGAAATCTTGGCGCTTGTGGGGGCTTCAGGTTCTGGCAAAACCACCTTGGCCAATCTGATCCCGCGATTGATCGATCCAAGCTTTGGACAAGTGCTCTTGGACGGTGTGGACATTTGTGAGTGGCAACTGCACAGCTTGAGGCAACACATTGCCTTGGTCAGCCAAAATGTGGTCGTTTTGAACGACACCTTGCTCAACAACGTGATGCTTGGACAAGAGGCGTTCCCAGAGCGGGCGCTTCAATGCCTCAAAGACGCCAATTTGGGCGACTACTTGAGCACCCTACCCAAAGGGGCCGACTCCTTGGTGGGCCACAACGCATCCCAACTCTCAGGTGGACAGCGACAACGATTGGCCATTGCGAGAGCGTTGTACAAAGATGCCCCTATTTTGTTGCTCGATGAGGCCACCTCTGCACTAGACAATGAGTCGGAGCGCTTGGTCCAAGAGGCCTTGAACCGTTTGACGCTTGGCAGAACCACGTTGGTGATCGCGCACCGCCTGTCCACCATCGAGCACGCCCACAGAATTGTGGTGCTTGAAAAGGGGAAAATTGTCGAAACTGGCACGCACCAAGAATTGTTGGCCCAAGGCGGGGTCTACGCCAGTTACTTCAAGTTGGGTCAAGTGGTGGACCTGGTGAAGGCTTGACAAGTCAGTCCGTCCATCCCCTCGTCGCCCATGCAAGCCCCCTCCTCTCGATCACATCTTGAGCTCTTTGAGCTTTTGATGCGTGAACTGGGTGAGCACATGGTCAAAGCGCCCAAGCCCCTTCACGAAACCTCCAAAGATTGGAGCGATGCCCCGTCCTCGCCCCCTGTGGCCATCCTTGAACCCCGCTCCTCAGAGGAAGTGAGCCAAGTGCTTGCCTTTTGCAACAGGCTCCAAATCCCCCTTGCCATTCAGGGCGGGATGACGGGTTTGGTGGGAGGAGCCAACTCCATGCCGGGAGAAGCCGTGCTCTCCCTCGCGAAGCTCAACCGCATCGAACACATCGACACGACGGCTGGTACCGCCCTCATTCAAGCGGGGGTGACATTGGAGCAACTGCAAAATGCGGCCGAAGAGCACGACTGGTTTTTTCCCTTGGACTTGGGTGCTCGGGGCTCTTGTCAACTGGGCGGCAACGCCGCCACCAACGCGGGCGGCAACAGAGTGATCCGCTACGGCATGATGAGAAACGCCATCTTGGGTCTAGAAGTCATCTTGGCCGATGGGACAAGGCTAGAGCGACTCGACACGGTCATCAAAAACAATGCCGGCTTTGATTTGAAACAACTCTTCATCGGCTCTGAAGGCCAACTTGGTGTGATCACCCAACTCGTGATCCAACTCCAACCCAGACCGTCAGCCAGGTGCACGGCCCTTTGCGCACTTGATGGCTTGACAAAATCCACACAACTCTTAAAGCTCTTGAAAGGGGTCCTGCCTGAGCTGTCTGCCTTTGAAGTGATGTGGAGTGATTATGTACATGAAAGTGCTCGCCTCCAAGGGCTTGCGCTACCCTTTCAGGCGCAGTACCCCATCTACGTTTTGATCGAAACCTTAGGGCACGATTTGAGCCTTTCGGTGAGCGCGGTAGAGAACGCCTTACAGCAAGCGCTTCTCGACGAGGTGATCTTGGATGCGGTGCTTGCACAATCTGAGCAACAAGCCCAAAAACTCTGGTCTTATAGAGAGGGCGTGAGCGAATTGCTCACTGCATTAAAACCCTGTGCAGCCTTTGATGTGAGTGTGTCACTGCCCAAAATGCAGGCGCTGGTGTTGGATCTTCAAGAAGAGTTGACGAACCGATTTAAAGAACAACACCACCTCTTTTTTGGCCATTTGGGGGACGGCAATCTTCATTTGATCTCGGGCCCCTATCCTGACCCTGAAGACTTGCATGCGCTTGAAGAGTTGACCTACCAACGCATCGCGGCCTATGGTGGAAGCATCTCCGCTGAACACGGCATCGGGGTGGTCAAAAGGGAGTTTCTCCACCACTCCAAATCCAAAGAAGAAATCGATTTGATGGCTCAGCTTAAAAAGTTACTCGACCCCAAAAGCATTTTGAACCCTCAGCGAGTCATCCCCTCGTAGGAGGTTGATCCTCAGTTGCTTGAGCATGCGCCCTCAGAGCAACTCTTTGGCCAATTGAACAAATTCACTCGCCTGAGGATTGACCACATATTTGCACCAAGGGTCTTGATGGTACGAGGCCACTTCCTCTTTGATGAACCAAACCAGAGTGGGAACCTTCAAGGCCACAGCCATGTGATAAGGCCCCGAATCGGTGCTCACGACCAAATCGCTTCGCTCGAGAAGCGCGCTCAATTCGGGCAGGCTGGTCTTGCCAGCACAATCGATCCAGATGCATTCATGATGGGGTCCATGGCTGTCGGATCTATCGAACCCGTGCGTCTTGAGACCTTGCTCGAGCTGATCCTTGCCCCCATGGGCCAAAGCCTTTTGAAAGTCGTTGATGAAGACTTGGTTGACATCGGCCTCAAACGGCGCACCCGTCAGGATCAAATCAAAGGGTCTGTCTTGATAGAGGGCCACCATGGCCTGCACCAGCTCCGCCATGGGTGGCCTTTTGTACAAAGCATCCGGAGTCCCGCAGCCAATATTCAAACACAAAAGAAACCGACGCTGCGCCAGCGGCTTCAACGCGCGCTTTGTCTCAAAGTCCACAAGCAGTGCGGTGACCTTTTCTTTAGAAACTTGTGAAGACGCCAACACGATCGGGCGCCCCTCTCTCTCAATCCCCAGAGCGGACAAGGCCACAAAGTCTCGCAAGGTGTAGTCCATGGGCAGCGTCAAGCCTCTCGACTTCGCAAAAGCGGCCAATCCGGGTGAGGCGCGGTCGTAAAAAAGCCCCTTGATCCCCAACTGTCCGACCCCCGTGGTGTGTACCTTTTGATGCCGTCGAGCGAGCTCCTTTTTAAGCCTCCACGTCAACCAAGACCCTCTGAGCCCATGCATTTCGAAATCAATGATCATGTCGATGTGGTGATCGATGCACATTTGAAGGCTTTTGGCGATGAGCTCTTTCATGGGCGTCCTCTTGGCTTTCGCTTCTTGAGGACTTTTTTCTCGCAAGGTCAAAAACTGAGCACTCTCGAGCAAGTGGTGCTCTTGGATCAAGGACTCGGTGGCGTAACCGGGGTGCTTGCTCAGAAAAAGAAGATGCAATTGTGCACCGGGGAAATGCGCCTTCAAGGCGCTCCATGCGGCTGAACTCCTCAACACATCGCCCACCCCCATGCTGTGGGATTTGATCATCAAGATTCGATGGGGCGGTGAGAGCGAGGGGCCATGGACGCTCGACTTTTCCAAGTTGACGGACTGAGGTCTGGATGCTCCCTGGGACAGCTTCGAATAAAGCGCTTCCAGAGCCCGTGCTTTTTCCTCCCAATTTTGTGTTTGCGACCAAAGCAAGCCCTGTTGCGACAAGCGCTCGTAATGCTCAACGCTCAAGACCCATTCAATGCCGTGAATCAAGGCATCGACATCTTCGGGGTCATCAAGAATGAAGGCCTCCTCTTGGTGCTTCAACTGCGCTGCAATGCCGCAAAACTTCGCCTGGCTCACACACACGGGTCTTGCAAAGGACATGGCCTCCAAGACCACCATCCCAAAGGTGTCCTCGAGCGTCGGGTGGACCAAGAGGTCTGAGGCCAAATAGGCCATCGAGACGTCCGAGAGCGCGCCAAGCCTATGAACCCTATGGGCCAGAGACGGCTTTGTCGCGTCGCCTTCAAACGCTTT
Source organism: uncultured Burkholderiales bacterium (assembly GCA_903933115.1). GTDB lineage: Bacteria > Pseudomonadota > Gammaproteobacteria > Burkholderiales > Burkholderiaceae_C > Limnohabitans. The sequence continues at coordinate 11,293 of CAIZIT010000087.1, forward strand.
CAAAAGACGATCAGCGTGTCGGGCTTGACCCACAACCATCAAGTGCACCTCCTCGGGCAAAGCCACCATCGCACTCAACAAGGTCTTTAGTCCTTTTTTTCTGGCATCGTTGCCCACCCATAAAAGCCAAATCTTCTTGGGATCCAAGCCCAGCCGAGCTCGTGCTTGCACTTTGAGCTCTTCCTTGGTGAGCCCGGCAAAGCCCTGTGCACCCAACCAAGCTGAGGCGTCCTCGACCGCAGGGGTGATGGTCGAGAGGTGATCTCGGTCGAGTGCAAAATGCTCCACGAGTTGCGCCTCCAAACTCTTGGAAACACTCACCACCTGCTTGCCAAAGCGAGGGCTGAGCCTTTTGTGCTCGAACCACAAATACGTCATCATGCGGGGGCTCAAGAGGAGGCCAAGCCAACGCCAGCCCCTCTCGACCCAAGACAGGAGGCCTTTGGCGCGAGCACGGGATGAGAAAAATTTGATCGATGCAGGCACGACGTGCACACTTTGCACCTGACCGTGCCAAGTGTTCTCATGGGAATGCACCACATCAAAGCCATGTTGGGTCAAGCGCCAGGTTTGGTAGGCATACCACCATTGGTTCAACCAACGGGGTCGCTTGAAAGGCTCAGTGATCCTGTGGTAATGAACATGCTCTGGGGCATGCTCGATGCGTTGCGCAAAAACATGCACCTCATGGCGAGCGCTCAAGGCGTTGACCAAGGCCATGGCGTAGCGCTCTGCACCTCCTGACTGAGGGGTGAAGTGACGGGTCAAGACCGCGATCTTCAAGCGTCTCTGAACCCCTTCAGGGACCAGGCTTTGGGCGTGCAAACGGCCAGCACCTTGATGGGGCTCTGGAGCCTCAAAGTCGATCATGGTCTTGGCCGATCTTCGTAGGCGGTGAGCAACTTCAACAAGAGTTGCGGCCACATCGTGCTGCGCACAATGGGCACTCTGGGCAAGGTGAACAGATCCAGGCCTTCTCTCACACCCACCCTTGAGCGCTGGGTGGTGGTGGCCGCCTTATAGCCCGCCTCTTGCACCCAAGAGGCAAGCTCTGCATTGAACTCTCCATAGGGGTAACAAAATTGCTCGACTGGGGCTTGGATCAGCCCTTCCAAACTGGACTTGCTGCGTCTGATCTCTTCTTGCGCTTCAAGTGCAGAGCACTGGGTCAAATGGACATGGTGCTCGGTGTGGGAGCCCACCTCTTGGCCCTGCTCGTGCCACAGCCTCAGCTCTTGCTCACTCATGAGGGGGACCTGAGCCACCCCCAAATGCGCGTCCCAGATGTTGCTGCCACTGGCCATGGCAGAGACCGCGTACACGGTGGCGGTAAAGCCCAAGGCCTTCAAAACAGGCAGCGCGTGGGTCAAATTGTTTTGGTACCCATCATCAAAGGTGATCCCCACCACCCGTCCCACACGCTCTCCTCGAACGTAGGGCATGAGCTCGCGCATGCAAAGCGCTTGGAACCCCAGACGTTTTAACCAATGCATTTGGCTCTTGAAGCGCTCGGGACTCACACACAAGCTGCGAAAGGCAGAACCCTTGGGGGGCGCGGGCGCAATTTGGTGATAGGTCAATATGGGGATGAAGCTTATTGGGGAGGACATCAACAACTTAATGCAAGAGAAGTCTAGTGGGTGCAATTGAAGACCAATGGTGAGCGCCAAAGGCTCAAACCAAGATGATATCAAACTGCTCTTGTCCCATCACGGGGTCGACTTGGAGGGAGATGGGTTTGCCGATGAATTCACTCAAAGACGCCACATGCTCTCTTTCCTCGTCGAGCAGCATGTCAATCACGCTTTGAGCGGCCAAGATGCGAAACTCTTTGGGGTTGAATTGGCGAGCCTCTCGCAAGATTTCTCGCAAAATCGAATACGCCACCGTTCTGGCTGTTTTGACAAACCCCTTGCCCTGGCAGGCTTCACACGGCTCACACAGCAAATGGGCCAAAGAGTCCCGAGTTCTTTTACGGGTCATCTCCACCAAACCCAAAGCAGAAAAGCCACTGACCATGGTTTTGACCCGGTCACGTTTGAGGTGCTTGGTGAACTCTTGCAAAATGGCTTGTTGGTGCTCCAAGTTGCTCATGTCAATGAAGTCCGCAATGATGATGCCGCCTAAATTGCGCAGTCTCAGTTGTCTTGCGATGGCACCCGCTGCTTCCAAATTGGTTTTGAAGATGGTTTCATCAAAGTTTCTCGCCCCAACAAACCCTCCCGTGTTCACATCGATGGTCGTCAAGGCCTCGGTTTGATCGATCATCAAATACCCCCCCGACTTCAACTCAACACGACGCCCCAGGGCTTTGCCCAGATCGTCCTCGATCGCAAAGAGATCAAAGATGGGCCGCTCGCCCTTGTAGTGCACGAGTCGACTCACGGCCGAGGGCATGAACGTCTCACCAAAGACACGCAGCGCATTGAATTGCTCCTTGGAGTCGAGTCGGATGCTTTGGGTGATATCGCTCACCATGTCTCTGAGCACGCGTTCGAGCAAACTCAAGTCTTGATGCAAGTTCGACATTGGGGGCAAGATCTTGCTTTGCTCATGGATGCGCGCCCAAGTCTTTCTCAAATAAACCAAATCATCGGACAGCTCTTGGTCGCTGGCGTCCTCGGCATTGGTGCGCAAAATAAAGCCCCCCGTGGGCAAGGGCGCAAAGGCAGCCACCGCCAAATTCGTCAACCTCTTTTTAAGCGCTTCACGGGTTTCTTGGGGAATCTTTTGCGACACCCCAATGTGTTGGTCCTGGGGCAAGTAAACCAAAAAGCGCCCAGCAATGCTGATTTGTGTGGACAGTCTCGCGCCCTTGGTGCCGATGGGGTCCTTGATCACTTGAACCAAAAGGGTTTGCCCCTCAAACACTTGCCTCTCAATGGGCAAAGCAGCGGGGGTGCTCTGGCCCTCGAGGTCGGCATGCCGGGCGTTCAAACTCGAGAGCAAGTCGGCCACATGCAAAAAGGCTGCCCGCTCCAGACCAATGTCAATGAAGGCGGACTGCATGCCTGGCAAAACTCGAGCCACGCGACCCAAGTAAACATTGCCCACCAAACCGCGCTCCAAAGTTCTCTCAATGTGCACCTCTTGCAGTGCGCCCCCCTCCACCACAGCCACTCGTGTTTCGTGGGGTGTCCAATTGATCAATATGTCTTGCTGCATGGTGAATCGTGAGTTTGAAATCAAAGGGAGGAGGTCCGTAAGACCTCCACGCCAAAGCCTCTGAGCACCTCAGAGACTTCAAAGACGGGTAGACCCATAATACCCGAGTAACTCCCCTTGATGGAGGAAATCAAACTGCTCGCTTTGCCTTGGATGGCGTAGCCGCCCGCCTTGCCCATCCACTCTTTGGAGTCCACATAAGAAGCCATTTGTGAACTGGACCAAGGTGCCATCGTGACCCAAGAGCGACTCAATCGTTGCACCACCTTCTTGCTGTTTCCAACAATCACAGAGGTGTAAACGCGGTGGGTTTGCCCTGAGAGGGCACGAATCATCGCTTGGGCCTCTTTCGCATCTTGCGGTTTGCCCATCAAGCGTTGACCCAGACAAACGGTGGTGTCGGCGCAAAGAATGGGCGCACGGTCATCAAATTTTGCGCCCAGTGATTGAGCTCGCAGCCTGGCCGCTTGGTATTTGAGTTGGGTCACGCGCTGCACGTATTGCACCGCCGACTCCGGTGCTTGGTAGGCCTCCAAGGCCTCGAGCGCTTGGAGCTCCTCATGCAGGCGTGCCGGGGATTTTGCATCGGGCAGCAAAAGCTTGAATTTCACCCCCATTTGGGCCAGCAACTCTTGCCTTCTGGGGCTTTGGGAGGCGAGGTAGAGAAAGTCGCTCAAGGTGGAAGTCCTCCATGCATGCGTTTAAAAATGCACCCTACTCGCGGTGATAGGGATGCCCCGTTTGTAAGGAAAACACGCGGTAGATCTGCTCGAGCAGCATCACCCGGACCATCGCGTGGGGCCACGTCATGGAGGACAAACGAACCATGTCATGGGCTTTTTTCTTAAAGCCCTCATCGATCCCATCGGGTCCACCGATCACAAAGACGATGTCCTTGCCCGTGTCCTTCCAGCGGTCAAATCGCTTGGAGAGTTCAACCGTGGTGAGAGCCGCCCCGCGCTCATCGAGGACCACCACATAAGCGTCCTTGGGCAAGGCCTCTTCGATTTTTTGAGCCTCCACAAGCATCAACCTCTCGGGCGTTTGACCCTCTCGAAGAGGGGTCTTCAAGGCCTTGACGTGAACACGCCAATCGGGGGGAAAGCGCTTTAAAAAGTCTTCACTCGCCGCCTCAGCCCATGCGGGCATGCGAGCGCCAAGCGCGATCACCCAAATCTTCATGCCGCTTTAGGTGCCCTTTTGGTGGCTGGCTTTTTGGCAGCAGGTTTTTTGGCTGCGGGAGCGCTGCGGGGGGAGGATGCGGATGGGGCTTTGGCCTTAATTGGGGCCTTAATTGGGGCCTTAGTTGGGGCCTTAGATGGAGCTTTGGCTGCGGTCTTTGGCGCACTCTTTGGAGCACTCCTGGTTGCTGCTTTTGCAGCAGGCTTCACAGCAACCTTCGAAGCACGAGCCGCCTGATCCTTCTCGGGCAACTCGGCCAAATAGGGACGCTTGTCAATGGCGCGACGGCTGTTGTTGACCGGCGTGGTGAGTCCCGTTTTGGGATCCACTGGCGTTTTGAGCCCACGGGTGTTGGATTTGGAAGAACGGTCGCTTCTAGCACTTTTCTTGCTGGGCGCACTGGGCTTTTTAGCAGCAGCCGCTTTTTTGGCTGGCTTTTTCTTCTCAGCAGGCTCCTCCGCTTTGGCGAAAACGGGCTTGGGAGCGCCGAACTTCAAACGAACGGGTTTGTCGCCCCAAATTTCCTCCAAATGGTAATACTCGCGAATATTGGGTTGCATGATGTGCACCACGGCCGCACCACAGTCCACAATGATCCATTCCCCATTTTCCTCGCCCTCGATACGGGGTTTGCCGTGACCGGATTTGCGCACCTCATCTCGCACATTGGCAGCCAAGGCTTTGGTCTGGCGGTTGGAGGTGCCACTGGCCAAAATGACCCGCTCAAAGAGGGAGGACAAGTGCTCGGTGTTGTAGACGGCGATGTCAACGGCCTTGACGTCCTCGAGCGCATCCACGATGGTGCGTTGGAGTTTTTGAACGTCTTTTTTTTCTGCTGCTTCTGTCATGTATTGTTTGCGTAAAGACCCTGTTGTTGAATATAGTGCAGAACCAACTCAGGGACAAGTTGGCTCACATCGAGACCTTGATGGATAAACGCCCTCACCTCGGTGGCACTGATGGGCATCAAAGGACAGTTCAAATCAATGGCATCTCGAAGAACGCTTGGCTTGACTGCAGGCAAATCAGGAGCGCTTGGGGTGTGGAGATCCATCTCTCGACAAGCAATCACGACTTGGGCTTTTTGAACAATTTGCTCGGGCTCCTTCCATCTTTCAAAGGCCAGGGCTTGGTCCTGGCCGATGATCAAAAACAGTTTTGCTTTTGGATAGAGGCGTTCGATTTCTGTAACGGTATCGATCGTGTAGCTGGGGCCCGTTCTTTGGGCCTCACGATCATCAACAACAATTTTACCAGAATAGCGCTCTTGCAGCGAATTACTTCGGAAAGCGAGTTGCGCCATGGCCACTCTGTCCTTGGCAGGACTCAGCGCTCTGGTCTTGTGCCAAGCTTGGCCCGTGGGCACCACATGCAGCACATCAAGCGCCAACTGCTCCAAGGCCATTTGCGCCAAAGTCACGTGCGCCAAATGGGGAGGATCAAATGCACCACCCAGGATGCCAATCCGTTTCAAAAGAAGGATTCCAAGCGCTTATCCCAACCAGTTTTGAGGCACCAAGAAGTCCTCAAGGAGCGCTCTCTCGGGCGAGCCCACAGGATCTTGGTGCTGATAGGACCATGAAACCAAAGGCGGCATGGACAACAAAATGGACTCGGTGCGACCACCCGACTGGAGTCCAAAATGGGTCCCGCGGTCCCAGACCAAATTGAACTCGACGTAACGCCCTCTGCGGTAGAGTTGGTGCGCCCTCTCGCGCTCACCGTAAGGCGTACTCAAGCGACGCTTGGCTATGGGCATGTAAGCGTTCAAAAAGGCGTCTCCCACCGCTTGGAGCATGGCAAAACTGCCCTCATTGCCAAACTCGATGAAGTCGTCAAAGAAGATGCCCCCAATGCCCCGGGCCTCTTGACGATGCTTCAAGAAGAAATAGTCATCACACCAACTCTTGAACTTGGGGTACAAGTGCTCGCCAAACGGACTCAACGCCTCTCTACAGGTTTGGTGGAAATGCACCGCATCTTCCCTGAATCCGTAATAGGGGGTCAAATCCATGCCACCACCAAACCAAGCCACACGGGTGTTGTCTTGGGTCAAAGCACTGAGCATGCGCACGTTCATGTGCACGGTGGGCACATAGGGGTTCAAGGGATGAAAGACCAAGGAGACCCCCATCGCATCAAAGGAAGCCCCCACCAGTTCGGGTCTTGCTTGCGTGGCAGAAGGGGGCAAGGACTGGCCCTGCACATGAGAGAAACCACAACCGGCTCGCTCAAAGATACGTCCCCCCTCCAGTATTTTGGTCACGCCTGAGCCTTGGAGCGGTTCGTGGGCGGCCTTTTGCCAAACATCACTGTTGACTTGGCCTTGGGCATCAAGCGCTTCAACCGCATCCATGATGCGCGTTTGTAAACCCATCAAATAAGCTCTCACGCCATCGTTGAAACTTTGATTGTTGCTTGCATCTTGCATGACTCGCTCCTCGCTCCTTGACTTTTTTTAATGTGATGAATGATCAGCCAACAACGACAAAGCTCCGGCCATATCCAGAGGGGCTTGAAGACTTCTTAGAGTCCACCGCCTCTCTTAAAACAATATTAAAGCACATCTGGCCTGGCTGAGCCCTATCCTCTACCCTGATCACGCGAGGCAGGCTCGATGGAAGAAGCGTTCTTTTCATGAAACCCCCTCACGCCTTCATAGGCCTTGGCCATCCTGGCGAAATCTTGCGCCATATCGCCCGTCAAGCGGATGCATTGCCGCACCCCGATGACTTTCTTGCCGTGGTCAAAATGCACGAGCAGCAAAGGCACCTGGGCTTGATGGGCGATTTGATAAAACCCCGTCTTCCAGCCCTTTTGGTATTTGCGCGTGCCCTCAGGGGCCACGCCCAGCCAAAACATCTCGTCCTTTTCTTGGCAGGTCTTGAAGTGCTCCACCATTTGTCCCACCACCCCTCTAGCCTGTGAGCGGTCAATGGCCATACCGCCAAGCGAGGTGAGCCAAGCACCAAAGACAGGCCACTTGAACAAAGAGTCCTTGGCCATGAAGCGCGCTTTGATGCCAATGGCCGACTTGGCAAGCATCGCAATGGGAAAGTCCCAGTTGCTGGTGTGGGGGTAGACGATGGCCACGCCAAACTTGCCAGGCATGCCCTCAAAGTCGAGCTTCCAGCCCATCAGCCGCATCACCCACAAGGCCCAAGTGCTTCGCGTTTTGGGAAAGAAGACGCGCTCCAAGGCCGGATAATCGTTGAACGCATCGGCGTGCTGGGTCAGCGCATCATTAGGAGCCAAATCAAATCCCTTTCTTGGCTCGCCAACCAATGTCTGAGCGAAATTGCATGCCCTCAAAATGAATGGCCTTGATGGCGTCGTAGGCCAATTGCTGAGCGAGGGAAATGGTGCCGCCCAAGGCGCTCACACACAACACCCGCCCGCCCGAGGTCTTCCAATGATCCCCCTCTGAGACGGTGCCCGCATGAAAGACCATGCAGTCCTCTGCCTCTTTGGGCAAGTGCTCGATGGCGTCGCCGGTCCTCACCGATTGAGGGTATCCATGAGCGGCCAAGACCACCCCCAAAGCCACGCGTCGGTCCCACTCGAGCTCGATGGACTCGAGGGGGTGGACCTGGCGAGAGAGATCTTGAGAGTGGGCACTGGGCTCTGTGCTGGCCATGAGGACATCGACCCAGTCGTTTTTCAAGCGCATCATGATGGGCTGGGTCTCGGGGTCCCCCAGTCGGGTGTTGAACTCCAAGGTCTTCACCTCCCCTGAGTTCGAAATCATCAAGCCGGCGTACAAAAAGCCCGTGAAAGGTACCCCTTCTTTCATCATCCCCTCCAAAGTGGGGCGAATGATTTCTCGCATCACTTTGGCATGGATCCCAGGCGTCACGATGGGTGCGGGCGAGTAAGCGCCCATGCCGCCCGTGTTGGGTCCAAGGTCTTGGTCGAGTAAGCGCTTGTGGTCTTGGGAGGTCGCCAGTGGCAAGGCCGCAAGACCGTTGCAAAGCACCATGAAGCTCGCCTCTTGACCGTCCAAGAACTCCTCAATCACCACCCTCGCCCCGCCCTCGTTGTGCACGACCACGGAGGAGTCTGGGGTGAGCATCCAATCGATGGCCTCATGCGCTTGGGTCAAGTCCATCGCGACCACGACCCCTTTGCCAGCGGCCAAGCCATCGGCTTTGATCACAATCGGTGCGCCTTTGAGGTCCACATAAGCGTGGGCCAACTGCGGGTCGCTGAAGGTCTCGAACTCGGCGGTGGGAATTTGGTGCCTTTTCATGAAGGCTTTGGAAAAAGCCTTGGAGCTCTCGAGTTGAGCGGCCGCTTTCGTGGGCCCCACAATTCGCATGCCTTTCGAGCGAAAGAGATCCACCACCCCTTGAGACAAAGGGCCCTCGGGGCCCACAACGCTCAGCGCAATGCCCTCGGTTTGGGCCCAGTCACAAAGGGCGTGAATGTCGGTGATGGGGATGTTTTGTAGACGGGCATCAGACGCCGTTCCCCCATTGCCAGGGGCCACATAAACGCATTGAACTTTTTGGGATTGCGCAAGCTTCCACGCCAAGGCGTGTTCACGCCCACCTGAACCAATGACCAAGATTTTCATAGCAATCACATCTCAGCGTTGTGGTAGACCTCTTGCACATCGTCGAGATCTTCCAAGGCGTCCAAGATCTTTTGCATTTTGACTTGATCGTCACCCGTGATGGCGATGGAATTCTCAGCCCGAAGCGTGACCTCTGCAACCTCAGGGGTCAAGCCCTTGGCCTCAAGAGCCGCTTTGACGGCCTCAAAATCTTGAGGCGAGGTGATCACCTCGATCACCCCGTCCTCTGAGGTGATCACATCCTCTGCACCCGCTTCGAGCGCGCACTCCATGACCGTGTCCTCCGAGGTGCCTGGTGCAAACATCAATAAGCCGCAGTGCTTGAACTGGAAAGACACCGAGCCCTCGGTGCCCAAATTGCCACCGTGCTTGCTAAAGGCATGTCGCACCTCGGCCACCGTTCTCACCTTGTTGTCGGTCATGGTGTCCACAATGATCGCTGCGCCTGCGATACCGTAGCCCTCGTAGCGAATCTCCTCGTAATTCACCCCCTCGAGCTGACCCGTCGCTTTGTCGATGTTGCGCTTGATGGTGTCTGCAGGCATGTTGGCGGCTTTGGCCTTCTCGACCGCCAAACGCAGTCTGGGGTTGGTCGCCAAATCGGGGCCTCCGGCGCGAGCGGAGACCATGATCTCTCGAATCACCCGAGTCCAAACTTTGCCGCGTTTTTCATCTTGACGACCCTTGCGGTGTTGAATATTCGCCCATTTACTATGTCCAGCCACGTTGATTCCTAATGCGTTGGTTCAAAACGCCCATTTTAAACCCATGCAGCGCTGGTCTCGTGCAGTCGTGAAAGGGTCAACACCGAAGACAAAAAAATGGCTTTACCAAACAGATCCTTTGCTAGGACCGGTTCAATAAAGCCAAATTGGATGTTTTGACCCCGCACTTCAGATGCGCAGTGGGGGTAGCGCTCGGGGGGCGCCAGGTTGGGCCTGGCCTCAAGCTCAGCTGGCCTGCGCCTCCTCGGGCTCAGTGGGCTCTGACTTGGCCGCTCTCGAGTCCTTCTTGGGCAAGGGGGTGATGTCGAGCAAGACCTCGCCCTTCTCGTCAAGATCCACATTCAAGCGACCCCCGTCCACCAAGCGACCAAAGAGCAACTCATCGGCCAAAGCGCGGCGAATGGTGTCTTGAATCAACCGCTGCATCGGACGCGCACCCATCAAGGGGTCAAAGCCTTTCTTGGCCAAATGCTGACGCATTTTGTCGGTGAAGGTGACTTCGACACGTTTTTCTGCCAATTGGGTCTCGAGTTGCAACAAGAACTTGTCCACCACTCGCATGATGATTTGCTCATCGAGCGCCTTAAAGCTCACGATGGCATCCAAGCGGTTTCTGAACTCAGGCGTGAAGATCCTCTTGATGTCCACCATCTCATCGCCCGACTCTCGGTTCGTTGTGAAGCCGATGGTGGATTTGTTCATGGTCTCAGCGCCCGCATTGGTGGTCATGATGATGATCACATTTCTGAAGTCCGCCTTGCGACCATTGTTGTCGGTCAAAGTCCCGTGATCCATCACTTGCAAGAGCACGTTGAAAATATCCGGGTGAGCCTTCTCGATCTCATCGAGCAAGAGCACACAATGGGGCTTTTTGGTGACCGCTTCGGTGAGAAGTCCCCCTTGATCAAAGCCCACGTAGCCAGGAGGCGCTCCGATCATGCGAGACACCGCATGGCGCTCCATGTACTCCGACATGTCAAAACGAATCAACTCAATGCCCATGATGTAGGCGAGTTGCTTGGCGGCTTCGGTTTTACCGACACCCGTGGGTCCACTGAACAAAAAGGCACCAATTGGCTTGTCGGCCTTGCCCAGACCGGACCTGGCCATCTTCACCGCCGAGGCCAAGACCTCGAGGGCCTTGTCTTGACCAAACACAACGCTCTTCAAGTCGCGCTCAAGGGTCTGCAACTTGCCGCGGTCGTCGTTGGAGACGTTGGCTGGAGGAATGCGGGCAATTTTGGCCACGATGTCCTCGATCTCTGTTTTGCTGATCGTTTTCTTTCTCTTAGAAACGGGCAAGATCCTTTGCGCGGCACCGGCCTCATCGATCACATCGATGGCCTTATCGGGCAAGTGGCGGTCGTTGATGTATTTGGCGCTGAGCTCTGCTGCGGCTTGCAAGGCAGCCACTGCATACTTCACATTGTGGTGCTCTTCAAAGCGGGACTTGAGCCCTTTTAAGATGTCCACGGTTTGCTCCACGCTTGGCTCGACCACATCGACCTTTTGAAAGCGTCTTGAGAGAGCTGCATCTTTTTCAAAGATCCCTCTGTACTCGGTAAAGGTGGTGGCACCGATGCATTTGAGTTGCCCAGAGCTGAGCGCAGGCTTTAAGAGATTAGAAGCATCTAAGGTGCCTCCTGAGGCTGCTCCGGCACCGATCAAGGTGTGGATTTCATCGATGAACAAAACCGCATTGGGGCGGTCTTTCAAGGACTTCAAAACCCCTTTGAGTCGTTGCTCAAAGTCTCCTCTGTATTTGGTCCCAGCAAGAAGGGCTCCCATGTCCAAGGAGTAAACCTGTGAATCGGCCAAAATCTCGGGCACATCCTTTTGTGTGATGCGCCAAGCCAAGCCCTCAGCAATGGCGGTCTTACCGACCCCGGCCTCTCCGACCAACAAAGGATTGTTTTTCCTTCTGCGGCAAAGAATTTGAATCACCCGCTCCACCTCAAACTCGCGCCCAATCAAGGGATCGATCTTGCCGTCCTTGGCCAATTGATTCAAATTCTGGGTGTACTGCTCCAGTGCAGAGGCTTTCTCGTTCTTCTCTGCCCCTTCCTCAGACTCTGTGGGCTGAGCCTCTTGAGGCTTGGTGGCCTCAGGGGGATCGGTCTTTTTGATGCCATGGGCAATGAAGTTGACCACATCCAAGCGAGTGACGCCTTGCTGGTGGAGGTAGTAAACGGCGTGGGAGTCTTTCTCTCCAAAGATCGCCACCAAGACATTGGCACCGGTGACCTCTTTCTTGCCGTTGCCCGTGGATTGCACGTGCATGATGGCGCGTTGAATCACACGCTGAAAACCCAAGGTGGGTTGCGTGTCGACTTCCTCCGTCCCGGCGACCTGAGGGGTGTTGTCTTTGATGAAATTGCTCAAAGATTTGCGCAGGTCGTCCAAATTGGCCGAACACGCTCTGAGCACCTCGGCAGCTGAGGGGTTGTCGAGTAAGGCGAGTAATAGGTGCTCGACCGTGATGAATTCATGGCGTTGCTGACGGGCCTCTACAAAGGCCATGTGCAAGCTTACTTCTAGTTCTTGGGCAATCATTTCGAGTTCCTTTACGCTTGCAAAATAAAATTAAATCTTCAAATCTTCTTCAACTCTTTTGGAGGACACACTGGGTGTCTCACTCAAAGAGATTCAATGGGTTCACTCACACACTGCAAGGGGTGACCCTGCTTGGTCGCAGCATCGAGAACTTGGTCCACCTTGGTGGCCGCAACATCCTTGCTGTACACGCCACAAACGCCTTTTCCATCCAAATGAATTTTTAACATGATTTGGGTCGCCGTTTCACGGTCTTTGCTAAAAAATTCTTGCAACACCATCACCACAAACTCCATGGGGGTGAAGTCGTCGTTGAGCATCAACACTTGGTACATCTGTGGAGGCTTGGTTTTTTCAGTTCGCCTCTCAAGCACCACGGAATTGCCATCATCGCCCTGGGGCGTTTGAATTTTGGGGTCGGGTTGTTTAGTTGCCATGCGTCTCATTCTATCGGTGACAAGATAGACCTACAGTCCAAGGTGTGATCTGTTGCAAAATATTTACAAAAAAATCCACCCCTCACCCATCTTTGTCTTATGGCCCCCAAGGCCTGGCCCTGAACCAGATCTTGAGCACCTGATGGGTACATGGGGGGCCTTGGTAAAAAAACAATATGGAGCGTGGAAATTTCTCAAAAACGAAAAACTCCAAAAAGACAAAAAGGAGGCAATGCCCACGATGGACGTCAAACCCAACGGTTCATGACGCTCAAGACCTCCATGGAAGGCGCAAGACTCAGCTCCCATTGACACTGAGCCCATTCAAGAGACGTCTGATCCGTGGTACACCCAAGCCCCATGCCCCCAAAAAGGAAATAAAAGAAATTCAAGGCATGTAAGCCAGCCCAAACAGCCCCCCATCGGCCCAACAATCGACAATTGATGCAATTTAATGGATTTTGACCACATTTAAAGTCGTTTCATGGAATTTAAACCTGACTGCCTTGGCGAGGATGACCCCGGTCTGCTTGTGACCTTTTGACCGGTGAGCGCTCACTCGACCTCAACAAAGTAAGGGCAAAAACTTCCAAGGCATGGCACTTTGAAGTCGCTGAAGTCGCTGAAGACGTTCAAATCGTTGAACCCCTTCAACTGAACCCTGGGTTTTACATGAGGTCGATCAGCACCTGACCAAATCCAGAGCAACTCACCTGCACCGCCCCATCCATCAGGCGGGCAAAGTCATAGGTCACGCGCTTACTGGAGAGGGCTTTTTGCATGGCCGTGATGATCAAATCTGCCGCTTGGGTCCACCCCATGTGCCTGAGCATCATCTCGGCGGCCAAAATGG
>CAIZIT010000088.1 GCA_903933115.1 uncultured Burkholderiales bacterium
GATGTTCTTCTTGGCAAACCATCCTTGGTGCATCTCAAGCACAAACCGCACAGGCTTGGCCGAGCAGTGGCCATCAAGGGTTTGAGGCTTCATGTCGACGATGTTGACGATGCTGCCGTCGTCTGCGATGAACGCTGCACTCAGAGGCAAGAGAGTGTTCTTCATCCAAAAGCATTGCTGCGCAGCTTGCTCAAAGACAAAGAGCATGCCCTCATGTTGAGGCATTTCCTTTCTGTGCATCAACCCTGTTTGACGTTGTTCGGGACTCAGGGCCACTTGGGCGTCAATTTGAAAAAACCCTGCTTGAATTTTGATGCGCTGCAAATCGAGTTGAGGGCCTTCTTGGGCCAAGCTCGCTTGGGTCAGGAATAGGGGACTTAAGCAAAGGGCCCAAGTCAGCAGCCAAGTAGAGAGGGTTTGAAGGCAAAGGGGGGGCTTGTTGCGTGAGATCATTGAGTGTTTGAAATGAAAAGCTTTTTTTGGGGGGGGCGGCTGAGGCATGGCAAGGCAAAAATCCGAAAACCATCAGGCCAAAGCATCCTTGCGAGATCGGCAAAGTGCACAAGGCTTTGGCTTTCATCGACGCCTAGTCTCGGCCAATTGCAATGATACCTTGGGCGGCGTCAAAAAGAATTTTCCCCTAACGGGTCAAGATGTAAAGCCCATTCAGCGGCCCCAAGGATTTGGCCTAGGTCTTGGTATGGGGCTTGGGTTTGCGCTTGCGCTTGCGCATGAGCAGTCACTTCGTCTCTGATGAGCGCTCAAGAAATGGTGCAAGCGGTGTCCTTGGCGCTGGGGTAATGCCCCACTTGAAGCCTTGCGCACCTTGTTAGAATCAAGGCATAGAGGGCTTCGTTAGGGGGCCTTGGGGGCTGTTTTCAGTTGAACTTCAAGGTCTTGAATGCTTCTTTGAAGTCCTTTTTCTTTTCTTGTTATTCCTTTAGGGTCATTTCATGTACCAGCACATCACCGTACCGGCATCGGGTTCCAAAATCACGGTCAATGCAGACTTTTCTTTGAACGTGCCGGATCAACCGATCGTTCCCTTTATTCAAGGCGATGGGACAGGTCTGGACATCACGCCCGTGATGATCAAGGTGGTGGATGCAGCGGTTCAAAAGGCTTTTGAGGGCAAGCGAAAAATCCATTGGATGGAGATTTTTGCCGGCGACAAGGCGGCTCAGTTGTATGGAGCGGATGTGCTCTTGCCACAAGAGACCTTGGATGTGATGCGTGAGTACGTGGTCTCGATCAAGGGGCCGCTCAGCGCGCCCCTTGCTGGTGGGATTCGTTCCTTGAACGTTGCGATGAGGCAGGACCTCGATTTGTTTGTTTGCTTGCGCCCTGTGCAGTATTTCAACGGCGTTCCCTCTCCACTCAAAGAGCCCGAAAAGACCAATATGGTCATCTTTCGAGAGAACTCAGAGGATATTTATGCTGGCATTGAGTTTGAGGCGCAAAGTGACAAGGCCAAAAAGTTGATCGATTTCTTGATCAGTGATTTGGGGGTTAAAAAGATGCGTTTTCCACTCACCTCGGGCATTGGCATCAAGCCCGTCTCGAAAGAGGGCACGGAGCGCTTGATGAGAAAGGCCATTCAGTACGCCATCGACCACCAAAAACCCAGTGTGACCATGGTCCACAAGGGCAACATCATGAAGTACACCGAGGGTGCTTTTCGCGATTGGGGTTATGCCTTGGCGGTCAAAGAGTTCGGCGCAGAAATGATCGATGGCGGCCCATGGTACCGGTTGAAAAACCCAAAAACCGGCAAAGACATCATTTTGAAAGATGTGGTGACGGATACCTTTTTGCAGCAAATCTTGTTGCGACCCGTGGAGTACAGTGTGATTGCAACTCTGAACCTGACGGGAGACTACATCTCAGATGCGCTCGCCGCACATGTGGGGGGGACGGGTATCGCACCGGGCGCGAATTTGTCCGACAGCATCGCTTGCTTTGAAGCCACCCACGGCACGGCCCCCAAGTATGCGGGCAAAGATTATGTCAATCCCGGATCCTCCATTTTGGCCGCCGAGATGATGCTCAGGCACATGGGGTGGACCCAAGCGGCAGATTTGATCATCACGGCCATGCAAAAAGCCCTCTCCAGTAAGCGCGTGACCTATGACTTTGCCCGTCTGATGGATGGGGCGGTGCAGGTGAGTTGCTCTGGATTTGGTCAGGTGTTGATCGACCTCATGTAAAGCCCAGGGTTCAGTTGAACGTCTCCAGCGGCATCAAAGCGCCATGACTTGGAGGTTTTTGCCCTCACATTGTTGAAGCCGGGTGAGCGCTCACCGGTCAAAAGGTCACAAGCAGACCAGGGTCATTTCGCCAAGTTA
>CAIZIT010000089.1 GCA_903933115.1 uncultured Burkholderiales bacterium
GTATCAAGCGAACCCCCTCATCGACTTGCACCAAGCCCTTGAGGCGGAGTAAATGCGTGCCGAGCAAATTCTTCAGCTCTCGCACTTCGCTTTGCCTCACGCTCAGTGAGGTGGTCTCTGGCATGTGCCAAAAATAAGCATGGGCATGCAGATGATGGTGATGATCGTGTTTCGCTTGATCTTGCTCATACCCATGATCACGCACGTGTTCTTGATGGTGCGTTGAGCCACCATCTTTGCACCCTGGACTCAAGTCATGCTGGTCGTGATCATGGTCATGTCCTTGAGCGGCGGATGAGCCCTTCTCTTTTGAAGGCGGCGAAGAGCTTTGAGAGGTCTTTTTAACGATTGACGCTTTCTTTGGATCTGTTGCCTTCGATGCGTCTTGGGTACGCCTTTGAAGGACGCCTAGCATCTCATGGGCCGATAAGCTTGCTTGGCCCGAATTCAATATAGGGGTCATCAAATCATGGTGGGCCAAGAATTCGCCCAGCTCCAAGCGAGCCAGTGCCAATTGTTCAGGATTCACCAAATCGGTTTTGGTGAGGATGCACAAATCGGCTTGGATGAGTTGGGACTGCGCTTCCTTGAATTCAACCATTACTTGTTTGTAGCTTGTGGCACTGACACAGGTGATAGTCCCCGCCCATTCATAGCGCTCCAGCAGTAAAGGGCTCTCGGCGAGGGTCTCCAAAATGGGACCAGGCATTGCAAGGCCTGTGGTCTCGATGATGAGCTGAGGAAATTTGTGCACCCGTCGTTGAAGTCGTGCCCAAAAGAGATCCTCCAAAGCTTGGGACAAGCCCTGAAGACCCGTACAGCACACACAGGCATTGGAGAGCAAAGAGGAGGCCTCGGATGCACTGGTCAACAGCGCTTGATCCACGCCAACTTCACCCAGTTCATTGATGATGAGTGCAGCGTCTTTGAGCACTGGGTCTTGCAGCCATGCTTGGAGTAAAGTGGTTTTGCCACTGCCTAAAAAGCCTGTCAGCAGGAAAATGGGTATTTTTTGAGGGGTCATTTTGAAACATGAGGGAGGTGGACCATTTTCTCTAAAAAATCGGCAAGGCTATACTCCAACTTGTTAAATTTTTTTATTCGTTCAATCAGGAGCGCTGCTGTGGAGAGAATCACGATTTCACTTGACCCCGAGTTGGCAGGTATTTTGGATGAAATGTCGGCCCAGCATGGCTATGCGTCCAGGTCTGAGGCGGTCAGGGACTTGATACGCGGCTGGCACTCTCAAGAGGCGATGAAACGCAACAAGAGTGAGCATTGCGTGGCTTACTTGGGCTATGTCTACGATCAGCGCGACAGAACGCTGGCTGAGAGAATTGCCCATATTCAGCACGAACATCACCATTTGACAGTCTCCAACATGCAGTTGCACATGGACCACAACAATTGCCTAGAGGTGGCTTTTTTAAGAGGTCCAAGCCGTGAGGTGAGATCCTTGGCTGAGCGGGTCATGTCACAAAGAGGAGTCCGGCACGGATCGGTCAATTTTGTACCCGTGACAGTTCAAGGCGATATTGAGGGCCATGACCATGCCCATGGCATGCCCCATATGCATTTGAAGCCCAGTATTTGATGATTTGGGAGCTCAAGTGCTCTACTCAGAGCACTTGTCTATCAATGGGCTTTGGGAGTGGCGAGCCAGGCCTAGGCGAGAAAGTTGGGTTTCAAGTCCGAGTCCAGAGTTGGCCTGGCTTTGTGTCTCCATTTGTCCAGCACAAAAAAGACCATCAAGACCGATGTGATGCCTAAACCAATCCAAGCTCCGGTGTCAGACCACCACTGATCGATTTGGGCATCCAAATTCTTGAACAGCCCAAACATGACCACCATCAAAGACAAAAGAGCAATGACGCCACTCATCACTCTTGCCGTGTGTTTGGCCAATTGTTCGCTTTGCTTGACGATCCAATGAACGATAAAGCCATTGAGTGAGTCGGCCAGCATCATGCCAGAGCCAAAACTCAATGCAAAGAGCAAAATCATGGTGAAGCCTCCCATTTCATGACCCTTTGCGGCCATAAGACCCGCTTGGCCCAAGGTGTCCAGGGACAATGCAAAAGCAAAACCCACACCCATGGGATGAGCAAAGGGCCCTAGGCTCTTTAAGATCAAGCTTTGAATCCATCCGCTTGGGTGCGTGTGGCTTGAGCCCAGTAAGCAATACCTGAAATTGGTGAACGCCAACCAGAGTAAAAAGAGGCTAGAGATCCATAAGCCCAATTGATCCAACCACAGGGGCATTTCAATGCCTTGCCAGTAAAAAATCAAGGTTGCGAGCAAAACGGTCAAGCTGTGTCCGCTGGCAAATTGAAAGCCTGTGAGCCGAGCAGACCAATAATTTTGGGCCTTAAAACGCATGCGTGTCAAACCATCGACTGCGGCAATGTGATCCGGATCCAGTCCATGTCTAAAGCCCAGAGCAAGCAACAGACCCAGGGTCGGCCAAATGGAGGTGGTGGTGAAATCAAGCATATGACGAATTCTAAATTATTCTTACGCGTTAAGGAAGCATCTGAATCTAGGGTATGTACGGTGAGGCATGTGGTGTTTGAAGCGGCGAATCTGATGGCCAGGATTCACCGTTGCTTCAGTGTTCAAGTCTCACTTGTGATCGTGACCCGAGTGGTCACTCACATGTTCATGTCCGTGATCATGGTCATGTGAGTGACCGTGGTCGTGGTGGTGATGGTGTTCACCATGATGGTGGTGGCCATGATCGTGGTGCTCATGGTGGTGATGCGAATGATGTTCATGGCCATGACGGTGCATTTGGCCATCGCCATGCTCATGCCAGTCGTTCATGTCTGATTTGCCGTGAGCGTGTGGGTCTTCATTGAAGACCAAAGACTTCACTGTCACTGGGACCGTGTAGGAGGGCATCCTGATGCGACCCAAATCGATGAAATCAAAGCCCCAAAGGGTCACACCATCGATCACTAAAATTTCACTCTTTACGCGATCGTCCTCTTGGAAAATATGTCCTAAATTGTGAGCAATGTCACCATCGGTCACAATGAAAAGCGGTCTTTTTTGATCCAAGGTCTTGGGGATGGCTGACAAAATGCCGCTGGCCAATTTGGACAATCGAGCGTAGGAAGGCGCGCCAAGCCAACGCAACGAAATGGCAACATCTTGATCGCCCTCCTTCAAGTCATGGCGGGTAAAGGATTGCTTCAAGTCTTTGGTGATGTCATCCACAGAGATCTCCTCACCAAGCACGGTAGGAAGAGGGATGACTTGGAGATTTTTTCTGGGTAAAAGCAAACCGGGCTCAGAGATGAAGGTGGTGTTGCCACTCAACTGAACACTGTACTCAGATGCGCCAAGAACGGTTGCTCGAATGCACTCACCGGCTGGCAAGAGTTCGGTGCTGATGGCATGGGCATCGAGTTGCTCGCGAATGGCTTGACCAAACAATTTGCCCAAGTCCCCAAAATCTCTGACTTCGCGCTGATAGACATATTCGCCAACGCCACCGGAGAACATGATGCCATCCAAGGCGCCAAAGCTCTCAATGGGATCGGTCAAGAACAAGTGCTCGAGGTCTTCTTTGGTAAAGGTTTGATTCAAAACTCGCATGAGGGCTTTTGCCATCCAGTGTGCAACTTGAGCCATTTGTGCACGTTCTACTTTGAGCCCGAGATGCCAGTCAAAACCGGCTTGCTTGGCCAAATATTGGCCTGCAGGATCGAGTCGAGTGATCACGTTGGATTCATCAACGACCAGCAAACGTCCACCCAAATGTACGGCGGCTGTGGCCACCAACTCACCATTTTGAACCAGACCCAATTTGGTGGTTCCGCCACCAATGTCGACGTTTAAGATTCTGTGCTTTTGGTCATAGGATCTCTTGGCTGCGCCCGAACCATAAACAGCCAGCATGGACTCCATGTGGTGGCCTGCCGTGGCGCAAACAAATTCACCGCCTTGCTCGGCCAAGATCTCAGCAATCGACTCGCTGTTTTCTCGTCGCAGTGCCTCACCCGTCAAAATCACCGCCCCAGCATCCACATCATCGGGGTGTAAGCCTGCAGCTTGGTAGGCTCGGTCAATAATCGCGCCCAAGGCCTTGGCATCCATGGTGGTGTCGCTCAAATAGGGGGTGAGCGAAATGGGAGACTGGTAGAGGGGTTGACGATCCACAACGGTATAGCGCGAGGAGAGGTCTTCAGCAATACGGCGAAGATGAATTTTTGAAAAAACAACCTGTGTACCTGATGAACCCACATCAATGCCAACGCTGTGCAAAATCACATTGTCTTGCCGCCAAAGAGACTCTTGAGAGGGATCATCTCCCGTGAAGGTGTCGTGATCGTGGTCATGATCGGCGTCCCCATCATGGGTATGTGCATAGTCTTGACCATATTGGTGATCTTGGAGTGTATGGCTGAGTGGGCCTTTGGGCGATTGAGATGGATCGTTGTTGCTCATGGCGAAATTGGTGACGAATAAAGAAGTGTGAAAGAGGGCGTCTTAAAAATTTCTCGTTGTCTGCAAGGTGGTGAAATGCAACTGAGCAGCAACAAGTTTCAAAATCAAGAGGTAAAAACTAAAGGTAAAAACTAAAGGTAAAAACCAGAGGGGGTGGCACTTGATAAAAAGGGGTTCAATAAAACTGATCGAAATGAACCTGATTCATGGGCACTTTTTGGTCCACCAAGAGTTTGATCATGGCTTGTGCCATGAGGGCGGGGCCTGCAAAATAGATTTCCATTTGTGCCAACTCATCGGCGTGTAAGCGTGCAACCGCTTCATGCACATAGCCCCTTTCAGTGCCCTTTGAAAGGGTCTCTTGCTCTGATGCGTTTGAGACCACTGCTGTGTAGTGACCCATCGTTTTCCATTGGGGCAATTCCTCGAGCATGTCGAGTCCACAAACGTCTCTGGCTTCACGTGCACCGTAGATGAAATGGATGTTTTTGAACTTGGGTTCTGCAAGCGCCAGGGCGCCTCGAGCCAAAGAAATCATCGGAGCCAAGCCTGAGCCGCCACCGACCAATAAGATGTCTCTGGGTGCATCTTGTCTCAAGTAAGCCATGCCATAGGGGCCGTCAATTTCAACTTGTTCGCCAACGGGCATGGTGAACAGCTTTTCTGTTCCCACGCCACCAGGGATCAAGCGAACTTGGAAATCCACACGTTTGCTGCTGCTGCCCCCTTGACTCATGGAGTAAGCTCTGGGTCCAGGAACGCCGGCAAAGTGAATGAGCGCGTATTGTCCAGATGCAAATGTCATGGCTTGGTCGCACTCAAACGTGAACTCGTGTAAATCGTGGGTGATCTCTCTCTTGGAGAGCAATTGAGCCTGGGTTTTGAGAGGCGGGTGAATGGGCGCATAGTGCTCCATTTCACGCATTTTGATGCGCGCATTTGCGCAGGGCTGACTTTGGCAACCCAGCCAACGGTTCTTGCTGCGATCCTTCTCACTCAAGCCGGGCGCTTGCTCCCAAGTGTTTTGAAGTTCACCTTCTAGGAGTTCGAACTTGCAGTTGCCACACGAGCCGACGTTGCACTCATATGGAAAGCCTATGCCCGCTCTGAGCGCTGCTCGCAAAATGGTGTCATCTGGCGCACAAGAGAATTGTTTTGAAGAGCCGTCTATTTGAATCTGAAACATATTGGAAATGAAATGGAAGTGCGTTGAAAGATCTGAGAGATAGTTGATAGGTAACGGACGCTTTATGGTCGATAGCCCAATTGCGTGGAGATGTCTTGAGCGGTTTGCATCACCAGGGGGGCAAGTGCGCGAAGCTTTTTCAAGGTCAATCGTTGGCTTGGACCACCCACGCCAATGGACGCCACCACTTGTGAGCTGATGTCTCGAACTGGAGCGGAGATGCCCCGCATGCCGATCTCCGACTCCTCGTCATCAATGGCGTATCCATTTTGTCGAACTTGTTGAAAAATTTGAATCAATTCATTTACATCGCAGCAGGTATTGGGCGTTCTGGGTTTGAGTTCAGAGTGGAGAACTCTTTGAATGAGTTCATTGTTGCTAAAGGATAAAATCGCTCGTCCCTCACTTGTACAAAAGGAGGGCTTTAGGGTACCAATGTAATTCTTCATGCGAATGGCTTGGCTGCTCTCGAGGTTGTACAAATAAATGATGTTGGTCTCATTCATCACCGCCAAATGAATGGTCTCGCCTGTCCTCTCTCTCAAGACGTTCAAAAACGGTTGAGCCATGTTGGAGACATCCAAGCGCCTTCTGACCAAGGCGCCCATGATGAAGAGACTGATGCCCAAGCGATAGCGACCATTTTCCTGATTTTGTTCAAGAAGGCCTTCACTCAACAAAGTCACTGCAAGACGATGGGCGGTGCTCTTTGCCAATCCAAGCCTTTTGGCCAAGTTGCTGATGCCAATCTCCGGTTCCATTTCAGAAAAGCATTTGAGCACTCGGATGGATGCAGCAACAGATGAGAGTCTTGCGCTTTTTGAAGTAGAGCGTTCCATAGGATTGAACTTGTGACGAATATGGATTTGATCATACATCATTTCTTTTATAGGGAACACTGTTCCTTATAAGAGAATGATGTTGGCCTCCATCCATGATCCATTTGATGTTTATTGGGTTGAAAATGATCTAAATTTAAAAAAGTAAATTCGTAAGCATTACAGGGAAAACCCGTAAGCCGCGATCTTGACACTTAAAACAGTTTCAAGCCTAATATGGGTTGTGCCTATATACGGATCATTGTTCCATATATAGGAACCAGAAGAAACGGGCTCACCCCCGATTTCAGTTGAATTTAAAACGACTGGCTAGAGGGTGAACTCTTTAAAAAGGCGCTAAGGTGTCTTTGGTCTAATCGTTGGAGAAATATCAGTGCAAAGCCCAGCTGTGACGGAACCCACCCGTCATGTGAAATTTAGTTTTGATCCCAAATGGTTGGTCATTGGGATTTGTTTGCTTGTGGTTGGCTTTTTGGCTTTGGTGCCGTTTGGCTTCATGATTTGGCAAAGTTTTTTAACGCCTGAGACGGCTGACTTGCCTGCAACCCTCACGCTTTCGAATTACATCACTGCTTACACCGACGTTGAGACCATCACCACTTTAGGCAACTCTGTAGAGTTTGCGTTGGGCGGATCCTTGGTGGCTTTTGTGATTGGTACGGCACTGGCTTGGATGAACGAGAGAACCAACACGCCCATGAGAAGGCTCTTTTACGCCCTCTCCATCATTCCATTGATCATCCCAAGCATTTTGTTCACGATCGCTTGGATCATGCTGGCCAGTCCCAAAATTGGCTTGATCAACATGGCCATGCAGACTTGGTTTGGTTTTGAGTCACCCCCTTTCAACATCTATTCCATGTGGGGCATGATTTGGGTGGACGGACTTCACTATTCTCCGATGGCATTTTTGTTGATGTCGGCCGCCTTCAGGGCCATGGACCCCTCGCTCGAAGAGTCGGCCGTCATGAGTGGCTCGAGCATTTTGAAAACCCTTTGGCGAATCACTTTAAGACTGGCCATCCCAGCCATTGTGGCCACAGTCTTGACGCTTTTTGTTCGAGCCATTGAGTCCTTTGAAGTGCCTGCTTTGTTGGGTTTGCCAGCTGGCATTCAAGTGTTCACCTCAGCGATTTACCAAGCCATTCATCAGTTCCCCAGTCAGTTGGGACTCGCTTCTGCGTATTCGGTGGTCTTGTTGTTGATCACATCGGTTGGCATTTACATTCAAGCCAAAATTTCTTCAACGGGCAGCAAGTATGTCACCGTGACGGGTAAAGGCTTTCGTCCAAGAAGCATTGATTTGGGCCCCTGGAAGTATTTGACGACAGGCATTTTCTTGCTCTACTTTTTGTTGATCGTTGTGTTGCCCTTTTTGGTCTTGCTCTGGTCATCTCTTCAAAAGTTTTACGCGCCTCCATCTGCAGAGGCCTTGAAGCACTTGACGCTTGATGGTTACAGGTATGTCTTGGACTCTAGCAACATTCTCCACGCCTTGATGAACAGCTTATGGATGGCTGTCGCTTGTGCGACCATCGTGATGCTGTTGTCCGCTGTGGTTTGCTGGGTGGTGGTGAAAACAAAAATCCCAGGTCGTTGGTTGTTGGACAATTTGGCTTCCCTTCCCATGGTCTTTCCTGGATTGGTTTTGGGTGTCTCGATCATGATCTTTTACCTGACCTTTGATATTGGTATCTATGGCACGTTTTGGATCATTTTGCTCGCCTACATCACGCGCTTCATGCCCTATGGATTGCGCTACAACACCACCTCCATGATTCAAATCCACAAGGATTTGGAGGACTCGGCAGGCATGAGTGGTGCTGGTTGGTTGACCGTCTTTACGAGAGTTATTTTGCCGCTGTTGAAACCAGGTATGGTTGCCGGCTGGATCTATGTGTTGATCGTATCGGTCAGAGAATTGTCCAGTTCCATTTTGCTCTACAGCCCAGGCAATGAAGTGATCTCCATTGTCATCTGGGAATTGTGGGAGAACGGTCAATATGTTGAGCTCTCTGCATTGAGCGTGATGTTCATTTTGTTGCTGCTTGTCTTGGTGGTGATCGCGCAACTCATTGGCAAGCGCTTTGGTGTTAAAGATGCATAAGAGTGCGCAAAGCAGTTTGTGCGTTTGACAAAAGATTGTATTAAAGGAAGATAAGTCGTGCTAAATGTTACAGGTCTATTCACAGAGTACGTGAGCGACAAAGGTGTGGTGGTTCAAGCCGCAAAGGATGTCACTTTCGAAGTCCCCAAAGGAAAACTCTTTACCCTTCTTGGTCCAAGCGGATGCGGAAAAACCACGACACTGCGCTCCATTGCTGGTCTAGAAAAGCCCACGGATGGATTGATTGAGGTGAACGGTAAGCCCGTCTTCAGTTCGACCAAGGGCATCTTCACACCCCCCAATAAGCGCGGCTTTGGCATGGTTTTCCAGTCCTATGCCATTTGGCCACACATGACGGTTTTTCAAAACGCGAGCTTCCCTATGGAAGTGGGTCAAAAGAAATTCACGACTGCTGAGATCAAAGAGCGTGTCATGCGCGTGTTGGAGTCGGTTGAACTCGCTCAGTACCATGATAGAGATGCGACACGTTTATCTGGTGGTCAGCAACAGCGTTTGGCCTTGGCGCGTGCTTTGGTGATGGAGCCTCAGCTTTTGTTGCTCGATGAGCCCTTGTCCAACTTGGATGCCAAGCTCAGAGAAAAAATGCGCTTTGAATTGAAAAAAATTCAGCGAGAACTCGATATCACCACCATTTATGTGACACACGATCAACAAGAGGCGTTGGCCTTGTCGCACGAAATCGCTGTCATGTCCCAGGGTCGTATCGTTCAAAGAGGTACACCCCGAGAAATTTACGAAACACCGAAAAATAATTTTGTTGCTGATTTCGTAGGCGCGATCAATTTCATCGATGCAACCGTCACTCAAATGGATTTGCAAAACCAGTTGATGGTCATGGACTCAGAGGTAGGTCAAATTCAATTGCCGATCAAAGAGACTTTTCATGTTGGAGATGCAGTTCAAGTTTGTGTCAGGCCCGAGAACGTTCACTTGAGCGATACGCCTCCTCACCTTGATCATGCCAACCGCTATGTCGGTACAGTGGATCAAAAAATCTTTTTAGGTGAAGTCTTGGATTTCCAAGTCAAAATTCGTGAAAAACTGATTTTGGCTCGTGTTCATCCTACGCACTTGACACCTGTCGGCCACCCCATTCACGTGTATTTTGATCCACGTGGATGTGTTGTTTTCAAAGCGCAATAAGTTTTACAGAACTTATTATTTATTAACCAAGAGAAATCAATATGACGATTAAAACGATTGAGACTTCTTCCGCGGATTACGTGCCCAACGAATCCCACTATCACAGCAAAAAAGACCGCACGTTTGTGCGTGCTATTGCTGGTCCTTACAACTTGAAAGACGAGTTGACTCGTCTAAGAGCGATGCCACGTGTACGTAAGGGCAAGGACATCAAATTCAATGATGGCCCCCAAGCTTTTAGCCGCCACTATGTTGAGCCCAAGGATGGAATTACCCAAACATTTCACATGCACTTGGAAGAGTATGGTCCCGGTGGACGCTCACAAAAGCATGGTCACGTGAATGAAGCTGCGTTCTATATTTTGGACGGAGTGGGCTATGAAGTTCATGACGGCATTCGCTACGATTGGAAAGCTGGCGATGTTGCTATTGTTCATAACAACTGTGTGCATCAGCATTTCAATGCAGACTCGGTAAAGCCTGCTCGTGCTTTGGTGATCAAGACCAAACCCATGTACATGTTCATGAACATGCTCTTCCAGCAGCAAGTGGAGCCTCGACCCAGTGAGCCCGCACCAGGCGGCGAGGGCTTCAAGGCGAGAAATGACGAGGAAAATTACAATCACCCAGAGGGAGGATACTGATATGGCATGGGACGAATCAAAAGCATGGATGGGTGGTGACGCTCAGGGAACTTTTTATCAAGGCTTGCTCGACGACGCTGCACAAGCGCCTGCAAGAAACGCTAAGAGAAAGAAAGTTGTTCATCCCGAGGAAATGCCCTGGGAGATGGCTCGTCAAGGCTTGTTGAAGCATTTGCTCAACGAAGAGATGAACACACGCATGGAAACGGTCGATGCATACATGCAGATCATTCCTGCAGGTTCACATTCTGGTAAGCACCGCCATTTGGCGGAGGAATGTGTGTATGTTTTAGAGGGCAGGGGATATGACTTGCACCAAGACTGTGATGTTGAGATCACAGATACATACCACTGGAAACCCGTTGATGAGATCAAGCGTTATGAGTGGGAAGCAGGCGATGTGATCTATATCCCACCAAACACCATTCATCAGCATTTCAATGCGGATCCCTCAAAGCCTGTTCGGTTGATCTCTTCAACCAACCGCATTTTCAAGTACTGTGGGTTGAACGACATGGAGCAACTTGAAAATGCGCCTGAGTACGATCCATCTGTTACTTTGAACGCAAAAAATATTCTTCAATATTTGAAAAATAAGTGATCAATTTATTGATCGCAGTTTGTTAGACACAAAAGAGAATTTCTTAAATGAGTAAAGACGCATTAGTTTCCGAAGATTTAGCACAAAAATTTGCCACAGAAAAAGAGACACCCTACACCCGTTGGGTGAAGTCTGAGGGACTTGACATCATCAGTGCTCACTATGTCAAGAACTTGAATACTGTGGATTTGAAACCTTGGGCCAGAAGAGGCGGAAAAGGGGTATTCATCAACCATGAGGCATCGCGTACTTCCAACGACTGCTATGTGGTTGAAATCGCTCCTGGTAAGCAGCTTGAACCCCAGCGTCAACTCTTTGAGGAGATGATCTACGTTTTGTCTGGCAGAGGTTCCACAACAGTATGGAACGATCAAGGCCATCGCATCACTTTTGAGTGGCAAGCGGGTGCACTTTTTGCCATTCCATTGAATTGCTCTCACCAGCACTTCAATGGTTCAGGCAAAGACGCTGCTCGTTTTGTGGCCGTGACCAATGGACCTCCTGTCATCAATTTGTATGAAGACCTTGAGTTCGTCTTCCAAACGAAGCACGACTTTGCAAACCGCTTTAACGGCGAGCCAGATTATTTCAGCGGCCAAGGCGAACAAAAAGGCTTGTTGCTTGAAACCAATTTTGTAGCTGATGCTGTAAACCTGCCTTTGATCAGTGCCAAAGAACGAGGCGCTGGGGGTGGACACATCCGTTTCAATATGGCGCGCGGTTCAATGAACAGTCATATTTCTCAGTTCCCCGTTGGAACTTACAAGAAAGCTCACTGCCATGGTCCAGGTGCGCACGTGATTATTCTCAGTGGAGAGGGCTACAGTTTGATGTGGCCAGAGGGCGAAGAGCCACGCCAATACGATTGGGAGGTGGGCTCCATGGTGGTGCCACCCAATATGTGGTTCCATCAGCACTTCAATACAGGCAAAACACCTGCAAGGTACTTGGCCTTTAAACACGAAGTGGTGTCAGTTAGAAATGCTCAGGGTGTTCCCAAAGCTTGGATCAGCCGTCGTGTAGGTGGAGACCAAATTGATTATGCCGATGAGAGTCAATTGGTCAGAGACCGCTTCACCAATGCCCTGTCTGTCCATGGTTTGACCCCCAAGATGAGCGAAGCTTACGAAACCGAGTTGGCCACTTTGCCAGCGATCAAGTAAGACGCCGTCTTTTCGATTCAAAGGCCCGATGCTAGGTGAATACCCTAGTTAGGGCCTTTTTTAAATTCAATGAACTCAGGTCATCAAGTTTTTTCGGAGCCTTTGATGATGAGTTTTGAGCGTTTTGGTGATAATGAAGTCTTGAGTTTTTTGCTCATTTGTCCTGTCTAAACAGATCCTTTTATTTTTTGTGAATATTTATGAAAAACATTGGCTTGAGTCGTCGCAATATCCTTAAAGGTGGTTCATATGTGTTGGGGGCGGCATCTTTGCCTGCTGGTGTCATTGCCACCTCTTGGAGCAATGCGGCCATGGCACAAAGCGATGCGCAAAGTGCTTTACCTACTGGATTGGCATCGGCCCTCAGTGGGCCTGATCGGACCAATAAGTTGATTGAAATGGCCAAGAAGGAAGGACCTGTCTTGGTTTACTCATCGATGCCACAAGATGACATGGCCGCCTTGACCAATGAATATGAAAAACGCTACGGTTTGAAGACGAAAGTTTGGCGTGCAGGCTCAGAAAAAATTCTTCAACGGGTTGTTCTTGAGGCCAAGTCCAATCGACATGAGGTGGATGTGATCGACACCAATGGACCCGAGATGGAGGCCATGCACCGTGAGCACATCCTTCAAGTTTGTAAGTCCCCATTCTTGGCCGAATTGATCCCTCAAGCCATTTTGCCCCACAAGGAGTGGATTGCCAGTCGGTTGAATATCTTCACCTGCGCTTACAACACCAAACAGATCAAGAAAGAGGACTTGCCGAAATCTTATAAAGATTTGTTAGATCCCAAATGGAAAGGCAAAATCGCAGTGGAGTCTGAGGACACCGATTGGTTGGCTGGAGTCGTCTCGCACATGGGGTACGACAAGGGGGTCGCCCTTTTTAAAGAGATCGCCATCAAAAACGCTGTAACGGTCAGAAAGGGCCATACATTGCTTGCCAATTTGGTGGCTTCTGGAGAGGTGCCCATGGCGCTTACTTTGTACAACTACAAGGTCGAGCAGATGAAAAATGCCGGTGCGCCCATGGATTGGTTTGCCTTGGATCCGACGGTGGCAAGACCAAACGGGGTGGGTGTGAACAAGAATGCCCCCCATCCTTACGCCGCGGTTTTGTTCCAAGACTTTATTTTGAGTGCAGGACAAGGTATTTTGGGCAAGCGTGACTTCATACCCACTTCCACCAAAGTGGCCTCCACTTTGAACAAAATGCCACTGACTTTTGCCGATCCTAAAGTAACCTTGGATGACAATCAGAAGTGGGCGAAACTTTACGAAGAAATCTTCAGCCGCAAGGGCGCTTAACTTTTTTTGAGCACGCGAGTTTTGTTCCATGTTGAAATTCGGTGCTCGAATTGGAGTGAATTTTTTTCTGAATAGGTTTCTAAATGCTTTTGAACGATGAATGTATAAAACGATGAAGTCCTCTTTTTCCTCCGGTTTTCTAAAATCGATTTTTAGCTTGGCATTGTTATCAGCGTCAGCGCTGCTTCTTGCCCAGCCTCTTGGAAATTCACCTTCAGTCTCGCCAACTTGGGATGTTGTCAAAACACCCTCCAGTGACAGAACTCAAAAGCTATTGAGCATCGCGAAAACAGAAGGTGGCTCGGTTTACCTATACACATCGATCGCTGAGAGGGACTTGAAAATTATTTTTGATCCTTTTGAGAAAAAATATGGCATCAAAGTGATCACTTGGCGAGCCAGTGGTGACTCGGTGATGACGAGAACCATCAACGAGGCTCGTGCCAAGCGATACAACGTGGATGTGTTTCATGCTGGAGCAGTCGAACTCGAAGCCCTGTCTAGAGAGCATTTGATCCAACGGGTTGCCTCTCCTCACTTTGCAGACCTGATGGAGGGCAGTTTGCCTGCTCATAAAGAGTGGGCGGGAACCCTTTTTTCACTTTGGGTCCAGGCTTACAACACACAGGCGTTCAAAGAAACCGAACTACCTAAGGCTTATACCGATTTGCTGGACCCCCGTTTCAAGGGAAAATTAGGTTACGAAATTGAGAATGTTGACTGGTTCGTGACGGTGATCAAGTCCATGGGGGAGGCCAAGGGGATTCAATTCTTTCGAGATTTGAGCAAGAACAATGGCATTTCAGTCCGAAAAGGACATACGAACCTCACCGGTATGGTCGCCTCAGGTGAGGTACCCATGGCTCTCACGGTCTACAACTATATGCCAGAGGCGTTCAAGAAAAAAGGAGCCCCCATTGACTACGTGGTGATCCAACCCGCCGTCGCGCGAGCCAATGGCGTGGCGGTGTTGAAGAATGCGCCCCATCCTGCGAGTGCAGCATTGTTGATGGATTATTTGTTGAGTGAGGGGCAGGTCGCGAGCTCAACCCTGGATTATTTACCTAGCAATTTAAAAGTACCCTCTCCCCTCAGGCACATCAAGATGATGGTGGTGGATCCGAGTGAGAGTTTGGATCAAAGAGAAAAGTGGAAAAAACTTTACGATGAAATTATCTTAAAGGGAAGTCGCCCATGAGCAGTACAGTAATACAAGACCCTATGGGTCAATCGCCAGATAACAAAGTGCCTTACCGTGACATGGGCCTCATCACCATTGGTCACGCTTTGACGCATTGGTACCCTGCAACATTTTTTATGCTCTTGCCCTTGATTGGCCAAGAGTTAGGACTCAATTACAGCCAGATTGGCTTCATCATGACTTGCCAATACGCTGCAGGCGCCATATCCAATGTGCCTGGCGGCATGCTCGTGGACATCTGGGGCAAGAAGGGTCAATTGATGGCCTTGTCTTTGTTTTGGGTCGGATTTCCCTATTTTCTCATGGGGTTCACGACCACATATTGGATGCTTTTGGCCTGCGCAATGCTGGTGGGCATGGGCAATAATTTATGGCACCCAACAGCCATACCGCTTCTTGGCAAAATGTTTCCTGACCGAAAAGGACTGGCCTTGTCGTTGCATGGAATGGGGGGAAATATGGGTGACGCTCTAGCACCCTTGGCTGTTGGTGCATTGCTCAGTGTTTTCTCTTGGCATCAAATTGTGATGCTGAACGTGGTACCTGGCGCTGTGATGTCGATGTTGATTTTGTATTTCCTTGGCACGCTCAGTTTTGCCTCAAAAGGAAAGAAAGAAAATGAGACCAATTCAAGAGCCAACTTGGGCGAAGTGAAGGGTCGTCAGCAAAGCTTTCAAAGTTATTTGGCGGGTTTGAATTTGCTCATTCAAACACCTGGCTTATTCATGCTCATCTTGAGTTCTTCCTTCAGATCCATGACGCAAGCGACTTTGCTCACTTTCCTACCTCTTTATCTTGCCAAAGAAATGCAGTACAACGTCTTTTGGGTTGGCGCGGTCATGGCCATCTTACAAGTTGCTGGCTTTGTGGCCGCTCCCATTGCAGGTCATTTATCTGACCAACTGGGTAGACGAACGCTTTTGATGTCTTGTTTTGCGGTCAGTGGCGTAGTGCTGCTGCTGATGACATTCGCGGGCGGATCCACTTTATTCGTGGTTTTGATCGCATTGCTGGGTTTTTTCTTGTATGCAGCAAGACCTGTGATGCAGGCTTGGTTGTTGGAATCCGCACCCAGCAATATGGGTGGAACCAGCATTGGTTTGATGTTCGGCATGCAGTCCGCTGCTCAAGCCGCTGCTCCCATACTGGGTGGTTTGGTGGCCGATGCTTTTGGCTTGATGGCGGCTTTTTACTTCTTGGCGGGAACCATTTTGTTGGCCAATTTGATGGTCTTTTTTATTCCTGCGCCAACAACTCAAAATTGAGAGCATCTGCACTCCAAGCTTTGCGAATTTGAAGTTGGATACGTTTTAAAAGTGTGCTCTACAATCAGAGCACACTTTTTTATTTTATAAAGCAAGGTCTTGATTTTGACTCCATGGAGTCACCCAGTCTGAATCCTATGACTTCATTGAAACAAATTCAGCTGGTTGCTGAAAAAGCCCACATCAAACTGACGCCTGAGAAGAAGCGATTCAATACGCTGAGCAAGCAAATTGCAAAGGCCAGAAAAACGCAGTTGAATTGGGTTAATCAATTGCCACAGTTTCATTCTGAATGTGACAAAACCCTAGGTCCTGCAAGAAAAAAATACGTCAAATTCAAGCGTGAAATCGTCTTTGGGATGGGGCGAATCTTGGATCAAGTCAAGCTCAATCAAGAGACAAGAGAGGAGTTGACCGAGTGTCTGATCTCTACCATTCAATTCATGGTTGAGCGCAGTCCCATTGACGAGGAACTGAGGGCACTATTTGATAAGCATTCGAGTCTTTCGTTTGATGAGTTCAGTAAAGCTGAGGCGGAATTTGCACAATCATTCGTATCTGCCTTTACAGCTCAATCTGTCGAGGACAAGCAAGAAAATGAGTCCCATGAGGAGTTCATGAGCCGAATGCATGAACAGTTACAAGAGCAAATTGCAAATGAAAAGCAAAAGCGAAAAGCCAAACGATCTGCGAAAGATAGAAGTGAAGATACAACGCTTACACCTAAGAAGCAAGAGGAGTTGGTTGCCCAAAATTTACTCAAAGATGTTTTCAGAAAGTTGGTGAGTGCACTTCATCCTGATCGTGAAAAGGATCCCAGCGCGAGAGAGCGAAAAACACAACAAATGCAAGAGGTCAACAGGGCTTATAAAAATAACGAGCTATTGACTCTCTTGCAGTTGCAATTTGAAATTGAGCAAATTGATGAGTCAGATTTGCATGAGCTGGCTGCAGAACAGCTCAATTCTTACAATAAATTGTTATCTGCTCAGTTAAAAAAAGTCCGTGAAGAAACTCAAGAGCAAATGGATCAATTTTGTGCAGGAAACAACTTGCCGCGGTTGAAGGCCGATGTGATCAAACCTGAAGATTTGAATGCAGTGATCCACCATGTTGAAAACGCGATATACGATGAAGTAGAAGTGCTAGCAGATGAAGTCGAATTTTTATACGGTGTGAAAAAATCCACTCGTCAACTGCAAGTGTGGATTCACCATCAGATGGCTTTGCTAGATGGGGATTTAGAAGAAGAAGTTTAATAGTTGATCCTTTAAAGTAGGATAAGCGTTTTGAGCAATACGTATCCATCCATTTTTCTTTTTGTTCTGTATCAAAATAACGCTTGTTGCCTCAATTCGCAAATTTAAGGCTCGGAACCAATGACGGAAAAAGTTTTGTGCGGCTGATGGACGACAACTCGTAAATTATTGCTCTGTGTGGACCCAGTCCTCTGCTTCCAGCGCAGGCACGTCAATTGGGCGTTTTACAAAGCTCTCGGTTCCGCCACAGCACATGCTTTAAGCGCTCCAGCGTGAGACAATTCTCGATTCCCGATTCAATCCATTGGCCAATTTCAAGAGAGGGCGGAAGCAGTCAAAGTAGTGTGCTGCATGCAGCGGTGGCTTGCAGCCTTCAATCGACACCGACTCAGTCAGATCGTGTTACAACGTTTGGCCCAAATCAGACCCTTAAAAATTGTCGCAAACACTTATTCCATGGTCTTGGAGGCTACTCGGCAAATGGACCATGCGAAGATGTCGTGATCATCGACTTTCGTAAATCCTTGTCCGTGACGCGCACCCAAGGAGGCCCCGAACGGTTTGTAAAATGTTCGAGCGACTTGGATTCAGTTCGAAATAGTCTTGGCGGAAAAGGAGGGATTCGAACCCTCGATACGGTAAAACCGTATACTGGATTTCGAGTCCAGCGCA
>CAIZIT010000090.1 GCA_903933115.1 uncultured Burkholderiales bacterium
CAAAATCGACATGACTTTGTCATGCAGATGAGGGCGAATACCGATTTTTTCCTTTTCGTCCAAATCATTGACAATGGCTCGCCAGCATTCACTTTGCCACATCTCCTCTGTGAGCATTGGAACGCTTTCACCTCTTGGCCCCAAAAGCACCGACTGCCCGGCCTCCCAGGACTTGAGCCAATCGGCTCGGTAGACTTGGTACTGGTCAAAAAGATCTGCAAGTTGCGTGGACAATTTGAACAGCACATCCTTTCCAAATCGAGCCACATACTCTTGAATCAAGCGATATGACGCTTTGGTGATCTCGCTTGGCAATATGCGCATCAAGCGCCACACCAGCACCTCTTTATCCGTTGCTGAATAGCTGGCCACCTCCGGTGCATTCAAAATCGTTCGGTACAAACTCCAAATCACTTTTCCCGGCAAATTCACGCTCACGGCAGCACATACACCGCTCTTTTGGGCCAATCTCAACTTCAACCACTCGGCCATTGCGTGAGTGGGGGTCAAGATGACCTCTTCTTCCAGTGGACTTAAAGGATGAGCGTTCATCCACTCAAAAAAAGTATCCACCACACCTTCGACTTGATTGCCATGCAAAGCGATCAAGCCGGGTTGAAGATTGGACTTTTGAGGGTTGGACACTTTAATTTAAAAGGAAGGGTTTCAATTTTGAAATGCCATTGAGACCAGGCACAATGCTATTCAAGTCAAGGCTCAAAGCATGAGCCTATGCGTAACCATTAAAGTTCTACCTTCAAGCGAAAACAAAGGGGCTTGAAGTGCCTATTTCAATACCAAGCACAGCAACACCAACCCGAGCACCGCCAGAGAGATGTTTCTGACACCGAACCAAGCAAAGGGCTTGGCTGGCTCAGAAAGTGATGCTTCATTTTGGAGCTCTGCGCTCTTTTCTTCCTGAGCCAGATCTGCTGCAAAAATTTTTGCAGTTTCCGCATCGAATTTTTTAAAAAAGTCTTCAGACAAGGACTTGGCCGCACCATCGATCAAGCGCTGCCCCAATTGAGCAATCTTGCCACCGACTTGTGCATTCACAACGTACTGCAACTCACATCCTGCATCGTTGGGCAGCAATTTGACCTGTGCCGTTCCTTTACCAAAGCCTGCAACACCACCCTGCCCCTCAAAATTCAAGGTGTAACTGGCAGGCGGATTCAAATCCATCAAAGCAATTTTTCCACTGAATTTTGCAGAGACCGGTCCAATTTTGACGGCCATGGCAATCAAATACTGTTGATCTTCGCCCAATTCGATTCGATCACAACCAGGTATACATGCTTTAAGAACATCCGGATTGTTCAAAGCGCTCCAAGCTTGTTGTTGACTCACCGCCAACTGACGTGTTCCTTGCATGTCCATCGTTCATATCTCCAATCATTTGCCATTGAACAGGCCGGTTCTCATCATTCGCAACCGACTCAAAGGCTATCTTACACGCTAACGTTGAACCAAGTCTTTGATCGCCTTGGCCAAATCCTCTAAATGTTCAAGATTGTGGATGGCCAGTTTTGCGTCGCTCAAGCGATCCAAAACCCCAGCTCCCTTGGCCAAGGGTTGGTAGCCTTCGAATCGGAGCAAAGGATTGAGCCAACAAATCCTCCTGGCTTTGCCCTTCAACCAGCACAAATTGGCCTCCAATTCAGCACTGTCACCCGTATCCAATCCATCGCTCACCAAAAGGACCAGCGTTCTTTTGGATTGCAAACGATGGGAAAATCGGCTTTTAAGCTCCCCCAAGGAAGCTCCAAGTTTTGTTCCCCCTGCAAAGTCTTTGATGGCTTGGTTACAGGCCTCGAGCATCAGATCGGGGTCTTTGTTCTTGAACGCCTGACTCAAGTCCGTCAAACCCGTTCCAAATGCCATCACATCGCGCCTCTTGGCGTGCGCTGTCGCCTTGTGTAAAAAGGCCAACAACAGCCTTGCATAACGCTCCATCGAGCCCGATATGTCCACCAAAATCAAAAGGGGAAGGGTTTGCAGTTGCGGCCCCAACTTGGGCAACATCAAAAACTCACCCCCCAACTGAGAGGCGGATTGGAGAGTTTTAGACCAATGCAATTGCCGGCCTCGGGGATGGCTGACTTTTCTTCGAGTAGGCACTTTAGGAAGCGGGAGCTGAATTTCTCGAGCCAAGCGCTCAACGAGCGCAAACTCTGCAGCCCCCAGTTGATTGAAGTCCGCTTGCCTGAGTCGAACCCATTCGCTGGCCGTCATGGCCGCATCCAGATCCAACTCCTCTTGGGACTGAGGGGGTTGATGCGGGTAGACCGGTGCTTGAGGATTTAAAGCCTCATTCACACGGGCCTTCTTGGGCTTGGAGTCTTCTTGCCCTTTTGCGCTGGGGAGCATCTGTGCCAACAATTGATTGGCCACCTGAGGGTCTTTGAAGTAAACATCAAAGAGTTGTCTAAACACCTCCAAGTCTTGCTGCCTTGAGACCAAGACACTCTCTAAGGCATAGGACATGTCTTGCTTGTTGCTCAGCCCCACCCACTGCAATGAAGTGATGCCTAGAGCAATTCGAGAACTGTCGATGGGCACTCCCGAGCGCCTCAAAGCTCTGGCAAAACCCATGATGTTTTCTGGCCACTTGCCAGACCTGGCATCACCCAATTTCATGAAGGTGTCTCGATCTTGAAGGTTGGACGAGCTGAGTCAGGGGCTGAACCGACCTCAGCGCTGTAGCACGTCTTCAGCGGGCAGCAACAAGTCTTGGATCAACGGCTCAAGTGCAGCCACATCCTCTCGCTGCTTGAACAACAAGCCAGCGGTGTCTTTGATCACCTCAGGATCGATGATCAAGGTATCCAAAGACACCAGTGCTCGGGCCCACTCGACACTCTCTGCAACACCTGGTGAGCGGGAGAATGCGTTGGAGAAAGGCGCCGATCTGATTCGACCCACAAAAGAGGCGACTTGCTCTGTCAATTGAGCACTGGCATGGGGAACTTGTCTTTTCAAAATAGCCAGCTCGCGCTCCCTACTGGGGTAATCCATCCAATGGTACAAACAGCGGCGCTTGACGGCGTCGTTGAGCTCGCGCGTTCTGTTGCTGGTCAAAATGGTGACCGGCGTGATGTTGGCCTTGATGGTGCCGAGTTCTGGAATGCTGACTTGGTATTCGCCCAAATACTCCAATAAAAACGCTTCGAAAGGCTCATCTGCACGGTCGACCTCATCGATCAAAAGCACAGCACCTGGACTGGGACATCGAAGTGCTTTTAACAAGGGTCTCTCAATCAGATATTTTTCTTGATAGACCTCTTGCTCAACTTGGCTCAGCTGATCCTGGGTTGTGGCCGCTCGCATATGAAGCATTTGCGCCGCATAATTCCACTCGTACAGTGCCTCTCGCAACTCCAAGCCGTCGTAGCACTGTAAACGCACCAAAACCCGGCCCAAAGCCAAACTCAAAGCCTTGGCCAGTTCGGTTTTACCCACACCCGGATCGCCCTCTAGGAGCAATGGACGCTTTAACTTGAGGGCCAAAAAAACAGCCGTCGCCAAGCGACGGTCTGCTTCATACCCTTCTTGTCGAAGTGCCTCGATCAAGGCGTCAACAGAAGTCATCCAAGTAAGTGTTGGACAGCGCGTTGGGTTTGAACACTGATCAAATGGGCTCTGTATTGAGCGCTTGCATGAATATCGGTGTTCAAGTCACTCGCATCAATGGGCACAGCAGCAGCAGCCTCTGGGGTGAAGCTCTTGTCCAACGCCTGCTCGAGTCCGTGGTGCCTGAACACCCCTTGAGAACTCGCTCCAGTGATCGCGACACGAACACCCGCAGCGGTTTGCGCCAAGAACACACCCACCATCGCAAAGCGAGAGGCTTGTTGCTTGAACTTCAAGTAGACCGCTTTTTTAGGAATGGGAAAAGAAATGGACTTTATCAACTCACCAGACTCTAAAGCTGTGGTGAACATGCCTTGAAAGAAATCCTCAGCCGCTATGGATCGACGATCGGTGTGGACCGTTGCACCCAATGCGAGCACCGCACTTGGGTAACATGCCGAGGGGTCGTTGTTGGCCACTGACCCTCCAAGAGTCCCCATCGCACGAACTTGCTTGTCACCAATTTGTCCCGCCAATTGAGCCAAGGAAGGCAAATGGGTCTTGACCAAATCACTCTCAGCCACTTGAGCGTGCTTGACCATGGCACCGATGACGATGGACTGGCCCTCGAGCTTGATGTCCTTCAACTCGGCTATTTTTGACAAGTCCACCAACGTCTCGGGACTGCTCAAACGCTGCTTCATGGAGGCAAGCAACGTTTGTCCACCCGCCAAGGCCTGGGCACCCGCATGGGTGAGCTTGGTGGCATCGGACAAATTCGCAGGGCGTTCGTAGGTAAATGCGTACATGATGAATTTCTCTCTTTTTCGATATGTGTAATGTTATCTTAAAACTTCAAACCTTTGCCGACTGAATGGCACTCCAAACCCTGTGGGGTGTCGCAGGCATGTCCAAATCCTTGACCCCAAGGCTTGATAAGGCGTCCAAGACAGCGTTGATCACCGCCGGAGGCGAACCAATGGCCCCAGCCTCCCCGCATCCCTTGGTTCCCAAGGGGTTGTGTGTGCAAGGGGTGCAAACATGACCGATCTCAAAATGAGGGAAGTCGTCAGCACGGGGCATCGTGTAGTCCATAAAGGAGCCACTCAGCAACTGTCCACTTTGAGGGTCGTAGACACAATTCTCCATCAAAGCTTGGCCAATGCCTTGAACCAAACCGCCATGGATTTGCCCCTCCACAATCATGGGATTGATGATCGTTCCAAAATCATCAACGGCGGTGAAACGATCCACTTTGACCACCCCCGTTTGAGGATCGACTTCGACCTCGCAAATGTAGGTTCCTGCAGGAAATGTGAAATTGGTGGGGTCGTAAAAGGCCGTCTCATTGAGCCCAGGCTCCAATTTATCCAAGGGATAGTTGTGCGGCACGTAAGCGGTCAGTGCCACTTGACCAAAGGTGACCATCTTGTCTGTGCCTTTGACGCGAAACTCTCCTTGGCTGAACTCGATATCGGCATCGCTGGCCTCGAGCAAATGTGCTGCAATTTTTTTCGCTTTGGACTCGATCTTGTCAAGCGCTTTCATGATGGCAGCGCCCCCCACGGAGATGGATCTCGAGCCATAGGTCCCCATCCCAAAAGGCACACGACCGGTGTCGCCATGCACCACGTCGACTTGATCGACAGCCATTCCCAAACGAGCAGCCACGACTTGTGCAAAAGTGGTCTCATGACCTTGACCATGGCTGTGTGAGCCGGTAAATACAGTGACGCTTCCCGTTGGATGCACTCGGATTTCACCACACTCAAAAAGTCCTGCCCGTGCACCCAAGGCACCGGCAATGTTACTGGGGGCAATTCCACAGGCCTCGATGTAGCTCGAGTACCCAATGCCACGCAACTTGCCACGGGCTTTGGAGTCGGCCCGACGCGCTTCAAAACCCGCCACATCGGCCTTCTTTTGCGACTCGTTCATACAAGCATGGAAGTCTCCAATATCGTATTGCAATGCCACTGGCGTTTGATAGGGAAACTGGGTGATGAAGTTGCGCTTTCTGATTTCATCTTGCGTGCGCCCAGTCTCCCAAGCCGCACGACTGACCAAGCGCTCGAGCAAGTAGGTCGCCTCTGGGCGACCTGCACCCCGGTAGGCATCTACAGGTGCCGTGTTGGTGAACCAAGCGTCAACCTCAACATAGACCTGTGGCGTTTTGTATTGCCCTGCCAACAAGGTCGCATACAAAATGGTTGGCACAGCAGAGGCAAACGTCGACAAATAGGCCCCCATATTGGCATCGGTTTTAACCCTCAGGGCCAAAAAGTTACCCTCTTCGTCCATCGCCAACTGGGCATGACTCAAGTGATCACGGCCATGCGCATCGCTTAAAAAAGCCTCATTGCGGTCTGCCGTCCATTTGATGTTTCTATTGATCTTTTTCGAAGCCCAGGTCAGACAAACATCCTCGGCATAGAGATAAATCTTGGAGCCAAATCCACCCCCCACATCAGGTGCAATCACCCGCACCTTGTGCTCAGGCAAGCCCATCACAAAGGCCGTCATCAACAACCTCTCCACATGGGGGTTCTGATTAGAGACGTACAAGGTGTACTCATCACTGGCTCTGTTGTAAGAGCCCACCGCAGCTCGAGGCTCCATGGCATTGGGCACCAAACGGTTGTTAACGAGATCAAGACTTGTGATGTGTGCAGCCTTGGCAAAAGCAGCCTCCACTTGAGCCTTGTCGCCAATGGCCCAGTGAAAGCAGTGGTTGTCTGGCGCTTGCTCATGAAGGGCAGTGTGCTTTTGCTGGCGATCTCTGACACTGGCCAAATCCACCACCGCATCGAGTACTTCATACTCGACTTGAACCAACTCAGCGGCGTCTCGAGCTTGCTCGAGCGTCTCAGCAATCACCATGGCCACATGATCACCCACATAACGAACCCGGTCCAGGGCCAAAATGGGATGGGGAGGCTCTTTCATGGGCTGGCCATCGGTGCTGGTGATCAACCAACCACAGGGCAAGCCATTGATTTTGTCTGCAGCCACATCTTGGCCGGTGAAGACTTTTACAACCCCTGGGGCAGCGAGCGCTTCAGAGATGTGGATCGATTTGAGTTGGGCATGCGCATGGGGTGAGCGCACAAACACAGCATGGGTGAGGTTGGGCATTTGGACATCATCGGTGTACTGACCCGCACCCGTTAAAAAACGATAGTCCTCTTTCCTTAAGACAGACTCACCGATGTGAGGCAGTTTTGAAAAATCAGATGCACCCATTTTTTGTCTCCATCTCTTAAATGATTGATTTGTTTTTACCACTCACAGATCCATGGCATG
Source organism: uncultured Burkholderiales bacterium (assembly GCA_903933115.1). GTDB lineage: Bacteria > Pseudomonadota > Gammaproteobacteria > Burkholderiales > Burkholderiaceae_C > Limnohabitans. Next base: position 6,877 of record CAIZIT010000090.1, read on the forward strand.
GCGTCCTTTGACACCCCGGTCAAGCAACTCAAGCCCCATCCAGATTCCACAGACCCCACTCCAAGCAGCCATCCACTTCATTTTTATTCTTTTCCGGTCCCACCCACTCACCCAACCCCCAATCCTTATTTGGCCATTTGCTGAGCACCCATTTGTACGGCTTTCACGATATTTTGATAGCCTGTGCAACGGCACAAATTGCCCTCCAACTGCTCACGAATTTCAGCTTCGCTCGCTTGAGGGTGACGTGTGCATAAATCCACTGCGCTCATGACCATGCCTGGCGTACAAAAGCCGCACTGCAATCCATGGCACTCTTTAAAGGCCGCCTGCATCGGATGGAGCGTTCCATCAGCACTGGCCAAACCTTCAATCGTGGTGATTTGAGCGCCTTCGACTTGAGCGGCCAAGACGTTACAAGACTTTAAGCTTTTGCCATCAACGATCACGGTGCAAGCACCGCACTGTGCCGTGTCACAACCGACATGGGTACCCGTCAAGTGCAGCGTCTCTCTCAATGCCTGCACCAGCAAAGTATTGGCTGCAACATCGATCTCTACAGCTTTGTTGTTCACGGTGAACTTTAAATGCATAATTTTCTCCATTGGTTTTGATCCATTACCACCCTCAATCATTCAAAGATTTCAGATGGATGCGCCTAGGTTTTACCCTTGTTTTTTAAGAAATGAGTTTCAAATGACGGCAGGACTTTTTAAATTAAAACGTCCCGGGTTCACTCCCCACTTGAGCACTTGGGTCACGGCGAAGCCAAAAGGACCACAAATGCAAGATTTCAATAAGATTGACGAGACTATTTTGCATGAATTTACCAGCCTTGCGCCATGCCTCGTGTTAAAAATAATGCCGCGAAGAGACCCACTGTAAAACCTTGTTTTTTCTCAGAGCGGCATCGAATCGGTTTTTTTTCATCAAAACATGACACTTTGATGCCGCGTTCGGCTGTCCTTTAGCCCTTTGTCGTTTTCTTGCCGCTGTATAAAAGGCGTTTGCACCAAAGCCTGAGGTCAGAATGCCACTTTGCGCCTGAAGAGACCTTCATGGGGTTTAAAATGCTCGGTTGCCCTTAAAAAGGGATGTAACGTTCAGCCCACTTGGGGTGACCCCATTCACCTTGGTGGTCCATAAGTCTGTCTGCCTGGCCCACCTGTCCTTTGGAGTTCGACCATGAATGCTTTTTTAGCGTTGTCAAAATTGATTGATGCCGCAAGTGAGAAACTCAGCCATTTGGGCACCTTTTGTGTCCTGGGCGCGGCTTTTATTTCCGCGGCCAATGCATTTGTTCGCTACGGCTTTGATGTGAGTTCTAACGCTTGGCTAGAAATTCAGTGGTATTTGTTTGCTGTGATTGTCATGCTGGGCGCCCCCCATGTCTTGAGGCTCAATGAGCACGTTCGGGTGGACTTGATTTATGGCAAATTGTCCCCCAAAGCAGCTGCGCTTTTGGATTTAATGGGTCTGTTTGTATTTCTCTTTCCAGTCATGGGCTTCATGGCTTGGTTGAGTTGGCCCTTGTTCGTCAAAATGTTCCTGAGTGGCGAGCTCTCGCCCAATGCGGGTGGTTTGATCCGTTGGCCCGCCATGCTTTTGTTGCCTCTGGGCTTTGCCTGGATGTGCCTGCAAGGCGTGAGCGAGGTCATCAAACGCTTGGCATTTCTAGCCGGTCACTCCGAGCTCGATTTGCATTACGAAAAACCCATGCAATAAGGAAGAATTCAAAATGGAGATGCAAAATTTCGCACCGATCATGTTCGCCTTGTTGGTTGTGGTCATGATCATTGGTTTTCCTGTGGCTTTCTCACTCTCGGCTTTGGGCCTGGGTTGTGGGCTCTTTGCCATTCAAATGGGCTGGTTTCCAGCCTCTTTCATGGCCAATTTGCCTTTGAATGTCTTTGGCATTCTCAGCAACGACCTTCTTTTGGCCATTCCTTTTTTCACTTTCATGGGCGCCGTTCTTGAGAAATGCGGCTTAGCCGAGGACATGCTCGACTCCATGGGGCAATTGTTCGGGACGGTCAAAGGGGGTCTGGGCTACTCGGTGATCATTGTGGGCTTTATTTTGGGCGCCATCACGGGAACCGTTGCAGGCCAGGTCATTGCCATGGCTTTGATCTCACTGCCCGTGATGATCCGCTACGGCTACAACATGAGGTATGCAACGGGGGTGTTGGCCGCTTCAGGGACCATCACCCAACTGGTGCCCCCCTCCCTTGTTTTGATCGTGATGGCCGACCAATTGGGTCGCTCAGTGGGTGACATGTACAAAGGTGCATGGGGACCCTCGATCTTACAGGTGAGCATTTTTGCGCTCTACACCTTTGGTCTTGGCGTGTTCAAACCCTCACACGTTCCTGGCATCCCCAAGGAGGCTCGAACCTTAACGGGCTGGCCCTTGTGGTCCAAATGCTTGAAAGGCATCATCCCATCGGCCGTTTTGATCTTCACCGTATTGGGCTCCATGGGAGGCCTACCCGGCATCAAAGAGGCCATCGCCACCCCCACAGAGGCCGGCGCGATGGGCTGTATGGGCGCTTTGATTTTGGCTGCCATTCATCGACGTCTGAATGTCCAATTGGTTTGGCAAGCCATGAACAGCACCATGCGTTTGACCGCGATGGTGGTTTTCATCTTGATTGGCTCCAGAGTATTTTCCATGGTGTTCCAAGGTGTGGACGGCTCCAAATGGGTCGAGAGCATGCTCACCAACCTACCCGGCGGTCAAGTCGGCTTTTTGTTGGTGGTCAATGCCTTCATTTTCTTTTTGGCCTTCTTTTTAGACTTCTTTGAAATCGCCTTCATCATCTTGCCACTTTTGGGTCCAGTCGCCAACAAATTGGGCATCGATTTGGTGTGGTTTGGCGTGCTCCTTTGTGTGAACATGCAAACCAGCTTCATGCACCCCCCATTTGGATTTGCTCTTTTTTACCTCAGAGGCATCTCGGACACGCTGTTCAAAGAAGGTCGCATTGCCAAACCCATCGCCTCCAAAGACATCTACATGGGCGCTATTCCTTGGGTGATCATGCAAGTCCTTTTGGTCGTAGTGGTGATTTTGGTGCCACAAAGTGTGACGCTCTTTTTAGACAAAGAGGAGAAGATTGATTTGGACAAAGTGGTGATCGAAATGCCCGCTGAGTCCAGCAACTCCACAACTGATGAGGCGCAAAACCCACTGGAAACTCCAGCAGCAGAAAGCTCCCAAGCCACCACCAAAGAGAGCGAGCAAGATGAGCAAAAGCGCATGGAGGAGCTCTTTAACATCAAGAAGTAAAGTGCTAAAGGCCTTTCACGCACCTGGCCATGCAACAACAATGGAGACCAAGGTGCGGAGAAAAAAACGGGGCCGTATGGCCCCGTTTGTATCTGACGCTTTAAAGATGCCAATTAGAGTTTTTGCGCCTGCATGAAGCGATCAAACTCGGCCTCAGTGAAACGGAACCACAAGTGTTGCTCAGCCCTGAACTTCACCCACTCCGTGTACACTTTTTTCCAATTTTCGTTCTTGGAAGCGATCTCTTCGTACAAGCCCATCGCCTCTTTGAAAGCCAAATTCATGACGTCTTTGGGAAACGCTTTCAACTTCGTGCCCGTACCCACCAATTGCTTTAACGCAGCGGGGTTGTGGGAATCGTAGCGAGCTTGAATGCTCACATGCGCAACCGTACTGGCAGCTTCCAAAATGGCCTTGTTCTCTGAACTCAACGCATCATAGGCTTTGTTGTTCACAAACAAGTCCAACTGTGGACCACCCTCCCACCAACCGGGGTAATAATAAAAGGGCGCCACTTTGTTGAAGCCCAACTTCAAATCGTCATAAGGTCCAATCCACTCGGCAGCGTCAATGGTTCCTTTCTCCAAAGAGGGATAGATATCTCCGGCGGGAAGATTTTGAGGCACAACGCCCAACTTCTCCATCACCTTTCCACCCAGTCCACCACCCATGCGCATCTTCAAACCCTTCAGATCTGCGGTGCCTTTGACTTCTTTTCTGAACCAACCGGCCATTTGAGCACCCGTGTTGCCCATGGTGAAATTGATCATGTTGTACTTGGCGTAGAACTCTCTCATCAGCTTGCCACCAGCACCATCAAACATCCAAGCCGTTTGTTGTCTAGAGTTGAGTCCAAAGGGAATGCCGCAACCCAAGGCGAAGGTCTCGTCTTTGCCGGTGAAGTAGTATGCCGCTGTGTGGCAACACTCGACAGAGCCTTGCTGAACACCATCAACGACGCCAAAGGCGGGCATCAACTCTCCGGGACCATGCACCGAAATTTCAAATTTTCCGCCCGACATGTTTTTAACTTCACGGGCAAAAACCTCAGACCCCCCATAAAGAGTGTCCAAGGATTTGGGAAAGCTAGAAGCCAAGCGCCAACGCACAGTGGCTTGCGCATGAACGGCGGGTGCAGCAGCAGCGGCCAAAATGCCAGCAATACCTGCATTTTTTATAATCGAACGACGGTCCATGAATCACCTCTTTGAAAAAATAAGAAACTTGTTGAATGAACACAGCTGAAGAAATTCTAGGCCAGCAGGCCTTGGCCACTACACGGGTTTACCCGTTCAAGAGACTCCTCACCTCAGGCGCTGAATGTGAAATGATTTTAATGCAAGCACAGGCATCTGAGCTCAAAGCTCAGGTCTCAAAAGACAAGAAATCTGAGCTCAGCTCAGCAAATCTTTGAAACGCTTTGTCACACTCGCCTTGATCCCTGGTGCATCCAAGCCCGCCAAGGACATGAGCTTCACAGGGTCACCATGCTCGGTGAATTGATCGGGCAAACCCAACATCAACACCGGCTTGACCACCTGCGCATTTTGTAACGCTTCCAACACCGCACTGCCCGCGCCGCCCATCAAAGCACTGTCCTCTAAAGTCACCAAAGCGTCGTGCTCTTTGGCCACACTCAGCAGCAACTCCTCATCCAAGGGCTTGGCCCAACGCATGTTGAGCACCGTCAAGTCAAGCTCCTGAGCCACCTCCAAAGCCGCATAGAGCAAGGGGCCAAAAGCGACAATCGCAATTTTTCGCCCCACTCTTCGCGTCTCGCCTTTTCCAAAGGGCAAGCCCTTCAAATCTTGGGGCACAGGTGTACCAACACCAGAGCCTCTGGGGTAGCGCACCGCCACGCAATGGTCTTGAGCAAAAGCCGTGCTCAAGAGGGCTCTCGTCTCCGCTTCATCAGCAGGTGTGGCCACGCTCACATGGGGCACACATCTTAAGAACGGAATGTCAAAGACACCCGCATGCGTCGCCCCGTCTGCACCCACAATCCCCGCCCGGTCCAAAGCCAAAACCATGGGTAATTTTTGAAGTGCGACGTCATGAATCACTTGATCGTAAGCACGCTGCAAAAAGGTGGAGTAAATGGCCACCACGGGCTTAAACCCCTCGCAGGCCAAACCAGCTGCGAAAGTCAATGCATGTTGCTCGGCGATTCCCACATCAAAGTACCGATCAGGAAAGCGCTTTTCAAACTCCACCAAGCCCGAGCCCTCTCGCATGGCGGGCGTGATGGCAATCAGTTGAGCGTCTTGCTGAGCCATGTCACACACCCAGTCACCAAACACTTGGGTGAAGGTCTTCTTGGGCGCTGTCGCAGGGGGAACGATACCGACTTGAGGATCAAATTTTCCAGGTCCATGGTAGGTCACCGGATCGCGTTCGGCCAGGCTGTAGCCTTGTCCCTTTTTGGTCACCACATGTAAAAATTGTGGGCCACTCAACTGACGGATGTTCTCCAAAGTGGGCACCAACGAATCCAAATCATGGCCATCAATGGGGCCAATGTAGTTGAAGCCAAACTCCTCAAAAAGCGTCGCAGGCACGACCATGCCCTTGGCATGCTCCTCAATTCGCCGGGCCAACTCAAACAAGGGCGGGGCACTTTTCAAAACCTGTTTGCCCACCTCTTTGGCTGCAGCGTAAAAACGCCCGCTCATCAATTGCGCCAAATACCGGTTGAGCGCTCCAACGGGAGGACTGATCGACATGTCGTTGTCGTTCAAAATGACCAGTAAATTGCCTTTGGCCACACCCCCATTGTTCAAAGCCTCAAAAGCCATTCCAGCCGACATCGCCCCATCCCCAATAATAGCCACAGCGCGACGATCCTCCCCCTTCAAGTGCGCTGCAATGGCCATCCCCAAAGCGGCGGAGATACTGGTGGAAGAGTGCGCCGTTCCAAAGGCGTCGTACTCACTCTCTTGTCGCCTTGGAAAACCACTCAAGCCCCCCAACTGGCGCAGTGTGGGCATGCGCTCGCGACGACCCGTCAGGACCTTATGGGGATAGGTTTGGTGACCCACATCCCAAATGAGGCGGTCATAAGGCGTATTGAACACATAATGCAAGGCAATGGACAATTCCACCGTCCCCAGGTTGGAGCTCAAGTGCCCGCCTGTCTTAGAAACGCTCTCCAAAATGAACGCTCTGAGTTCTTGAGCCAACTCTTTGAGTTGGCTGCGCGACAAAAGTCTGACATCTGCAGGGCCGTCAATGGCTTTCAATAGGTCAGTCATTTCAGCTCCTTCTTTTAATCACCAAATCTGCCAATCCAGCCAGCGCTCTGACATCCTTGAGCCCCGCACCCATTAAGGCATCCTGGGCCTCTTGGTGCAAGGCGTGCGCATAAGACTGCGCGCCTTCTAGCCCCAACAAAGACACAAATGTGGGCTTGCCGTTGGCCGCATCCTTACCGATGGTTTTACCCAATGTTTTCGTATCGGAGACGACATCCAAAATATCATCCACCACTTGAAAGGCCAAACCCAGCGCCTTGGCATAGGTTGAAAAAGCGCTTTGAATCGTTGGGCTGAAGGCTTGTGGCCCCGAACACGAGGCGCCCATCATGACGCTGGCATGCAGCAATGCACCTGTTTTTTTGGCATGCATGTCTTGCAACTGCTCTTGCGACAACACAAAACCCACACTGCTCAAATCGATGGCCTGACCGCCCGCCATCCCGGAGTGCCCGGCGGCCTGACTCAAATACCGGCACAACGAGGCTTGGATGCGAGCGGGCACAAGGCTCTCACTGGGCGTCAAGAGCTCAAAAGCGAGTGCTTGGAGCGCATCTCCACAGAGCAAGGCCATCGCCTGCCCAAATTGAACGTGGACCGTGGGCTGACCCCTTCTGAGCACATCGTCATCCATGCAAGGCATGTCATCGTGGACCAGGGAATAGGCATGGATGAGCTCCAAAGCGCAAGCAGCTCTGAGGGCCGCGTGATCCATGGCCAAAGCCCCATAGGAGTCACCTGGCTCACCTGATTCAACCGGGCCTTGATGACCTGATGAGTCGTGGTTTTGCCACTCTGCGTCTTGAGACTTGATGCTCTGGCGCGCTGCCAGACATAAAAGTGGACGCAAGCGCTTACCGCCTCCAAGCACAGCATAGCGCATGCTTTCGCCCAAATGTGCCTTGGTGTCTGCGGGCACCCATTGCATCAAAGCGTTTTCAATCAATTCGAGTTGCTGGTGGGTCCAGGTTTGCAACTCAAAGGCCTTCACGTCATGCATATCAATGTGTATCCGTCCAATTTTTGAGTTGCCCCTCATCCAAGACCTTGATTTGATCTTCAATTGAGGTGAGTTTTTCTCGACAAAACTTCAACAGCATCGCACCCCTTTGATAGGCCTCAAGCAACTGATCGAGTGGCAACTGAGACGACTCCATTTGTTGCACCAAGCCCTCAAGCTCTTCAAGAGCGAGCTCATAATTTTGGGGCAACTCCAATTCAACACCAGACGATTTACTTTTGGCCATCGTTGTCCTTGAGCTCATGACAAAATTTCACAAGCATTGCCCCTTCAAGAGGTACAGCAATGCCTATCTATTAATTAAAAAGTTTACACACCATTTTGTGCAACAAGAGCACATCTTAATTCATGAGCGAACGCCGAATCGAGATGGTTTGGAGATTGGGGTCTTTAATTTCAAAATTTATCCGATCTTTGAATGAAATGAAAGCTGATGCAAGTGCCTATTTCGTGCAAAAAAACCACAATTTTAGACTTTCAAAATCGATAAGGATGCCCTTAAAGCCGATGATGCATCCAATTAATCGATCCCCAAAGGCAACGAGGCGTGTTGAACGAGCCAAAGATACTTAAAAAATATATAATCATAAGTTCCCTCCGGATATCCCGGTTTTTCTATTCTCCCTGTGGGGAGTCTTTAGGTCAGGTCCCTATGTCTGATTTAAGTCTTCAACTGCAGCCGGCATCAAGCCAACTTCCAGTCGATAGCTATTTTGATCTTGCCTTGTATGAGCGCGAGATGGAATTACTGTTCTCCCATGGACCCAAGTACGTGGGCCATGAGCTGTGTGTACCCAACATCGGTGACTACTATGCCTTAGAGCATGAGGGTGAGGGCCGCGCTTTGGTCAGAACAGCCCAAGGCATCGAATTGATCTCCAACGTTTGCCGCCATCGCCAGGCCGTTATTTTAAAGGGCCGTGGGAATTTGTACGCCAACAACCGGGCCTCGGGCGGCAACATCGTCTGCCCCTTACACCGTTGGACCTATGCCCCGTCGGGCCAACTCTTGGGAGCGCCTCACTTCTCTCAAGACCCATGCTTGAATTTGCAAAACTATCCCCTTCAAAATTGGAACGGTTTACTTTTTGAGAGCAATGGGCGAGACATCAACCAAGATTTGTCCAACATGGGACCCAAAGAAGCCTTGCGCTTTGACGGCTACAAATTGGCCAAGGTTCAGTTGCATGAGTGCAACTACAACTGGAAGACCTTTGTCGAGGTGTATTTAGAAGACTATCACGTAGGTCCTTTCCACCCAGGCTTGGGCCAATTTGTGCAATGCGACGACCTTCGCTGGGAATTCAAACCCGAGTACTCGGTGCAAACGGTGGGGGTGGCCAATCAATTGCGTCAATCGGGCAGCCCTGTCTACGAAAAGTGGCAAAAGGCCTTGCTGAATTTCCGCGGCGGTCAAGTGCCCAGCCAAGGCGCCATTTGGCTCACCTATTACCCGCACATCATGGTCGAGTGGTATCCGCATGTGCTCACCGTCTCTACGCTTTGGCCCATGGGGCCGAGGAAAACACTCAACAAAATTGAGTTCTTCTATCCCGAAGAGATCGCGGACTTTGAGCCCGCCTTCGTCCAAGCTCAACAAGAGGCCTATATGGAGACTTGTGAAGAGGACGATGAAATCGCCGAACGCATGGATGCGGGTCGTTGGGCCCTCATGCAAAGAGGAGTGAACGAAGTGGGGCCATATCAAAGTCCCATGGAAGACGGCATGCAGCATTTTCACGAGTGGTACCGAAAAAAGTTGATGCTCAAATGAACCCTTGTGCTCATGGGCCGCACTTGCGCACCGCTTGATCAGCACTAGATCAGCACTAGATCAGCACTAGAGCGTCTGATGAGCCCTTCTAGGACGGGATCCACCTCTAGCCCACCCAGGCCCCCAGACCTCCAGACCCTTAGGACGAACCATGACCTATTTTGACTCCCTCATCAGCGCCAAGGAGCTGATCGCCATGCTGCCTTTGGCCTCTTCGTGTGAGCCCTCGGGCGTGCCCGAGTTGCTCATTTTTGACGTGAGTTATGACTTGAGCCAGGAGCATTGGGGCCAAGAGCAATACAACCTTTCTCACATCGCCCATGCGCATTTTGCCGACTTGGGCCAAGACCTCAGTGCGCATGACCCTGACTTGGCCCAAAACGGGGGCAGGCATCCTTTGCCACTTCGCGAGCATTTTGCCAAATGGCTGGGACAATTTTCTCTACAAGCTCAAACACAAGTGGTCGTGTACGACAGGAATCAAAACAATTTTTGCGGACGCCTTTGGTGGATGCTCAAATGGTGTGGTCACGAGCATGTGGCGGTCTTGGATGGCGCCTTTGATCATTGGCTCCAAGCGGGTGGCGCTGTTCAATCCCAGCTCGAGCGCGATCTCCAAAAGGCAAGCCCCGCCTTGGCAACAAGCGCCAAAAACGCTCTCGCCTATCCACTCTCATCACCTCGGGTTCAACTCAAGTCCACCGCTGAGGTGTTCAGCGGCTTGTCCTCCACGCACCAAACCCTCATTGATGCAAGAGGGCAGGCTCGGTACCTGGGGCGAGTGGAGCCCTTGGATCCCATTGCTGGGCACATCCCAGGTGCCTTGAACCGGCCTTTCAACGACAACTTCACCCCAGAGGGTTTGTTCAAAGCCCCTTCGGTTTTGAAACAAGAGTTTCTCACCCTATTAAAGGGTCGTGATCCCCAAAGTGTGGTGCACCAGTGCGGCAGTGGGGTCAGTGCCGTGCCCAATGTATTGGCCATGCACCTGGCGGGGCTTGGAGAATCGGCGCTCTATGCAGGCAGCTGGAGTGAGTGGTCCAGAACACCTGGCATGCCCGTGGAACGAGAGACACCGTAGGGCGCTCTCATTGGGCTTTGGAATTCCTCAGTGATAAAGCATCTGGGTCAAATTCACCAAACCCATGCCTGCAAACAACCACAAAATTTGATGAAGCGTTGCCCTGGCGCTCAAGCGCTTTTGCAATTGAGGGATCAAATCTGCCAAGGCCACGTACAAATAACTGCTGCTGGCCACACTGAGCATGTAGGGCACCCAGACCTCTCGTCCCTCGAGCAACCCATAGGCCAATACCCCGCCTAAAGTCGTGACCAATCCGGACAGGGAAAGTTTAAAGAAGGCCTGGTTCTTCACCCCCCCCGTGCTCGCCAAAACCGTCAAGTCTCCCATGTGGTGCGGAATCTCATGGGCCAAGACAGCAACGCTTGCCGCATAACCCAAATTGACATCGGCCATGAAGGCCCCAGCAACCATGATGCCGTCACCAAAGGCGTGAACACTGTCGCCGAAAAGCACGGACCATCCTCCCACTTTGGCTGGCTCGTCGTGGTTGTGGGCGTGCTGGTCAGCATGGACATGGACATGGGCATGAGAATGGGCATGGGCATGACCATGTTCGTGCCCATGATGCCAAAGCTCCGCCTTGTCCAACAAGAAGAAAAAGATCAAGCCCACCAACAGCGTCAAGAACAAATGACTGGGCGAAGCGCCCGATCCAAAGGCCTCGGGCAAAAGATGCAAGAACGCAGTTGCCAACAAAGCCCCTGCGGCCAAACTCAACATGTGCTGCTGAAAGCGGCTGAGCAGAGCTCTGGCCAACACATAGGCCACAAAGACACTGCCCACGCCACACATCAAGGTGCCAAGAACAATGGACACCAAAGTCAAATCGATACTCACCAGCCAGCCCTTCTAGGATTCAAAGCCCATTGATTCATCTCTCAAACTCTATGCCTCGCTAATGCCATCACAGCCACTTCTTGAACCATGCCAAGGCTTCAGACCAAGCGTCCTTGGCCACCACAGGGTCGTAGGAAGATCTGTAATCGGCATGAAATGCATGCCCCACACCAGGATAGATGATCAAGCGACTTTGCTGTGCCGCAAGAACACCCTGTTGGGCCACTTGCTCCAACCGAGCCTTGAAGGGCTCCAACGCAGACAGCGGGATCGATGCATCGCGATTGCCATAAAGACCCAACACGGGCGCCCCCAAACGACTCAGCTCGTCAATGGGATGCGAAGGCGTGAGTGTTGTGCGCTTGCCCTCGGTTCGACCGTACCAAACAACACCAGCCTTCAATCTCTTTTGATGCGCTGCATAAAGCCAAGCCACTCGCCCTCCCCAACAAAATCCATTGATGCCCAATTTGCTCACATCAAAACCTTGATCCTGGGCCCAAAGGACACAAGCATCCAAATCAGCCAAAACTTGCTGATCGGGGACTTTGTCGATGATCTCCTCTTGAAGCTTAGACAGTTGTGCATATTCACTGGGGTCCCCTTGCCTGGCGAACAACTCGGGCGCAATGGCACAGTAGCCCGCTTGTGCAAATCGCCTTGCCACATCAGCAATGTACTCGTGAACGCCAAAAATCTCAGACACCACCAAGACCACCGGCGCATGGGGCGCATGAAGCGGGTGCGCCACATAAACAGGGAACTTAAAGCCCTCTCTTTGCACCATCACCTCTTGGGTGTGCAAACCCTCAGAGCTGGTGCGAATGGCTGTTTGCGCCATGAGAGGCGAAGCGGCCAAAGCATACCCGACACCCAACACGCGTTGAAGCGCTGCACGACGGGTGCTCAAATTGCGCACAAACTCAGCATCCATTTGGTCAGACCCTTTTTGCTTTTAACCCAGTCCTTCGCGCTCAATGCGCCAAGTCCCAATTCAAACCAAATCCCAACTCGGCAATCAAGGGCACTTTAAGCGTTGCCACTTGAGACATGAGCAGGGGAACGTTCTCCTTGACCCAGTCGAGCTCTGTCTGAGGCACTTCGAAGACCAACTCATCGTGCACTTGCATGATGATTTTGGTTTGAAGACCTTGATCATCCAACGCGCGTTGCACCTTGATCATGCTCATTTTGATCAAGTCTGCAGCCGTGCCTTGCATAGGCGCATTGATGGCCGCACGTTCTGAGCCTGCACGCCTTGGGCCGTTGGGTGAGTTGATCTCGGGCAAATACAAACGTCGTCCAAAAACGGTTTGAACATAGCCCTTGGCCTTCGCACTGACTCGGGTGGACTCCATATAGCGTCGAACGCCTGAGAAGCGATCAAAGTAACGCTCGATGTAGAGTTTGGCCGCAGAGTTGTCAATCCCTAAAGCCTTGGCCAAACCGAAGGCGCTCATGCCGTAGATCAAACCAAAGTTGATCACCTTGGCGTATCGACGCTGCTCGTCGCTCACCTCGTCCTTGGAGATCCCGAAAATTTCTGCAGCGGTCGCACGGTGCACATCCACCCCGTCATGAAAAGCCCTCAAGAGCGCTTCATCCTCGCTGATATGGGCCATGATGCGCAATTCAATTTGACTGTAATCGGCGCTCGCAATGACGCACCCTTGGGGCGCCACAAAGGCCTCGCGCACGCGTCTGCCCTCAGGGGTGCGTATGGGGATGTTTTGCAAATTGGGGTCATTGCTGGACAAGCGACCCGTCACGGCCACCGCTTGGGCATAGTGGGTGTGTACACGATGAGTGATGGGATTGATCAAAGTCGCCAACTTGTCGGTGTAGGTGCTTTTGAGCTTGCTCAAGCCCCGGTGTTCCAAAATTTTGGCGGGCAAAGGGTAATCCAAAGCCAACTTCTCCAAAACCTCTTCATCGGTGCTTGGTGCCCCTTTGGCTGTTTTTTTGACAATGGGCAAACCCAGCTTTTCAAAAAAAATCTCCCCAATCTGTTTGGGCGAATTCAAATTGAATTCCCCCCCAGCCAAATCCTTCGCCTCCAACTCCAGTTGCGCGATGCGAGCACCCAATTGAGCACTTTGGAGCTCGAGCGTTGCGGCATCAATCATGACCCCGTTGCGCTCGACTCGAAACAAGGCTTCGCTGCTGTCAATTTCCAATTGATAGATAAAAGCAAGCTGCTCGTCCTCAGCAATGCGAGGCCACAGCACCTCATGAACCTCAAGCGTCATGTCTGCATCTTCACACGCATATTGTGTCGCCTTGTCCAGACTCACTCTGGCAAAAGGGATTTGATGAGCGCCTTTGCCGCAAACATCTTCATACGACAATCCCGTTCTTGCCACATGTCTTTGCCCTAAACTCTCTAGGCCATGGGGGCGGTGAACCTCCAGCACGTAACTTTGCAGCATGGTGTCGTGCACATAACCTTGAGCTTGTATGCCGTGATTGGCAAAGACGTGTCGATCGTATTTGAAATGTTGGCCCAACTTCTTTGCACCCGGGTCCTCCAGCCAAGGCTTCAATCGCTCAAGCACCTCGGTCAACTTCAGTTGCGATTGTCCAAGCTCCAAGTCATGACCCAGAGGAACGTAGACCGCTCGCCCGGGCTGGGTGGACCAACTCAATCCAATGAGTTGCGCCTTCATGGGCACCAAAGAATCCGTCTCCGTGTCCAAACTCACCAAAGGGGCCAATTGAAGGTCAACAAAGGCCTGATCAAATTGCGGCCAGGTCGTGATGCATTCGTAGTGACGCTCTGTGATCGTGGAGGGCTTTGGGGGCGCATCCGCAAAGAAGTCGTGCGACTCGACCGATTCAGCCCCGAGAGCCACCCCACCTGGGGTTTGGCTTTTAGCATGCGGCCCACCTCCAGCCATGGCGGCTCCAAAAGTCTTCACCAAGCCCTTGAAACCAAACTGCTCACAAAAAGCCACCAAGCCCTCAGCCCGCGGCTCCAAGAGTTTCAAATCGTCCAGCTCGGGCCATTGCGGCAAATAGGCGTTCAAGTCACAGTCGGTCTTGATGGTCACGAGCTTCTTGGCCATGGGCAGCCAGTCCAATGCATTGCGTAAATTCTCCCCCACCACGCCCGTGATCTCAGCCGCATGTGCAATCACCCCATCCAATGAGCCATATTGCGTGAGCCATTTGACGGCCGTTTTAGGCCCCACCTTGGGCACACCAGGCACATTGTCCACCGCATCGCCGACCAAGGTTTGGTAATCGATCATGCGCTCAGGCGGTACACCGAACTCTTGGGTCACCCCTTGAACATCTCGCTTTTTCTGATTCATGGTGTCAAAGATCATGATGCTCTCATCCACCAACTGGCTCATGTCTTTGTCACCACTAGATATCACGACCCTGTAGCCCTTTGAACTTGCATATTTGGCCAAAGTGCCCAACACATCATCGGCCTCTACGCCCGGTACATTGAGCACAGGCCAACCCAAAAGTTGCACCACTTCATGGATGGGCTCAATTTGACTGCGCAAGTCATCGGGCATCGCGGACCTCTGGGCTTTGTACTCGGGGTACCACTCGTCTCTGAAAGTCGGTCCCTTGGCATCAAAAACACAGGCCGCAAAATCGGTTGGAAAGTCCTTTTTGAGGCTTTGCATCATGTTGATCATGCCCCGAATGGCTCCTGTTGCGGGGCTGGTGGGATCAGAGGGCCTGGCCCTCAAGTCGGGCATGGCGTGAAAGGCCCTGTAGAGGTAACTCGAGCCGTCAACGAGCAGTAAAAGGGGTTTTTCTTCTTGCATGGGTATATTTTGCCCTTGAAGCGCATCATTTAAGGCGCAAAAGAAATAAAAATTAAAAAGTTCGGTGCTCGGAGTGGCTAAAAGTTGAGACCCCCTTCCTCAAGTCCAGATAAGCACTCTACAATCGACTTGAAACTGATGGTGAAGCCCCTGTCCAGGTGAGAAGAGTCGATCCATCGCGCAAGCCTTTGAGGAGGTCTTCGAAGGGTCACCATGCCCACAAGGACCCCAAGTGCTCTAGAGCTCTCAGAGCTCCCAGAGCAACCCCTCACTTTGTGCTCTAGAGGCTTCATGCGCTTGATTTTTAATTGATTTTTAAACGTTTCAGAACCGTTCAACCCTTTTCATGTGTTTTTAAATGGCCGTATTCACTCCAGTCACCATCCAAGAGGCTCAAGCCCTTTTAGATCAACTTCACCTGGGACAAGCCTTACAGCTCACAGGCATCGAAGGTGGCATTGAGAACACCAATTACTTTTTGGATTGCGCCCCTGTCGGATCCCATGAGGATGAGCCTTCTCGGTATGTTCTGACCTTGTTTGAACGACTCAGCAAAGAGGAGTTGCCCTTTTATCTTCACTTGATGAAGCACTTGGCCAACAAAGGCATTCCCGTGCCAGATCCACAAGTCAATGACCAAGGAGAGCTCCTCTTTGAAGTGGCAGGCAAACCGGCCGCACTGGTCAATCGACTTCAAGGCAAAAGCCACCTCAAGCCCAGCGCCACTCACTGCGCAACGGTGGGACAAATGCTCGCCAAAATGCACATTGCAGGCAGAGACTTTGAGCTCCAGCAGCCCAACTTAAGAGGGCTCCATTGGTGGCTGGAAACGGCACCGAGCATTTTGGAGTTTTTGGAACCCGACAACAAAGTGCTGCTGGCGCAAGAAACAGCGTTCCAACTCAACCTCTCTCGCACCTCCGCCTACAAAAGCTTGCCCAAAGGGGCCATACACGCCGATTTGTTCAGAGACAACGTCATGTTCGATGGCGAGCATTTGACGGGGTTTTTCGATTTTTATTTTGCGGGCACCGACACATGGCTCTTTGACATTGCAGTGTGCCTGAACGATTGGTGCATCGACTGGACAACGGGCGAACTCATCAAAGAGCGAATGCATGCCTTTTTAGACGCCTACCAACTCGTGCGCCCCTTGAGTGCACAAGAGAGAACCTTGTTCAACCCCATGCTGCGAGCTGCGGCCTTGAGATTTTGGATCTCCAGGCTTTGGGATTTTCACCTCCCGCGTGAGGCGAACCTCTTAAAAGCGCATGACCCCAGACATTTTGAGAACATCTTAAAGCTAAGAGTTCATCACCCCGTACAGGCCTTTCAAGCCTGATGCCCGCCTACCCAGCTCATTGAGTGACACCACCAGCACTTTGACACCATGAAATTAAATATCGTTCCCGCCTCCACCGGTGCACTTTGGGTCAAACAAGGGGCGAGAACGTTTGTGCGCCAACCGATCGCACTGACGGGTCTTTTTTTGATGTTCATGGCCCTGATGTCCTTGGTCTCGATGATTCCACTTGTTGGAGGAATCATCGGACTGATCCTCATCCCTAGTGCAAGCCTGGGGTTGATGGCAGGAGCGCAAGAGGCATTGGCAGGCAAATTTCCGCGTCCATTGACACTTTTTTGCGCCTTTCGCATCTCCAAAGACAAAACCCAACAAATGCTTTTGCTGGGAGGGTTTTATGCTGTCGGATTTTTGATCCTGGCCGCTCTATCGGCCTTGGTGGATGGGGGCAGTTTTGCTAAATTTTATTTGGTGGGCAGCACACTCACCAAAGAGCTGATCTTAAAGAGTGACTTCCAACAAGCCATGTGGCTGGCTCTTCTTTTGTACATTCCCTTTTCGAGCCTTTTTTGGCATGCCCCAGCATTGGTCTTTTGGCACGGTGTGAGTGTGCCCAAGAGTTTATTTTTCTCAGGCGTTGCCTGCCTCTCCAACTGGCGTGCATTTGTGGTTTACGCTTTGACTTGGATGGCTATATTTGCCTCTGTCGCCTTGTGCCTGGGTGTGCTCTCCAGCTGGAGCGATGAGTCTCAATGGGTCAGCGAGTTGCTGCTGCCCTTGATGCTCATCTTGGCCTCCATCTTCTTCACCTCTTCGCTCTTTAGCTTCAAAGACTGCTTCACATCAGAGACGATTTTGGCCTGAGCGCTCAGTCAATGGGTGTGAGTTTGGCCAAAGAGAGTGCCAACCACTTGACCCCGTGGCGTGGAAAATCCACCTGAGCACGGGCATCATCTTGAATGCCCTCAAGAGCCAGTATTTTGCCCTCACCAAATTTATTGTGAAAGACCCTCAACCCCACCTTCATCCATGCATGAGGGTCGGCGGCATCCGTCCTTTGAGCTCGAACAGGCAAAGCCTCTTGCGCGGGAGCCTTTCGTCCACTCGTGTTGACCGCTCGAGCCCAAGCGGGTGTGTATGCGCTTGACGAATAGTCCCTTGAGCCCGATGCACCAGAAAATCCTCGCGAACTCGATGCCGCAACAGGCTTTTTGGCATTGACCCATTTCATGGTGTGCTCGGGCATTTCGTCAAAGAAACGACTGCGCATGTTGAACCGGGTTTGCCCGTGAAGCATACGGGTTTGAGCATGGCTCAAATAAAGGCGCTTACGGGCTCTGGTCACAGCCACGTACATCAAACGCCTCTCCTCCTCGAGTCCTTCAACAGAGCTCAGGGAGTTTTCATGCGGAAAGAGGCCCTCCTCCAGTCCCGTGATGAAGACACAATCGAACTCCAAACCTTTGGCCGCGTGCACCGTCATCAGTTGCACCGCATCTTGCCCTGCCTGCGCTTGGTTGTCACCGGCCTCCAGTGCAGCATGGCTTAAAAACGCAGCCAAAGGCGACAAGGTCTCTCCGGTGTCAAAGTTCACCCATCCCGAGGGCAGCTCAACATCCTTGGCGCTGTCCGGGTCCAAAGACCGCTCGCCCAAAGCTTCTCTTGAAGCTGAAGGGCTTGCGCCCTCTACATACTGATCCAAACCCGACTGCATTTGATTGACCGTTGCAGGCGCATCTTTACCAAAGCCCTCTTGCATCACGAAACTCTCAGCCGCGTTCACCAATTCCTCCAAGTTCTCCACCCGGTCGGCGCCCTCTCTCTCGGCTCTGTAGTGCTCGATCAATCCACTTTGCTCGAGCACCAACTCCATGATCTCTCGCAGTGTCAGACCCAAGATTTGTTCGCGCATGACGTCCATCTTGGCCACAAAAGCTTGCAAATTCACACCCGCTTTGCCGCTCACCAACTCCACACTCGCGTGCAAAGAGCAAGACCTCTGCGTGGCCGCGTCTTGGAGCTGCTCGATCGTTCGAGCTCCGATGCCTCGAGGTGGAAAATTCACCACCCGTAAAAAAGAAGTGTCTTCATTGGGGTTTTCAAGCAAACGCAAATAAGCCAATGCGTTTTTGATTTCCGCTCGCTCAAAGAACCTCAAGCCGCCATAGACTTTGTAGGGAATCGAGGCGTTGAACAACGCCGACTCGATGACCCGACTCTGCGCATTGCTGCGGTACAAAAAGGCAATGTCTGAGCGTTTGCTAACGCCTTGACTCTCGTTTGCATTTTGCCCCTCACGCAAAAGATGCCTCACCTCCTCCACCAAACACTGCGCCTCTTCAAAATCACTGGGATTTTCTAAAACACGGATCAACTCCCCTTGGCCCTGATCGGTTCGTAAATTCTTACCCAAACGCTGGCTGTTGTGTTGAATGAGGGTGTTGGCCGTCTCTAAGATGGAGCCCGAGCTCCTGTAATTTTGCTCAAGCTTGATTTGATGTTTGACATCAAACTCACGCACAAAGTCAGACATATTGCCCACTCGTGCGCCTCGAAAGGCGTAAATGCTTTGATCGTCATCGCCAACGGCAAAGACAGCACTTTCACTGCCGCAAAGCATTTTGATCCAAGCGTACTGGAGTCGGTTGGTGTCTTGAAACTCATCGATCAAGAGATGCTGAAATCGCCTTTGGTAATGCTCTCTGAGAGGCGCATGATCACGAAGCAATTCGTAGGATCGAAGCATCAACTCGGCAAAATCAACCACCCCTTCTCTGTTGCATTGGTCCTCGTAGAGTTGATACAACTCCACTCGCTTTTTAGAGTCAGGATCGGTCGCCACCAGGTCTTGAGGTCTTTTGGCCTCCTCCTTGGCGCCCGCAATAAACCACTGCACCTGTTTGGGGGGAAACTTCTCTTCATCCACACTGAACTGCTTACAAAGCCGCTTGATCGCTGAGAGTTGATCTTGGGTATCGAGAATTTGAAACGCTTGGGGCAAATTGGCCATTTTCCAATGGGCCTTGAGCATGCGGTGACATAAACCGTGGAAAGTCCCCATCCACAAGCCCCTGACGTTCAAGGGCAGCATGGACTCCAAACGGGTGAGCATTTCTTTGGCGGCCTTGTTGGTGAAAGTGACCGCCAAAAGGCCCCCAGGGGTGATTTGCCCCGTTTGGAGCAAATAGGCAATTCGAGTGGTGAGCACACGAGTCTTGCCTGAGCCCGCACCAGCCAAAATCAAGGCATGCTCATGGGGCAAGGTCACAGCGCTCAATTGTTCTGGGTTCAAGCCCTGGAGCATCCTCATGGCGCTGCTCTCAGGAGCCCATAAAGAGCCTTGATTTTCAGATGATGAAAACTCGGAGGAGCTGGACTCGGGCAATTTCTGGTCGGAGAATGGTGTCATCTCCTCATTTTAGAGTCTGCCGATCCACCCCGCCTGCTCTTTGGGCAATTAAATCCCTGGGCACTCAAAATTTCCTTAAAAGTCCCGAAGTAAGGGGTAGAATAAATCACCGGGCCCAAGAATACTTGTGCTCGGTTTTTTTTGCCTCGTCCATGGTCTTGTCAGATGGCGAAGCCTCAAACACCGGCATAAGACCCAAGTGCTCAATCAGATGAACTTTAACTAAGAGCTCGGCACATGGAAATCTTTGATTACGACAATATCCTTTTACTCCCCCGCAAATGTCGCGTGGAGAGTCGTTCTGAATGCAACACTGAGGTGACCCTTGGAGCAAGAAGCTTCAAGATTCCAGTTGTTCCCGCGAACATGAAAACCGTGGTCAATGAGAGCATCTGCGAGTGGCTTGCGGAAAACGGCTATTTTTATGTCATGCATCGCTTTGACCTGGACAATTTGGCTTTTGTCAAAAGCATGCACTCCAAGGGCTTGTTCGCCTCCATCTCACTGGGCGTCAAACAAGCCGATTACGACACCGTCGATCAATTCGTTGCACAATCCCTCGCCCCCGAGTACGTGACCATCGATATTGCGCACGGCCATGCCGATAGCGTGCAAAAGATGATTCATTACTTGAAAGAAAAACTGCCCCAGACTTTCATCATCGCTGGCAATGTGGGCACACCCGAGGCCATCATTGATTTGGAGAACTGGGGAGCGGATGCGACAAAGGTCGGCATCGGTCCTGGCAAAGTTTGCATCACCAAATCCAAAACAGGTTTTGGCACTGGAGGCTGGCAGCTGTCGGCATTGAAATGGTGCGCAAGAGTCGCCACCAAACCGATCATTGCGGATGGAGGCATTCGTGAGCATGGAGACATTGCAAAAAGCATTCGCTTTGGCGCCACCATGGTCATGATCGGCTCCATGCTTGCAGGGCATGAGGAGAGCCCTGGATTGAGCGTCGATGTGGACGGCGTGAAATTCAAAGAATATTATGGAAGTGCCAGCGACTTCAACAAAGGCGAGTACAAACACGTCGAAGGCAAACGCATTTTGGAGCCCATCAAAGGCAAACTCAAAGACACCTTGAAAGAGATGCAAGAAGATGTACAAAGCTCCATCTCTTACGCGGGTGGCGTGAAGCTCATGGACATCAGAAAAGTCAACTACGTGATTCTCGGTGGTGACAATGCAGGAGAACATTTGCTGATGTGATGCCTAGAACTGGGCAAACTCAACACACGAAAAGCACCTCAACGCTCCATTGAGGTGCTTTTTTTATGGCATGCTTTCACTGCTTGTCCTAGAGGGTCCTCCACCTCTTTAAGGGAATGCGCTACCGTCTTCAATGGTCGTTTTTTGTATGATGGCAAATCACCCAAAAAGGACACCCCTCATGCCACTCCAACGACTCATTGCCATCTCCTTTTGTGTCTTCATCACCACCAGCCCATTGCCCATCGACGCCTTCGCTCAAGTCGAGTTCACCCAAATATCGCGCTTGCCCGCTTTGACAAGCCCCTTGGAGCCCAGTGCACAAAAACTCCTTGATGAAACGCGCTCCAAGGGTGGACAAATCATCAACTTGCACCTGACCTATGCCCATGCACCAAGGATCGGCGCGGCCAATCTCACCATGGCTTACGCCTTGCGATTTGAATCCAAGACCCCCAGAATGCTCCGAGAAGTGGCCATCATTCGCAGCGCTCAACTGATGGATTCGCAATACGAGATCAATCAACACCGACCTCTGGGACTGATTTGTGGCCTCACGCAAGAGCAAATCCAGTTCATGCCCGTTTGGCGAGAGCATGGGGAACTTTTTGACGCCAAGCAAAAATCGGTGATGGCTTATACTGAGTCCATGCTGGGCAACAAAGGGGCGGTCGATGACGCCACCTACCAAGCGCTCAGCAGCCAATTCAGCCCCCAAGAGATTGTCGAGTTGACCATGGCCATCAGTGCCTACACCAGCACCGCCTTGTTCACCAAAGCCCTTCAAACACAAATTGAACCCGATGGCCGCTTTGCAGCCGTTGGAAAATGTTAATCGAATACCCAACGCATGAACCCTCAGCCAACGAACGCATACATAGACATCCAAGAAGTTGCTCACTCTTTTGTAAAAGCGGGTGGCCAAGGTGCATTGCCCGTACTCCAAGCAACCTCGCTGAGCATTCGCAAAGGAGAACTGATCAGCTTCATCGGCCCCAGTGGCTGCGGCAAAAGCACGCTCTTGAACGTGATGGGCGGACTGCTGCGTCCCCAGTCGGGCACCGTGCTACTGGAGGGCAAGGCCATTCATGCCCCCAGCCCCCAGCGCGTGGCCTATGTCTTTCAAGAAAATGCGCTATTCCCCTGGAACACGGTGATGGAGAACATCACGGTCGCATTGACGTTTCAAAACATACCCCAAAATGAACAAAAAGAACGAGCCACTCAAGCCCTCTCGGATGTGGGCATGCTGGCGTTTGCCCAACATTACCCCGATGAAATCTCAGGCGGCATGAAGCAAAGAGTGGCACTGGCCAGAGCCTTGAGTCTTGAGACCGACATCATTTTGATGGACGAGCCCTTTGCCGCTTTGGATGAACAAACTCGAATGGTTCTGGGCGAGGACTTGTCCATTCTTTTATCCAAAACTCAAAAAACCATTGTCTTGGTGACGCACAGCCTTGGAGAAGCCGTTTTCTTATCTGACCGCGTGGCCGTCTTCAGCGCGCGCCCTGGCACGATCAAAGAAATCATTGAAGTCCATGAAGACCATCCCCGTCAATCTGACTTTGTGACCTCGGAGAAATTCAACAATTTGCGCAACCAGCTCTACAGCCTGTTGCACGAAGAGGTTAAAAAGACCATCAAGAATGAAGTCCACATCAAGCCCTGAAAAACACATGTCTAGCCAAGATCCACAACACCCCAAAAGCGGACTCACTCAGCTGATCTTTCTGGCGCTCATCATCTCGGCTTGGTTCGTGATGACGCATGTGAGCGAGGTCTCGAGTTTGCTCTTGCCCCAGCCTGACAAGGTGCTTGAGCGGCTCATCGCCTTGCTGACCTCGGGCGACTGGGTGGAGCCTCTTAAAATCACGTTCTCCGAGGTCTTCACGGCCTTCTCGCTCTCGTCCTTTGCAGCCATTGGGGTGGGTTTCTTGTTGAGCACCAGCCCACTCTTGAAGCGCGCTTTTGATCCCCTCTTGAATGCCATGAATGCGGTTCCGGCCATTTTGTTTTTCCCCCTCTACGCCCTGCTGTTTGGACTCGATCAAGGCTCCAAAATTGCGCTCGGCTTCACCATCAGCTTCTTTCCCATTTTGATCAACTCGATCGCGGCTTTCACCAGCGTGGAGCCCATTCATCTAAAAACTGCAAGGTCCTTGGGTGCGAGTCGCTGGCAGTTCTTTCGTTATGTTTTGCTCCCAAGCTCCATACCCTTGATCGTCTCAGGCCTCAGAATGGGTCTGATGCTTTGCTTTTTATCCGTCCTGGGCGGGGAGACCATCGCCTCCTACAACGGACTTGGACATCAAATTGCAGAATCCTCTCAAGCCATGGACTCTGAGTTGATGTACGCCTGGATCGTTTTGATCATTGGCATCTCCTTTGGCCTATCGATGACTTTGTCTCAGCTCGAGACAATGGGCAGGAGGTGAAATGCTGAAAGCCTTCGACATGAGCCTCAAGGGCCAACTCTTTTGGATCCGCTTGGGATTTTTATTGCTGCTTTTGGCAATTTGGGAGTGGAGTGCTCGATTTTGGGTGGACCCCATGTTTTTGAGCCCGGCAAGCAAAGTGATCAGCAACTTGCCCACTTTGTTGTCCAAACCTGGTTTATGGAGCGCTTTATCGGTCTTGGTGCTGGAGTTGCTCGTGGCCTTCTTGGGCTCAGTGCTGATCGGAACGATCTTGGGCTTGGCGGTGGGTCTAAGGGCTTCATCCAGAAAGCAATTATTGCCCATCGTTCTTCTTTTGTACGGCACGCCCCAAATCACCATTTTGCCCATCATCATGCTGATGGTCGGCGTGGGGTTTGGCTCCAAAGTCACCTTTGGCATCACCCACGGCATGTTTCCATTGATCTTGAGCATTTGCTCGAGCCTGCAAAACATCAACCCCATTTACCTCAAAACGGGCCTCTCGCTGGGTGCGAACAAATGGCAAACCTTCAGATGGATTTTATTGCCCGCGATACTGCCCAATTTCTTCAACGGCATTCGATTGTCTTTGGTGGCGAGTCTTTTAGGCGTTTTATTGGCTGAGCTCTTTGCCTCTTCAAGCGGCATTGGTTTTTTCACAAGACAGTTCACAGAAAGCTTTGACCCCACAGCCCTTTTTGGATTGATTTTGATCGTGGTATTGATCTCGGTTGGTGCCAATGCGTTGCTCTCGAGTTTACAAATTCAAATGTCCAGGAAAAGGTAGTACCCCACATGCAAGACCTCGCCCTGTCCACCATTCGGGTCATCGTTTTCCCAGGCATTCAAAATCTGCCACATTACGCCTGTTTGGACCAAGGCTACTATGCTCAGCACGGCGTCGACGCTGATGTGCACTTCACACAAAGCTCTCACGAACAACGCCAAGGCCTTGCTGAGCATCGGTATGACCTGGCCCACTCCGCCATTGACAATGCGCTAGAGATGATCCTTCACGCGAATTTGGACATCAAAATCGTTATTGGCCTGGACCAAGCATTCAATCAACTGGTCACCCGATCAGGGATCACTCAATACGCTGATTTGGCAGGCAAGACGCTGGGGGTGGATGCACCAGACACCGCATTTGCTTTGGTTGCGTATGAAATGCTCAAAATCCATGGTGTGTCCAAAGATCAATACCAAGTCTTGGCGGTAGGAGCCACCTCCCACCGCTTGGAGGCCCTTAAGGCAGGAACCATCGATTTCAGCTTGCTCACCTTACCCTTTAACTTATTGGCCCAAGAGGCGGGTCTTGCTCATTTGGATCGGCCCCACGAATCGATTGGCACTTACCAATCAACGGGTGGATTTTTGCATGCCGCTTGGGCCAAGACCCACGCCAAGACCTTGAGCAGTTATTTGGCTGCCTACATCAAAGGGCTTCGCTTTGTGCTCGAGCCCAGCAATGAGAGCCGCGTGGTCGGTTTGATCGAGGAGCATTTGAAACTGCCCACCGAACTGGCCAAGGCCTGTTATGCACAAGTCACCCACCCCTCAACAGGATTTTTTAAAGATGCACTGTTGAGCGAAAAGGGGCTAGAAAAAGTCATGGACCTGCGTCAAAAGTTCGAAGGCACTTCCATCGAGTACACGGTCAATGATTTCTACGATGACACCTATTATCAACTGGCTCTTGAATTGATTTAAAACCTAACCCCTTGAAAACCACCATGAAAACATCCAACGCGCTCCTCTTTGGCCTGTCCTCCCTCCTCTTGGGTGCAGTCAGTCTCTCCAATGCGGCCACCACCGTCAGGGTGGGCCTGTCTCAACCCACCTATTCATTTATCCCCTTTGATGTGGGCCTGAAGTCGGGCGTGTGCAAATCCCCTGATGTCGAGTATCAAAAAACCGTCTTCAGCGGCAGCGCGCAACTCCATCAAGCACTGACCGCTGACAGCGTGGACATTGGTCTGGGCGCAGGCCCTGAGATGGGGTTCTTGTCCAAAGGTGCCCCAGAGAAAGCCATTGCAGCCATGTCTGACGCGCCGGAAGATTTGGCCTTGGTCGTTTTAAAGGACAGCGGCATCAATCAAATCGCCGATTTGAAAGGCAAACGCATCAGCATGTCCACCAAAGGCTCTTTGACCGAGTGGGCTGCGGGAGAGTTGATGATTCAACAAGGATGGGGCAAAGACGGCATGAAGATGGTCCCATTGGGCAGCTTCAGCGCTCAAACGGCAGCTCTCAAAACCAAACAAATCGATGGCATGATCGTCGAAGCAGGAACCGCCGGACGACTTGAGGAGGAGGGCAGCGGCAAGACTCTTTTGCGCTTTGGCAAAGTGGTGCCCAAGTTTCACATTCACGTGATTTTTGCAACCAACAAACTGATCAGCTCCAACCCTGAGGCCACCAAAAAATTTCTCAAATGCTGGTTTGATGGCCTCGATTACATGAAAACCCATAAAACCGAATCGGTCAAAATCGCAAGCGATACCCTCAACATGAGCGTGGATCTTTCTGCAAAACTCTACGACTCCTTGATGCCCCACTTCAACTACACAGGCAAATTCGACGCTCAAGCGCTGGAGGTGATCTCACAATCTTTGGTCGACACAGGCATTTTGCAGGTCAAGCAAAACTTGAACAAATACTTCACGGAAGAGTTCCTCCCCAAGCGTTGAAGCCTCTCTCAAGCACCCGTCACACAAAGGGATAACAACATGTCCAAAGATCCACAAGTTGAGCTGATTTTCAACCACTTCATTCCTCGCTATATCGCAACGGGCGTGGACCCCAACGACATGCAGCGCTTGGTCAAGCGTGTGGACGAATGGTCCAACTGGTGCTCCATTTGGTCAGATGAGGCATTGAAGCATGAGCTGCACGGCAACCGGGAAAAGGACAGGAATCACCACCTCACGGCCAGTGAATCATGGCTCAGGGCCGCGATTTATTACCACTACGCCAAACACCTCTTTGGCGCCGATCCCGAGCAATTCAACCAAGCACAAGAGAGCATGCTCAGGTGCTACAACTTGGCAGGTGTCGATGCCAAAATACCTCTCGTGAAGTTAAAACTCCCCTACCGAGGTGACTTCATTCACGCCTATCTTCGTACCCCAGAGGCTCCAAGTGGAGCGCCCTTGCCCGTTGCCATCATCTTGCCTGGACTGGATGCGTGCAAGGAGGAGTTGCACACTTGGAGCAATTCTTTTTTAGACCGAGGTGTGGCCACCATCACCTTGGACGGTCCTGGTCAGGGCGAGTCAGCAGCTCATTTCCCCATCTCCTTGGACTGGGGAGGCGTGATGAGCGCGGTGATTGATGCATTGGCGGCTTACCCTCAAGTCGACGCCACTCGGGTGGGCGTGGTGGGTCAAAGCTTAGGAGCTTTTTATTCGCCCCTGAGCGCAGCCTTGGAGCCTCGGATGAAGGCTTGTATTTCGAATTGCGGCCCCTTCAATTTTGGTCCTGTTTTGCCACAAATGCCCAAAGTCTCCCAAGACCTGTTCAGGATTCGAGCACACTTGAGCACCTTGTCCCAAGCACTTGAATTTGCGCATGAACTCAATCTCGAGACGAAAGCGCAACTCATCTCATGCCCCACCCTGATTGTTTTCGGTGCAGGTGACAAAATCATCCCCGCAAGTGAAGGTGAACTTCTAAGACAAGCCATTGCCTCCAAAGCCGAGTTGGTGGTTTATGAGGAAGGCAACCACGTGTGCTTTAACATTCCCTACAAATTTCGCCCGCTCACAGCGGACTGGTTCGTGGAGCAAATGGGCTCTTGAGCTGACAAGTTCTCCTACAGCTTCCAAGCAAAAAAAGAGGCGTTCAAATTTTGAACGCCTCTTTTTTTTAGATTGACTTGAAGCACCCGCCACATGACGGCGGACACTTCAAGCGGATCTGAGCTCGATTGGAATTAAACCGACTCAGCCACCTTCTTGTAGCTGTCAATTTGATCGAAATTCATGTAACGATAAATATTGGCTGAACTGGTGTTGATCACACCAATATCGGTCAAATACTCTTCGCGTGAAGGAATTCGGCCCAATTTAGAGCAAATGGCGGCCAACTCAGCAGAGCCCAAGTACACCTGCGTGTTTTTACCCAAGCGGTTGGGGAAATTTCTGGTGGAAGTTGACATCACCGTCGCGCCCTCTTTCACTTGAGCCTGGTTACCCATGCACAAAGAGCATCCTGGCATCTCCATTCTGGCGCCAGCGTTGCCAAAGACACCGTAGTGACCCTCTGCGGTCAATTGCTCGGCATCCATCTTGGTGGGTGGTGCCATCCACAGTTTCACGGGGATGTCACGCTTGCCTTCAAGCAATTTGGATGCAGCGCGGAAATGTCCAATATTGGTCATGCATGAACCGATGAAGACCTCATCGATTTTTGAACCTGCAACGTCGGACAATGTTTTCGCATCATCAGGATCATTGGGGCAGCAAACAATTGGCTCCACAATCTCAGCCAAATCAATCTCAATGACCGCTGCATACTCTGCATCTTTGTCCGCTTGCAACAAAGTGGGGTTCTTGAGCCAATCTTGCATGGCTTTGATGCGCCTATTGATAGAGCGCACATCGGAGTAGCCCTGTGCAATCATGTTTTTCAACAAAACGATGTTGCTGTTGATGTACTCAATCACAGGGGCTTTGTCCAAGTGAACCGTACAGCCTGCTGCTGATCTCTCGGCTGAGGCGTCGGACAACTCAAAGGCTTGTTCGACCTTCAACTCTGAGAGTCCTTCAATCTCCAAGATGCGGCCAGAGAAAATGTTTTTCTTGTTCTGCTTCTCAACGGTCAACAAACCTTGCTTGATGGCGTACAAAGGAATGGCGTGCACCAAATCCCTCAAGGTCACGCCGGGCTGCATTTTGCCTTTAAAGCGCACCAAAACAGACTCAGGCATGTCTAGAGGCATCACACCGGTTGCAGCAGCAAAGGCCACCAATCCAGAGCCAGCAGGAAAGCTGATACCGATCGGGAAACGTGTGTGTGAATCACCACCCGTACCGACGGTATCAGGCAACAGCATTCTGTTGAGCCATGAGTGGATGATGCCGTCACCGGGTTTTAAGGAAATACCGCCGCGGTTGCTCATGAATTCAGGCAACTCATGGTGCATTTTCACATCAACGGGCTTGGGGTAAGCCGCGGTGTGACAAAACGACTGCATGACCAAATCGGAAGAAAAACCAAGGCAAGCCAAGTCCTTCAACTCATCACGGGTCATGGGACCGGTGGTGTCTTGAGAACCCACAGAAGTCATCTTGGGCTCACAGTAAGTGCCTGGCAAAACGCCTTGTCCCTCAGGCAAGCCACACGCTCTTCCAACCATTTTTTGCGCCAAAGAAAAGCCTTTGGTCTTCTTTGCAGGAGAGACAGGCAATCTGAAGAACGTTGCTGGGGGAAGACCCAAGCTCTCACGGGCTTTAGCGGTCAAAGCACGTCCAATGATCAAGGGAATTCTTCCGCCAGCTCTCACCTCATCAAAGAGCACTTCACTCTTGATGGTGAACTCAGCAATCACTTGTCCGTCTTTCAAAGCCTTGCCTTCATATGGGCGAAGCTCGATCTCATCACCCATGTTCATCTTGCTCACATCCAACTCAATGGGCAATGCACCCGCATCTTCCATCGTGTTGTAAAAAATGGGGGCAATGTTGTTGCCCAAGCACACGCCACCAAAACGCTTGTTGGGCACAAAGGGGATGTCCTCGCCTGTGAACCAAAGCACTGAGTTGGTCGCTGACTTGCGGCTTGAACCCGTACCCACCACATCACCCACGTAGGCCACCAAGTTGCCACGCGCTCTCAAGTCTTCAATGAATTTGATGGGACCACGCTTGCCGTCTTCCTCAGGGGTGATGCCATCTCTTTTGTTTTTGAGCATGGCCAATGCATGCAAAGGAATATCAGGACGACTCCACGCATCGGGGGCAGGTGAGAGGTCATCGGTATTGGTCTCGCCCGTGACTTTGAAGACCGTCAACTTGATGCTTTGGGGCACCTCTGGGCGCTCCACAAACCACTCTGCATCGGCCCAAGATTGAACCACGGCCTTGGCGAACGCGTTGCCCTTTTCGGCCTTTTCCTTGACATCATGGAACTGATCGAACATCAGCAAAGTTTTCTTCAACGCTTGAGCCGCGACAGCAGCGACAGTTGAATCGTCGAGCAAATCAATCAGCGGTGTGAGGTTGTAGCCACCGAGCATGGTGCCCAGGAGCTCAGTTGCTTTTTCTCGGGTGAGAAGTGAAGTTTTTTCTGTGCCGTGGGCCACCGCAGCCAAATAAGAGGCTTTGACTTTGGCCGCATCATCAACGCCAGCAGGCACTCGATGAGTGATCAAATCGACCAAAGTGGCTTCCTCACCCTTTGGAGGTACTTTGAACAACTCCACCAACTGAGATGTCTGCTCAGCAGACAAGGGCAAAGGTGGGATGCCCAATGCAGCCCTTTCTTTAACGTGTTCACGATAAGCTTGTAACATTTTTTTCTCCTAAAAAACTAAAATTCAACGATCTACTCAAGGTAAGGGTTCGAGCAAACTGGGGGGCGGGGAAACACGCTCCCTCATGGCCACGGCCTGCTGACCTGGGCCTTGGCACTCATCGGCCATGCGTTGGCCCAATTTGCTGTTGAAAAGCATTGACTTGTTGCCCAATTGAATCCAAAAGGCACCCAATTTTTTATCTTCCAACTTGACCGCACCAGTGGGCGTGAGACTGGGGGTCATCAAATATTTCTGTTTTTTCAAGGTGAGTTGAAACCGTCCAGGCAGCTCTTGGATGGGCAACAAAACCACCACTTCGCCCAACTCGCACTGTAATCTGCCGGTGTAAATTTGAGAGGCGATGGCCATCAACTCCGGCGCCAACGACCCGTTGGACTCATCCTCATTGAAAGGCTCTGCGCTACTGGTGTTTGAATTTTTGGAGGGCGCGGCTTTGCCCCCACTGGAGGGCCGAACACGTTTTGCTGCATGCTCGTCTTTTTGCAGTGCATGGTTGACTCTGACATGCTGGGGTTGGCTCATCTCTTGAGCCCACAAGGACTGTGCGCACAAAAGGACGAGCAGGGTCAAAACAACACCCACTGAACACCACCGAATCATCGGGGCCTTTGAATCAATCATGGCGTTCTTAGTGAGCATCATGCCTGCCCCAGGTTGTCAAAAAACAAGGATTGAATGGCCTGATGCAAGGGTCTGGCCGTTGCATGTGCGCGCTCAATGACTTGCCAATAATACCGGTAACTTGCCCGGTCATGCAACCGCCCGGCCAACTGGATCGGCCCCCAGTCGGCTTGATGCGCCGCTAAAACGATTTCACAAGCCATGCTCACCTCCTCTTCGCTGGGTGAAAGGGCTTGAACAATTGGTTCAATTTGTGCTGGATGGATGCTCCACATTCTCGTGAAGCCCAAAGTCTCACCGGCCAGTCGAGCACTCTCTCGGATGGCTTGAAGATCCTTGATCTCGGTCACCACACCATGTGCAGGTGTTTTTCCATAAGCGTGACAAGCGCTCGCCACCTCAAGCTTGGCGCGCAAGAGCAAAGGGTGCTGAAATTGACCTTGGCCGGTCATGGCCCATGCAGGTATCGCTCCTCCGTGCGCGGAGACAAAATCCATCAAACCAAAACTGAGGGACTGAACGCTTGGGTGCGAGGCGATCGCAAACGCCTGGTTGACCGCGTAAGGCGACTCGATCAAAGCGTGAATGGGCAAATCTTTTGCCCCGTGTTGAGCCAAGGCCTTGTGGACCCGGCTCACATCATCTAGTGACTCCACCTTGGGGATCATGACATGCGTTAGACGTGAACCCACCTTGGCAATGATGAGCTCAATATCACTCTCAAAATGAGGGTGATCCAGCGCGTGGATTCGCACCGCAATTTTTGCATCCAGTGGGCTTTGCGCCACCAATTGAGCAACGCCTTGTGCGTGCTCTTTTTCTGCACCCACAGGTGCGCCATCTTCGCAGTCGAGCGTGACATCAAAAACACAAACGCCAAGATCATGGGTCATTTGCGCTTGGAGCTGCAAGCTCTTTTCCATGCGCGCTTGAACACCGCTGTAATGATCACAAACCCTCAAACGCACTGCAGCTGCTTGAGCACCAAGCAACAATTCACGCGGATGGGGTTTGCTCATTGAAATATAAAAGTCCAATGTTGATCAATAAAGGGGCTTCAAGGACACGTTCAGCATCAAATCAAGTGGGCTACGCCAGCTTGCTCTTCTTGTAACTCTTTCAAGGTTTTTTGGATACAAGTTTGGCTGAACTCATCAATCGCCAAGCCCTCAACCACTTTGTATTTTCCACCCTCACACGTCACGGGAAAGCCGAACATGACATCCTTGGGGATACCGTACCAACCGTCTGATGGAATGCCCATCGTGACCCAGCGTCCATTGGTACCAAGGGCCCAGTCGTGCATGTGATCGATGGCGGCATTGGCAGCCGAGGCGGCCGAGGACAATCCACGTGCATCGATGATCGCAGCACCACGCTTGCCCACTGTAGGCAAGAAAACGTTTGCATTCCACTCTTGATCGTTGATCAAATCTTTGACCGATTTGCCATCAATGGTTGCAAATCTGTAGTCAGCGTACATGGTGGGAGAGTGGTTGCCCCAAACGGCCAACTTCTCAATGCCCGCAACGGGTAAACCTGTCTTGGCTGCAATTTGACTTGCGGCTCTGTTGTGGTCCAAACGAAGCATGGCCGTGAAGTTCTCACGCTTTAAGTCGGGCGCACTCTTCATGGCAATGTAGGAGTTGGTGTTGGCGGGGTTACCGACCACCAAAACCTTGACGTCGCGGCTGGCTGAGGCGTTCAATGCCTTGCCTTGTGCGGTGAAAATTTGAGCATTGGCGGCCAACAAGTCTGCACGCTCCATGCCAGGGCCTCTTGGACGAGCGCCAACCAGCAATGCGTAGTCGGTGTCTTTGAAGGCTTGGGTGGCGTCGCCGTAGGCGTGCATGTCGTGCAACAAGGGGAATGCACAGTCTTCCAACTCCATCATCACGCCCTTGAGCGCTTTTTGAGCTTTTTCATCAGGAATTTCCAACAACTGCAAACTCACAGGCTGGTCTTTTCCAAGCATTTCGCCTGAAGCGATACGGAACAACAATGCATAACCAATTTGACCAGCGGCTCCTGTGACAGCAACGCGAACAGGCTTTTTACTCATGAAAATACTCCAAACTTAAATAAAAAATGAAAATTGCACCAGAAATCCTATGCGCCAAGTGTACCCTCTAAATCCCAAAAAAAAGATCTCTTATGTCTTATAAAAGAGATGGCAATTGCACCGTACAATGGGGTCTTTGTTGAAACTCACGAACTTTTTGCATGCGCGAGCACTTGATTGCCCCCAGTCTCCCCGACAACGGTCTGACAGATCGGGATGCGGCGAGCCCCAAAGTGCCCTCTTTCAGCCCCTTGTACCAACAAATCAAGGGCTTGATGCTCCAAAGCCTGAAAGCGGCCGAATGGAAACCCGGCGAGATGATCCCCAGCGAATTTGAGTTGGCCGCTCGCTTTTCAGTCAGCCAAGGCACTGTTCGTAAAGCCATCGATGAGTTGGCACAAGAAAATTTACTACTCAGAAGGCAAGGCAAAGGCACTTTTGTAGCCACTCATTTGGAGCAAAAATTTCAGTACCGCTTCTTGAAATTGGTGCCCAATTCAAGCCAATTGACCCCTCCAGGTCCCGCACAAAGGACCATTGTCTGGTGCAAAAAGGCCCAAGCGAACGCAGAAATTGCCCAAGCACTGCAAGTTCCCAAGGGATCTTCCATTCTTCAAGTCA
>CAIZIT010000091.1 GCA_903933115.1 uncultured Burkholderiales bacterium
CCGCCACCCGATCCTGGAGGACCAGATCGAACACCACCCGGGATT
The DNA here is from genome assembly GCA_903933115.1 of uncultured Burkholderiales bacterium. Lineage (GTDB taxonomy): Bacteria > Pseudomonadota > Gammaproteobacteria > Burkholderiales > Burkholderiaceae_C > Limnohabitans. The sequence goes on from CAIZIT010000091.1 coordinate 46, forward strand.
CCGGTACCTGGACCACTTCCTTGACCATTAGCTGCTGCATCCTCCGCTGCTGGAGCCAAAGGTGCCGTGAGCAACCAATCTTTGATTCGGGGATACCACCAAGTCAGACTCACGACGAGCGCCACCACAATCATCCAAAACAGAGGGTTTGAAGGCGCACGTCCTCTTTGGGCATGAAGGGATGAAGAACTCATGGGCATGTTAAAAATCACTCAATGTCGGGTCAAAAATCAGAAAAGGCTTCTTTTGTAAAGTCAATGCACCTGGATGCATCAGAGCAAGGCTCTCACCAAGCCATTCGAAGGGTGTGATGCAAGGGGTGTTTACAAGGACATTTCGCCTTGGGGCAAACGATCCTTGAATCTTACCCATGAATTGCGAAGTTTGTGTGAACCTTAAGATTCAAAGCCATTTTGCAATCAATGCACAAACCACGCTCAAAAGCAAGGTGCTGGCCAAAGGCAGGCGCCATGAACGACCCAAAAAGCGAAACTCCAAGTCACCTGGCAGCTTGCCCACCCCAAGTTTTCTGAGCCAAGGCGAGAGGCCATCGATCAAGATGAGTGCCAAAAGGACCACCAAGACCCAACGAATCATGAAAGAGCTCCTTGAATCAAGCGATTGAAGCCCATCATAGGGTGTGGGAGCGGTCACCCAATTGAAAGCCCAGTGGCTCCCATTCGGGCCTGACGCCAACACCCAAGGCCAACACTTTGAAAAGCTCCCCCATTTCATGCTCGGTGATGAGCTTTTGCGCCATGGCCCGCTCGGCCTGGCTGGCATCCTCCAGCAAATCCAGCAGTCCCGAGTTGATCAAAAAATGGGCTTGTGTGGTGTAACCCAAGACCGTCATGCCTGCGTCTTGTGCACTCAAAGCAATCCCCGTGAAATTCACGTGTGCCGTGATGTCCTTTTGACCCACCGCGACCAAGGGATTGGCGTCTGCCAAATGCCCTTGGTGGCACATCAAGGTGCCACTCGAGCGCTGTTCGTGGTAATACTCATTCTCCGGAAAACCATAATCGATCAAAAAAACAGCCCCCCTTTGAAGTCGGTCGGCCAAGGTTTTGATGAACGCCTCACCTTGGGGGTGAATCTCGGTCAAGTAGTCATGTTCCCCTGAAATCTCAACTGGAGGTCTGAGCATTGTCTCCTTTTTGACCCATTCAAGGTCCAGTTGAGAGGGTTCAGAGTTTGAAAGAGAAGCGCTGCCAACGCCCATCTCATACCATGTGCCCGATGATCTTTGTATCAACTTGACGGGCATGGCATCCAAGACCTCATTGCCCACCACCACCCCACTGAAGTGCTCAGGAAGCTGGTCCAACCAAACCACTTTGTCTTTAAAGGGCTCTAATTGTTGCGCTTGCACATCTCTCAAGTGACTGGAGACCTCCACGATGACATAGCGCTTGATGGCATCTCCCAAGGTGCTCAAAATTTCATAAGCCATTTGCGCAGTGCCGGCACCAAATTCCCAGACCTCATCGGTTTGGGTCTCCAACAAGGCCTCCTGAACGGAGCGCGCCAAGGCCCTTGAAAAATAGGGTGACATTTGAGGGGCCGTGACAAAATCAGAACCCGAAGATGCCATCAAGCCAATGGGCTGGGTTCTTGCGCTGTAATACCCCAAATTCGGGGCATAAAGCGCCAAAGCCATGAAACGATCAAAACCCAACCAGCCATGGGATTGTGTCAAAACGCGGTTGATGAGTTGATGCAAGGGGGTCATGAACAAAGGGAAAAACAAGTGGAGAAGAGTGATGAAGGGTAGACATCAAAGCCCAAGAATTGAACTGAAAATCTCCAACGCTTCTTGAGCTTGGCCCGTTCGATCTCCAAGGAACAAAACTGAACTGAAGCCTTGATCAGCCAAAGATTAAAGCTTAAAACTTAAAGCTTGCAGATGGTATGCCAACTGGCTTGTTCTTCATTTCAATGATGCCATGTGAACCATTTTATACATAAATGTGCTGTTGATTCAGACCGTATCCGAGTCCCACGACTCCTTTAGGGTGGGGAGAACAATGGGGTGTCAAAAACCTTTTGAAGCAAGGCTACTGAATGCCTTTTTAGACTTCAAGAGCTGCTTTTAAAAAGGGCCACAATTGAATGTTTCTCCTTTTAAGATAACATCGTTTCCATCTGAAGCACATTGCATTGCACTCCACTGTAAAGCACTCATCTTTAAGCACCAGCTCCCCTGAGCGTGCGTCCATGACCAACTTGCTCCACAACAAAACAAATCATCTCTCCTTATGACCCCTCCAACACTTCAAGCATCTGCCCCCTCTTTGAGGGTCCTCGTCACCGGTGGTGCCACGCGTCTAGGACGCGAGGTCTCGCTTTATTTTGCCTCGCAAGGCTGGGATGTGGCGGTTCATTTCAACCGATCTGAAAAGTTGGCTCTGCAACTCAAGGAGGACATTGCTCATTTGTACCCAAGCATTGATGTCACGCTCTTCAAAGCTGAGCTGTCCTCAGACCAAGAGGTGAAGAACCTCTTTGAACAAATCGTAGCCCCCAAGGGCTCAAGCCTTGACTGCATTGTCAACAACGCCTCGCTCTTCGAGCCCGATTTCGGACTGGACTTCACCACTGAATTGGCGCTGGAGCAGCTCAAGGTGAACTTATTGGCCCCCATGAAATTGGGTCAGTCCTTGGCCCAGTTTCATTTGCGCCAAAACCAAAATGGAGAGAAAAGCAAAACCTTCAAACCCAGCATCGTGCATGTGCTGGACCAAAAGGTCTTCAATTTGAACCCTGATTACTTCAGCTACACCTTGTCCAAATTGGCCCTTGAGCGCGCGGTGAGCCTTCAAGCTCAATCCTTGGCACCGACCCTCAGGGTCAACGCGGTCTCACCAGGTTTGATGTACCTGAGTGGGGA
>CAIZIT010000092.1 GCA_903933115.1 uncultured Burkholderiales bacterium
CCAGCTCATGCAGTGCCAGGTGAATCACTTGCGTTTCGTCAACACCCAATACATCAGCCAGACGTTTGGTCGTTGTGCGGGTCACGCCAGTTGCGCTGTCTTGAGGGCGATAACGAAAGGCGATCTGGGCTGCTGCAGATTTCATTTCTGGCTCCTTTGAAGTTAGATATCTCAAAGATATCAGAAGAGCGGGGTGTTGTCAACAAGGTGGGGTAGTTGTCGGGATTGAACCGCAGTCCGAAAATCAAAAAAATTGGGGCTTGAATTTGCTGATTGTTACTGGCAAACGGCGGGCGATTTCGCACTAGCTAGCTTTGGCTAGTCAGGACCGGGGATCGCTATTCCGCGACTGTTTGCCCTCTGGTAGCACCCCACCACCATATGCAGATTAAGGACCGCTAGGAATGACTTCTTAGCGGTCTTTTTCTTTGGAAAATCAATAACTTACCTATGGGGAGAATTAAAGAGAACCATTGACAACTAAAGCCAAACAGGGGAACAACAGCGGTAAATATTATTTTTTAGAGTTTGTTCCCCTGTTTTAGTTGCATCTCCCCCCCTTAATACATGGGGCAATTAATATGCTTATCGAAATTGACTGTAAGAATGCTGTCTGTCCGGTTGATCAATGTGCAATAGCTTCTGGTAAGAGTTTGCAGCGCTGTATTTTCTGCAAACGTTTTCCCAATTCACGACGAGCGATTTGAGTGTCATGATGAGCTTGAAGGGCAAGCCACCAACCATCGCTGACACCGAAATAACGACAAAGAAGCAAGTCAGTCTCAGCGGTCACAGCACGCTTACCAGCCACGATATCGTAAATGCGGGTGACAGGCACTTCGATATCTTTGGCCAGACGATAAGGGGTGAGCCCCAAGGGTTTGAGGAATTCCTCCTGAAGCATTTCGCCAGGAGAGACGGGTTCGATTGCAGCCATGGCAAGACTCCTTTTCAGTGATAGTCGACGATTTCCACATCGTGGGCAGCGTCGTCGTTCCAAATAAAACAGACCCGCCACTGATCGTTGATGCGGATGCTGTGTTGCCCCAGCCGATCACCCGATAGCGCTTCTAGTCGATTGCCAGGCGGTACTCGCAAATCCTCTAGTCGACTGGAAATGGCCAGTTGGGTGAGCTTTCTGAGTGCCACGCGTTCTATGTTGACCCAGCGAGCAACTCTTTTTCCTTGGTAAAGAGTCTCGGTGTCGGTACAACGAAAAGAATGAATGGCCATGATAAGAATATTACTGCGTTGCGTTAATAACGTCAAGCAGGAATATCTAAAGGATTGGTGGGACACGTCCCGGCAATGCTGTTTTTGTTCCACCGCCTGCGGAGAAAGTTTCAGGGCTACTCAGTGACTTGGAAAAATTTATCCATGATCGCTCGGTCGGCAGACCTGCCGTGCAAGGCGAGGAAGGGACATTGCCTGCATTGGTCGTGATTGCATTGGTGCACGCACAGTTCGAAACGATTCACCCATTTTTGGATGGAAACGGACGAATTGGACGGCTGTTAATTTCTGCGTTGTTCGAGGATATGGGGGTATTGCCTGAACCGCTGATGTACGTGAGTGGCTTCTTAAAACAGCATCAGATGGAGTACTACCGACTGCTTTCCGGTGTTCGCAAGGACGGGGACTGGGAGTCGTGGATTGCGTTCTTCCTTGAAGGCGTGTGCGTTGCTGTAACCGATGCAGAGAAAAGCATTGTTCAGATTGCCACCTTAGTTGCCGCTGACCGTCGCAAGTTGCTTGAGTCGCCCAAAGTCAATGCGCCAGCCTATAGGCTATGTGAATTGTTGCCGATGATGCCAAGATTTACGGTCGAGAGGGTTCGCAAGGTACTAGAAACAACTTTCCCAACAGCCAACGCGGCGGTTAAAACTCTGCAAGAGTTGGGACTCATTGGTGAGACAACGGGGAATAAAAAGAACCGGATTTTCAGCTACTCAGCCTATATCACCTTGTTGTCTCAGTGAGTTTCGCGGCTCAGGGGAGCCCAGAGGTGTTGTATCACTAGGTTGGTGCAAAAAATGTGGATGCGGGTTCAAATCCAAACCGCTCATTTACACTCTGGCACCACCCAGCATATTTGAGTGTGAATAGAAAGTTGCAAAGTCGTCAACCATCCACCACTCTATGCAAAAACAAGGACCGCTAGGGATGACTTCTTAGCGGTCTTTTTCTTTGGAAAAATTAATAACTTACCTGTGTGGAGAATTCAAGAGAGAACTGTTGACCATTCAAGCCAAACAGGGGAACAATGAGACTTGAAATTTCAATTAAAAGTTTTTGGTCTATTCTTCAATTGATCCAGCTGGATTTGAAGTGAGACGGAGATCTGAGCTGGTGGTATGGTCAATATAAGGTTAGATCTTGTGTTTCCGCCTGGCATTCGCGCCCTATTACTCTCTGGCACGCTTGAGTTTTAAAAGAAAGTCCCTTAGTGGTGAGCCATGCACCATCAATACCTTAAAAGCCGAGCCTAACCGGTTGGTTTTTTTGCCTGCTACCTCGGGTTTTTGCACAATTCGATGAGAGACCTTGAGTTTCAACTGCGGGGTGTTTTTCTAAGCGTTGTCTAGAAGAACCGCCATCTTGAGTTGATTTGATGAGCGCAGAATTACTTTTAATTTAAATTTCGAATTGCACCAAAAAAGAGAACTCCTCACTTTAAATTGCACCAAAAATATGCATAAATTTCCGATTCAAAAACTAATTTTTATCCATGTAAAAAAAATGTGCATTTTTGCAAGCGAAAAAACAAAACATTTGAATACCAATGAATTAATTTGTCATGATTTTGCAAAAAAAACGACACTTGCGGGTCATATTTAAATTGGCTTAAAAAATGCTATTACACTTCGTATTCACAAATTAAAACCTTTTTTTTAACTCGGAGAAAACATGCAAAGTACTTTTAAGAAAACACTATTGATTTCATTGTTGGCAGGTGCAGGCATTGCTGCACATGCTGAAGGTTTTGGTTTTTATGCCTTGATCGATGGCGGTGTTGCTTCAACAACCATTTCTGGCGGAAAAGCTAAAACTGGAACAACAACAGAGTTCATCACTGGTGGCTTCGCTCCCAACTTCTTTGGCTTGACCGCTGAGAAAAGCTTGGGTGATGGTTACACAGGCGGCGTGAAGTTAGAGCAAGGTTTCTTGTTGAACCCCACCAACTCACAATCCTACGCTTTCGGTGGCAACACCATGTTCAACCGTCAAGCCAACTTGTACGTCAAGGGCTCATCAGGTACTTTGGTGGTTGGTACTCAGTCCAACTTTGCTTTTGACAGCATTTTGTTTGCTGACCCAAGAAGCGGTTCTAACTACGGTTCTGCCTTGGCAACAGCTGACATCGACGGCGCTTTGGGCACCATCGAAACAGGCGCGATTTCTTACAAATCACCTGCAATGAACGGCTTCACTTTGGGTGCTGAGTTCACAAGCAAGAACAGCACTTCTACAACTGCTGCAAGAGACGGTAATGCATTTTCTTTGACCTACGCTCAAGGCGCTTTGGGCGGTACTTTGGCTTCTTACCAAGCTCAAGCGCTTAGCACCAGCGGTACAGTGGGTGGTTTGACATACAACTTGGGTGCATTGACACTCAAAGGTGTTGCATTGAACCAAAAGACGCCTACATACAACAGCTTGAACACCACTGGTGTTGGCGGTAACTATGTGTACACACCTACCACAACATTTGACTTCGGTGCTTACAACAGCAAAGACTCCAAGAGCGGTTACAACACCAACACCTATGCTGCTGGCGTTTACTACAAGTTCTTGAAAGATTTGACTGTTTATGGCCAATACGCCAACGTGAAAAACAGCGGAACACCTAGCGCTGCTTCTAACTTCACATGGTCTTCAAACGCCAACTTCATCGCAACTGGTCAAACAGCTTCTTCAGTGAACGTTGGTTTGTTGTTCGGCTTCTTCTAAATCGACTTCACCGTTGGTTCGAATCTGCTCTTTGTTCGCAAAGAGCAAGCCTAAAAAAAAAGTGCGCTTCGGCGCACTTTTTTTTGGAGAAATCACGTCCAAGTCTGTCTTTTTATTTTTTGTTCAATGCAAACTTTCTCGGCTCATCAAAATCAAGCTCAGCATTCCTAAAACCGATCGAAGCACTGATCACAGATAGCCTGAGAAGTTGGGGCATTCAATGTGTTTTCGACTCTCGGTTGTTCAATGCCAAACCGTTGTTGGCTGGCAGCTTGGGGATGACTGGTCATCTCAAGAAGACACGAATTGTCTGGATTGGGCAGCGCTAGAGGCAAAAAAAAGGACCGCTCAAAGCGATCCTTTCTCAAATCTTATTGGATGAAGATTTATTTGTCACCACCGGGGACTTTGCCTTCGACGCCTTTGACGAAGAATTTAATCCCACTCAGGAACTTGTCATCAGCAATCTCGTCCTTTTTGAGGATTTCTTTGCCAGTGTTGTCCATCAAAGGACCTTTCCAAATGGAGAAGCTGCCGTCCTTCAAGCCCGCTTTGACCTCATCGACTTTGGCTTTGGTCTCTGCAGGAACGTCTTCAGCGATGGAGACGATATCGATGGCACCTTCTTTCACGCCCCACCATGTGTGAGCACCGCCGGTCCATTTGCCTTCAAGTGCATTGCGCGTGGCTTGGATGTAGTAAGGTGTCCAATTGATCACGCTCGATGCCAAGTGGGCTTTGGGGCCATAAGCAGTCATGTCAGAGTCCCAACCGAAGGCTCTCTTGCCTTTGTCTTGAGCGGTTTTGAGTACAGCGGGTGAATCGGTGTTTTGGAATAAAACGTCGGCACCGCCGTTGATCAAACTTGTAGCAGCTTCAGTCTCTTTTGGTGGGTTGAACCACTCATTGACCCAAACCACTTTGGTCTTGATCTTGGGGTTGCTCGATTGAGCGCCCAAAGTGAAACTGTTGATGTTTCTGATCACCTCAGGAATTGGAATAGAGGCCACAACACCAAGGGTGTTGCTCTTGGTCATTTTGCCAGCGATCACACCAGCCAAATAAGCACCTTCATACGTCCTGCTGTCATAGGTGTTCATGTTCTCAGCTTGCTTGTAACCCGTGGCATGCTCGAACTTGATGTCTTTGCTCTCGGCTGCCACTTTGAGCATGGGCTCCATGTAACCAAAGGTGGTTCCAAAAATCAATTTGTTGCCCTGTGCAACCATGTCTTTGATCACGCGTTCAGCATCAGCAGACTCTGGCACATTCTCCGCAAATGAAGTTTGTACTTTGTCTCCAAATTCTTTCTCGACCGCTTTTCTTGCGTTGTCGTGCGCAAAGGTCCAGCCACCATCACCGACTGGGCCGACATAGGCAAATGCAATCTTCAAGGGCTCAGCCTTGGGCGCTTCTGCGGGCTTGGCTTCTTCTTTTTTGCTGCATCCGATGAGGGCTGCAGCAGCAACTGCGGTCACGGCAGCGGCTTGAATCCAACGACGCTTATGAAAATCTGTCATCTGAGTTCCTTTATTAAAAGTAGGGTTAAAAAATCACGATCCGGGAAAAAAAGGTTTGCCAATGCTTGCAGGCATATTCACTCTGAGCCATTGAGGATTTTTAGAGATCAAAGCCAACACAACGATTGTAGACACATAGGGCAACATGCTTAAAAACTGACTGGGTATTTCGATGCCCGTTGCCTGTAAATGGAACTGTAGCATGGTAACGCCGCCAAATAAATATGCGCCCAACAATATGCGAGCCGGTCGCCATGTGGCAAAGGTCGTCAAGGCCAAAGCAATCCAGCCTTTTCCAGCAATCATGCCTTCGACCCAAAGCGGGGTGTAGATGATGGAGATGTAGGCACCCGATAAGCCGCACAAGGCTCCACCGACCAAAACAGCTGAGAATCGAATTTTTCTCACCGAGTAGCCCAGTGCGTGGGCAGACTCTGGAGACTCACCCACAGCCCTCAAAATCAAACCTGCTCGGGTTTTAAAGAGAAAGAAGATCAAAGCCAGGGTGAAAGCAATGCAAAGATAAACCAAGGGATGGTGTTTAAAAAGTGCAGAGCCCACCCAAGGCCAATCACTCAAGTAGGGAATTGCGTATTGAATGCGTTCTGGCAGTTTGGCTTGAACATAATTCACGCCCACGAATGCAGAAAATCCTCCCCCAAATAAACTCAAAGCCAAGCCCGTGGCATATTGATTGGTGCCGAGCCAAATGACCAAGACACCAAAAAGAGCGGCCATGAATGCGCCTGCACCCATGCCAGCCATGAAGCCCAAGAGGTCACTGCCCGTGTGTGAGACGGTGGCAAAGCCCGCAATGGCCGAGCAAAGCATCATGCCCTCTGCACCAAGGTTCACAATGCCAGCCTTTTCATTGATGAGGAGTCCGAGAGAGGCAATCGCAAGAACGGTTCCCGCGTTCATGGTGGCCGCCCACAAAAGTGCATAGGTCTCCATCACACCACCTCCTGGTTCATCGCTTGAGAGGGCAGGCTTGCTGGCGACTTCCAGCGCAATTTGTACATCATCAAAGTGTCACAGGCCAATAAAGAGAAGAGCAGCAGTCCTTGAAACACGCCCGTCAAAGAGCGTGGCATGCCCAGTCGAGACTGGGCCAACTCCCCTCCAATGTAGAACATGCTCATCAACAAGGCAGAAAACACCATGCCTATGGGGTGAAGCCTGCCAACGAACACCACAATGATGGCTGCAAAACCGTAGCCAACCGGTACAAAAGGGGTGAGTTGTCTCAAGGGGCCCGCCACTTCCAAAGCGCCAGCCAAGCCCGCTGCAGCGCCCGAGCACAGCAAAGCCACCCAGAGTGCACGTCTCGAAGAAAAGCCTGCAAAGCGAGCCGCATTCGGCGCCATCCCGCCCACTTGTTGAGCAAATCCTGCATGTGTTCGAAACAAGAACGCCCAAAGGCCAGCCACCCCTAAGAGGGTCAACAGCACGCCGATATTGACCCTCGTGCCTGGCATCAGTTTGGGGATTTGTGAAATCACTTCAAAGGTCTTGGTTTGTGGAAAGTTGTAACCCAAGGGGTCTTTCCAAGGACCAAAAACCAAGAAGTTCAAAATCATGATGGCCACATACACCATCATCAAGCTCACCAAAATTTCACTGGCATTGAACCAGTCTTTGAGCGCTGCGGTGATGGCTGCCCAGAACATGCCGCCCAATGTGCCCGCCACCAAGACCAAGACCCAAAAGCCGCTCGGACTGGCGCCATCGGCTTGAAGGGCCACCCCTGCGGCAAAGATGGCCCCCATCACAAACTGGCCCTCGGCACCAATGTTCCAAATGTTGGAGCGAAAACAAACAGCCAACCCCAACGCAATCAAAAGAAGCGGGGTCGCCTTGACCAACAGTTCCGACAGGGCGTAAACACTTTTAATGGGTTCCCAAAAAAAGACGCCCAAGCCCTTCACAGGGTCTTTGCCCAAAGCCGTGAAGAGCAAGACGCCGATCACAATGGTGATGAGCAGCGCCAAAATGGGTGATGCGAAGCGCCAAAAGACCGAGGCTTGTGCACGCGGTTCAAGTCTGAGCATGGGGTGCCCCTTCGAGGTGTTGAGGCCACAGGCCACTCATCCATGTGCCGATCAAGTTCACGCTGGCCTCTTGTCTGGACAAAGACGGGGAGAGCGAGCCATTGGCAATCACATGGAGTCGGTCGCTCAATTCCAAGAGCTCATCGAGCTCCTCACTCACCACCAGCACGGCGCAACCCGTATCTCTGAGCGCCAGTATCGCCGCTCTGATCTGAGCCGATGCACCAATGTCCACCCCCCATGTGGGCTGTGAAATGATCAGCAATTTGGGGGAGGCATCGATTTCACGACCCACTAGAAATTTTTGCAAGTTACCGCCCGAGAGCGACTTGGCCAGTGCGTTGGGCCCTGAGGCTTTGACTTGAAAGCGCTCGATGATCGATTGCGCTTGAGATTGAAGGGTGTCCATTTGAAGCCATCCCATGTTTTTTGATACGGCTTCCTTGCGGGTCAGCAGTAAATTGAGCGCCAAACTCAATTGCGGCACTGCACCTCGCCCGAGTCTTTCTTCGGGTACAAAATGCAGACCCAAGGCCCTTCGTTTTTCTGGGGGCCAGTCTCCAACGGCGTGATCAAACAAAACGACTGCGTGGGGGCTGGCGTCGGTGTTTTCACCCAACAAGGCGAACAAAAGCTCTTGTTGACCGTTGCCCGAAACACCAGCAATGCCCACGATTTCACCCGAACTCACTTGAAGATCGATTCCCCTCAAATCCACACCAAAGGGGTCTGACTTCATGAGCGTGAGATCGTTGACGCGCAGTGCAATTTGGCCTGGTTGCTGTGGGCGCACGCTCAAGGCGGGCGGCATGGAGCCGATCATGAGCTGGCTCAAAGAGGCGTTGGATTCTTCTTTGGGGTTGCATGAGCCTGTCACCACGCCAGAGCGCATGACAGTGCAGGCTGTGCACAAAGCGCGAATTTCATGGAGTTTGTGGCTGATGTACAAAATACTTTTGCCCTCGCTGGCCAGTTGATTGAGGACCACAAAAAGTTTCTCGACCGCTTGTGGGGTCAAGACAGAGGTGGGCTCATCGAGGATCAGCAGTTGGGGATCGTTCAGCAAAGAGCGAATGATCTCAACCCTTTGCATCTCACCAACACTCAAACTGTAAACGGGTCTTTTGGGGTCAATGTCAAGGCCGTAGTTGGCAGCGGTTTGAAGAATTTTTTGGCTGACTTCCTCCAGGCTCAAGCTTTTGCCCAGTCCCAGCCAAACGTTCTCAGCCACCGTCAGGGTGTCAAAGAGGCTGAAGTGCTGAAAGACCATGCTGATGCCCAGTTGTCTGGCTTCTTGGGGATTTTTGATCAAAACGGTTTGACCATTGAAGACGATGCTGCCCGCATCGGCCTTGACTGCACCATAGATGATTTTCATCAGGGTGGATTTGCCCGCCCCATTTTCCCCAAGAATGGCATGGATCTCTCCCTTCTTGACGTCCAAGGACACACCATCGTTGGCCACCACGGAAGGATAGCGTTTGGTGATGCCGCGCAAAGATAAAAGTGTTTGCGTCATGGGCAATGGAGGTGTCGTGAAGGTTTCATGAGAAGAAACATTAAAGCATATTTATTAGACGATCAAAGTCATTAAAAACCAGAATTCTAGAGCTTGGATATGATACATAATGATTGAACTTTTATACGCTCAGACCCAGAGCTTTTTTTAATGTCTTGATGATCAATAGACGTTTAAGAACGTTTCGCACACGGGTTTGGTGCATTCATAGCTAAAGGGTGGGATTCAGCATGCAAGCGCTTGATTTAGAGAGGATTGAGGATTTTGGGTTTTCCAAAGAGCAGTTGCTTGAGTTGATGGGCAATTATCAGACCAGCATCCTCAATGACTTTGAGCCGCTTTTTGCGCTTTGTTCAGAAGGCAACACGGTCGAGCTTTTATCGAAGCTCCATGCCTTCAAAGGCATGCTGAGTCTTTTCGCAAAACCTTTCATCGTGGAGCTTGTCGCACACATTGAAAAAAATTTACACGCTCAACCCTTGAACTCCATCAAAGACACCTATGAGCGCTTGCATCATTTGCACATTCAAGTTCAAATGCTTCATTCAGAAGTGGACGTTCACTTGAAGACCCTTCAGTGATGCCTTTTAAGCGGGCACCTCGTCCGTCGACAAAAGGAAGTCATGGCTGATGCCAAAACCCACCAAATTGATTTTTTCTAAAAACAGTTTCAAATAATTGTGTAAGCCCATCTCCAACACATCCTCTATGCTCTCGTCTCTGAGTTCGGCCAAGATGTTGCGAATTTGGGTCAGTGTTGTGCTCGATTGGGCGTTCTTGACCATGCCGAGCAAGTTGGCCACTTCTGCGACACACGCCACCAACGACCTGGGCATGTCCGTCCTCAAAATCAGCAATTCTGCGACCCTTTCTGGTGTGATCACGTCTCGGTAAGCTTTGCGGTAAATTTCAAAGGCTGAGACGGATCGCAAAATGGCCGCCCAATAATAAAAATCATCCACCGAGTCGTGGTTGAAAACTTTCATGTTCTCTGCGGTCAGCGATTTCACATCCAATAGCCTTGCGGTGTTGTCCGCTCTTTCTAAAAAGGAGCCCAAGCAGATGAATGAGTATGCCTCATCTCGCATCATGGTGCCATGCTGAACGCCACGTGTTTGATGTGAGCGAAACTTCACCCACTCAAAAAACTCGGATGGGGCGTAATTCAAGAGTCCATCTTTGATTTTATTTTGCGCTTCAAGCCATGTCGTGTTGATGGTCTCCCAAAGCTCAGTGGTCATCGAGCCTCTCACTGCACGAGCGTTCTCCCTGGCCGCCTCTAGGCATCTCATGATCGAGGAAGGATTGTTCAAATCACTCACCATGAATTCGATCACAGCCTTGGCGCTGATCGTGTCATGGGTTTGATCAAAGAGTGAGGTGAGTTCGGAGATCTCCAGCAAGGCTCTCCAAGCCATCTCCGAGACCTCAACGGTCTGGGGCAGCAAAGACATCTGGTAATTGACATCCAGCATTCGTGCTGTATTTTCTGTTCGCTCTGTGTAGCGAGACATCCAGTAAAGATGATCGGCTGTTCTTGATAGCATTTCTGAAGTCCTCGAATCTGTCTCTTAGTGTTCTAGTATCCACGTGTCTTTGGTGCCGCCACCTTGCGAGGAATTCACGACCAAGGAGCCTTCCTTCAAAGCCACTCGGGTCAGGCCACCGGGGGCCATGCGGACCTCTTTACCCGATAAGACAAAGGGTCTGAGGTCGATGTGTCTGGGCGCAATGCCAGAGTCCACATACGTTGGGCAAGTGCTCAGTGCCAGTGTAGGCTGGGCGATGTAGCCGCTGGGGTTTGCTTTGACTTTTTCCTTGAACTCGGCCACTTCGCTTTGGGTCGATGCAGGGCCCACCAGCATGCCGTAGCCTCCTGCACCGTGCACTTCTTTGACGACCAAGGAGGCCATGTTGTCGAGCACATACTGAAGCTCATCGGGTTTCCTACACATGTAGGTGGGGACATTGGAGATGATCGGCTCCTCACTCAAATAAAATTTGATCATCTCTGGCACATAGGGGTAGATGGATTTGTCATCGGCAACACCCGTTCCCACGGCATTGCAAATGGCAACGTTGCCTGCCTTGTATGCCCTCATCAAGCCTGTTGCACCTAGCGCGGAGTCCGCTCTGAAAACCTCAGGATCAAGGAAATCATCATCCACACGTCTGTAGATCACATCCACCTTTTTGAGGCCTTGGGTGGTTCTCATGTAGAGGTAATCGTCTTTGACCACGAGATCTTTGCCCTCGACCAACTCGACGCCCATTTGTTGGGCAAGAAAGGCATGTTCAAAGTAAGCAGAGTTGTACATGCCAGGGGTGAGCACCACAACTGTGGGGTTGGTGTTGGCGTTGGGTGCTGATTGTCTGAGTGTTTCAAGCAGCAAATCCGGATAATGAGCAACGGGCTCCACGCGGTGTTTGGCAAAAAGCTCAGGGAACAACCGCATCATCATTTTGCGGTTTTCAAGCATATAAGAAACCCCTGAAGGCACTCTCAAATTGTCCTCAAGAACGAAGAACTCTCCAGTTTGTTGATCGTGATTGGCTCTGACGATATCAATACCAGCGATATGGGCGTAGGTCTTCATGGGGACATCCACACCAACCATCTCGGGTCTGAACTGCGCATTGTTGAGCACTTGCTCTGTGGGGATGATGCCCGCCTTCAAGATGTGCTGCTCGTGGTAGACATCGTGCAAAAACATGTTCAAGGCCGCAACGCGCTGAATCAACCCCTTTTCAAGCTTTTGCCACTCTAGGGCCGTGAAAATCCTTGGAACAATATCAAAGGGGATGGTTCTCTCTGTGCCCCCAACGTCACCATAAACGGCAAAAGTGATTCCCACGCGGCGAAACATCAAGTCAGCCTCTTCTCTTTTGCCCTTCAAGACGTCTTCGCCTTGCGTGTTGAGCCATTGAGCAAAAGATTTGTAATGCTCTCTGGATAAATTTGGATTTTTAAAATTTCTATCCAAATCATCCAAAATCATTTCATCAAAGGGCAATTGAAAATTCGTTACCATGTAAGAGAGTCCTTCTTGTCATTGCTCCTTGGATGGTGATGGAGCTCTGAAGGTTGAGAGGGTTGACGCAAAAGAGCACCCTTGTGTTGGGCGGTCCATTTTGCAAAATGCTTGAAACACAATCCGCTTGTCAGGCCATTCAATGCGCCGCTCAATCGATCAATGAACACTTCTTTGAAGTTTAAATTTTGCAGGTACGTGAAAAACTGAACCAGCGCACCCGATATCACACCCGATGGCATACAGCAATGGACCGTCACAAAATTGAATTCATTGGGATTGATCATGAGCTGTTTAAGCAATATCGGTGCCATTTGATTGTTATTTCATTGTCTTTTCATTGCTCTTTCAATGGATTGCAAAAGATGCCGGCCTTGTTCAATCGGATTTTTACTTGTCCCGGTTTGATCAACCGTTGTTTTCAAAGAAAGCGGACCCAGTTCGCTATTTGTTGAAGCCCCTTTTTGGGTGGGATCGAGTTCATTGCATCATGTGGCCGCACCGATGTGGTGCAAATTAAGCCTTGCTGGGATCAAAACGTGAAAACCACAAGTGAGATTTGGCATATTAGTTGCATTGACTGATCATGACCATACAAGTTGCCCTCCATCACAGTTCCATTTACACCTACGATCGTGCGATCAACTTGGGGCCACATATCGTTCGGTTGCGCCCGGCTGCGCACTGCAAGACGCCGATTTTGTCGTACTCATTGAGAGTAGAGCCTGAGAGCCATTTTCTCAACTGGCAACAAGATCCGTTTGCCAATTATTTAGCCCGATTGGTTTTCCCTGAAAAAACCAGAAAATTCAAGGTCACAGTGGATTTGGTCGCTGAAATGGCGGTTTACAACCCCTTTGACTTCTTTTTAGAGCCCGACGCAGAGACCTTCCCCTTCAAATACGAAAAGCGCTTGGGCCATGACTTGGCCCCTTATTTGGCCACCTCCAAGCCGGGGCCGATGTTGAAGTCCTTGATTGCTGCAGTGCCTGAAAAACGTGTACGCACCATTGATTACTTGGTCTTCATCAATCAGCTCATTCACGCCAGAGTCGATTACACCATCCGTTTGGAGCCTGGCGTGCAGTCCCCTGAGGAAACCTTGCAACTGGGCTCTGGGTCTTGCAGAGACTCGGCCTGGTTGATGGTTCATTTGCTCAGGCACAAAGGGTTGGCCGCCAGGTTTGTCTCCGGCTACTTGATTCAATTGAAGCCGGATGTGAAGTCCTTGGACGGTCCCTCTGGGGCTGAATCGGATTTCACCGACTTGCATGCGTGGTGTGAGGTCTTTTTACCCGGTGCAGGCTGGGTGGGCCTTGATCCGACTTCGGGTCTACTTGCTGGGGAGGGGCACATTCCTGTGGCCTGTACCCCGGAGCCTGCTGGCGCTTCGCCCATTTTTGGTGCACTGGACAAGTGTGAGGTGGAGTTTTCGCACCAAATGAGTGTGTCTAGGGTTTACGAGTCTCCAAGAATCACCAAGCCCTACACGCCTGAGCAGTGGCAAGACATCGTTCATTTGGGCGAAACTGTGGATACCGAGATGGCGCAAATGGATGTGCGCCTGACCATGGGTGGTGAGCCCACATTCGTCTCGGTGAGTGACCGGGATGGGGCTGAGTGGAATACGGATGCTTTGGGGCCCACTAAAAGAGGCTATTCGACCCAATTGATTCAACGGCTCAAAGATCAATACGGTGAAGGCGGATTTTTACATTTTGGGCAAGGCAAATGGTATCCAGGTGAGCAGTTGCCTCGCTGGGCGTTGTCCCTTTATTGGCGCACCGATGGCGAGCCTTGTTGGAGCAACAAGCGGCTTTTTGCCAATGAGCGCGATGAACACCGATTCCAAACTCCGGATGCCAAGCGTTTCATTGAACACTTGAGTGCTCGATTGGGACTGGGTACGCAGTACATCACACCGGGCTACGAAGATGCTTGGTACTACATGTGGCGTGAGCGCAAATTGCCCTTGAATGTCAATGTGTTCGATTCCAAAATTGATGATGAACTTGAGCGCTCAAGGATCAGAAGAATTTTCAACCAAGGTGTCAATGAGGTCGTGGGGTATGTCCTTCCCATCAAAAAAGCCGATCATGCCGCTCAGTTGGGCGCTTGGCAGACCGGGCCTTGGTTCTTTCGCGAAGAGAAGATGTTCTTGATTCCTGGTGACTCTGCGATGGGTTACCGTCTGCCTTTGGATTCTTTGCCTTGGGTGAGTGAGTCGGAGTTTCCCTATCAGATCGATGTGGATCCTTACGACCAGTCTCTTCCTTTGAGGGCTCATCAGGCGCTCAAAAGGTCCACGTCATTGGTCATGCAAACGCCTTATTTCAAGTCTGCCTTGGGTTTTGATGATCTCTCAGGCAGCGAGGGAGAGGGCGAAGGCGAGGGCGGCTTACTGGACCCACAATCCCAACGGATCCCTCAAGCTCAAGAGTCAGCGCATTGGTTGACCCGCACGGCCCTTTGTGTGGAGGTGAGAAATCCTGGTCGTGCCAGTGGACCTCAAGCGGAGTTGTTGAGCCAAGACAAGGGCGTTGTTTATGTGTTCATGCCTCCACTGGTGAGACTCGATGACTATTTGGAGTTGGTCGCTCAAGTCGAGGCCACCGCCCATGAATTGCAAATGCCTGTGGTGATGGAGGGCTATCCTCCTCCTCGGGATGCCAGACTCAAAATGCTGCAAGTCACGCCGGATCCTGGCGTGATAGAGGTCAACATCCATCCGGCTCACTCCTGGCCTGAATTGGTGGACAACACCCAATTTTTGTACCAAGTGGCTCACGAGACGGGTTTGTCCACTGAGAAATTCATGATGGATGGGCGCCACACGGGAACCGGTGGTGGCAACCACTTTGTGATGGGCGGTGCCACACCAGCGGACAGTCCCTTTTTAAGAAGAAGTGATTTGCTGCCCAGTCTTTTGACCTTTTGGCACAATCATCCATCGTTGTCTTACCTGTTTTCGGGCCTCTTCATTGGCCCCACCTCACAGGCGCCTCGAGTGGATGAGGCGAGAAACGATCAGGTGTATGAATTGGAAATTGCCCTTGCAGAAATCGAGAGGCAAACCAAACTTTGGGGTCAGTGTCCGCCTTGGGTGATTGACCGTGCACTTCGTAACCTCTTGATCGATGTCTCGGGCAACACCCATCGCTCTGAGTTTTGCATCGACAAGCTTTACTCACCCGACGGTCCAACGGGACGCTTGGGGCTCCTCGAGTTGCGTGCTTTTGAGATGCCGCCTCACTCTCAAATGAGTTTGGCTCAGCAGTTGTTGATTCGCGCCATGGTGGCTTGGTTTTGGAAAACACCCTACAAAGGCCATGGTGTGCATCGCCTCAATCGCTGGGGCACGGAGTTGCATGATCGGTTCTTATTGCCAACCTTTGTCAAAATGGATTTTGAGGATGTTTTGGCTGAACTGAACGCTGCAGGCTTTGAATTCAAATCGGAGTGGTTTGATCCACATTTTGAGTTCAGGTTCCCCATGATTGGCGCGGTTCAAACCAAGGGAATTGAGCTCACCCTCAGGACCGCTTTAGAGCCCTGGCACGTCATGGGTGAGGAGGGCTCTGCTGGCGGAACTGTTCGCTATGTGGACTCCTCACTAGAGCGTCTCGAATTGAAGCTCTCCGGCTACAACGACAACCGCTTCAGCGTCACGGTCAATGGTCAATCCGCCCCTTTGCAACCCACGGGAGTGGTGGGTGAGTATGTCTTGGGTGTGAGGTACAAAGCATGGGCGCCTCCATCGGCTTTACACCCCAGCATTGGCATGCACGCACCTTTGAGCTTTGATATTGTGGACAACTCTCTCTCGAGATCTCTTGGTGGATGCCGTTACCATGTCACGCATCCTGGGGGGAGAAATTACGACTCATTGCCCATCAATTCCTATGAGGCAGAGAGTCGACGCTTGGCCAGATTCACCAAACTTGGGCATACACCAGGAAAAATCAATGTTCAAAGGGCTTATCCGAGCCAAGAGTTGCCTTTCACGCTCGATTTGCGAAGAAACCTAGGATAATCTGGTTTTCCGAAATGAAAGTACAGCTTTGAGTGAGTCAGTTGGTTCGTTTTCTAAACCCGTTAACAAGGACGCATCCTTCACCACCGAGGCGTTGCGTGAGTTGATTGCGGCCCTGTCTGTCAAGAACCAGACCGAGCAGCACAACGAGTTCACAGATAAAAATGGCGAGCTCAAGCAAAATTGGATTGATTTCTTCAAAATTCTTGGCCCACAACAAATCAAGAAGTTGACGGAGAGCGCCTCCACGGTTGCTCGCTTTATTCAACAAAACGGGATCAGCTACAACGTCTACGACGCCGACCAAGGTCAAAGCAGACCTTGGTCTTTGAATCCATTGCCGTTATTGATTGCGCAAGACGAGTGGGCGCAAATCTCCAAAGGACTCTCCCAACGCGCCAAGTTGCTCAACGAAATCTTGAAAGACATCTACGGGCAGCAAAGCTTGCTGCAAGAGAGTTTTTTGCCCGCTGCTTTGGTTCAAGGGCACCCGGGTTATTTGCGTGCGCTCGATCAAATCAGACCTCCTGGAGACATCTTTCTCCATATCGTCGCCTTTGACATTGCTAGAGGGCCCGAGGGCAAATGGTGGGTGATTGGTAACAGAACGCAAGCGCCTTCAGGTTTGGGGTATGTGCTGGAGAACCGTTTGATCATCTCCAAGTTGTTTCCTGAGGCGTTTCGGCAGTTGCGTATTCAACACATTGCTTCGAGCTACAGGCGCTTATTGGACACCTTCACAGAGTTGGCCAAACCCATTGCCAACGGAGAAGCGCCTCGATTTGCGTTGCTCACACCGGGTCCCTACAACGAGACTTATTTTGAACACGCCTACCTCGCGCGCTACTTGGGCCTTTCCTTGGTGGAAGGCGCCGATTTAACCGTGCGCGATCAAAAGTTGTATCTCAAAACGCTTCAAGGTCTCAAACCCATTCATGGACTCTTTAGACGCCTAGATGATGAGTTTTTAGATCCCTTGGAATTGAAGGCAGATTCGACCTTGGGGGTGCCTGGACTCTTGCAAGTTGTTCGAGCAGGCAACGTATTGATCGCCAATGCGTTGGGGACTGGATTTTTGGAGTCTCCAGCCGTTCAAGGTTTTTTGCCCGCTATTTCAGAAAAGCTCTTGGGTGAGAAGTTGTTGATGCCCTCACTACACACTTGGTGGTGTGGTGAGCAAGCGGCTTTGATGGATGTGAGTCCCCGGTTGGCAACACAAGTGATCAAGCCCACCTTCATCGGAAGCGTGGGTCCTCACTTTCAGCCCATCATTGGAGAGCAAATGGATGCTGAGCAGCTCGATTTGCTCAGAGAGAGAATTGCCCTCAGACCCGAGATTTACACCGCACAAAGTTACTTGAAATTCTCACAAGCCATGACATGGCAAAACAATGAGTTCACGCCAAAAACGGCCATGCTCAGAATTTATGCAATGGCCAACATCGATGGCACTTGGGAGATTTTGCCTGGTGGGATGACGCGCATTTCAAGCGACGACAAAGACATGGTCTCCATCCAAAGGGGCGGGAGCACACTCGATACTTGGGTGAGCACGGGAGAGGAGGTCGATACCTACTCCATGTTGCCCCAAAGGGTAAAAAGAAGCGACAGCTTACCCTCGGAGAGCGGTTTCTTGGTCTCCAGTCGCATCGCAGAGAATCTCTTTTGGCTGGGTCGTTATACAGAGCGCACAGAGTCCTTGACCCGACTGGCCAAGGAGTCTTTGATGGTTGCGAGCATCTCGGGTGAGGACAATGTGCTCACTTTGCAAGATGCAATCAGTGAGCTCACCATTCGCTCAGGTTTGATTTCGGCCGATGCACCCACACTGAGCCAATCCCCTAAAGTGTTTACCCGAACCTTGATTGCCAGTTTGATTTCCAAGAAAGCAACGAGTGTTGGCTTTTATTTGAACGCCATCGAGAGCAACTTGAAACTGGTGCGGGATCGCTTGCCCAGCGATCACTCACGCTTGGCCAGCACGATGAGAGCCACCTTAGAGGCACGTCTCGGTGAGCAAAGATCGGTGGAGGAGAAGTCCTTGATTGTGGCCGTTGAGGCGCTTGATAATTTGGGGCTTCAATTGGCGGCGTTGACTGGACTGCAGTCCGACCGAATGACACGGGACTTGGGTTGGAGGATGCTTACCATTGGTCGTTTGATCGAGAGGCTCGTGAATTTGGCGGAAACTTTGAGCACATTTTTTCTCAATAAAGGTGCGCTCTCCAGTAGAGGCTTTGAGATGCTCATCGCTCTTTTTGACAGCACCATCACCTACCGAACCCGATATCAAAGTTACCAAGACATTGACTCGCTCATTGAGCTATTGATCTTGGATGACACCAACCCAAGGGCGATCATTTGGATACTGAAAGAGCTCGAGCAAGAGATTCAATTCTTACCAAGTTCGGGCCAAGAAATTGACATCTACATTCAACTCATCAAGAGTTGCATGCCGATTGAAGGCGCCTTTGAGGTGGTCTCATTTAGCAAACGCGTTGCTCAAGCGGGAAAAATTCTCTCCGATGAGTTGAGTGGCAGATACTTTGCCCACATCAAAGAGCAAAGGTTTGCATCATGAAGTTCATCCGTGTTGAGCATGAGACCAAATGCACCTACGACAGCGAAGTTCAACTGGCGCATCACTTGGCTTATCTCAGGCCTTTGAGCAATGCATTCCAAGAGGTCTTGGACACGAGTTTGGTGATCTCTCCTACGCCTGATTCGCACTACGAGAATGTGGACTCATTCGGTAACAAAAGAGATTTCTTCTCTTTCCAAAGTGCGCATGAGTACTTGACCGTCACCGCATGTTGTCAAGTGTTGACCCATGAGCTACCCCGAGAGAGCGTGGATGCTGTGAGTTTGACTTGGGAGCAGGTGAGGGACTCTTTGAGGTATGCCTCTGGCATGAAATATGTGCCCGCTTGTGAGTTCGTGTTTCCAAGCGCTTATGCCCCCTATGTTGCAAAAATCAAAAGTTACGCTCTGGAGTCTTTCACCCCAGGTCGAAAGATCACGCAAGCGGCCATTGAGTTGACGCAGCGCATCTTCAAGGACTTTAAATACTCACCCAAATCCACCGAGGTGAACACGCCCGTTTGGGAGGCTTTTGATCAGCGCCTGGGGGTGTGCCAAGACTTCTCCCACATCATGCTCGTGGCGTTCAGAAGTTTGGGTCTCAGCGCAAAATACATGAGTGGCTACTTGCTCACCCGTCAGCCAGTGGGGCAAAAGAAATTGCGCGGCGCCGATGCCTCCCATGCTTGGGTGGCCTTGTATTGTCCCGGTATCCCTGGTGACTGGCTTGAATTGGATCCCACCAACAACATGATTGCCGACGAAAGCCATGTCAGGTTGAGCTCGGGCAGAGACTTTGGAGATGTCTCGCCCTTAAGAGGCGTCATTCGCGGAGGCGGCGAGCACGAGTTGGAGGTGGCGGTGACTGCCGAGGAATTTGGAGAAGAGGCGAGCTGAGGCTCGAATTTCCAAACCCTTTACTTCAGCATGCCTTTGGTTTCGATGAAACCGATGATTTTTTCAAGTCCTGCTAAGGTGCGTAAATTGGAGAGCACATAGGGTTTGGTGCCTTCACCGCTTTTGCGCATCCTTTGTGTGTCAGCCTCCATCACCTCAAGACTTGCCCCCACATGAGGCGCTAAATCAATTTTGTTGATCACAAAGAGATCGCTTTTGGTGATGCCAGGGCCTCCCTTTCTTGGGATTTTTTCACCAGCTGCCACATCGATCACGTAAATGGTGAGATCACTCAACTCGGGGCTGAAGGTGGCGGCCAAATTGTCACCTCCACTTTCAATGAAAACAATATCGGCGTTGGGAAAGCTCTCGAGCATGCGATCAATCGCCTCCAAGTTGATGGAGGCATCCTCTCGAATGGCCGTGTGAGGACACCCTCCAGTCTCAACCCCCATGATTCTCTCCGGGGGCAAAGCGCCACTGATGGTCAAGAGACGTTGATCTTCTTTGGTGTAGATGTCATTGGTGATGGCCACCAAGTCATAGGTCTCACGCATGTTTTTGCAAAGCATCTCTAAAAGCGTGGTTTTACCCGACCCGACCGGTCCCCCAATACCGACACGAAGGGGGGGGAGTTTTTTGCTTCTGTTTTTGATGTTGTGCATGGTTTTAGGATCTGAAAAGTCTTGAGTATTGTGTTTCGTGCAGGGCAGATAAAATGGCCAGATGGGGTGCGAAAGATTGTCGCTCTGGGTCTGACGTGTTCATGGCGGTTTGGATGGCGTTTGGAATTTCTTGGGACAGGGCACTCAAAATGGACTGCCCACTTTTTTGTCCCAAGGGGATGGATTTCATGGCAGCTTGAACCATATTTTCAGCCCAAGAAAAAGCAAAGGTCATCAAGCCCTCTTGAGGTGGGGTCTCTCCCTCGCTCACGCAAAGCGCAAAAACCATGGGCCAAGTGGGGGAGAGTTCGCTGCAAAAATCGATTTTTTCAATGCTCACGATGTCTTGGTTTTTCAACCAAATGAGCAAAGATCGTCCCATTTGTTCGGTTTGCAGTTTAATCTCCGAGGTCTCTCGGGTTTGTAGAGCCCACTCGCTCAGGGCCTTCAGTCGCTCTTGGTCAAAGGACCTCCATGCTTTGATGGCTTCATGGACCAAGGGCATTTCACTCCTGGCTTGGATCAAATGGAGGTGGTCGATCAACCAAGCTTTGGCGCTGGATTCGTCCTTGACCCATCCTTGGTCAACGGCACTCTCCAAGGCCTCGGAGTAAGAGAACCCTCCAACGGGCAGGGCAGGAGATGCCAGTTGCAAGAGCAACAAAAAACGAGAGGCTGAGTGAGTGACGGCGCTCATTCGTGAGAGTGTTGGTGATCGTGATGGTGATCACTGCCGTGAGAGTGTTCACTCAAAGGGTGGTGCCCGGTCCCATGGCTGTGATCATGCCCATGGGAGGCTTTGTTTTCTAAAGAGTAAGCCCCCGACTCGGGCTCAAAAGGGGCTTGCACCTCTTGAACAATCAAGTGCATCTGCTCGAGCATGCTGGCCAAGACATGGTCTGGCTCAATTTGCAAATGCGCGGGTTGGAGTTCAATGGGCACATGGCGATTTCCCAAGTGATAAGCTGCTCGAGTGAGATCAAAGGAGGTGCCGTGTTCTTTGCAAAAAGTCACTCTCAAAACCGCTTGATCTTTGGCCACTACTTTGAGAAAGGTGCCATCCTCGCCGATCAAAACGTCTTGGCCTCTGAGTGCTTGTCCACGGGGGGTGATGACCCCAACGCGACGCCCTAATGAATCGGTCGTCTCAAAGCGACTCTTTTGCCGGATGTCCCAATCCAAAGCAATGCTTGGAGCACGATCGAGCAGGGCTTTTGCAAGCCCTCGACCGCCTTTGATGACTTTGGTGAAATAGATCATGGGCGTTTGATGGGTAAAGGGCTTGGCCAGAAGAGGAAAAAACAAGCAAGGCGTGAGATCAGAATAAAAAATAGCGCTGCGTCATCGGTAAGGACGTCGCTGGCTCACAGGTGAGCAGCAGGCCGTCCGCACGGACTTCATAGCTTTGAGCGTTGATTTCCATCTTGGGCGCATAATCGTTTCGGATCATGTCTTTTTTGCCAACACTGCGAATGTTGCGCACTGCACTCAAGGGCTTTTGTAGACCAAAACGCTCTTTGATCCCGTGGCCCAAACCCGACTGGGAGACGAAGGTCATGGAGCCTTTGGTCAACGCGCCTGCATAAGCTCCAAACATGGGGCGGTAATGCACGGGCTGTGGTGTTGGAATCGACGCGTTAGGGTCTCCCATCGCTGCCATTGCAATAAAGCCCCCCTTCATGATCAAAAATGGTTTGACGCCAAAAAAGGCGGGTTTCCAAAAGACCAGGTCCGCCCACTTGCCGACTTCAATGCTGCCCACATCGTGGCTGATGCCGTGGGCAATGGCGGGATTGATGCTCAATTTGGAGATGTAGCGCTTGACCCTTTCGTTGTCGTGACGATCCGTGTCAAGGGGCAACTTGCCTCTTTGCTGCTTCATCTTGTGTGCTGTTTGCCAGCAGCGCATGATCACCTCTCCCACGCGGCCCATGGCTTGGCTGTCGGAGCTGAACATGCTGATCGCTCCCAAGTCATGCAAAATATCCTCGGCTGCGATGGTCTCACCTCGAATTCTGCTCTCAGCAAAGGCCAAGTCTTCGGCAATGGATGCGTCCAAATGGTGACACACCATCAGCATGTCCACGTGCTCATCCAAGGTGTTGATGGTGTAGGGTCTGGTGGGATTGGTCGATGAAGGTAAAACATTGGATTCACCCACGACTTTTAAAATATCAGGTGCATGTCCGCCGCCTGCGCCCTCTGTATGGAAGGTGTGAATGGTTCGACCTTTGAAGGCTGCAATGCTGTCCTCTACAAAGCCCGACTCGTTCAAGGTGTCCGTGTGAATGGCCACTTGGGTGTCCGTCTCCTCTGCAACACTCAGGCAGTTGTCAATGGCTGAGGGCGTGGTCCCCCAGTCTTCGTGAAGCTTCAGTCCAATGGCGCCTGCATCAATTTGCTCTCGCAAAGGGGAGGGCAAAGAAGCATTGCCCTTGCCCAAAAAGCCCAAATTCATCGGAAACGCATCGGCCGCTTGGAGCATGCGCTCGAGGTTCCAAGTCCCTGGGGTGCAGGTGGTTGCAAAAGTTCCCGTTGCGGGACCCGTGCCGCCTCCAATCATGGTGGTCACACCGCTGCAAAGGGCCTCTTCAATTTGTTGGGGAGCAATAAAGTGGATGTGCGTATCGATCGCACCTGCTGTGACGATCATGCCCTCACAACTGATGATCTCAGTGCCTGGGCCAATGATGATGTCTACACCAGGCTGGGTATCAGGGTTGCCTGCTTTTCCGATGGCAGCAATACGAGAGTTCTTCAATCCAATGTCTGCTTTGATGATCCCCCAGTGATCGATGATCAAGGCGTTGGTGAGTACCGTGTCCATGGCGCCTTCATCTCTTGTGCGCTGAGACTGAGCCATGCCGTCTCGAATGGTTTTACCTCCTCCAAATTTGACCTCCTCTCCATAGCCCCCGGCTTGCAAGGTCAAATCCTTTTCCACCTCAACGATCAAGTCCGTATCGGCCAATCGAACTCTGTCACCCACAGTGGGGCCAAACATCTCTGCATAAGCGCGTTTATTGATATGGGCCATTAAAGCGCTCCTTGAACCAGGCCTCGAAAGCCGTAAATTTTGCGATCTCCTGCGTAATCCACCAACTCGACCGTTCTTTCTTGGCCCGGTTCAAAACGAACGGCATTGCCAGAAGCGATGTTCAGGCGCATGCCTTTTGCTGTCTCGCGATCAAAAACCAGTGCAGAGTTGGTTTCTGCAAAATGGTAGTGAGAACCCACTTGTATGGGCCGGTCTCCTGCGTTTTTAACAAGCATTGTGCAGGTCCTGCGCTCGGGATTGAGGACATGGTGGCCCTCATCGATTAGTAATTCACCAGGCGTCATGATGGGTCTTTGAAAAAAATGAAGGAGATAAGAAATAAAGCCTTAAAGATGGGCTTTGGAGATCAAATGATGGGTTGGTGAACGGTCACCAATTTCGTGCCATCTGGAAAGGTGGCTTCCACTTGGATGTCTGCAATCATCTCAGCGATGCCATCCATCACGTCCGTCTTGGATAAAAGCGTTCGACCTTCGCTCATCAATTGAGCAACCGTTTTCCCGTCTCTAGCGCCCTCCATGATGGCCGCACTGATATAGGCCACCGATTCAGGGTAGTTGAGTTTCAAGCCACGAGCTTTTCGTCTTTCGGCCAAAAGGGCCGCAGTGAAAATCAAAAGCTTGTCTTTTTCTCGGGGCGTGAGTTCCATGGGTATTCCAAATTTGATTTGTATCGATCTGAGAATTATGACGCAACTTGTGTGCCTCATGAAAAGTTCAAAAAGAACAATTGCATCCTGTTATGGTGCATCAAAAACATGAATTGCATCATTTTGGTGCAGTTTGATTGCATTTGCTCCATTTGCATGCAATCGACTGGTGTTTATTGGGGCGTGAGCAGGTATTCAATATGGCACGCGGCTTGCGAAGGTTGTGAGCGATAAGAAATTTCAACGGTTCTTTTTCATTTTTTAATTCTAGGATTGGGAGCAAATTAAATGTTCAATAGACGTCATCATCTCAAGGCTTTGGCTGCTGCAACAGCCTTGGTCTCAGGTTCATTGTTAATGGCTTTGCCTGCACGCGCTGCAGACACGATCAAAGTGGGTGTTTTGCACAGCTTGTCAGGCACCATGGCGATTTCTGAGACGGTTCTCAAAGACACCGTATTAATGGCCATTGATGAGATCAATGCCAAGGGTGGTGTGTTGGGTAAAAAGTTGGAGCCCGTTGTGGTCGATCCAGCTTCCAATTGGCCTTTGTTTGCTGAGAAGACCAAGCAATTGTTGACGCAAGACAAAGTCTCTGTCATCTTTGGATGCTGGACTTCAGTTTCTAGAAAGTCTGTTCTCCCAGTGGTTGAGGAATTGAACGGTTTGTTGTTCTACCCCGTGCAGTACGAGGGTGAAGAGCTCAGCAAGAACGTGTTCTACACAGGTGCTGCTCCCAACCAACAGGCCATTCCTGCTGTTGATTATTTGATGAGCAAAGACGGTGGTGCGGCCAAGCGTTGGGTTTTGTTGGGCACTGACTATGTTTACCCCCGTACAACCAATAAAATTTTGCGTGCCTACTTGATCAGCAAAGGTGTCAAAGAGTCTGACATCGATGAGAAGTACACACCATTTGGCCACTCCGATTATCAAACCATTGTGGCTGATATCAAGAAATTTGCCACAGGTGGCAAGACCGCAGTGGTCTCCACCATCAATGGTGACTCCAATGTACCTTTCTACAAAGAGTTGGGCAACGCTGGCTTGAAAGCCAAGGACGTTCCAGTGGTTGCGTTCTCTGTGGGTGAGGAAGAGTTGCGCGGTGTCGACACCAAGCCTTTGGTCGGTCACTTGGCTGCATGGAACTATTTCATGAGCATCAAGAACCCCACCAATGATGCATTCATCAAAAAGTGGAGTGATTACGCCAAAGCCAAAGGCATCGCAGGTCACAAGGACAAGCCTTTGACCAACGATCCCATGGAGGCAACTTACATTGGTATCAACATGTGGAAACAAGCTGTTGAAAAAGCCAAGAGCACTGATGTTGATAAAGTCATTGCAGCAATGGCTGGACAAACATTCACGGCACCTAGTGGCATCAAGTCCATGATGGATGAGAAAAACCACCATTTGCACAAGTCCGTGTTCATCGGTGAAGTCAAGGCCGATGGTCAGTTCAATGTGGTTTGGAAAACACCAGGTCCAGTCAAGGCCAAGCCATGGAGTCCTTACATCGAAGGCAACGACAAGAAGCCTGATGAGCCAGTGAAGAAGTAATGGATTGATCTTTGCAGGGATAGAATCCCGCAGAGAGAATTTCGAGTGAACTTAAGTGGAGGCTTCGAGCCTCCACTTTTACAAAAAAAAGACAAAAACAATATGAAACGCTTTCTACTGCTCACATTGAGCGCCATTTTGTGGCACTTGCCCGCTTGGTCCTTGACGCTCAATCAAGTTCAGGCCATGGTTGCAGGAGACAACGATTCAAGAATTGAAGCATTGCAAGTGGCTCTAAAAGATGCAGATGAAAAGACTGCGAATTTTTTAAAGGCACTGGCAGATGACCAGGTGATGGTCTCAGGCAATTTGGTGCTCGTGGTCAGGGACGGTGTGGCTCATGATCCCGTCACGGGAGAGGACAAACCAATGCCTGCTGATTTGCAAGGACTCACCAGCAACAACCGCATGCGCTCAGAGGTGGATTCAGCCTTGGCAGCGCTGCAACTTTTGAGCAAAGACGATGCACAGCGGCTCACAGCCGCCAAGGCCTTGCTCATGGAGCCCGATGTCAGCAAAATGCCTTTGCTCCTCAAAGCCTTGGCCTCAGAGCAAAATGCAGCTGTGAAAGAGTCGTTGATGCTCGCGAAAGCTGCCATCTCCATTGGGGCCCAAGATGTCAAAGACCGACTTGAAGCTGCAGCTGTCTTGGCGCTCAGCAAAACGCCCCATACTTTATTGTTGCTCAATCAGCAGTTGAGTCAAGAAGAGGACAGTGCCGTGAAAACCCAGCTGCAAGCCTCTATCAAGGACATCAAAGCTGCCCTGGTTTGGGGAGAGCGCATGGGCACCTTGTTCACGGGTTTGAGTCTAGGTTCCATTTTGTTGTTGGTCGCCTTGGGACTGGCCATCACTTATGGATTGATGGGCGTGATCAACATGGCCCATGGTGAATTGATGATGATTGGTGCTTATGCAACCTACTCTGTCCAGGTGGCTTTTAGAACGTATTGGCCCCAAGGTTTTGACTATTACTTGTTGGCCGCCTTGCCAGCTGCTTTTTTGTCGGCCGCGTTGGTGGGTGCGGTGCTGGAGAAATTGATTTTGAGGCATTTGTATGGCAGGCCCCTTGAGACTTTGCTTGCGACTTGGGGCATCAGCTTGGCGCTCATGCAAGGCGTCAGATCTCTTTACGGTGCACAAAATGTGGCCGTTGAAAACCCCTCGTGGATGAGTGGTGGTGTTCAGTTGCTCTCGAACTTAACACTGCCATGGAACCGATTGATGATCATTGCCTTTGCACTCTTTGTATTGATTTTTATGGCCCTTTTGATCAGCAAAACTCGATTGGGGCTTTTTGTTCGTGGTGTGACTCAAAACAGACCCATGGCCTCATGCATGGGCATCAACACCGCTCGTATCGATACATATGCTTTCTCCTTGGGTTCAGGCATTGCAGGCTTGGCTGGTTGCGCGCTCAGTCAAGTGGGCAATGTCGGTCCTGATCTGGGTCAAGGCTATATTGTGGATGCCTTCATGGTGGTGGTGTTGGGCGGTGTGGGTCAGTTGATGGGCACCGTTTATGCGGCCTTGGGCCTGGGTGTTTTGAACAAGCTCCTTGAGGGCTTGACAGGCGCCGTGCTTGCAAAAATTGCGGTTTTGGTTTTAATCATTGTCTTCATTCAAAAACGCCCGCAAGGCCTTTTTGCTCTGAAGGGCAGAAGTGCAGAGGCTTGAGATGAGTGCAATTTTGATTCCTGTTAAAAAGCCATTGCTGAGCACCTCTGCATGGACGACTTTCTTTTTGATTGCGATTTTCATCGCGCTGGTGGCTCCCATTTTGAATGTTTACTTGCCACCCACTCACTGGTTACACATGAGCGACTTCTTGGTCTCTCTCATTGGCAAAATCATGTGTTACGCGATCTGTGCATTGGCGATGGATTTGATCTGGGGCTTTACGGGTATTTTGTCTTTGGGGCATGGTTTGTTTTTCTCACTCGGTGGCTACGTCATGGGCATGTATTTGATGCGTCAAATCGGTACCGATGGAAACTACAAGTCGGAGTTGCCTGACTTCATGGTCTTTTTGAACTGGAAGACTTTGCCATGGCACTGGTATTTCAGCGACAGCTTCACGGCAACGCTCTTGATGATTGTTCTGGTACCTGGCTTTATCGCTTTCGTGTTCGGTTACTTTGCATTCAGATCCAGAATCAAGGGGGTGTATTTCTCCATCATCACTCAGGCGATGACCTATGCGGCGATGCTTCTCTTTTTTAGAAATGAGACGGGATTTGGGGGCAACAACGGATTCACCGATTTCAAGAGAATTTTAGGCATCACCATTGCAACTCCCAGCATGAGAATGGTGCTCTTTGTCATCACGGGGATGGTGCTCCTTGGTTTTTTCTTGCTCTCGAGGTGGCTGATGAGTGGGAAATTTGGCCGAGTGTTGCAAGCCATTCGGGATGCAGAAAGCCGGGTCATGTTCTCGGGCTACTCACCCCTGCCCTATAAGTTGAGCATTTGGGTGTTATCGGCTGTCATTTGCGCAGTAGCGGGTGCACTCTATGTGCCTCAGGTGGGCATCATCAACCCCAGTGAAATGAGCCCTGCCAATTCGATTGAAATGGCCGTCTGGGCGGCCGTGGGCGGCAGGGGCACCTTGATCGGTCCCATTGTGGGCGCTTTTTTGGTCAATGGTTTTAAGAGCTGGCTCACAGTGACAGCCCCCGAATTTTGGTTGTATTTCTTGGGTGCTTTGTTCATTGGCGTGACGCTTTATTTGCCCAATGGGGTGGTGGGATTTTTGAGCCAAATTCGTTCGAAACAAGGGGATTCCAAATGACGCCAGATTTATTGGATCAGGGCGCCAAGCGCTTGGATCAATACCAGTCTGTGAAAGACAAGAGCGATGCTTCGGGTGGCAGAATTGCAAGTTACTCTCGAATTCATCAACCCGGTGAGTTGGATGTCGCTCATGGTCGAATTTTGTACATGGAGGATGTCAACGTGAGTTTTGATGGCTTTAAGGCCATCAACAACTTGAACCTTGACATTGGTCTTGGAGAGCTCAGGTGCATCATCGGCCCAAACGGTGCCGGAAAGACAACGATGATGGACATCATCACGGGCAAAACGAAGCCACAAAGTGGTCGCGTCTATTTTGGCAGCACGATTGATCTTTTGAATTATTCGGAGCCAGAGATTGCAAAACTGGGGATTGGAAGAAAGTTCCAAAAACCCACCGTGTTTGAGTACTTGAGTGTTTGGGAGAACTTAGAGCTGGCGCTCAAAACGGACAAAGGCGTGAGAGCGTCTATTTACTTCAAGTTGAGCTCAGAGCAAAGAGATCGCATGTTGGAGGTGATTGAAACCATTCAATTGAAAGAGGAATTGAATCGCCAAGCGGGCAACTTGAGTCACGGGCAAAAGCAGTGGTTGGAGATTGGCATGCTGTTGATGCAAGACCCCAAGTTGCTTCTTTTGGATGAACCCGTAGCGGGCATGACAGACCAAGAAACCGAGAGAACAGCTGAGCTCTTTTTGAGCCTCAAAGGCAAACACTCCCTGATGGTCGTGGAGCATGACATGAGCTTTATCAGAAGAATTTCTGAAGTGGTGACTGTCCTTTGCGATGGAAGCGTTTTGGCGCAAGGTACTTTGGATCAGGTGCAGGCCGATGACAGAGTGATCGAAGTTTATTTGGGACGGTGAAGATGTTACAAATTTCAAATGTTCATCAGTATTACGGCGGTTCACACATCCTCAGAGGGGTGAGCGTGAGTGCTTATGCGGGAAAGATCACCGTTTTGCTGGGGAGAAATGGGGTGGGTAAGTCCACGCTGTTGAAGTCCTTGATGGGTCTCGTGCCCATTCGAGAAGGCAGCATCACTTTGAATGGCTTAGACATCACGAAGGCCACGCCCTATGAGCGTGCAAGCGCAGGCATTGGTTATGTGCCTCAGGGTAGAGAGATCTTCAATCGCTTGACGGTGGAGGACAATTTGAAAATCGGTTTGGCCTCTAAGCCCTCGAGCGCACCCATCCCCGAAGAGTTGTTTGAGCTCTTTCCCATTTTGCATCAAATGAGGCATCGAAGGGGTGGGGATTTATCGGGAGGTCAGCAGCAACAGTTGGCCATTGCCAGAGCTTTGGCGAGTGGGCCCAAATTGCTCGTCTTGGATGAGCCCACAGAGGGCATCCAACCGAGCATCATCAAAGAAATTGGAAAAGTGATTCGTCAATTGGCCAACAAAGGGGACATGGCGATTTTACTTTGTGAGCAATATTACGATTTTGCAGAAGAGTTGGCCGATCACTACTTGGTCATGGAGCGAGGGCAGGTCTTGGTCGAGGGGCCAGGCACAGAGATGGCTGAAAAAGGAATTCGACAACTGGTCTCTATTTAAGGCGCTCAACGCGATTGCTTTAGGTGTTCCAAATCCGGGGCGCGCTGCTTTGCTGGCCCCAAAGTTCTTGCCGCCAAGCTGCGCGGATCTTTTGGAAGACTC
The DNA here is from genome assembly GCA_903933115.1 of uncultured Burkholderiales bacterium. Classification (GTDB taxonomy): domain Bacteria; phylum Pseudomonadota; class Gammaproteobacteria; order Burkholderiales; family Burkholderiaceae_C; genus Limnohabitans. Next base: position 29,976 of record CAIZIT010000092.1, read on the forward strand.
GCATGCAGGGTTCGACTTGATCGCTCAAGGCGCGAACCACCACCAATCGCTCATGGGGTGAACTGACACCAATTTTGAGGGATGGAGGCGCCTCTTCGCAGGCCTGTCTTGCCAACTCCACGGCTTGATCTTTTTGTGGTCTTTCAAACTTAGAGCCTGAAGCAAGCACCATACTGGCCAAGCAAGTTTTGCCCTGGAGTCCAAGGGGGCTTGTGAGAAGACGCTGGTCTGATGCATCCATCACCCCTTTGTCCAGCCAAAGACCTTTGATCTCCAAATGCTGAAAAAACCGACCTTGCCTGAAGGGTAAATTGGCGTGGGGCAGCCCAAGAGACACCAAATCCCAAGCCATCAAGAGACTCTCGGGTGCCAATTCAAAAATGGTCTCATTCAATCCTAGGCATGCGTCATAGGCCAAGGACTCCATGGGGAGCCACTCCAGTCTCGATTGAGCCCCCAATTGTGCAACCGTTTGTTGTTTGGCGGGCAGTGTTTGTGATGCAAAAAACCGAGCCGCTCCAGGTGTCGTGATCAAAGCGTGAGCACCTGCGCGGAGTTGAATTTGGATATCAAGGAGGTCCCCACCGACCAGGCCGCTGGGTGGGTGGATCAAGATGTTGTGACAAATGTGCTTGCCCTCGGGATACAGGCTTTTGAGCACCCTCAAAGGGCCCGAGTGCTCGTGCCTCAAAACCGTGGAGCCCTCTTCAAACGAGTAATTTAACTTCAGTGAGGCTAGGCTTTTGGGCATGAGGGGTTTTTGATGGCATCAAACTATAATCGAGAGGAATAACGCACGCACCTCTATTCTTTCATAGTTTTTATGTTTTACTGCTCAGCCCTTGGACTTTGCCTCTGGTTGAGCGCTATTTAATGGATGACCTGCCATGAACCTTCATCAATTGATGCAAATGCATGCCCATGACGAAAAAATCGCCATGCTCACCGCATACGACGCCACCTTTGCCGCATTGGCCGACCGAGCGGGCGTGGACAGTTTGCTCATTGGAGACTCCCTAGGGATGGTTTGTCAGGGGCAATCCAGTACCTTGAGTGTGACTTTGCAGGAGATGGCCTACCACACCCAATGCGTCGTCAAGGGGGTTCAATCTGCTCAAAACAAGGCCTGGATTGTTGCCGACATGCCCTTTGGAAGCTACCAAGTGTCTAAAGAGCAAGCGATTCAAAGTGCCACGGTGCTGCTGCAAGCGGGTGCGCACATGGTGAAGTTGGAGGGAGGAGGGTGGACCAACGAGGTGGTTCAGTTCCTCACCGAGAGAGGGGTTTTGGTTTGTGGGCATCTAGGCTTGACGCCACAAACGGTTCACGCATTGGGCGGCTACAAAGTACAGGCTCGAGAAGACCGTGCGGCTCAACTTCTATTGAAGCAAGCCCAAGAGCTCGAGCAAGCGGGGGCCCATCTTTTGGTGCTTGAAATGGTACCCAAAGATTTGTCGCATCAAGTGACCCAAGCGCTCACTCAATGTGCCACCATCGGCATTGGTGCAGGCAACATGACCTCCGGTCAAGTGCTGGTGATGCACGACATGCTGGGAGCTGGCATCGGGAAGATGCCCAAGTTTGTGAGAAACTTCCTCAAAGACCACGACGGCGTTGAAGAGGCCATGAGGGCTTATGTGCGGGCGGTGAAGGACAGGACTTTTCCTGATAACGAACTTCATGCATGGTAAAAATCACGTCATTTGGGGTATTTTATTGAATTTTGAGCTTTTTTAAGCGCAAATGGTATTGTCAATAGCCTATTTTGGTTACTTTCATCAATTGGACATAAAATAACGGTTCAGTGCGCCATTGTGACGGCGTTGAACTCCAAAAATGCCGCTTCTTCGCGGCAGAAAAAAATCAAATCGATTCATGGAGGGTTTCTTCATTGGAAGAACAAACTCCCCATGTCCAAATGTCACATTTCTCAAGGGTAAAACATCATGATTTCAAGACGATCGATTGTGCAAAGTTTGGCAGGCGTGGCAGTGCCAGGTCTTTTGACTGCTCCCAATTGGGCTTGGAGTGCGGAGTCCAGAGTCCTCAAGATCTCCCACCAGTTTCCTGGGGGCTCCATCGACAAGGGCGATTTCAGGGACCGCCTGACCCGTAAATTTGCGCATGATGTGGAAAAGCGCACCAATGGGGCATTGAAGTTTGAGATCTATCCGGGCTCATCTTTGATGAAAACGGTCGCTCAATTCTCGGCGGTCAGAAAAGGCGCCTTGGACCTCACACTCTACCCCTTGGCTTATGCGGGAGGAGAGATTCAAGAGGTCAATATCGGACTCATGCCTTGCATGGTCACCTCTTACGAGCAAGGTTTTGCTTGGAAGAAGGCGGAGATTGGTCGCGAGCTCACCAAACTCTTGGAAGCCAAGGGCGTGAAAATCGTGACTTGGGTTTGGCAAGCGGGGGGCACGGTTTCAAGGAGTGTGCCCGTGGTGAATCCAGATGATGTGCGGGGTCTTAAAATCCGCGGCGGCTCCAGGGAAATGGATCTGATGCTCAAGCAAGCCGGAGGCATCATCTCCAGTGTCCCCTCCAATGAAATTTATCCCTCCATGCAAACAGGCTCCTTGGATGCGGCGATCACCTCGTCCACCAGCTTGATCTCCTTCAGGCTCGAGGAGATCTCCAAAGCGCTCACCACGGGTCGTGGAAAGAGCTTTTGGTACATGTTTGAGCCCTTGTTGATGTCCAAAGCCGTCTATGACGCCTTGCCCAGTGATCAACAAAGAGCGATTGATGAGGTGGGCCTGGAGCTTGAGAAGTTCGCTACAACCATGGCCAAAGCCGATGATGAGGATGTGGCTGTGGTCTATAAAAAGGCCGGCGCCAAGGTGGTCGATATGGACGAGTCGACCATCTCCAAGTGGAGAAAAATTGCCGAGGAATCTGCTTGGGTGGATTACGCCAAGAGGAGTGCGGAGTGCGAGAGATTTTTGAAGATGGCCAAAGCTGTTGCCTAAAGGATTGACCGATGTCTCATGATTTCTCCTCCCCTGGTGGGGACGACGCTTTGCCCAAGAAAGGACTCGTCCTGAGGGGACTTCAAGCCTTCAACCAAGTGGCTGCTTTCTTGGGCTCGCTCGCCATTGGACTTGCGGCTTGTGTTTTGACCTGGGAGGCCACTGCCAGGTATCTCTTTAAAATTCCCAGCGATTGGCAAGACGAGGTGACCATCTTTTTACTGGTTGGCGCCACCTTTTTATCCGCCGGCTGGGTGCAAGTTCAGCGTGGGCACGTGGGCATTCAGGCATTGAGTGCCGTCTTGAGTCCTCAAGCAGATTTGGTGCGTCGATACATGAGTGATGTTTTGTCGCTTTTGTTTTGTGTCTTTTTTGCTTGGAAATCTTGGTCTTTGTTGATGGAGGCCATTGAAGACCATCAAATTTCCGGCTCCGCTTTTGGAGCCCCCCTTTGGATTCCTTATGGCTCGATGGCTGTTGGAACTTCCCTCTTGGTATTGGTCCTTTTGGAGCAAGTGCTCACCCGAGACGCCTTACAAACAAAAAAATAAGATCAAAAAATGACAACTCTTCAAATTGGACTGCTCTTTGGATTTTCGACTTGCGTGGTTTTGTTCTCAGGCATGCCCATCGCTTTTGCACTGGGTGCGGTGGCCACGGTGTTCATGTTTTTTTTCATGCCCCATGCCTCATTGGACACGATTGCTCAAAACGTTTACGAGGAAATGGCGAGCATCACCTTGCTCACCATTCCCTTGTTCATCTTGAAGGGGGCCGCCATTGGCAAATCCAAAGCAGGTCGAGATCTTTACTCTGCTTTGAACATTTGGCTCAGCAAGGTGCCGGGTGGTTTGGGGATTGCGGTGACTTTGGCTTGTGGGCTTTTTGCCGCCATGGCGGGGTCTAGCGCTGCCACTTGTTCGGCCATTGGCAGCTCGGCCATTCCTGAGATGCGTGAGAGAGGTTACTCACCTGGCTTGTCTGCTGGTTTGGTGGCGGCTGGAGGAACATTGGGCATCTTGTTGCCACCATCCGTGACTTTGATTTTGTACGCTGTGGCCGCGGAGCAGTCATTGGGTCGATTGTTTTTGGCTGGCATTGTGCCCGGTTTGGTCTTGGTGATTTTGTTTGCGGGTTACGGGATTTTCAAATTCAATCTCGAGCGCCGGCAGGCTCAAGATCAAGCCGACCACGGGGGTGAGCGCAGCCGTATTTTGCAAGTGGACAGTTACACGTTAAAAGAAAAATTCATGGCCATTCCCAGGGTCTTGCCCTTTTTGGTTTTGCTCTTGGGCGTGATGTGTGCCCTCTATGGCGGGTTTGCTACCCCTTCTGAGACGGCAGGCCTTGGAGCGGTGATGGCGCTTGTTTTGATCGCTTTGGTTTACGGGGCATGGAAGATGTCGGATTTGAAACCCATCTTCACCAGCACATTGTCTGAGGCCACCATGTTGATGTTGATCATTGGCATGTCGCTTCTTTACTCTTATGTGATGAGTTACTTGCACATCAGCCAAAGTGCAGCCGAGTGGGTGGTGAGTTTGCATTTGTCCAAATGGGTCTTGTTTTTGGCGGTATCGGTCTTGGTGGTGGTGCTTGGATTTTTCTTGCCCCCCGTGAGCATCATTTTGATGACGGCTCCCATCATTTTGCCTCCACTCAGGGCCGAGGGCTTTGATTTGATTTGGTTTGGTGTGGTGATGTCGGTGATCATGGAGATGGGTTTGATTCATCCGCCTGTAGGACTCAATATTTTTGTGATCAACAAGATCGCACCCGATATCTCTTTGAGTGAAGTGGTATGGGGCACCTTGCCCTTTGTCTTTTTGATCATGTTTGCAGTTCTGATCTTGTGTGTCTTTCCCGACTTGGTGACTTTCATGCCGGATTACTTCTTTGGTCCTGCGGCTATTCGCTAAACATTGCTAAAGGCTTCCCAAGTGAGCGCTTGGGTTGAACTCTAGGGGAGAAGAGGGGGTGGTCTGTGGCCTACCCTATGGGACAAGATCTCAAGGACGCAGCTTCAGATGCAAGTCAACTGCCAGTGACCTTCGAGTGAGATCCACGTGAGGTGTAGGCGAGAGGCACCTGAGAGGATTGAGTCTATGACCACCGTTGGTGTTGGAGGACGCTCACCACCCCAATGAGAGACTCACGTGGTAAGTGATCCAGGAGGCCAAATAGGCCAAAGCAAAGAGGTAGCTCAGCATGATGAGAGGAAGTCTCCATCCGCCCGTTTCTCGCCTCACCGTAGCGATGGTTGACAAGCACTGAGGTGCAAAGACAAACCAAACCAAAAGCGACAAAGCGGTGGGTAAGCTCCACGTTTGAACCAAAATATCGCCAAGTTCTTGGCTTGCATTGGCTGAATTGCTGGCGATCGAATAGACGGTTCCCAAGGCCCCCACCACCACTTCTCTGGCGGCCATGCCGGGAATCAAAGCCACGCTGATTTGCCAATTGAAGCCAATGGGTTCAAAGACATGTGCCAATGCATGGCCAATGTAGCCTGCAAAACTTTGTTCAATCGCTGGGCCCTCAAAACCCGCTGCTGGGCTGGGGAAGGTGGCCAAGAACCACAGTCCCAAGGTCAAGACCAAAATCACACCACCCACTCGGTTCAAAAAGATCTTGGCCCTTTGCCAAAGGCCAATGCTCACGTTGTGAAAAGTGGGCCAGTGGTAATTGGGCAACTCCATCATCAAGGGTCTCACCAAGTGGCCCTCTTGGGTGAAGGTTTTGAGAATCCAAGCCACCGCCATGGCGCCCAAAATACCCAAGGCATAAAGTCCGAACAAGACCAAGCCTCTTAAAGACAAGCCCATTACCATGGACCGCTCTGCAATGAAGGCCGAGATCAGCAAGGTGTAGACGGGGAGTCTGGCCGAGCATGTCATCAAAGGGGCAATCAAAATGGTGACCCAGCGGTCACGTGTGTTCGAGATGGTTCGAGCGGCCATGATCCCAGGGATGGCACACGCAAAGCTAGAAAGTAAAGGGATGAAGGAGCGCCCAGAGAGACCTACACTCCCCATGATGCGGTCAAGCAAATAGGCCGCTCTTGGCAAATAGCCCGATTCCTCAAGAATCAAAATGAAGAAAAATAAAATCAAAATTTGAGGCAAAAACACCAAAACGCCACCCACCCCAGCAATCAGTCCATCGACAACCAAACTCCTCAGCAATTCAATCGGAATGTAGGCCCCCAAGACCTCCCCCAAATGGGTCGATGAATCTTTGATCATTTGCATCGGGGCATTGGCCAAGACAAAGACCGACTGAAAGACGATAAAGAGCACGGCCCCCAAAATTAGTGAGCCCCAAATGGGGTGCAAGACCCAGTGATCGATGCGCTCGCTGATGGGGTCTGGTGCGATTTGATCCAGACCCAGTTGAGCCAAGAGGGCATGAATCCTGTCTGTGTCGCTGAGGGGGGCAGGGCTGCTTTGGAAGTTGTCTTGGTGACTCTTGGCGATGAGGCTTTTGAACTGGTCTTGGTTGAAGGCATCGAGCAAAAAGTGCTTGAGTGGCTCGACCCCTTGGGGCTCGATGCCAACGGTGGCGATGACAGGCATGCCAAGCGCCTTCGAGAGGGCCTCCACATCGATCTCGATGCCACGCTTTTTGGCCAAGTCACACATGTTCAGTGCCAAGACGCAAGGCAGTCCAAGGCGTTGAACGGCCAAGGCGAGTCTGAGTGTCCTTCTCAAATTGGTCGCATCGACCACGCACACGGCGATATCGGGTTTTTTCTCTCCCGCGGCAACGCCTTTTAAAACATCGTGGGTCACCCGCTCATCCAAGGATCTGGGGTAGAGGCTGTAGACACCGGGGAGGTCTAAAATTCTGATGGCGGCACCTGCACCTATCTCTTGCTGGATCTTTCCCTCTTTGCGCTCAACGGTGACGCCTGAGTAATTGGCCACCTTTTGGTGGCTACCGGTGAGCAAATTGAAAAGGGCAGTCTTGCCACAGTTGGGGTTGCCGATGAGGGCCACCAGGGGAGAGGAGTCCACGAAATGAACGGGAGAGGTTTGCAATCAGTGCTCCGTGTCAATTTCGATGAGTTGAGCCTCGGCTTTGCGCAGTGCGAAGGTGGACACGCCCACCCTCACCACCATGGGGTCTCCCCCAAAGAGGGCTTTGCTGAGCATTTGAACGCGCTCACCAGGAATGAAACCAATCTCCTCGAGTTGTCTGGCCAAAGGCAAAGCGCTGCCCTGGGCGTTCACACGCACCACCCGTGCCATTTGATGGGCACCGAGTCGGTCTAGGCAAGAGGGGGTGGAAGGGTTGGACATGTCTTGATTCTACAATAAATGAGAATTATTCGCATTAAGGGTTCACCACACACCACGGTGCTAGATTGAGAACCAGGTCGTGGTACAGGATCCAAGCCGAGTTGGTGGCCAAGGCCAGTCCTGCCAAGCGCACACCCCATTGAGCCATGGCGGGAGTTTTAGGCACAAAACTTGGGTCTGCATCCCCTTTGAGCGCTCCCGGGGGGAAGAAGTCCACGGAGCTCACCCCTTTGAGAGGGTGTTTTGCGCGAAATGAGCCCTCTTTGTTGCTCAGTTTGACCCACAGCTCAGAGCCAAAGGCCATGAAGACCGCTCCGCCAAGGGAGAAGGTGAACATGACCAAAGCCCCTTGCAGCGCACTCGCACTCAAAGCGGCGACCATCAAGGCCGAGTAAAGCAAGCTGCAGGGGATGAGACTCCACAAAACGCCGATGGCCAACACCGCCCAAGATTTTTGAAACACGGCATACCGAGACATGAAACGATCGATTTTTTGCCAAAACCTCTTGGCCACGCCACCGATCCAAAGAGGTTGATCTGCAAAAACCAATAAAAAAAGACCCAAGACCAATGCCAAAGCGTGGGTCATGTTCCAAAGGGGGCGAAAAAGGGGGGACTGGGTCGATAGCCAACCGAGGGTTTGCATGGAGATCGCAGCCAATGCACCTGTTGCACCATAGCCCATGCTCCTGCCCATTAAAAAGAAGGCATAAGATGGGCCACGGGTGTTTTGAACTTGTCGCCTTGTCAGCAAGGTGCAAGTGGGCCCGCACATCATGAGGCAGTGTGGTCCGCCAGTGAGCCCCATCATCAGTGAAATGGTCAGCAAAGTGATCAACATGGGAATTTCATTCGGTGTCAAATGTCACATGTGGGGTTTAAAATAAAGATCGACGGCATGGTTTTTTCTTTTCTTATTTCCAAAGGTCACTGATTGAAGTCAACCCTCAAGTCCACAGTTGAAAAATTCCCTATTGCAAGTTCGGATCATTTGAAGATCGCCTGCTCGAGTTGCAATTTGCGAGAGTTGTGTTTGCCCATAGGATTGAGTGCGGAGGACATTGTCAAAATTGACCAATTGATCCAACTTCGAAAAACAGTCAAGAAGGGGGAGTCTTTGATTCGTCAGGGAGACCTTTTTTCTTCGATTTACGCGGTGAGAGTGGGGTTTTTCAAAACGGTGGTGAACACCGATGACGGCAGGGACCAAATCACAGGCTTTCAGATGTCGGGCGATGTGATTGGACTCGATGGCATACAGACCGACCACCACACGTGCGAGGCCGTGGCCATTGAAGACTCTGAGGTGTGCATCATGCCCATGGAGCGTCTTGAGGAGATCTCCAGGGACGTTCCCGCCTTGCAGCATCATTTTCATAAGATCATGAGCCGTGAAATTGTTCGTGAAAACGAGCAAATATTGCTTTTGGGTAGCATGAGGAGCGAGGAGCGTTTGGCATCTTTCTTACTCAATTTATCCAACCGTTTGAAGTCCAGGGGGTTTTCTCAATCGGAGATGATTCTTCGCATGACTCGAGAGGAGATCGGATCTTACTTGGGCCTGAAGCTGGAGACGGTGAGCAGAACGTTTTCAAAGTTTGCAGAAGAAGGTCTCATCAGTGTTCAGCAAAAAGCCGTGCTGATTTTGGACACCAAGGGACTCAGTCTCAAAGCCAAAGCGGCACCGACCATTTGACAGGCCGCTCATCAGGGCCTCTCCACCATCAGCAAGCAACTGATGCCGCTCGAGAGCGACGTTGCAGACCAAAATAAAAAAAATGAACCTGCGTAAATCCACTGCGTCTCGTCGCTGGACAACTTGAAGGTCTCGGTCAACAGCACCGGATCTAAAAATGCAAATACACACATCTCGAGAACACCAGCCGCCAAGAAGGCAGGCCAGAGGATTTGTACACCTCTCCACTTATTCATGTCGATCCCCCAGGTGAGTGGCCGTTTGTTGTTCCAAGGACAAGGGGGGCGAGAGGGGTTGGCGAGTGGTCGCGTGATTTTTTTCAATTTGCGCCGCACTCAGTGTTGGAAGGGGCGATTGCGCGCTCATCACAGGGTCCGCGCCTTGATGGGCGATATATCCAGTCCAAAGCGCTGCCACCACCACCAAGGCCGGTCCCAGCAATATCATCCAGACATACGGATAAGTCCACCAAGGTGATGAAGTTGATGAAGCCAGGGAAGTCTTCTCTTTAGAGGGGGATACAGACATGGTCAATTCTTTCTCTCTTGCAAGTTGATTTACTGTGCGGGGACAATGAAAACAGTTTGCTCGCTCAACCGCTGTTCGTCCTCCAAAGACCTCACGTCGAGCCAAATTTTATGGGAGCCAGGACTGGCGTGTTCAGCAGGTATCGCCACTCTCAGCACCGACCATTTGGACTGTGCGCCAAGGACTTCAATCCTTTGGGGGGTTTCTATTTTGACTTGATCGATGCCGTGGGCAGTGACTTCAAATTGTTGAGTGTGCTCTTTGCTGTTCATGATCTGAAAGCGATAAACGTTCTCCATCACCATTTTTTGGTCGCTCCCCTCCACCACCCGCGCCAAGGTGTTCCTGTCTCGCACAATGTCGACTCTAAAGCTTGCACGATGGCTCAGTTGATAAGCCACGATGGCGCAAAGACTCAAGAGCAAGGTGGCGTACACCAGCACTCGGGGTCTTAAGATGCGTTGGAGTTGTTCTTGAAGCCCCCATCGGTGCTCAATGGCATTTTCGCTGGCGAATTTGATCAAGTGAATGGGGTAGGACATCTTTTTCATGACGTCGTTGCAGACATCTGCACAAGCGCCGCAGCCGATGCATTCGTATTGAAGTCCATCACGAATGTCGATGCCTGTGGGGCAGACTTGAACACAAAGTTGGCAGTCGATGCAGTGGCCCAAGCCCAGCTCCTCTTTGATCGCCTCCTCGCTCAAGTTCTTCGATCGGTGCCCCCTGGGTTCTCCTCGCTTTGCATCGTAACCCACGACCAAGGTGTCGGCATCGAACATGGCGCTTTGAAACCTTGCATAGGGACACATGTATTTGCAAACCTGCTCCCTCATGAAACCCGCGTTGCCATAGGTGGCCAAGGAATAAAACAAAATCCAAAACAAGGACCAACCCATCAGGTGGAGCGTCCAGACTTGGTGAAGGAGATCTCTGATCGGCACAAAGTAACCCACAAAGGACAGTCCCGTCCAAAGCGCGATCAGGCCCCAAATCAGGTGCTTGCTCACCTTTTTTACCAAGACCTCTAGATTGAGTGGCGCATGGTCGAGCTTGATGCGCTGGGGTCTGTCGCCCTCGATCCATCTCTCAACGAGCATGAAGATTTCACTGTAGACCGTCTGAGGGCAAGCAAAGCCACACCAAACGCGTCCCATCAAAGCGGTGAACAAAAACAAGGACAAGGCGCAAATGACCAAAAGAGCCGTGAGGTAGATGAAGTCTTGGGGGTACAAGACCAGGGGAAAGAGGTAGAACCTCCTCGCCTCTAAATTGAACAAAACGGCAGGACGCTCGGCCCACTCGAGCCAAGGTAGGCCGTAAAAAACCAGCTGCGTGAGCACCACAAAGACCCACCTGAGGTTGGCAAAAAAGCCATGTACCGTTCGGGGGTAGATCTTAGGTGCTGAGGCGTAGAGGAGGTGGGTTGGGGGCGTGTCTTGCAAATGTTTCAATCGAAAAGGGGGGTGGCTCTCAGTGCCTGAGAGTCATCCAGCGAAGTCTTAGGACGGGGTCTTGTTGTTGGACAGGCCCCAAATGTAGGCTGCCAGGACTTTGATTTGCGAGTCGGAGAGTCTTCCCTTTTGTGCGGGCATTTGATTGACCTTGCCGTTCACGATCATGCTCTCGATGGCTGCTTGACCAAATCCGTGCAACCAAACCTTATCGGTCAAATTGGCAGAACCGATGGCTTGAATGCCTTTGCCGTCCGCGCCGTGACAGGCTGCGCAAACGGCAAACTTCTCCTGTCCCTTTTGTGCTTTGGCCGCATCGTGGGGGCTGCCTGAGAGGCTGAGCACGTACTGGGCTACATTCTCCACCTCATTGGGCGAGCCAAGAGCCGCTGCCATGGGGGGCATTTGTCCAATTCGACCCAGCGTGATGGTCTCTTGAATCTTCTCAGGCGTCCCCCCATGCAACCAGTCCTCATCGCTCAAGTTGGGAAATCCCTTGGAGCCTTTGGCATCTGAGGCGTGACATTGTGCGCAATTGTTCAAGTACAAATTGTTCCCGATGGCCATCGCCTGGGGGTCTTTGGCAATCTCGGGGATGGACAGCTGGTCAAACCTTGCGTAAAGAGGCGCAATGCTTTCGCGGTTGGCTTGCACCTCCTGGGCATGCTCAAGACTGGAGCTCCAGTTCAAATGGCCTTTGTAGCTGCCAAGGCCTGGAAAAAGAAACAGGTACACGCCAGCAAACACGGTGGTGAGCACGAACAGTCCCACCCACCAAAGGGGCAGGGGATTGTTTTGCTCGCGCAAGTCCTCATCCCAGACGTGTCCATGTTCTCCAGGATCGATCGGTTGACCATCACTTTTGGACATCTTCCAAAGTAGGAACATGCAGGCGATGAGCCCCAAAATCACCAAGGTGCCAATGTAGTAGGACCAATAAGAGGAGGTGAAGTCACTCATGATGCTCAGTCCTCCAAGAAGGGGTAATTGGCCGATTCATTGAACGCATTTTTGAGCTTGGGTTGGTACACCCATATCAAAATACCCACAAAGGAGATGAAGCTCAAAACAGTTGTGCAAACACGAATAAAGTTGATGTCCATGAAGAATCCTTATTTGAAGGCGCGGCCAAGAGACTGCAGGTAAGCAATCAAGGCGGCTTGCTCGGTCACATTGCTCAACTCTTGAGCAGCGTTGTCGATGTCTTGCTGGGTGTAAGGCACGCCAACAGTTCTCAATGCGGTCATGCTCTTGGCACCTTGGGCGGGGTCGATGAGTTGCGACTCCAGCCAAGGGTAGGCCGGCATGTTGGACTCGGGCACCAAGTCTCTGGGGTTGTGCAAGTGGGCTTTGTGCCAGTCATCGCTGTATTTGCCACCAACTCGGTGCAAATCGGGGCCAGTTCTTTTGCTGCCCCATTGGAATGGATGATCGTAGACAAACTCACCCGCCATCGAGGAGTGGCCATAGCGAAGGGTCTCCGCCATCAAGGGGCGAATCATCTGTGAGTGGCAGTTGTAGCAGCCTTCACGGATATAGATGTCTCGCCCCATCAACTGAACGGCGGTGTAGGGCGCAACGCCCTCAACGGCTTGGGTCGTGGACTTTTGGAAAAACAAAGGCACGATTTCCACCAAGCCACCCACGGAGATCACCAAGAGGATGAGGACGATCATTAAAAATTGATTGGTCTCAATTTTTTCGTGCGTAAATTTATTGGGGTTTTGATCATTCATGGAGGATGTCTTTCTTTATCTGCTCGTGCCAGTGTTGGGGACTTGTACTCTTGCAGCTTGACCCTTTAAAGCTGTGAGTGCCACATTCCATGCCATCACGAGCATGCCACCCAAATAGAGTGCGCCTCCAAGTACACGAATCACATAGTAGGGGTAAGTGGCTTTGACGCCTTCGACAAAGGTATAGGTCAGTGTGCCGTCTTCGTTGATCGCTCTCCACATCAGCCCTTGCATGACGCCAGCAATCCACATGGCTGCAATGTAGAGAACAATGCCAATGGTGGCCATCCAGAAATGGAGCTCAATGGCAGGCTGGCTGTGCATCTTCTTTTGTCCAAACAGTCTAGGAATGAGGAAATACATGGTGCCCATGGAGATCAGTCCCACCCAGCCAAGCGCGCCTGAGTGGACGTGTCCAACCGTCCAGTCGGTGTAGTGCGATAAAGCATTGACTGTTTTGATGGACATCATGGGGCCTTCGAACGTGCTCATGCCGTAAAACGACAAGGAGACAATCAAAAACCGAAGAACGGGGTCATCTCGCAACTTGTGCCAAGCACCTGAGAGCGTCATGATGCCGTTGATCATGCCGCCCCAGCTCGGCGCCAGCAAGACCAAGGAGAAGATCATGCCCAACGATTGCGTCCAGTCGGGCAAGGCGGTGTAGTGCAGGTGGTGAGGGCCAGCCCACATGTAGGTGAAGATGAGCGCCCAAAAGTGAACGATTGAGAGTCTGTAGGAATAGACTGGTCGTTCCGCTTGTTTCGGAATGAAGTAGTACATCATGCCCAGAAAACCGGCTGTCAGGAAAAATCCCACCGCATTGTGTCCATACCACCACTGCACCATGGCATCTTGCACACCCGCATAGGCGGAATAGGACTTCATCCAGCCAGCAGGCACCTCGGCGCTGTTGACCAAATGCAGCACTGCAACGGTCAAAATAAAAGCACCAAAGAACCAGTTGGCCACATAAATATGCTTGACGCGTCGCTTGATGATGGTGCCAAAAAACACAATGGCAAAGCTCACCCAGACCACGGTGATCAACAAATCAATGGGCCACTCGAGCTCTGCGTATTCCTTGCCCGTCGTGAATCCGAGCGGCAAGCTGATGGCCGCGCTCAAAATGACCAACTGCCAACCCCAAAACGTAAAGGCCGCCAATTTAGGGGCAAACAGCGGGGTCTGTCCCGTTCTTTGAGAGACGTAGTAGCAAGAGGCAAACAACGCGCATCCCCCAAAAGCGAAGATCACCGCATTGGTGTGCAAGGGGCGAAGCCTGCCGTAGCTCAAAAAGGAAATGCCAAAATTGAGCTCCGGCCAGGCCAATTGAGCCGCGATGATCAAGCCCACCAACATGCCAACCACGCCCCAAACGATGGTCATGATGGAGAATTGCCTGACCACTTTGTCATGGTAGTAAAGAGTTTGAGTGTTGTTCATGGCGAAGAGGTTTTTTGAAACTGAGGATGATTATGTGGGGTTTTGAGCGGTTTTTTTTGATTCAGATCAATCGTTTTTTAAAATTCGTTCAGATTCTTGGTCTAAATCATCAAATTGATTGGCATAAATGGCCCACCAAAGGGCGAGCAAGATGAAGAGCACCAAAACGACAGACAGGGGAATCAACAAGTAGAGGATGTCCATTTTGTGTTTTCAGTTCAGGTGGGTGGCGTGGATGGGGGGCGAAGATCTGGGATGGGTTCGATGGGTTGAAGTTGAAGCCTGTAAGCATTGAGCACCACACCCAAGGAGCTCAAGGCCATACCTAGGCCTGCCAGCCATGAGGGCAAATAGCCCATGAGCGCCATCGGTATGCAGACCAAGTTGTAAGCAAAGGCCCAGGCTAAATTTTGATGCACCACACGCAGACTCGCTTTGGCCTGGTTCAAGCACACCGAGACCCAAGTCAAGGACGGGTTCAGGACCACGCAGTTGGCGACCTCTTGAGCCAAATGCGTGGCCGATCCAAAGACCAAAGATACATCAGCCCCTGCCAAGATGGGCAAATCGTTGTATCCATCTCCCACCATCAACACCCGGTGCCCCAGGTTTTGCATGACTTGGATGCGTTGGAGTTTGTCTTGGGGAGACAACTGACCCATGCATTGCTCGGGGTTCAGTCCGAGCAGTTGACCGATTTTTTCTACCCGTGGTGATTGGTCCCCGGAGAAGATTTGAACATCCAGGCCTCTTGACTGAAGGTGGCTCACCAGTGCTTGGGCCTCCTCTCGCAACTCTTCATCAAAGAGAAAACTGCCCAGCCATTTCGATTCATGGCAGAGGTGGACTTGGGCGCTTTGCGCCATGGCGCTGATGGCAGAGGTCTCAAGAGAAGGGGGCAATGACTTGAAAGAACCCAGTCTCAAGTGGAGGGTTTTGTCTTTGAACCTCAAGGTGCCCTCTAAGCCCGTGCCAGGCATTTCCTTGAAATCAAGGACCTCGATGTCTTCATACAAGGCGAGCATCTCTTGCCTTTGTGGTGTGCTGAGGTGTGCAAAATTACTGGGCTCGTTGAGCGAGCGGCTGAGCGGGTGGGGGGAGTGTTGCGCCAAAGCACGAGCCAGCGCAAAGAGCTCAACGCGAGAGAGCTCAGAGGCGTTGAAGACCTCTCGCAAATGCAAAATATTTTGGGTCAATGTGCCGGTTTTATCAAAGACCACCACATCTATAAGGCTCAGTCGCTCAAGTGTCGCCAGGTCTCGCATGAAGACACCATGTTTGGCCAAGAAACCAGCGCTGGCGATCAGGGCCGATGGGGTGGCCAGCGTGAGTGCGCAGGGACAGGTCACGATCAAGACGGCGCTCGCCACGAGCAGGGCCTGGACGTGGGAGTGTGGCCACCACCAAACTGCGCTGATCAAAGCAGCCAAGAGCACGGTGACAATGAAGGGTTTGGCCGCTTGGTCGGCGATTTTTGCGATGTTGGGCTTGGAGCTCTCTGCTTCTTGGAGCAAATGAACGATCGAGGCAAAGCGTGTGGCATTGCCAATTTGCGTGACCGTGATCAAAATGGCAGGCCCAAGATTGGTGCTGCCTGCCAAGACCGTTGCGCCAGAGGACTTTTCGATGGGGTTGGATTCTCCACTCAAGAGGGACTCCTCTACCCAGGTGAGCGCACTTTGCAGTTGTCCGTCGCATGGGAAGGATTGGTGGGGTTGGATGCGAAGCACATCTCCGACCTTGATTCGATGGGTCGATATGGTCTCAAAATGGCCCTCTTCAATCTGGCGCTCGATGCCTTTGGGGATTCGCTCCATCAGCACACCCAGGGCACCGAGGGTCTTGTCCCTGAGTTTGAGCTCCAACCACCGGCCCCCTAACAAAAAGGTGGCAAACATGGTCAAGGAATCAAAGTAAGTCTCCATGCCCCAGATGTCATGGGGGGAGAAGGTGACGGCGCAACTCAAGAAAAAGGTCAGCAGCATCCCGATCGCGACAGGTAAATCCATGCTGAGTTTGAGATTTTTGAGGTCGCGCAAAGCGCCCATGAAAAAGGGCTGACAAGAGAAGATCAAGACGGGAAGGCTCAAGACCCATCCCGCCCAGTGCAGCAGTTGAATGGACTCGGGGTCTACGCTTGCGCCAAAATCACCATAGAGAGGTGCCGAGTACATCATGATTTGCATCATGCAAAAAAGGGCCACCATGAAGCGCCAGAGCATGAGTTTGGCCTCTCGCGATTTGACCTCCTCGGACTCCAAGCCTTCAAGCAAAGAGGATTGATAGCCCAAGTTGTGAACGGCTCTTAGCCAAGCACTGGGGCGGCTTTGGCCCTCACGCCAAACGATCCGAGCTTTTTTGGCGTGGGCGTGAACTTGGACGTCCAAGACGCCAGGAAGACGCTTGAGTGCACCCTCAATGCTCAAAGAGCAGTTGGCGCAGTACATGCCCTCGATGGCGATTTGAGAGGTGTAAATTCCACCACGCGTGTGGACCTCATCTGATGCGTGGGCCGAGACATCCTTGAGCCACTCGCCTGAAGCATGGGAGACGTTGGTCGGGGTGGCCTCTTCCAACGTTTCTCCCAAGACCAGCCGTGAGCGCTCTCGGGGTGTGATCGGTGTGCTGTAGCGCAACCACTCCTTGGGGTTGTCGAGCCAATCAAAGGACTTGGGCGAGGAGTGCTCTAGGCGGTGCATTTTGGGGATTCTAGGGTTTTATGGGGGGCCTGTTCCAATTCCTAGAAGAAATACTGAAGGAGTTGATATATATCAAAACCACTTCGAGCGTGGTCTTTTAACATGCAATCGTGATTTTTAATTCAACAAATGGAGATCGAAAATGTACAAGAAAATTTTGGTTGCAACGGACGGTTCACCTTTATCTAAAAAAGCCATTGCCCAAGCCACACAACTTGCGCTTTTGGGTGGCTCAGAATTGATCATTTTGAAGGTCATTCCACGTGTTGTCCAAAGTTACTTTGATGGAGCGATTCCATTGAACCAAAAAGAGGTCGACAAGATTGAGGCGGCATGGGCCAAAGATGCACACAAGTTGGTGGATGCAGAGCGCAACGCTGCCATCAAAGCCGGTGTCAACGCCGTCTCCATGGTGGTCAAATCCGATATCGTCTCCAAAGCCATCATCGACGTCTCAGCCAAGAAGAAAGTCGAATTGGTTGTCATGGCCTCCCATGGCCGACGTGGATTGAAAAAGCTGTTGCTCGGAAGCGAGACACAAAATGTGCTCGTTCAAAGCACAGTGCCGGTCTTGGTGTTGAGGTAGTTTTTCAGTTGTCCTTGAGAGGCTCGACTTGATTTGACCCCTCTTGGGGGTGAGCAAGTTGCTCAAGGTTCACACCGAAAGAAAAGGGGGGAGCAGTTCACTGCTCGCCCCTTCATTTTTTTCAAGCCGCTCGAACGCTTACTTTTTGATCGGCATCGTTGGCTATGGGGGTGCTGGTGACTTGCCCCACCACGCAAGCGTGATCAAAGCCGTGAGCGGTCAAATTTTTCTTCACCTCTTCATAGGCCTCGGGTGCACAGCTGATCAACAAGCCGCCGCTGGTTTGCGGATCCGTTAAAAGCGCCTGAGCCCAGGCGGGCAGTTCTTGAGCGAGTTCGATGTCCTTTCCGTAGCTGGCCCAGTTGCGGGTGGATGCACCGGTGATGTGGCCATCTCTCGCCAGATTTTCTACGCCATCAAGCAGCGGCAGCTGGGACCATTGCAGCTCAATGTGGTAGCCTGATCCCTTGGCCATCTCCAAAGCATGCCCCAAGAGACCAAAGCCCGTCACATCCGTTAAAGCATGCACGCCTTGAATTTGAGCCAAATCAAAGCCCGGGGTGTTCAATTGGGTGGTGGTTTTGAGCATCAAGTCGTAGGCCGAGGGCGAGAGCGTGTTTTTCTTTAAAGCGGCCGAGTAGATGCCCACACCCAAGGGTTTGCTGAGGATCAAGAGATCACCCGCTTGGGCCATGGAGTTTTTCTTGATGTTTTGAGGATCCACCAAGCCAATGGCCACCAAACCATAAATGGGTTCAACGCAATCGATGGTGTGCCCACCTGCGATCACAATCCCGGCCTGGTGGCAAACATCTTGCCCGCCTTTTAAAATTTGACCGATGGTTTGAGCACTCAATTGCCCCACAGGCATGGCCACGATGGCCAGCGCAAAAATGGGTTTTCCGCCCATGGCGTAAACATCGCTCAGCGCATTCGTTGCCGCTATCCTTCCGAAATCATAGGGATCATCCACGATGGGCATGAAAAAGTCGGTGGTGGCAATCACCGCTTGGGTCGCGTTGAGCTGATAGACGGCGGCATCGTCTGAGGTCTCAATGCCCACCAACAATTCTGGAGGGATTGGGAAGAGGGGCCCCAAGCCTTGTGAGTTCTTCAGAATTTCTTGCAAGACGGTGGGTGCAATCTTGCACCCACATCCTCCCCCGTGAGAGAGGCTGGTGAGTCGGGGTTCTGGACGTGTGCTAGCGGAGCTGGAGATGGAATTGGATGAGGTCATTTCTTCATTTTAATTCAATCCCTCGGAACCATAAAAAAGCGTTAGGCGCTGCGTCTATTTCAATTGACCAACCATTTATTTTCTAAAATTGCAGAAGTTGATTCATTAGAAGGGCAACTTCTCGCAAAGGTGCCACAAGCTGCTGCTTTTAGAGGATGGCGCTTGTCATTTTGAAAGTCCATGGGACTCGTTGGGGGGTAGACAAGGGGGGGGAGGGTTCACATTTCGGATGCAAATGTTCAAGACGTACAATGAACACATTGAGCGCCATGCTGAGCGCCATGCGCTCTATGCGCCAATTTTCACTCATACCTTGAGGCGTCATTTTTGGCCTCAATGATCCATTACGACTGATCCGCCTGCTGAGAAAGAACCATGCAACTTCAAGACCTCTTGTTTTCCCAAGGCTTTGGGACGCGTCGAATTTGTCAAGGCTTGATCCAGCAAGGCCATGTGGCCATTGGTGAATTGGGAAGTGCTGTTGTTTGCGACGACCCTTGGGCGGTTGTTGATGCCCAAACCGGTTTCGCCTATGTGGTTCAGGCCCAGCAATGGTATTTTTGGGAAAAAGCTTATGTGATGCTTCATAAGCCTGCGGGAACAGAGTGCTCACAAAAGCCATCATCATGGCCCAGCATCTACACCTTGCTCCCCGCCCCTCTTCGTCAAAGACCCCAAAAGTCATCCATTCAAGGGGTTCAAGCCGTGGGTCGTCTGGACCAAGACACCACGGGCCTTTTGCTGCTGACCGATGATGGCCCCCTCATTCACCGACTCTCTTCTCCCAAACACCATGTCCCCAAGGTCTACGACATCACCACCGAAGATGTTTTGTCGCAAAAGGACTTGGACAAGTTGCTGGCAGGCGTTGTGTTGAACGACTCCCCGCAAGCGGTCAAAGCCGAGCACTGTGAGCTCTTGGGTGAGCGGTTCATGCGCATGACCTTGACTCAGGGCAAATACCACCAAGTCAAGCGCATGCTCGCTGCAGTGGGGCATTTGGTGGTGGGCTTGCATCGCTCCAAAATGGGGAAGTTGTCTTTGCCCAGTGATTTGTTGCCCGGGCAGTGGCGGATCATGACGCCCCAAGAGATCAAAGATGCTCAGAGTGCCGTTTAAACTCATGACACGTGCATTATTGACCTCGTCTTGTAGGTGGGGTCTGAAGTGTGCGTTCGTCGCTGCTCAAAGGGCCTAAAAAATCCCTCCCTTCCCCTCTATGCTTGACTCAATTGACATAGAAATACTTTAAACTCAAACCTTTCATTTGCTCGCTCGATGAGCCCTCTTGGCGCGAGCCCTAGCAAACACCCTAAAAAGCCTAGAACATGCAAACAAAACTATTGAATTTGAAACTCATCGCACTGGTCTGGGGTTGGGGTCTTTGGAGCGCCTGTATGGCGGCCAATCCGGTCTTCGGCCTCAATTCTTTAGACGCCACGGTGAGTGTCATTGATCCCGTGACTTGGAAAGTGAGCAAGATGATTCCAACGGGCAAGGAGCCCCATCATTTGTACATGACCCCAGATGAGCGCTCGGTGATTGTGGCCAACGCTGGAGGGGATTCACTCACCTTCATCGACCCCAAAACAGCGGAAGTTCAACGGGTCATCAAGGGCACTTTGGATCCCTATCAGCTGAGGTTTTCTCCCGATATGAAATGGTTTGTCACGGTGGGCAACCGTTTGAACCACATCGATGTGTACCAGTGGAGTGGGGAAGATTTGAAGTTGGTCAAACGTGTCCCCTCGTCGAAAACGCCCAGTCATTTGTGGATCGACTCCAAAAGCACCGTGGTGTACGCCACCATGCAAGACAGTGATGAGTTGGTGGCCATGGATTTGCCAACTCAAAAAATCAAGTGGCGCGTCAAAACAGGCTCTACTCCTGCCGATGTGTTTGGAACCAGTGATGACAAGCTTTTGTTGGTGGGCTTGACCGGTGCGAGAGAGGTACAG
The DNA here is from genome assembly GCA_903933115.1 of uncultured Burkholderiales bacterium. GTDB lineage: Bacteria > Pseudomonadota > Gammaproteobacteria > Burkholderiales > Burkholderiaceae_C > Limnohabitans. The sequence continues at coordinate 50,592 of CAIZIT010000092.1, forward strand.
GTTTTTGATGTCAGCAAAGAAACGCCTCAATTGATCAAAACCATTCCCACGGGTGAGGGTGCTCACGCCTTCAGAGCCTTGGGCGACGGTCGGCACGTGTTTGTCAGCAACAGGGTGGCCAACACGATCAGCAAAATCGATCTTCAAACCCTCTCGGTGGTCTCTCAGTTCAATGCCCCAGGAGGGCCCGATTGCATGGAGGTCTCTGCCGACATGAAAACCATCATGGTCTCTTCTCGCTGGATTAAAAAAGTCTCCGTCATCGATTTGTCCACCGGAGCCATGATCCGGCAGGTGAATGTGGGCAAGTCGCCCCATGGGATTTGGACGCTTGATCATGCCAAGAGACAATGATCAAAGTGGCGCATTTCAAAGGAGCATGGGCCTCTTCAAGCGTTGGACCCCTCGCTCTTTGAAGCCCATGATGACCAAGCTAGGCCTTCAAAGGCGCTTGATGCCAAGGTTCTTGGTCTTGCTTGGAATGCCCTTCTTGGGTCTTTTGGGTGGATTTTCACCATCCACATGGGCGGCGAACTCAGGGTGCAATCAACCCCTTTATTTGACCTTGGATACCGGTCACATGGGTGTCGCCCCTTTCATGGCTGAGGTGCTCAATCGGCAGCATGTCAAGGTGACTTTCTTTGTGGCCAATGAGCCCACCCAGGAGGGGGACGGTACTTTGGGGTCGCATTGGCAGAGTTGGTGGCAACAAAGGGCACTGGAGGGACATGCTTTTGCATCCCACACCATGGACCATGTTTACTGGCTGTCAGATGCACAAAAGGCCACCCATCCTATTGGTGTGGCTGAAGTTGCAGAGGAGCCCCATTTTTGGGTCAAACCCAGCGCAGGCCCTCAACGGGGTCAGCGCATGCTTTGGGGCGCGAAGAGGTATTGTGCATCCATCAAGCAAGCAAACGACACCATCAAGTCCATCACCTCTAAAGCACCTTTGCCTCTTTTTAGGGCCCCAGGCGGCAAGACCTCACCCGCGCTTTTGGCCGCTAGCAAAGCGTGTGGGTACATGCATGTGGGCTGGAGTGATGCGGGATTTTTAGGCGATGAACTCCCCAGTGACCGTTACCCGAGCGAGATGCTGCTCAAGCGCGCCTTGGCACACATCAAATCTGGAGATATTTTGATGGCGCATTTGGGCATTTGGTCCAGAGTGGATCCCTGGGCCACATCGGTCTTGGAGCCTTTGATCGTGGGCCTCAAAGACAAAGGCTTTTGCTTCAAAACGCTGGATGAACATCCGGCTTACGCGTCTTGGGTTGCCCAACATACACAGCCATAGGTGAGAGATGGATTATTTATTGGACTTGTTTGCTAAGCTCAATGCGGTCTTGTTTGAAGGCCTCATTCAGCCTTTTTTATTCGCCAATGGTTGGGCCAATTTGTCGGAAGAGGCCTACACGGCCAGTGAGTGGTTTTTGCTCGGCTTGCTGCAAATCGCCATCATGCTGATTTTCATCCGCCCTTTGGAGAAGTGGTTTCCCTTGGAGAGACATCAAGATCCCCGAAGCATACGGGTGGATGTGATTTATACCTTCATTCAGACTTTGGGCATTTTCAGACTTTTTTTCTTCCTTCTCTTTAGCATCCCCTTGGATTGGATCGGGGGCAATATGCGTGAGTTGGGGGTGCCTACATTTCATTTGGAGCAATGGATTCCTGGACTGAACGAACAGCCGCTCCTGAGTTTTTTTGCCTACCTCGTGGTCTTTGACTTCTTTAATTATTGGATCCACCGCGCACAGCACCAGTGGCCTGCTTGGTGGGCCTTGCATGCGCTTCATCACTCCCAAAGAAGCATGACGTATTGGACAGACAGCCGAGGGCACGTGCTCGATGATGTGCTCTTGGCCTTGCTGGGCGCATTGATTTCAGCCCTCATAGGCGTTCAGCCCGAGCAATTTGTACTTCTGATTGTGGTTTCTCGATTGTTTGAGAGCATCCAACACGCCAATATCGATCTGCGATGGTGGGGCGTCATTGAAAAACTGTGGGTCAGTCCTCGGTTTCACAGAACGCACCATGCGGTGGGCATTGGCCATGAGTTCACTTCGGGTGTCTTAGGGGGGCACAACTTTGGTGTGCTTTTGCCCTGGTGGGACATTCTTTTTGGAACGGCAGATTTTGACAGCGGGTATGAGCCTACAGGCATCAAGGACCAAGAGACTGAGGGCGTGACTTACGGGGATGGCTTTTGGGCACAGCAAGCCTTAGGGTTTCAAAGGCTTTGGGTTACACTCATCAAGCTCAAATCCTGAGCTCTTTGAAGAATGCTTGAGCAAAGTGCTGCCGACACAAGTTTCTTGCCCAACTCAAGCCGGGCCACATGCGGGTCATCATCACTGAGCTTGTGAGGCTTTGCAACACTTGACCTCCTATTGAATTGTTTTGAAACACCCAACCCCATCCACTGATTTAAAAGACTTGTTCGCCAACAAGTCTTTTGTCCGCTTTTGGCTCTCCAGAATCGGTGCGGGCGTTGCCTCTCAGATGCTGATGGTGGCCTTGGCTTGGCAGATGTATGAGCTCACCTCCAGTGCATGGGATTTGGGTCTCGTGGGGCTCTATCAATTTTGTCCTGCCCTGGTGCTCAGTCTTCTTGCAGGGCATGTGGCCGATCGATTCCCAAGAAAAAACATTGTCATGATCGCTTGGTTCACCCAAGCGATCGTCGTCTTGGGAATTCTTTTGGCCATCGAGCACGGTGCGCTCACGCGTGACTTTTTGCTCTTCATCTCCCTCTTGCTCGGCATCGTGAGAGCGTTTCAAAATCCCGCGCAGCAAGCCATCTTGCCGACTTTGGTGAGCACCCATCATTTGCCGCGTGCCATGGCGCTCAATTCAATGGGCTATCAAGCGAGTGTGATGGCGGGTCCAGCCATTGGGGGTTTGTTGTTTGCCTTGAGTGCCGAGAGTGTTTATCTTGCTTGCTTGGTTTTGTATGCTTTGTCTGCCTATTGGTTGCTGAGGCTCAAGGCGCAGGCGCAAAGTGAGGAGAGCAATGAGCCAGTGAGTCTTGAGTCTGTGCTGGCGGGAGTGGTTTATGTTTGGCGTCGCAAAGTGATTTTGGGCTCCATCACATTGGATTTGTTTGCTGTCTTACTGGGAGGGGCAACGGCCTTGTTGCCCATTTATGCCAAGGACATCTTGCACACGGGACCCTGGGGTCTGGGACTCTTGAGGGCTGCTCCTGCTGTGGGTGCTCTGATGGTTTCCGTCTACCTCACCCGTTGGCCTCTAAAGAAAAAAGTAGGGCGTCATTTGTTTGGCGCGATCGCGGTCTTTGGTCTTTCGACGTGTGTCTTTGCACTTTCAGAAAACTTCATCCTCTCCTTGCTGGCTTTGATGGTGAGTGGTTGCGCGGACATGGTGAGTGTGGTGATCAGGCACACCATTGTTCAGCTGGAGACCCCAGAGAACATGCGTGGGCGCGTGAGTGCGGTGAACACTGTTTTTGTGGGGGCGAGCAATCAGTTGGGCGAGTTTGAGTCGGGTGCAACTGCGGCTTGGTTTGGACCCGTGCCCGCTGTGGTTTTGGGCGGTGTGGGGACCATTTTGATTGCTGTTTTATGGAGCCATTGGTTCAAGAGTTTGTACCACCGCGATCAATTGATTGCAACGCGTGAGGACAAGTGAAGAGCTCTCCTTCATTTGAAAACACGTTGTCTCGCCGAAAAAAAAGAAAGCTCGAAGATCGAAGTTTCCGGTCTTTGATCTAAAAAAAAGAGCCTCAAGAATGTGGCTCCATGCGCTCATGCCTTGGGGTCAATGGTTTTGAGAGCCTCTATGAGCCCAGGCGGTGGTATGAACCTCAATGTAGCTAAAGAGTTCATACATGATCATGGCCATCGCGCCCACCACCACCAAGCCCCCAAAAGCCAATCCCATTTGCATGGCAGAGCCCGCAGAGATGAGCAAGTAACCAATGCCCTCGTTGGCTGCGGTCATCTCCGATACCGTGGTGCCTACAAAAGCCAAGGTGATGGCCACTTTCAAAGAAGCGTAAAAATACGGCAAAGATCTGGGTAAACCGACCTTGATCAACACATCCCATCGTTTGGCGCCCAGTACGCGAAGAACATCCTCCAATTCAGGTTCAAGCGTGGCCAATCCGGTTGCGATATTGACCATGATGGGAAAGAAGCTGATCAAGAAAGCCGTCAAAATGGCCGGACCAATGCCAATGCCAAACCACACCACCAATATGGGAACGAAGGCGGCTTTGGGGAGTGCGTTGAACGCGGTCATCAATGGATAGACGGCGGTGTATGCCAAGCGTGAGCTACCGATCACAAAACCCAACAAGACCCCGACGACGATGGCCAGGCCAAATCCAGCCATCGTGACCCAGTAAGTTCTCCATGCGTGTGCAGCAACGGTTCCTCGAAACTCGATGAGTTGGGAGGCGATGCGCGAGGGGCTGGGGAAGATGAATTCAGAGACTGAAAAAACGGAACAAATCAATTGCCACAACACCAAGGTGAGAATCAATAAGATCCAAGGGGAGCTTTTTTCAAGTTGTTTAGAGGTCATCAAATAATTCCTAGGGGACAGGCTTGTGAGGACAAGGCAGGGGCTTTAAGCCGCTTTGGCTGGAGCGCCCTTCAGAGCACCGATGTGACTTCTGAGTTCGTGCACGATGTCGGTGAACTCGGAGGTGTAGGTCAACTCAAGCTCTCGAGGTCTTGGAAGATCGATTTCTTTTTTGACGATGAAGCGTCCCGGGCTTTTGGACATGACGTAGACCGTATCGGCCAAAAAGACCGACTCCCTCAAGTCATGGGTCACCAAGATCACATTGAATTTTTGCTCCGTCCACAGGTCTCTCAAAATGCACCACAACTCTTCACGTGTGAAGGCGTCCAAAGCACCAAAAGGTTCATCAAGGAGCAGCATTTTGGGCTCATGAATGAGGGCGCGGCAAATGCTTGCGCGCTGCTGCATGCCCCCAGAGAGTTGCCATGGATACTTCCTTTCGTATCCACCCAAACCCACACGCTCGAGAAGCGCAATGGCACGTGCCTCATACTCGGCCTTCTTTTGTTTGAATTGAGAGCGATAAGGCTCCACAATTTCAAGTGGCAAGAGCACATTGTCGAGGGTCGTTCTCCATGGCAAGAGGGAAGGCGCTTGAAACGCCATGCCACTGATCTTGAGAGGCCCCGTCACCTCTTGTCCACCCACCATGATGCGGCCCTTGGTGGGTCGTTTGAGTCCCGTGGTGAGCTTCATGAAGGTGGATTTACCGCAACCCGATGGGCCCACAATGGCGATGAACTCGCCATCTCTGACGTTCAAGTTGATGTCTTCAACTGCAAAATGATTTTGAGCCAACAACTCTTCGTTGTAAGCCAGCCAAACATTCTCAAATTGGACAAAAGGCGAGGCAGGAGCTTGTGACATTTATTTCTTGGGTAGAACGTCTAAATCTTTGGCGCTTGGCAAATAGGCTGGGCTCCAAATGGTGTCTGGGTTCACACGGGTCTTGGTGTTGAAGGCGTCAGAGACTTGGCTGGCCATCAAGGCCAATCGAGGGGCTTTGACTTGACCGAAACCTTCGCTTCTGGCATCGGCGCTGTTGACCACCGTATCGAGCGCCAACTTCAAGCGACGCACCTCAAGGGGAACGTTGATGATGCCGTCTCTGGCCTTGACCGTTTGAATGGCTTCCTCAGGGTTTTTCAAAACATCTTTCATGCCCTTGGCAAATGCTTTCAAGAACGCTTTAACGGCCTCGGGATTTTCTTTGAGGATTTTGGGAGAAGCGATGACGGCATTGCCATAAAGCTTCACGCCGTAATCAGGGTACTGGAGCACCACGACCTCATCGGCCTTGGTGCCGCGAGCTTCAATGTTCAAAAGCGAAGTGAAGGTGAATCCTGTGATGGCGTCAATGTCTCCGCGTACCAGCATGGTCTCGCGAAGTGTGGGGTCCATGGCGGTCCATGTCACGTTGCTCACATTGTTCGCTTTGGCGAAGATGGGGAAAGCGCGACGGCCGGCGTCGAACACGGGGGCACCTAATTTCTTGCCATTCAAGTCAGCAGGCGTCTTGATGCCAGACTTCTTCAGTGCCATGACCGATGCGGGCGTGTTGTTGTAAACCATCATGATGGCAATGGGTTTGTTGGGCGCATCGGGGTTGTTGGCATGAAACTCCATCAAAGAGGCCAAGTCCGCAAAACCCAAGTCATAAGAACCCGATGCAACTCGGGTCACGGTTCCACCGGAGCCGTTTCCTGCATCCACTGTCACATCCAACTTGGCTTCCTTGTAGTAGCCTTTGGCCTCTGGCACCAAAAACAAAGCGGCAGGTCCCTCAAAGCGCCAATCCAATTGGAACTTCAGCGCAGTCGTTTGCGCAAAGCTTGGAGCGCTGGCCAAAGCGCCAGTGATCGTGATGGCCGCGACAACAGCGCTGGCTTTGAAATGATGAAGACCCAAAGAAACCATGTTCAACTCCTAAATGAATGATGAATACCCTAAGCAATATCGATGCCCAAAAGCGCGTGCCCTACAGCCTTCAAAGCCAAGCGTTTGTCATGCCTTGGCTTTGAAAGCAGGTTTTTCCGAGGTCCTCTAGGACTTTCCGAAGGATCCGAGCTTCTTCTTGGGTCCAATGTGGTGCGTTGTCTCAACTTGCACCAAAATTGGGTTGCCTTGAAAGGCTTTTTGGGCGATTTTGCCTTAAATTTCTGTTTTTTTAAAATTTCAAGGCTGTTTTGACAATAAATCGTAAAGGCTGCGTGCAACGACTCGGGTGGCTCTTTTCAGATCATCGAGTTTCAAGCGCTCATCAGCCCGTTTGGCATGCGACTCGAGCACCGTTTTGGGGCCTGCACCATAAATGACACCGGGCACGCCGCTCGCACTGTAGAGACGAACATCGGTATACAAGGGAGTTCCAACAACAGGTATCTCGGTTTCAAAGAGCGTGCTGGCATGCATTTGCAAGGCCTCGATCAGGGGTTTTTGTCCTGGAAGGGGCTTCATGGACTCGGCCAGGAGCAATCTCTTGATCTCCAGTTCAACGGGGGCTTGTTGGGCATGAGCGCTGTTGTAGGCCTCGATGCTTTGGAGGATGGTTTGACGAATCGAGCTTTCAACCTGTGCAGAGTTTTCCTCTGGAATCATGCGGCGGTCCAATTTGAAGGTGACACGACCTGGGACCACATTCGTGTTGGTGCCGCCCATGATTTGGCCGACATTCAAATAAGGGTGCTGGATGCCCTTGACTTGGGAGACGATGGATTTGTACTGGGTGTTCAGGGCGTAGAGGTCTTGTAAGACATGAACCGCGGCTTGAAGAGCGTCAACGCCGCTTTCTGGAATGGCGGCGTGGGCCATTTTCCCATTCAAGGTGACTTCGAATTGAAGGCAACCATTGTGCGCATTGACCACTTCGTAGCTAAAGCCCGCAGCAATCATCAAATCGGGTTGGGTCAGATGTTGTCCCAAGAGCCAGCCCGGCCCCATTTCTCCACCAAACTCCTCATCATAGGTGAAGTGCAACTCAACTTGGCCCTTGGGGCAGGGCAAAGCAGCAAAGGCCCCCTGCTTGGCGGCAATTTTCTCACTCAAGTTTTGTAGCGCTCTCAGCGCAAAAGTGAAGGTTGAGAAGTCTGATTTACTTACCGCACTGGCTCGACCAAACATGAAGCCGTCAACGATGTCGCCTCCATAGGGGTTGTGCGTCCAGCCCTCACCGGGTGGCACCACATCGCCATGGGCGTTGAGCGCGATGGTCGGGCCGTTTTTTGCTTTGAGCTGCTGGTGAGAAGAGGTGTGATGACCTTGATCGTTGAACTCTTGGCGAACAATCAAGTTGGTGATCGTTTGAAGTCCATGGCGATGCACCTCTTCGGATGGGACTTCGTACGCCTCTGCTTGAAACCCCATGGTCGATAAAAACTCGGCCGTCTGATGCGCATGGGGTGCGTTGTTACCCGGTGGTGTGTCAGTTGGAATTTGGACCAATGACTTTAGAAAATCGACTTGTTCAGCAAAGTGATCTTCAACCCATTGGTCGATTTCTTGGTAAGCAACAGAATGATTCATCATGATAAAGTGTTTTTTGATTCCAAATCGTTGGTCGTGCAAAAGGAATTTAGGGTTCAAAATGACTGAGCAAATGCATCATGGCCTCAAAGGCGAGTTGCATGTCGCTCGAGCTCGTGCTCTCTAAGGGATTATGGCTGATGCCAGAGTTCAGACCCCTTACAAAGAGCATTGCTTGGGGCATGATGTCATGAATTTTCATGGCATCGTGGCCTGCCCCACTGGGCAGCTCCAAGACCTCTAGTCCCAGATGCTCAATCGCCTCTTGCCACTTCTTTTTCAATTGGACATCACAAGGCGCTGCTGCGGCTTTGAGGCTTTCTTCAAGTGTGAACTCCACTTGGCGGCGTTTTGCGATCTCTTCCATCTTTTGCATGATGTCATGGACCACCTCGTCTCTTTGCAGATCATTGGGCGCTCGCACATCCATGGTGAATTGGGCTCTGGCTGCAATCACATTGATCGATCCATTGGGCACTTCGAGCATGCCCATGGTGGCCACAGAGTCTGCATCTTGGAGGGCACGCTCCTCCATGTACAAGGCCAACTCTGCCACCGCGCCAACGGCATCGTGTCTGAGCTTCATGGGGGTGGTGCCCGCATGGCTGGCCACGCCTCGAACTTGGCCTAAAAAGCGTCTCGATCCGTTGATGGACGTGACCAATCCCAAGGGCAGACCTTGGTTGTAGAGGACGGGGCCTTGTTCAATGTGTACTTCCACAAAGCCTAGGTAATTTTGGGGGTCGCGTTGGATGAGTCCAATTTCTTGCGGGTTGAGACCATAGTCCAGCATGGCTTGCTGCATGGTCTTGCCGCTGGTATCAGCTTGTGTCAACCATTCCTTTTTGAATTGCCCGCACAAGGCACTGGAGGCCAAAAAGGTCGCGGCAAAGCGTTGACCCTCCTCCTCGGCGAAGGCCACCAACTCTAGCCCATAGGGCAATCGCTCGCCTCGCTCATGCAAGGCCTTTACGCAAGCCAATGCACAAAAAATACCCAAACGCCCATCGTACTTGCCACCGTTTCTCACCGTGTCAAAGTGTGAACCCGTCATCAAATACTTGGACTTGGGGTTTTGTCCGTGGTATCGGCCTGTCACGTTGCCCACCGCATCTTGGTGGACTTCATCGAAACCGCATTCGCGCATGCGTTGCGCAATCGAGTTGGCGCATGCTTGATGCGCAGTGCTGAGGTAGGTGACGGTCAATTGCGGGGGGTCTGCATCTTGGACTTCGCTGAACTGCGCCAAATCCTCATGCCAATCCCACATCAAGTCACCCATTGGAGTCGTGAGACCTGTTTTTTCTTGCAGCCGCAGCTCAACGATGCGGTGAATTTGACGCAGGGCTTCTTGAATTTCAAAATGCCGAGAATTTTTAACTCGGCGTTCCATGGTTTTGATGATCTGCATTCTGGTCAAACCCAGTCCACGAGGGCCCCTGACCGCAACGATGAACGGAAAGCCGAAACGGTCTTGGTAGTTTTTATTCAAGCGGTGCAGGGCTTCGTATTCCTCTGGCGAGCAGTTGCCCAGGCCCGCTCTTTGCTGTTCGCTTTGGGATTCTGCGGTCAGCTTTTGCTGCAAGGCCACTTTACCTGTGAGCTCGGGGTGCGCTTTGATCAATTGGAGCCAAGCATCCTCACCGGCATGGTTCAGGGTTTGAACCATCTCGTGCTTGAAGGCTTCAAAGCTCTTGAAGGGCCGACGACTCAAGGTTTGCTCCACAATCCAATCGGAATGCTCATAGAGTCCCTGTAAGTGGACAAGCAACTCGGTGGTGTCTTGGTGGTTCAGTTGATCAAGCGTAATGGTCATGGAGATGGAGATGGGAACTGGTGGGGGTTGAAGTTTGAGATGTTGCAACACTTAAGAGAGATCACTCTGTATAAGGATGTTCAGCTCTCCAATGCTCAGCAATGTCTATTCTTTTGCAAACCCAAACTCGGTCAAATTTTTCAATGTGATCCAAGAATTTTTTCAAAGCCATGATGCGTCCTGGTCGACCCAAGAGCCTGCAGTGCATGCCAATGCTCATCATTTTGGGTCGGTCCTCTCCCTCTTCATAAAGCGCATCAAAGGTGTCTTTTAGGTAAGTGAGGAAGTCCTCGGATTGAGAGTACCCTTGAGGCAAGGAAAAGCGCATGTCGTTACAGTCCAATGTGTAAGGCACGATCAACTGGGGGACCGTTTGGCCCGAGCTGCTCTTGACTTTCATCCAAAAGGGCAAATCATCCCCATAGTAATCGCTGTCGTAGGCCACATCCTGGCAGTCAGCCACCAATCTTCTGGTGTTGGGGCTGTCTCGGCCGGTGTACCACCCGATGGCGCTCTTTTGGGTGAAGCTTTTGACAACATCGAGGCCTTGTCGAATTTGAGCTCTCTCGAGCGACTCGGGCATGGATTGGTGATTGATCCAACGGTAGCCGTGACAAGCAATTTCATGTCCCTTTTGGACAAAGGCTTGGGCCAACTCGGGATGACGCTCAAGCGCCATGCCCACGCCAAACACAGTGAGTGGTAAATGCCGACGGTCGAACTCTCTCAAAATACGCCATACCCCAGCTCGAGAGCCGTATTCATAAATGCTCTCCATGCTCATGTGTCTCGCAGCAAAGCTCGGTGGATTGAACATTTCTGAGAGAAACTGCTCGGAGCCCTCATCGCCGTGGAGCGTGGCATTTTCCGAGCCCTCCTCGTAATTGAGGACAAACTGAACTGCTATTTTTGCCTTTCCTGGCCAATTGGCAAAGGGCGTTTGGTCCGCATAGCCAATGAGGTCTCTGGGGTAGGGGGAAGTGGCGTCGTAATTTCTCATGGCGGAGGATGACTTGGTCAGAGAGCGAAGAGGTGAGGGATTGTGTTGATTTCATCAACGAACGCTTCAATTGTGCCTTTTTTTAAAGCATAAATACAGATGCCCTGCAATTGCCCAAATAATGACCAAAAAGTCCATTCTTGAGGTTTAAAAAAACGCTTTTTTGCAGGCAGAGGCTCTAAAATGACCTTTTGAATTTGCGTTTGCGCAAAGCATTTTTAATTCAGGGATACAAAAGATGGGTTTGAGTACACACGTTTTGGATACGATGCACGGTAAGCCCGCAGCCGGCATGGGCGTTGCTTTACTGAAAAAGCAAGGCGAGGTCTACCAGCTCATGAAAACACTGGTTTTGAACCAAGATGGAAGAGCCGATGCACCCTTGATCGAGAACCAGGATTTGAGTGTGGGTCAATATCGCTTGAGTTTTTCTGCAGGAGAGTACTTTAGATCTAAGGTGAGTGGTTTGGCAGAACCTTTGTTTTTGGATGTGGTCCATTTGGACTTTGGGGTATCCAATACAAAAGAGCATTATCATGTCCCCTTGCTGGTGAGTCCTTGGAGTTACTCCACCTACAGGGGCTCATAGGGCGAGGGTTTGAGGCCTGAGCGCTTGATTTTTATTAATGTTTTATTGAGTTTTTTATCATGTCTGAAGTTACAAATACAGTACGATTTGTTCTTGATGGTCAAATCGTTGAAGTCAAGGGCGAGAGAAGAACCACCACGGTTTTGGATTACTTGCGAGAAGATTTACGCCGCACCGGCACCAAAGAAGGGTGTGCTGAGGGCGATTGTGGTGCATGTGTGGTGATGGTGGGTGAGCTCAATGAAGCCCAAACCGGTGTGGATTATGTGACCGTGAACAGCTGCTTGCAGCTCTTGCCTACCTTGGACGGCAAGTCCATCAAGACGGTCGAGAGCCTCAAAGCCCGTGGACAAATGCATCCCATTCAAGAGGCCATGCGGGACTGCCACGCTTCACAATGTGGATTTTGCACGCCAGGTATTGTCATGAGTTTGGTCAACATGACCCAAACCAATGCCCAGCCCACCCGTCAAGACATCACCGACGCTTTGAGTGGGAATTTGTGCCGTTGTACGGGCTACAAGCCCATCATTGACGCCACCCAAAAGGCCTGTGCTCGCCAAGGCACCTTGCATTTGGATGACCAAGCCGATGTACAGTTGCTCCAAGAAATCAAAAGAGCAGACCAGCCCACTTTGAGTCTTGAAGGAGAGATCATTGTCCAGCCCGTGGTGAGGACCAAAAAGGGCAACGAGTTCGTCTCCCCCTCTAGCGTGGCTGAGGTGGCTGAGTATTTGATCAAGCACCCGAACACGACGCTTTTGGCCGGCAGTTCTGAGGTGGGCTTACAAGTCAATAAAGAGTTCCGTAGACCCGATCACATTTTGTATTTGGGTCATGTGAAGGAGTTGAAGGAGGTGCAAACCACGCCGGCCATGTGGCGAGTGGGTGCGGTGGTCTCTTTGGAAGAGGTGATGCATTTGGTCAAAGCCGAGTTGCCTGATTTTGCAGAAGTGCTTCGTCGCTTTGGTTCTCCACCGATTCGCTTCACAGCCACCCTGGCCGGTAACATCGCCAACGGTTCCCCCATTGGAGACAGCATGCCTTGTTTGATGGCTTTGGGGGCTCAGTTGATTTTGCGCTTGGGCAACAAAACCAGAAGAGTCGCACTGGATGCTTTTTACACAGGCCTCAAAAAGAACGTCATGCAAGCGTCTGAGTTCATCGAAGCCATTGAAATACCTCGTCCACAAGTTGGACAAGTGTTTTCAGCGCACAAGGTCAGCAAAAGGTTTGAGCAAGACATTTCTGCCACATGTGGCGCCATGTCATATGTCCTGAAAAACGATCGATTGAGTCAAGTTCGCTTGGCCTTCAATGGATTGTCCCCTTCTCCTGCCAGGGCCTTGGCCATTGAGAAAATTCTCGAAGGTCAACGAATCGAAGACGTCAAGGCCGAAGAGATAGATCAAGCCATTGCACAAAGCTATACCGCACGGGACGGACTTCGTGCGACTTGGGCCTATCGCTCATTGGTGGCCAGAAACTTAGTTTTGAAATTTATCCATGCCCACTTGTCGGAGGTGACCGCAGCATGAACGCACCAGAAAAAATTAAAGATCTCATCACCGCTGGCGAGCAAGGTCGCGAGTTGACCCACGAGTCGGCACATTTGCACGTGACTGGGCAGGCCATCTATACGGATGATATTGCAGAGGTGGCTGGCACCGTCTATGCCGCTTTGGTGCTCTCTCCAGTTGCCCATGGTGAGCTCATTGGGGAGGGGGTCGACAAAGAGCAGTTGCTCAAGCAGCACGGTGTGATTGCGGTCTACACCGCCAAAGACATTCCTGGTGAAAACAATTGCGGCCCGATCGTTCATGACGATCCTTTCTTGGCCGATGGCATCGTTCAGTTTGTGGGTCAACCTGTTGCGGTGGTCGTGGCACGGGAGATGATTTATGCAAGAGAGGCGGCCAAAGGCGCCAAAGTGCTGGTCAAGGAATTGCCTGCGATTTTGACCATTGAAGATGCCATGGAAAAGGGCTCCTTCATCATGCCCGCCAAAGGCATCACAAGAGGCGAGCCCAGAAAAGCGATCGACGAGGCCCCCCACCGTTTGAGTGGCAGGACCTACTGTGGTCAGCAAGAGCAGTTCTACCTTGAGGGACAAATCACCTATGCTGTGCCCAAAGAGGATGGGCAGTTGACTTTGTATGTCTCCACCCAGCACCCCGATGGCAACCAACGCGAAGCGGCAGCAGCGCTCAATTTGTCCACCAACGACGTAGAGGTGATCTGTCGTCGTTTGGGAGGAGGATTTGGCGGCAAGGAAGGCAATGCGAGCATCTTCAGCCAAAGCGCGGCTTTGGCAGCCTTTAAACTCAATCGTCCCGTGAAGTTGCGTGCCAACCGAGATGACGACATGACCATCACAGGCAAGCGCCATGATTTCAGGGCCGACTATGAGGTGGGCTTTGACGATGAGGGTCGAATTTTAGGTGTCGATGTGGTCCTTTACTCTCGTTGTGGTTACAGCACCGATTTTTCGGGCCCCGTGAACGACCGCGCTTTGCTCCATATTGACAATTGCTACTATTTGCCCAATCTGAAGGTCATCACCCATCGCTGCAAAACCCATATGCAAAGTGCCACCGCCTTCAGGGGGTTCGGTGGCCCACAGGGCATGTTTGCCATTGAGACGGTGATTGAGGAGATGGCTCAGCAATTGGGCAAGGATGCGCTCGAGATCCGCGAGCTCAATCTCTACAAAGATCCCGCTGTCTCAGGTGATGAGCAAACCATGATCACTCAGTATGGTCAAAAAATTGAGGATTGGATTGGTGACCAAGTCATCGAACAAGTCAAAACCAAGGCCAATTACTTGCAAAGGAAAAAGGACATCGATGCCTTTAATTTGGCCAACCCCTATAAAAAGCGTGGGTTGTCATTGGTGCCCTTGAAGTTTGGCATCAGCTTTACAGCCACGATGCTCAACCAAGGTGGAGCACTGCTCAATATTTACCAAGACGGTTCGGTGAGCGTGAACCATGGTGGAACCGAAATGGGTCAAGGTCTGAACACCAAAATGGCTCAAGTCGCTGCCGATGGTTTAGGCATTTCTGTCGACCGTGTCCGCGTCACCTCGACCGACACCCAAAAGGTGCCCAACGCATCTGCCACAGCGGCCTCGAGTGGGGCTGATATCAATGGGGCGGCCATCAACAATGCATGCGATCAAATGCGTGCTCGTTTGGCTCAAGTTGCCGCTCGCAAGTTGGGCTGTGAACCCAGTGAGGTGGTGTTTGCTCAAAACAAAGCCTCTTGCGGGACCCAAAGCGTGGATTGGAAGGATTTGATCCTTCAGGCCTGGTTGGACCGCGTGGGCCTGTCGGTCACGGGGTATTACTGGACGCCTGATATTGCGTATGACTTCAACACCCTTTGGGGCCGTGCTTTTTATTACAACTGCTACGGTGCATCGGTTTCTGAAGTGGAGATCGATACATTGACGGGCGAGTGGTGGCTCAAAGGCGTGGACATTGTTCATGACGTGGGCAAGAGCATCAACCCAGCGATCGATCAGGGCCAAATTGAGGGTGGCTACGTTCAGGGCATGGGTTGGCTCACCATGGAGGAGTGCATTTGGAACGACAAAGGCAAGTTGTTGACCCATGGTCCCAGCACTTACAAGATTCCTGTTGCCGGAGACATTCCTGAGCACTTCAATGTGACTTTGTTCGATGGCAGCAACGTCAAGCCCACACCTTTTTACAGCAAAGCGGTGGGGGAGCCTCCATTGATGTTGGCCTTGTCCACTTACTTTGCTTTGAGACATGCGGTGAGTGCGAGCGCTGGACACAAGGTGCGTTTGCAAATGGATGCACCTGCAACGCCAGAGAGAATTTTGATGGCCTGCGAAGGCTTAAAGCACAGTGCTTGAGTGCACTGAGATCTGATCAGTTGCGCTGGTGTTAAAGCATACCCAACAGCTCTTAAGCGCTTTAGATAAGGGCGATCAAGCGGTCTTGGTGAGCGTCGTGAAGGTCTTGGGCTCTGTGCCCAGGGACCAGGGCGCTTGGATGGCCGTATTGCCCCACCAATTGATCAATACACTGGGAGGCGGGCAGTTGGAGTTTCAGGCTGTGCAAGAGGCCCAAGAGCTCTTGTTGAGCGCAACCCCTCTGGCTGAGCCACTGACCAAGCGATACCCGCTCGGCCCCTCCTTGGGGCAGTGTTGTGGAGGCGTTGTTCACTTGTCCTTTGAAGTGGTGGATGCTTCTCACATTCCCGTTCTTCAAGCCAGGCTGAAGACCCATGAGCCCCAATTGTCGCTCTTTGGCGGTGGTCATGTGGGACGGGCCATCGTGGAGTTGATGCAAAGGCTGCCTTGGCAAGTGACGTGGATCGACTCCAGGGAGAGCATCTTTCCCAATGAAGTGGGGTTCAACATTCATTTGGAGCACTCTGAGCCTGTGCAAGGGGCTGTGGCGAGCCTGGCGGCTCAATCTCACGTCTTGATCATGAGCTTTAGTCACGCGGAGGATTTGGACGTGTTGCAGCAGTGTTTATTGAGGCAGCGCCAGCAAGGGGACCTCAAAAGCATCGGTTTGATTGGAAGCGATACGAAGTGGGCCACTTTCAAGAGCCGCTTGAAGCAACGTGGTTTTACCCCAGAGGAGCTCGGCCAGGTGCAGTGTCCCATTGGCCTACCAGGCCTCAACGCCAAAGAGCCAGAGGTCATTGCGGTATCTGTCGTTGCCAAGCTCTTGATGAACGAGGAGCAAAGTGCCCAGGTGTCCGAGGAAGATTTCATTTTGAGGCGAGGAGTTTGAATTGATTGATCCGTATTATCTTGAGTGGGCCAATTTGCTCATCCGTTGGATCCATGTGATCACGGCCATTGCTTGGGTCGGCTCTTCTTTTTATTTCGTTTTTTTGGACAACAATTTGGTCAAGCCCCATTCACCTGATTTGTTGGAAAAGGGGGTGGATGGTGCGCTTTGGGCGGTTCATGGAGGGGGTTTTTACAACCCCCAGAAATACATGGTCGCCCCCAAGAAAATCCACACCAAGCTGCATTGGTTTTTTTGGGAAAGTTACACCACTTGGATGAGTGGCTTTGCGTTGTTCACCTTGCTTTACTTGTTCAACGCGAGTTCATATTTGATCGACAAGTCCTTGATGGATTGGACGCCCGCGCAGGCTGTTTTTGTGGCGCTGTCTTTTTTGGTGGTCTTTTGGGTGATTTATGACCGAGTGAGTCAATGGGTTGGATTCAGAGAGCATGGAGAGCTTGGTGTAGGGGTCATCATGTTCTTGGTGATTGCATTCGCCTCTTGGTTGGCCTGCCACTGGTTTGCAGGCCGTGCCGCCTTTTTGCTGGTGGGGGCCATGATGGCCACCTCCATGAGTGCGAATGTGTTCTTTTGGATCATTCCCGGACAACGCAAGGTGGTGGGGGCCATGACTTCAGGTCAAAAACTGCCTGCGGCGGAGTTGGCCATGCACGGCAAAAGGGGCAAACAAAGAAGTGTGCACAACACCTACTTCACCTTGCCCGTTTTGTTTGCCATGCTGAGCAACCACTACAGCTTTCTCTACGCTCACAGCTACCCCTGGGTGACCTTGATCGCCATGATGCTGGCTGGTGCTTTGATCAGACAGTTCTTCGTGCAAAGGCACGCCTATCATCAAAACAAAGCCAAGAACCCTTTGCCATTTGCGCTCCTTGGGCTGTTCATCATCGCCAGTGTGATCTTTGCTTTGCGACCTGAGCCCCAACAGGTCGCCCAAGGCGAGAGTGCTCAAGGGCCTGTAGGCTTCGCTCAGGTACAAAAGATTTTTGAGCTTCGTTGTTACACTTGCCACGGGCAGGCGGTGCAGATGAAGAACTTGCGTTTTGATTCCCCTGAGGCGGTGGGCAAGAATGCACAAAACATCTACCAGCAAGCGGTGGTTTTGCGCCAAATGCCCATGAACAATGCAACCCAGATCACTGACATGGAGCGCGATCAAATCAAGCGTTGGTACGAGGGTGGTGCACCAACTGCGCCTTGATGTGGCCTATGCAGAGTAGGGTGTTGGTAGACGATGGGCAAGAGCAATTGCAAGAGAAATAGCCAAAACCAGATGGTCAATGGGTGATGCTCTAAGCCTGAAGCTTTATCGCTGATCTTGGGCGATCATGCGAAAGTGCTCTCAGCCATACCAAGCTCCAGCACTCAATCCTCGCTTTACTGGGTGAGCTCTCGCGCGAATGCATTGTGTTTTTGAGCGACAGGTTCAAGCTCAAAGGGCTTGAACTCTCCCTTTTCCACCACCAAGCGACCATTCACCATGGTGTAGTCGCTCAACTGACTTGAACAAAGCATCAGTGCACCCACAGGGTCATGGACAGAGCCTCCAGCCATGGGCAGCGTGTCCGTTCTAAAGAGTGCCAAGTCGGCACAGTAGCCTTTTGTGATTTGGCCAATGTCAGTTCGCCCCAACGTGGTGGCGCCTCCTCGGGTGGCCACCTTCAACGCATCCCGTGGTGTCATTTCTTGAGGTCCACTGTCGCAGCCAAAGGGCTCCAAAGATTTGGCCACCCTCGCCAGCAGCATGGCTTGCCGGGCCTCCGAGAGCATGTGGGCGCCATCATTGCTTGCACTCCCATCCACCCCCAAGCCGACATTGACCTGGGCATCCAAGAGCTTTCTGAGTGGCAAGATCCCGCTGGCCAGTCGCATATTGGAGCATGGGCAATGGGCAATGGAGGTTTTGGTTTTGGCAAAGAGATCGATGCCTGGCTTGTCAATTTTGACGCAGTGGGC